>NZ_JACRVV010000009.1:0-125546 GCF_018812035.1 Gluconobacter sp. P5B12 | reverse complement strand
AGATTGAGTGTGTTCGTGGTTGGGGACTGCTTCGCAATATAGTCTCGCGTAACCCCGCTCTGCATGCGTGGAACCGTTTGAACCGGCATGAGTCCTCCGCCGGGTGTAGTATTGGTCACACCTCCGGAGAGCGTCTCTGTTCTAACATGAATTTCTTCCGCTTTTCTGACCGGGGCAGGCGCATGCGTTGTGGCCGCCTTCTTTGGTGTGCGGGAAGGAATTGGCTGTCTATGCATGACGTCATGATCGGACGATTGCTCATCT
Source organism: Gluconobacter sp. P5B12 (assembly GCF_018812035.1). Lineage (NCBI taxonomy): Bacteria > Pseudomonadati > Pseudomonadota > Alphaproteobacteria > Acetobacterales > Acetobacteraceae > Gluconobacter > Gluconobacter sp. P5B12. The sequence goes on along the minus strand of NZ_JACRVV010000009.1, from coordinate 125,282 downwards.
GCAGCCTGAGCAGTGCCCCCTAATGTCAACAGAATGAGGGTCAGAAGTGCTGGAAACTCACGAGATGCGGACATGGCGGGATCCGGACGAAAAGGTTGGAGGAAACAGGCCCATTCGCATTTTGGCTGCACTCATTAATAACTATATTAATGAGTGCATTTCCATAAGCTACTCAGTGAGTCGTATATTATGTTATCGCATGACGCAACGAGATTAATGATCTAAACTCATTCTTATTCACGATCACTCTTTCATATTGTCAATGTAAGGAACAAAAATGACCGACGAGCAGCCATCGAATGTGGGGACGATCCAGGTTTTTTATGGAATCTCGTCGCCTTGGGCTTATCTTGGGATGCCAAAGCTGCGTGAAATTGCTCGGTCGGAAGGCGTATCACTTGTGCTGCGACCAATTCGGATCATCCAGAGTAATGGCGGAATCCCTTTGCGGGAGCGCCCCACTGCCCGACAGAATTATCATGTGGTTGAATTGACCCGCTGGCGGAAGTTTCTAGATATTCCTCTTAATCTGAAACCGAAATATTATCCCTGCAGAACTATAGAGTATGCGGCTTGTCTTGTTATTGCCGCGGGTCTCAAAGGCTATGACGATGTCGCTTTGTCATGGGCGATTCAATCCGCATTATGGGCCCATGATCAGGATATTGCGGATACGAATACGCTTGAGGGTATTGTTGAAAACGTACTCCATTGCGACACCAAAGAGCTCTTAGTCTTTTCCCAAACGCCAGAAGTATACGCTGTATGGGAAAAAAACCTGTCTGACGCAGAACAGCTTGGTATCTTTGGTACTCCTACCTACGTCGTCGGAAACGAACTGTTTTGGGGGCAAGACAGGCTGGACTTTGTGCAACGGAAAATTCGTGGGGGACTATGACTATTATTTTCCTTCGTATCTGCCGTTACCTTCCCAACGCACTCTGGAAACTGTGTTTGAGCGGAGAACTCATAAGCCACGGTAGGCCTGTTCTCACGACACAAGCATTCTCTAGATAATATGGCTTAAGTCTTCCTGGCAGAGTATATTTCGCGGACAATATTGTTCGTGAATACAAACCAATAATAAAATATTAACCCGGCAGAGGTCCGCCGGGTTAACGTCAAACGTCAGCGCAGCCCACCGGAGGCAATGAGTGTTTCACCTGTCAGCCAGCGCGCATCGTCAGAGGCGAGAAACACGGCAAGTGGAGCAATGTCATGAACCTGGCCGCTACGTCCCAGCGGTGTCTGTGAAATAATGAGCTGTTCCATTTCGGAACCCACAACATTGGCAGTTTTGGTGCCTTCTGTTTCAATCAGGCCAGGATTGATAGCGTTTACCCGAATATTTCTCGGCCCCAGCTCACGCGCAAGAGAACCTGTAATGGCGTCAACGGCTCCCTTTGTTCCCGTATAGACCGCAGAATTTGGTGGCGTAATACGAGATACAACGGAGCTGATATTGATAACGCTACCGCCATCATCAAGGTGTTTGGCGGCGGCCTGGGTCGTCAGTAAAGTGCCAAGCACATTGACATTAAAGAGACGATGGAAATGGTCTTCGGTGATCTCGTCGATCGAAGCAAATTCGTAAACCCCGGAATTATTGACGAGAATATCCAAGCGCCCGAATTGACTGATCGCCGCATCCACTATGGCCTGCGCATCGGATTTACGAGAAACATCTCCCTGAACAGCGACGGCCTGACCGCCATTGCTGGCAATGGCTGAGACGACGGCGTCCGCTCCGGACTTGCTTGAGGCGTAATTGACGACGACAGCCGCCCCCGCTTCGGCGAGTGCCTTGGCAATACCAGCCCCAATTCCTTTAGAGGCGCCGGTTACGATTGCAACTTTTCCGGAAAGTTTGCTCATGGATATGTGCCTGTCTGTATGGGCCAGAACGCACATGCGTACTTTATGCCCGGTTGGTCGAAAGCAAAGGATTTAAATATGGAGTAATCGCTCCAACATAAGGCATATGAGGTTTGGATCTCCGGTTTCAAGGATTTATGGAGCGATGGCACCAAAAAAAGACCCCAGTGAGCGGCGAGGGCGCGGGCGCCCTCAATCTTTCGATCGCAAGGAAGCCTTGTGTGCCGCCATGCGCTTGTTTTGGGATCGCGGCTATGAGGGGACGAGTTTCGATGATCTTATTTCGGTCATGAAGATCAGTGCTTCCAGCTTTTACAATGCTTTCGGAAGCAAAGAGGCGCTGTATCACGAGGTGATTGAGACCTACATGAGTGTCGCTGGAGGTTGGTTTCTCGATATCCTTGGTGAAGATGCCGATACGCGAACTGTCTTTCAGGATTTAACGACAGCAGCTGCCGTTGAATTTACACGCCCCGACCAGCCTGCAGGCTGCATGATCTCAGTCGCGGCAACGCAATGCTCCCCGAACCAGCACCGTTTGCGCGATCTTTTGGCTAGTCAGCGGACACAGGCAGAAGGCGCTATGGCTGCATGCCTGCAACAGGGTTTGGAGGTAGGAGATTTGCCGACAGGTACCGATATTGAAGCTCTAGCAGCGTTCTACGGATCCCTCCTACGCGGCATGGCCGTCCAAGCCCGTGACGGAGCATCACAGGAGCGGCTGATGGAAATTGCGCGGTTTGGAATGAACGCCTGGCCAAAGGCATGACCGAAATTTTTAAGAGGCTTCATCAAACCGATTGGTTATGAACTCCAGCATGCAAATGCATTATAGTTGGCATAACAAATATTATCCGACATGTTTTTTACTGCGGGAAAGAGAGAATACAGAGGGTTCCGCTCTCTCGCCGATCACGATCAGAGAAAGGACATTAGGCTTGGGTGGCTGCGCCCGGAACGATAGGATCTTCCGCAAAGGGTCGGTTCAGGATGCCAAGCACTTCATCTGCAACGTAAATCCGATTGCGGGCATAGCCAGTTCGTTCTCTTAGGATCCCAGCCTGGCAAAGTTGGCCAATTGCCGTGTGAGCAGCAGGTGGCGTAATCGACAGCAAAGTTCCCAGACGTGGAGCCGTCAGAACCGGATAATCCCTAAGGATATCAAGCGTTCGTAGCGCTGCTGATCCTTTCCGGAATGAACGACGGGTCAACCATGCAGCATTCAGGGTTCTGAGAGCTTCACGGGTGATGCGTAACTCCTGAACGGTTTGAACAATGGCATCCGAAACAAAGCCGATCAGAGGAAGCCAGTTTAGCTTCTGCTGTGCTTGTTTGAGAGCTGCATAATAAGCCTGTTTGTGGAGCTCTATATACGGTGAGAGATAGAGCGGAACGTGTTTCTCGGCTGCCATCATCAAGGGTAGCAAAAGCCGACCTACGCGACCATTCCCGTCTCGGAACGGATGAACAGCCTCGAAATGAGCGTGGGCTAACGCCATCCGGGTAATCAAGGACTGAGTCATCATCTGCATTCCGTCTTCCCGCATGTAATCCAGGGTCTCTTCCAGAAAATGAGGGACTTCAGCCGGTGGTGGAGGATTATAAACGGAATAGGCAATGTGCCCATTGCCGCCGATCCAGACGACCTCCTGTCGGAAGTCTCCCGGAGTATCCCGGTAGGACGCATCATGGCCGAGTACGTTACGATGCAGGTTCTGGATCAGATCGACCTGAAAGATTTGACGGCCCTTAATAAGAGCCGATGGCACGAACCGCTCCAGAGCCAGCGCGTAATCCCGAACCTGTCGAACTGCCTGCCCTGCCTGATCGTCATCTTCGTCGGCGATAAGAAGTTCATCCAGGGTGCTATGGGTTCCTTCCATCGCCGAACTGCTGACAGCTTCACGGCGGCTGAGAATACGACTGATCTGATAAGGATCTGGAAGAGAGCGTGCAATCTCATCAGCCTGTCCCAATGCCAGTTGGGCTTCGGAATGCACCGCTGTGATTTCTTCTAGAGGAATTCCTTCCTCCGGAAGAGGGAGAGGAAGCACCCCGTAGTGATGCTCATAAGGGGCTGGAAGACGCACCAGACGCTCACGGACACCACCGGAGAGTTCAGTTCGCTTCATGGCCCAAAACCTTTATCAAAGAACTTAAAAAACAATCTTATTAAAGGTTATTACAGAAAGATTTCAACAATTTTCTTTTTTCGAGCTTGTGTGAAAGGTTCGCGGATAAGGATGCGATTAACATTTTGTCCTGACGATAGACAGACGACTGCTGCGAAATTAGGTCGCTGTGGCCCTGACTGATTCAGAAAGCTAATCCCCTTTGTTGAGATACCGGTTAAACTAAAATGTCGTGCCGCGTGAAAGTCTAGTGGACAGCTCAGCTACGCCCCGGAATCAGTCGTTCGCCCGTCCAATTAACAATCAGATCAACCGATTGTAATCCTGTTCAGTCTAGTTGAAAGATGCTAGTTATCCTGCCAAAGGCGGGAGACATAGCGCGCCTTCCGACCTGTGAAACAACGGAAAAGTCTCTCAGACAGACTGTCATAACCTCCCGTTCGGAATGTGACGCAAATCAGGCCCTGTGACTTAGTCTTCCGGTCGAGGATTTCAGATGACGATTTCTCTTGAAGCGCTCAAAAAGCAGGCCCGACAGGAAAGTCGGTCTGGCACATTGTCTTACACGCAGGCTCTCGAACAACTCTCCAAACGGCACGGGTTCCGGACGTTTGCGGCTTTGAAGGCCAGTCTTTCCACGTCATTGCCCGTGAATCTTCCGTGCTCAAACACTGAAAAAATGGGCACTACGGCTTCCGGCTTGAGGTGGAATCTGGTCGAGCCGGTCTTCGTCGGAGAGGTAGAAGACGCTCCTCCGTTTTCCATGGATCAGATTGAGGCTATGGACGACCGGATGATTAAGACCACTCATTCCATTCCCCTGCCCAAAGAGTTTATCGAGTATTTGGAGCCCGTATGGAACGCCCATGTTGCGGACGTTTCCAAGAACAACGCCTCATAGATTAAGTGGCTACTCCTCCGTTTGTTGAAAGACTGACCCAGTTCAGTCTTGAGCTGGGACGTCTGGATCAGGCGCTGAGAGGGGCAGCAGTGGTGCCCGCTGTTATCTTCAGACAACGTTTGGCTGCTATCCGGCGCCACGGCGCTGTCGATGGCTGGGTGATTGATCCCTGGTATCTCGTCGCTGAACTCCATGGTCTTGTTCCGAGAGTGATCGGGCAGGACAGCTTTGAGCGCGGCACGACCGTGGATGCTGCCTCTCATGCCTTTACGATCTGGCGTTGGTATGCTCGCCCGGATGAGATGCAGGCAAGCGCCATTGCCGAAGCGGAAGATTTTCTGAGCGAGCAGTCGTCAGGCTGGGGACCTATCCTTGATGCAGGGATTGCTTTTCATCGCTGGCTGGAGTCCGGTCGACCCCGTGCTCCCTTCTGTGCAGCGTTAGGCCGCTACTGGCACGCCCATGATATTCTCCGGACGCCTTTGATCCTGACCGGCATCGAAGCACTCTCGCCTGGAACACCTTGGGAGATCGAGCTCTGGCTGTGCTGGTGGCTCGATGCTCTTCTGGCCGAAGTCCGCGAGGCGCATGACCTTCTGCGCCACCTGGAGCGAGCCAGAATGCAGGCGCTTGAGAGATGCGGCGCGCAACGTCGGCATTCGCGCGCACCCCAGGCGATCAATGTGCTGGCGATCCAGCCGCTCGTGTCCGCGTCCATGCTGGCGGAGCGTCTCGGCATGTCGCTGAAAAGCGCGCTGCAGCTTCTCAGCGTGTTCCAGGACCGGGGCATTGTTGTCGAAGTTACGCACCGGGCGGCTCATCGCCTGTTCGGTCTTGCCGTAATGGAATCCCTCAGCGACATTGTGACACCGCCCAAGCGACCCGTTCCTGGCCGAAAACGCGGGCGACCGCGCAAGAATGATCTGTTCACGGCGTACTCTGTCGGGGCGGACGAGATGACGCAGCTCCCGCCGCTAACCTGGTTGGATCCGGTTCAGTTCGATTATGAGGATCTGGCAGCAGCCATGGATCAGGCGGATGAAGCCATAATGCGAAGTTCCCGACTAATCGCCCGCCTCAAGGGAAAGAAGGCCAGTTAGATCGTTCATCTGTTCAGAGAACCTGAAGAGATGACTCTTTCAGTGGCCTCTGCAGTTTCAGGGCGTCCGGTGTGGGGGCCGTCAGCCAGGTTTCGATCTCTTCCCGGTCTTTCAAAATGACGGGCATGGCTTTGGGATGGTAGGGCGCGACCACCGCGTTGGCTTCCGTTGTCAGGAAGCCGAAAAAATCGGCCGTAACCTCGCCTTCCTTGAGTTTGCGTACCGAGGTCCAGGAGGTCCAGATCCCGGCAAAAAAGCGGAGAGGCTTTGTCTCGTCGGCTGCGAACCATACCGGATGAAACGACCCGTCATCTTGGCGCGCCTGTTCCGAGAAAGCCGTAAACGGCACCACGCAGCGATGCGAAACACCCAGCCAGCGTCGCCAGTGCAGAGAGCTCGTATTGCGGATATTCGTCACCCCCCGGTCGACCTTATGGCCTTTCAGGGCAAAGGCAGGCGACGGCATGCCCCATCGGGCCAGAACCAGCTCCCGACCGTTCTGCCCGTTGCGCACAATAGGCGCCGCGTAATCCGGATAGACATCCGGCATGAGGGGAAGATTGCCCGTATGGTCATTGAGAACCTCCGCAAGAGCGCGGATCTCATCCTGTGAGGACGTCTGAGCATAGAGGTTACACATGATCGCTCGTCTGCTCTGAAGCCGTATATCTTATCTGCGAAGTTCTCTTAGAGAAGAATACGGAGCGCTGCGGCTGCGTTCCTTTATTAGAAGAAATAAAAGCTATTGTTGTTTGCGCAATGGACTTGTGGGCAGAGCTGCGCCTTCGGGTCAGGTCGTAAGAGCTGTCCCGAAGGCGTGAGCGGGCGCCTCAAGCGGCTGTCCACAAATCCATAGCCTTAATCTCCCTGTTCCCCAGAAAAGATGGATTTTTTCTCAAGCTAGCTTGCCGAGGAAGGGGCCGGTAGTGCACATTCGAGTACAACTTTTATGAAGTAATCCAAATTTTCGTTCGTTAAATGCATGTTTCCTTCCCAATCTATGTCGTCCGGATCCTTAGAAACCATTTTCCCTTCAAGGGTGGTTCTCTTAGTGAAATTTGCATCCGAACTAAAATACTCTGGATTTGAACGATATAGTTCTTCTGCGCACTTACTATTGTGCTTTATTGTATTTGCAATCATTCGCAATTTGTCTAATTGTGGTGGAATGAAGAATCCACGCTTTCGGAGAGCAGTGACAATTCTTTCATGATTGGGCTTTTTCGGAAGATCCTCTAGCCATACCTGAGCGGAGCGCTCCCAATGGTGATATATTAACACTAAGAATGCTTTGCGGAGGAGCATCAGGTTCTCCTCTGCATCGCTTATCATCGCCAGCAGATGATCACTTTCATATCCACAATCCATCCCGTCTTCATCGATTATCTCCCAGGTTCGCTCTCCACGAGAAATGGCCTCTTCGAGGTCGCGAAACTCTTTCTCGATAATAGCAATATCTTGAAGAAAGGGCTTACTCGCTGCATGAAACGATTCACCAAGTCTTTGAAGACCATTCCTATAACGACGCATCTCTAGGTCGAGGAGTAACTTCCTAATATCCACTATTTTACTTCCATTTCCCGTTAAACCGTAAGATCCGGCTACCTTTTTATTGGATTTTTCCAAGCATAGGACTTACCCTACAGGAAGTCGTCAAATCTTCGATATCCCCATTTTCGCGGATAATCGGTGTGTTGCTAGTAAGACAGGATATCGCGAATTTAGCTTGCATCCGATAGCGTTTTGTTCTCTTTCTGTTCTCGTTAAGGAGAACAGTCATGACTTCGAACGCGCTGGCGCGTCTGCGCGAGCAGGTCCGATGCCTGGAGCGTCGGAGCCTGCCTCACTCTACACTCCGGGCGCTGCCAACAGGCCTGCTACCGGTCGATAACCATCTGGGCGGCGGCTTCAAAACCGCCAGCCTGCACGACATCCTGGTGCCCGATCCGCTCGAGATCGGGGCCAGCCTCGCCCTGCTTCTGCCTCTGCTCGCGCGCAGTAACCAGCCTGTTTTCTGGCTGGGGGCGGTACCCCCTCAGCTCCATGCCTGGGGACTGCATCAGGCCGTGATCTCGCTCCGGCACCTGATCTGCGTTGAGAGCGATGACGCCAGTGTTCTGGCCGTCGCCGAGGACATCCTGCGCGGTCCCGAGCGCGCCATTGTCGTGATAGCCGGTCTGCATATTCCCTCCCTGACAGAAGTGCGTCGTCTGAACCTCGCCGCCGAAAGCAGCGGAAATACCGGCTTCTTCCTGCGCCCTGTCAGCGTCTCCCGCTCCTCTGGAAAAGATCCCTGTGCCTGCGCCACCCGCTGGCAGATCACCTCTCACCCTTCAGACCCTCTCTGTCTGCCGGGATTGGTTCTACCGCTTCCCGGCCCCTGCCGTCTTTCCGTCTCGCTGCTGCGGGTGCGCGGAGGACGTCCTGCCCACTGGCTCCTCGACTGTCCTGACCATGCGCCGCATTCTCGCCCTCTGGCTTCCCTTCTGGCGCACCGAGCGCCTCCAGCTCTGCCAGTCGGATCATTACCCTTCCGATCGCCCGCTTGTCGTGCACGCGCCTGAGCACAACCGCCAGACGCTCACAGCCGTCAATCCGGTGGCACTGGCGGCGGGGCTGAGACCCGGCCAACCGCTGGCCCAGGCACGCAGCCTTGTGCCGGATCTCCTGTGCGCCGAGCAGGACACAGACGCCGATGATGCGGCTCTCCTGAACCTGTGTTCATGGCTGCTGTGGCTGTCGCCCCTGCCCGCTCTGGATGTGCCCGATGGCCTTTATAGCGATACAACCGGCTGTGCTCATCTCTATGGCGGCGAAGAGGCGATGCTGTCTCTCGTTCGGACGCGTCTTTCCGAAAAAGGTCATGTCTGCTCTCTTGCTTTGAGTGACACTGCAGCGGCCTCGCGCGTTCTGGCACGCTCCCGCCTCGACCGGGCCTGTGTCATTCCGCCCGGTCAGCAGAAACAGGCTCTGGACCAACTGCCGTGTTCGGCCCTTCCGATTGCCCCGGAGACAGCATCCCATCTCAATCGCCTGGGACTGACAACCATTGGCGCCCTTGCGGCCCTTCCCCGCGCGCCTTTGGCCAAGCGGTTCGGCGCGGAGCTTCTCACCTGTCTGGATGAGGCGCTTGGCCGTCAGGCCAGGCCGCTGAACGTGGTTCAGCTGCGGGACCGGATCTCGCTCTCGCGCTCGCTTGTTGAGCCTATCGCCACGGCCGAGGCGATTGCGACCGTGATCGAGGCTCTTGTGCCGGAAGCCTGCGCCTCGCTGTCCCGTCGCGGGGAAGGCGCACGGCAGATCGATTTCCTCTGTGTGCGTGTCGACAGCACGGTCCAGGCCATCCAGGTGGGCACCTCCGATCCGAGCTCGGATACGCCCCGCATCCTCCGTCTTCTCAAGGATCAGATTTCCCGGATTGAGCCCGGCTTTGGCATCGAGGCTGTCACGTTGACGATCAGCGCCAGCGAGCCCATGGAGGCCGGCCCGGATCGCCCGGTGCTCTCAGACCCGGAGGACTGTCAGGCGGACACGCTGCCCGCGAGCCTCATCGACCGGCTGATCAACCGCCCCGGTGTCACATTCGTCTATCAGCTTGCGCCCCGGTTTGCCGCCTGGCCAGAAGACGCGCAGTCTCGCGTTTCTCCGAATGACATGGCAAAACCGCCTCTCGCGAGCCAGATGCTCTGGGCGCGGCCGAACATCCTGTTCGATCTGCCCGTCCGGGTGCAGGTCACTGCCCTGCTCCCGGACGGTGCGCCCCGCCAGTTCGTCCTCAAACGCCAGACACATCGCATCGCGGCGGCCGATGGCCCCGAACGTCTGCTGGGTGAGTGGTGGCACACGGCCGAACGCTATGGCGCAATCCGCGACTACTGGCAGGTCGAGACCACGACCGGCCTGCGCCTGTGGCTGTATCGCAAAGGCGACGGAGCCCATGACTGGTCTGGGTCGGGCGCGTGGTTTCTTCAGGGAATATTCTGATGGAGCCCCGTGATGACCTGATCCCGGCCAGCACCTCGGACGTGGCCGAAGTCCTGATGCACGCGCTCTGTTACGACGGACGCAGGCGCACGCATGACGCCGCCGAACTGATGGCGCGTCTCGTGGCCGAGCGTCTGGTCGCCTATCTGGAACGCTCCGGATTTGTCGTGATGCGCGCACCCACCAGCAACGCGCCTGACAGCAGCCGGCACCCCCATCCGCACAGGCGCTAGGCCGTGACTATGCCTTACGTCGAATTGCAGGTGACGTCCTCGTTTTCGTTCCTGCGCTCGGGCAGCCAGCCGGATGAGTTGATGTTCCAGGCGAAGGCCCTGGGTTATGACACCATCGGTCTGACCGACTGGAACACTGTGGCCGGGGTGATCCGCGCCCATCTGGCGGCGCGTGAGGCTGGTCTGCGTCTCCTGCCCGGATGCCGTCTGGCTTTACGTGACGGCAGTGCGCTCCTGGCCTATCCCCGCAATCGCGCGGGCTGGGCAGGTCTGTGCCAGCTCCTGACCCTTGGCCATCATCGGGGCGAGCGGGACGTGTTTCTTCTGGGATGGGAGGATCTCGTCGCAGCGGCCCCGAACCTCCTCCTGATCCTGTTGCCGCCCGAGGATCTGGCAGCGCTTCCCGGGCACGTTCAGAGCCTGCTGGCTCTGCCACGACAAAGGGCGGGCGAAGAAGAGATCCGGTTTCTCGCGCTGACTCTTCTCCGCCAGCCGGGAGATCTGGCGCGGCTTCACGCACTCGCAGCGTTCAGTGCGGCACAAGGTCTGTCCTGCGTCGTGACGGGAGATGTTCTCTACCACGATGCGCGCCGACACGTTCTTCAGGACGTGGTCACGGCGATCCGGGAAGGCTGCACCGTCGATGATCTTGGCAACCGCCGTCACGTTCACGCCGATCGCCATCTGAAAGCCCCTGAAGAACAGGCACGCCTGTTCGCCGCCTTTCCGGACGCTCTGGCCAACACGCGACGGATTGCTGAGGCCTGCAGGTTCAGTTTGGATGACCTGACGTACCAGTATCCGACCGAAACGGAGCGCACAGGCGAAAGCGCACAGGAGACCCTGACACGCCTGGTCCAGGCCGCACTGCCGCGTCGCTATCCGGCCGGGGCGCCGCCTGAGGTCGAGACGCAGATTGCCCACGAGCTGAAGCTGATCGGCTCTCTGGCCTACGCGCCGTATTTTCTGACCGTGAACACCATTGTCCGTCATGCCCGCTCACTTGGGATTGTGTGTCAGGGACGCGGATCGGCCGCAAACTCGGCCGTTTGCTACGTCCTGGGAATCACCAGTATTGATCCGGTCCGCTCGGGTCTTCTGTTCGAGCGGTTCCTCTCGGCCGAACGGCAGGAGCCGCCGGATATTGACGTCGATTTCGAGAGCGACCGCCGAGAAGAGGTCATCCAGTGGATCTACCGACACTACGGCCGCCACCGCGCGGCCCTGTGCGCGACCGTGCAGCGCTATCAGCCCAAAGGCGCGTTGCGAGAAGTCGGCAAGGTGCTCGGCCTTCCGGAGGATCTGACCGGCCAGCTTTCAAAACACATCGCCTCGTCGTTAGCCGATCCCGATCTGTGCAAGGCGCGTGCGGCCGATCTTGGTCTCAACCTGAAGGATCGCCGCCTTAGCCTGACCTTCCATCTCGCGCGCCTGCTTCTCGGCTTTCCACGTCAGCTTGGCACGCATCCAGGCGGATTTGTGCTGACCGAGGATCGCCTGGACGAACTCGTCCCCCTGATGCCGACGGTCATGGACGGCCGGCAGATCATCGTCTGGGACAAGGATGACATCGACGTCCTGCGCTTCATGAAGGTGGACGTTCTGGGATTGGGAATGCTCGGCTGTCTGCGTCGCGGGTTCGAGCTGCTGCACACCGTGTATCAGACCCGCATGGATCTCGCCGCGATCCCGGCCGAGGATCCACAGACCTATCGCATGATCCAGAAGGGCGACACGCTCGGGACATTCCAGATCGAGAGCCGGGCGCAGATGTCGATGCTGCCGCGCATGAAGCCCAGGACATTCTACGATCTGGTGATTCAGGTGGCGATCGTCCGGCCGGGGCCGATCCAGGGGGATATGGTCCATCCCTATCTCCGCAGAAGAGAGAAACTGGAGCCTGTCACCTATCCGTCCGAGACCCTGCGCGGCATTCTGGGGAAAACACTGGGTGTCCCGCTGTTCCAAGAGCAAGCAATGCAGGTGGCGATCCACTGCGCGGGCTTCACACCTGGCGAGGCGGACCATCTCCGCCGCGCGATGGCGACGTTCAAAATGACCGGGGGCGTGTCGCCGTTCCGGGACAAGCTGGTCAACGGGATGCTGGCCAATGGCTATGAGCAGGACTTTGCCGAGCAGACCTTCGCACAGCTCGAAGGTTTTGGCAGTTACGGCTTTCCCGAAAGCCACGCCGCATCGTTTGCCCTGATTGCCTATGCCTCGGCCTGGATGAAGTGTCACTACCCGGATGTGTTCTGTGCCGCCCTGCTGAACAGCCAGCCGATGGGATTTTATGCGCCCTCGCAGATCGTTCAGGATGCACAGCGGCATGGGGTCGAGGTCCGGCCGATCTGCATCAACGCCTCCCGATGGGATTGCACGCTGGAGCGCGGCCGGAGCGGACGGCACGCGGCCGTCAGGCTGGGCTTTCGAATGGTGAAGGGGCTGGCGAACGGCCATGGGGCCGCCCTGATTGCGGCCCGGATGCCGGACTATGAGAGTATTGACGATGTCTGGCGCCGTGCGGATGTGCCGGTCTCGACCCTGGAATGTCTGGCGGAGGCTGATGCGTTTCGGATGTTCGGACAAATGCGCCGTGCTGCCCTGTGGTCAATTAAGGGGTTGGCGGATACCGCCCTGCCGCTGTTTGAGGCAGCGGATCGGGGCCGGAACTTTCCGCTGCCGGAAGTGATCGAGCCGGAGATTGCTTTGCCGCAAATGTCAGAGCGGGCCTCGGTGCATGAGGACTACCGGGCGACGGGTCTCAGCCTGAAGGGTCATCCGGTGGCATTTTTACGGGAGGGCCTGCGAAAAGAAGGGATCGTCCGGTGTGGGGATCTTCCGTATCTGCGGGATGGACGCCGGATCCAGCTCACCGGATTGGTGTTGATGCGGCAAAGGCCAGGGACGGCCAACGGCACCATGTTCGTCACGATCGAAGACGAAACCGGTACGGCCAATCTGATTGTCTGGAAAAACGTGCAGGAGAAATTCCGCCGTCCTCTTCTCGCCTCCCGTCTTCTGGCCTGCAAGGGGCGGCTTCAGAAGGAAGGTGATGTGATTCATGTCGTTGTGCTCAGCCTGGAAGACCGCACGCCGTTGCTTCAGGGATCGGAGCTGTTGAAGGCACGGGACTTTCGGTAGGGGACAACACCGGACCGGCAGATTTTATTTTAAGAATGAAAACATTGTTGTTGGTGCTGAACCTGTGGAGTTGTGGGCAGAGCCGCGTCATGATGGTCAGCCTGCAGGGCTGTCCATCATGACGCGAGCGGACGTGAAACGGCTGTCCATAAATCCACGGGCTCTACTTTCAGATCGAAACTCAACTAGTTTATTCTCCTACATCAGACTGGTCTTTCGTTTGTCAGTCGTAGTCTCTACGCTGGAGCCTTTGAATGTTCGGCCGGCACCACACAAAGCCAAGTCAAAGGGCGACTAGCGCTAAACATCCACACCAGAAATAACCAAGGCCGCCGTCAAGCAGGTTAAACCATCTGTGCATCCAATCGTCATGGATCATCTCTACGTTCATAATTTGGTCCTTTCCGTCGATTGCTTGTCAGTCATGGCCGTCATCCTTGAATTAAAAATGCCCGAAGCAGGCGCCTCCAGGCCGGTAGTCCTTCTGCTTTCCAGCCGCGCTGAAGTTGCTTGTCAGCGGCAAAAGTGTTCCGAAGCAGTGGCGACACCGAGAGCCTTTCTTTTGGGGCGGCCCCTTCTCTCCGCTGGCGTTGGCGCTCTCGACGGATCATAATGACACGAGCAAAATTCACTTCTCATATCTCCTGATTTCTTTCTCATCAGTCATACCGTGTTCCCCCAGCTCAGCCCTCATGCTGTTCCGCAAATCATTCGTGCCGAAGTTCCGATGCTTCAAGCTTAACGAGTGATACGCGAGCGTTCGAGTAGGGTGTAGCGGACGGATCAGGATGCGTGATGATGTCTGAACCGGCAGCGGCGGCGAGCAACGTGCCAAAATACGGATCATTTTCTTCCGCGATCGAGAGCACCTCGTTCGCGTCCCGCGCCTCGCGGGTCAGGTCGCTGTCGGCGTCCTCAGCCAGGAAGGCCGCTGACCATTTGGTAGACGCTATCTAAGGAGGCGCCGCCACAGCAGTCATCCCGCTCCGAGCGAACAAACGGATAATGCGATCATATGACAAAACGCCCTATAAGGAACTTAACCGCGTCCAGCGGTTAAGTGACAAACTCAAATACTTCCACCATACCTCTACCCAATACGCAATTTGTTCGACAACTATCCATGCTTATTTGTAATATTTATATCTATTTGGAGAATACTCATTAAATACTAAATTGTAACACCTAAAAAATATTATGTAATGAAATATATATTCATACGAGCAGATCTTTGTTCCATATGAAACGATATCGACCAGGTCGCAGTCCCGGTTTTCCCGTCGCTTGGAAACCAATTTTTTCAAGGAGTTGCCAAGAAGGACGGTTCTCAGGTCGGCATTCAGCAATAATTTCACGTTTTGGAAAAAATTTGGTAAGCAGCATGATCAAAGCGGTAGCGCCTTCTCGCGCAATACCTTTTCTCTGCTGATCTGGCCGAACCCAATACCCAATCTCTATTTCGTTTTCGTCATGTAGGTGCACACCTATCACAGCAGCCATATCATCAAAGCCATGAAGCCACACACCCATAAACTTATCTCGCCCATCCGCCTTCCCAATAATTAGGTTTTTGGCATCAATTTCGGTAAATGGTGTTGGTAGAAAATGCACGATGTTGGTAATTTGAGGGTGGTCTGTAAGACGTTGGAAAGAGCCTGCATCGTTGACACCCAGAATACGGAGATGCAAACGCAAGGTCTGGATATCAGGAATATTTTCGAGAGAATTCTGATCAGTCAAAGCAATCTCCAAGAGTGATTGGTTATCAATAAAATAAGAATGTATTCTATATATTAATAAGAGAATTTGCAAAAGAGAAATTATGTAATTCTTCTTTATAAGAACATATAGTTATTAATTTTTTTCAGATACATTTACATGAGTTCCAAATATTCTTGTTTCCAATCGTTGGAGGCTTTTTCCGATGGCTGACTTGGTGAGACCAAGGCGCAACCCTGCTTTTGTGAAGCTCCCTTCCTGAACGGCTGTGACGAAAATTCGCACACCTGTGAAAGGATCTGCAGAGAGTTCCGTGGACAAATATTCTACTCCGTGACGACATTTATGACACTTATTATCTGACGTTAGACAGATAATCTTCCTGAAGACACGGATTTCTTGTTTCAGGAGAAGGCATGACAGATCTTTTTTCACCACTCCAGCTTGGCAGCATAGCCCTGCCTAACCGCATTATCATGGCACCTCTCACAAGGTGCAGAGCCGACAGCGAGCGTGCTCCGACACAGCTTATGGCGGAGTATTATGCACAGCGTTCTTCTGCCGGTCTGATTATCAGCGAAGCCACAAGTATTTCCCCTCAGGGAGTTGGATATCCACGGACCCCAGGACTGTGGACAGAGCAGCAGGTTGCAGGCTGGACGACCGTAACAAAGGCGGTTCATGAGGCAGGCGGCCGTATTGTCGCACAGCTCTGGCATGTCGGACGGATCTCAGACCCGGAATACCTCAATGGCGACCTTCCGGTCGCTCCGAGCGCTCTTCCTGCAGAAGGTCATGTCCGTCTCCTGCGTCCGAAACGTCCTTATCCAACACCTCGTGCTCTGGGTACGGATGAGATTTCAGGAATTGTCGAGGATTATCGCAAAGCTGCTGAGAATGCGAAAAAGGCTGGCTTCGACGGTGTTCATCTCCATGCGGCGAATGGCTATCTCATCGATCAGTTCTTGCAGGACAGCACCAATCGCAGGACCGATCGCTACGGTGGTTCCATTGAAAACCGTGCGAGATTTCTCCTGGAAATTGTAGATGCGCTGACATCTGTCTGGGGAGAAAACCGGATTGGCGTTCATCTACGTCCTCGTGGAGAAGAACACGACATGGGAGACAGTGATCCCGTTGCACTGTTTGAATATGTCGTAACAGAGTTGCGTGCCCGCAAAGCGGGATTTCTGTTCATTCGTGAAACACAGGGAACAGATAGCCAACTCAGCAGACTGAAATCTGTTTTCGGTGGGCCAGTTATTGCAAATGATGAGTTTAGTCCAACGGATGCTGAGCAAGTTGTCGAAGAAGGAACCGCTGATGCGGTAGCTTTCGGACGGCTGTTCATTGCAAACCCGGACCTGGTCGAACGCCTAAAAGCGAAAGAGCCCTTCAACGCTCCCGATCCTAAAACCTTCTACGCCAGTGGACCAGAAGGTTACACCGATTACCCAAAAATCAATGAAAAAATATAGTGAAAAATAAGCAAAAAAACGGATCTGTATTAATATTTAGAGATTAGCAATTATGGACACTTTAGAAACATCGCCCACTCCAACATCAAGAATGACGACCATTGTCTTTTTTATTTTAGCTTTGGGAACATTTTCGATAGGAACAGCCGAGTTTGCGGCTATGAGCCTTGTGCCCATGATCTCTCACTCTCTGTCAATTTCCGAACCTCAAGCCGCTCATATGATTGTGTCATATGCTGTCGGTGTCAGTGTGGGCGCCCCACTTTTTGCAATTTTTGGAGCAAAGTTCAGTCGGAAAAATCTTCTTGTCGCAATGATGGCTCTCTATGCGATTGGAAACGCTATGAGTGCTTCCGCATCAGATTATCATCATCTTTTACTCTTCAGGTTCGTAACAGGGCTACCACACGGGGCCTATTTCGGTATAGCGGGCTTGGTTGCATCCTCCCTTGTACCACCTAACAAGCAATCTCAGGCGGTAAGTAGAGTTATCCTAGGACTCACTGTTGCAACCATTGCTGGTGTCCCGGTTGCAAACCTCATTGGTTTATTCCTGGGGTGGCGTTGGACCTTTCTTGTGATTGCGGCACTGTCACTTCTCACTCTGGTTTTGATCAAATATTTTGTCCCTGCCGACAAACCACGACAAGGCGCGTCTGTAAAAAGCGAACTCGCCGCTCTCCGCATCAAACAAGTCTGGCTGACATTGGCAATTGGAGTCATCGGATTTGGTGGGATATTCTGCGTTTACACTTATCTCGCCTCAATCATGCATCATGTTACTCACCTTCCTGATAGCTTTGTACCCATTATGCTGGTGATTTTTGGTATAGGCATGACCGTGGGAACACTCATTTGTGGCTGGATGGCAGATCATAAAATGATGCCCACGATGGGTGGCACTCTCTTAGTGGGGGCAGCAGCTATGGCAATGTTTCCGTTAGCTGCCGACAAACTCCTGCCACTAAGCATTGACGTCTTCCTGATTGGCGCAAGTGGTGGCTTGGCGGCAGTCGTACAGTCGCGTCTTCTGAGCGTTGCGCTCGGGTCAGAAGGACTGGCAGCAGCGCTCAATCAAAGTGCATTTAATATAGCGAATGCTATCGGTCCGTGGCTGGGCGGATTAGCCATCATGAGTGGTGCTGGCTGGACGTCAGTAGGATGGGTTGGACTTGCTCTTTCGTTAGGAGGGTTTGTGATCTTCCTTCTGAGCCTTTTTGAAGAAAATCGAGCAAAAAAAGCTTAACTGTGAAGCTATCATACTGATGCGAATTCATTCTTGAAGGATGAAGAAGCTAAAGCGTCTGTCTCGAACACTTGAAGGGGTCTGCAGACCCGAAGATGATCTGCGTTCCGAGTTTGTATATACCGAACTGTATTTCGATCAGACGCACTTCTGTCATGATGGCTGGTCCCTGCTGTCAGGGACTGGTCTGCCCCCGCCCCCTTCACACATTTATAATCCCGAGGACCAAAGCCTGGCTGATATAGGTCAGTGTAGGCTTTGCCCACTATTTCAAGTTACCCGAGGCCTTGACCAGAAAGTGTTTGGACGCCTGGGTATTTCGGGATGGCCAGAAAGAAAGCGAAAAGTATTTTCACTACCCGCACAGGCGCTTTTCTATTATTAGGTGTTTAGTCCCGTGTTTTGATGGGTTGGATTGATGATGAATCTTTCTGGCTCTGAAGTCCAGATTTTGCAAACGTATTCGTAAGGGGTAAGGCCACTGAGGGTCTTGAGTCTTCGCCCGAAATTATAGGCTGCCATGAAGTCGTTGAGGTGTGTCCTCAACTGCTCATGACTGTCGTAATGGAAGCGTTTGACGGTTGCTTCCTTGATTGTCCGGTTCATCCGCTCGACCTGACCGTTCGTCCAGGGATGATTGGGTTTCGTCAGACGATGTTCGATCCCGTGAGCTTCGCAGATCATGTCGAAGCGCATGGGGCGAGACCAGGCCGTATTGCGGTTACGGGGCTGATCAGCGAACTGGATGCCGTTATCGGTCAGAATGGTATGGATCCGATAAGGAATGATGCTCAGGAGATATTCGAGGAATTCCCAGGCGATTTTCCGATCGGCTTTCTCAACCAGTTGTGTGACAGCGAATTTGCTGGTCCGATCGATGGCGACGAAGACATACAGCTTGCCTTCAGCAGTTTGGACCTCGGCAATATCGATGTGAAAAAAGCCGATGGGAGTGCGTTTGAAACGCTGTCGTTTGGGCTTGTCTCCCGCGATATCCGGAAGCCGGGATATCCCGTGGCGCTGAAGGCAGCGATGCAGAGCCGAGCGTGTCAGATGAGGGATGCTGGCCTGCAGGGCATAAAGACAGTCATCCAGCGGCAGCAACGTATGCCGGCGAAAGGCTACGATCATCGCTTCGTCCGTCTCGGACAGGACCGTGGATCGCGGCTCTTTGGGACCTGTCTTCTGATCCTCAACCGTTTGACGCTTCCGCCATTTTGCAACTGTTTTCGGGTTGATCCCGAACTCCTCGCTCAGCGTCGCGAGCGAAGCCTGCGATCGCTGTAGTGCGCTCGCACGGCGTGCGTGGTCGTGGCGCTGCCATGACGTATCTGTCCCATAAGGCTTCCTTCCACTCGCGTGAAAATATCACACCATCAAAACACGGGACTAAACACCTAGGCGACAGGCAGTTTGGCGATGAAAGTGGAGTGTCGGTTTTCTATCGGACCACTTCGAGGCTGTAGGCAATCCGAAATGGGATCGACGCAAGGTCGTGTCTGGTGATCCGGGCGGCTATTCGTAGAAGCTACTGGTATCTACCGAGAGCCGGATTGCCTCCGCGTCTATGTCGAGCGGCTTGCCTGCCGCCACTATAACTCTTGCCTGGTAGGGGTAGCTGTCGTCTGAGCGCATGCCGATATCGTGTGCGACATCTGAGTTTGAGCCATATTGCAGTTCCACTTCGACATCGCCGGTCACGCAGTACTCGATCTCGGCCGCATCCAGGCGCCGCACCTTAATCTCGTCGATTGTGTGCCCATCGACGCGTGTATGCGTTGAGAGTTCGTCAAGTTCTTGGATTGTATCGAGGATCAGGCTTTCGAACACCGCATCCTGCAGTGAAGTGCTAACCGTATCCTTAATCGAATGACGTGCGTAGGCAGCATCTTCGAGCAGCGTGTGAATTTCGGTCAACACGTTGTAAAGCATCTCGCGCACCGCGCTACCCTTGTATACCACCGTCTCAGCGCGGACGTGGGTTGCCTTGTGCAGGTTGTCCATCGCTGCAAGCAGCGGTTTCGCCACCGCGCCAGCATCAACCTTAAGTTTCTCCTTCACAAAGTCGTTGGGAAGTCCAGCTTGGACAATATACCGCGCGCGTTGGCTTCGTGTGACGGTCTTGGTATCCGCAGCTTGTTTGAACCAGATGCAGCGCCGCACCTCGTCTTCGGGCGCTAGACTATGCAGCACATGAGTCGCCAACTCACGCAGTGCGCTCGCCACAAGATTGCCGCGGATCGGGTTCGTTTTGTCGCGCCCGACCTTGATCGCGCCCTTGCAGATCTTTTCGAGGAACCGGTCGCGCGGGCCGTGTCCGATCAGATCGCGTCGTGCGGCCTCAACATCTTCCCACGCAATGCGATTTGCCATTCTATTCTCCCTTTGCCGCGATCTCTACACGTAGCTCGCATTGTAACATTTAAGTGGGGCGTCGAGCGGGCGAGATTGCAGTGTCAGCTTTCGGCCAGCAACCATCACCACTTCGATGTCTGACTTGTAGGCGTAAGCCTCCTGTCCGCCATCAATGAAGCTGTTCATACTTCCAGAAAGCGGACTGCCTAGAATTACAAGAATGCAGTAAGTCTAAAAATGTGCAGAATACGACCTTGTTAAATTGGCAATAAAATTCTAACTTTAGCTCATGTCTAATATTTTTTCTGATCCGGATGATTTTTCTGATAGCATAAAATCGCTTTCGTTATACTCAATATTCATAGATTACCTATTTAAGGTATTAGAAAGGACGGCTGTTCTGGTTCCTATATTTGCCATTTGGCAAAAAAGTCATAATTATTATTTTTTAATAATAGGTATTGTTTTCTCGTCTATTTTAATTCTAGACATCTGGATTAAATTTTACTGCAATACGATCAATTATCCTCACGCTCACATGACAGGTTTCTTTTTCTCCAGATTTGGAAGAATTTCCCAGTTTCTCATTTTGACCGTGTCGGCTATCGCGATCATGTTCTTTGGCTCCCGTTTTGTTGCACTTTTTATTCAGTTACAAATAAGAAGCTGAATGTCGGGAGCCGCCTCAAGGCAGGCATCAAAGTGATAGTGGCGGGTGCCCGAAAGCCGACATTGTCAGGCAAGTCGTGATAGACCACGTTTGGGATATTCTTGCCATTCTCAGCGGCCCGAGCGGATGACTTGTTGCTGTCACAAGAGGACGTTGACCTTGCGCCTCGTGCGTCCGCAGAGGCGCACGCTGGAGACCGGCCAGAATCTGATTTCAGATCCACAAAAGCGGCTATCCATTCAGGCAACGCAATCGTAGCGAAGGCGATCAGCCTCCCGACACAGAGCAAAATAAACCAGAAAGTGTATCAAGATAGCTAAGGTGTCATGTCGAACGGACAACAGACACATGCTCGCCGGGAACATTCTCGCATTGGTAAAGTGATATGGGTGCCAAGACTAGCCGCAGCGGCTCAAGGACGATATATTGCTATTGCAAAGGGGAAAGCATGGGCGCAAAATTCGCTGTAAAGCATAGTAATCTCATTGGGTATTGCACGACTGAAGGGCAAGCCAAGGCGCCGAGAGTGGACCGCGAGACGTTGGGCACTTTCCTGATGTCGCTTGCGTATGGCCAGAATCTTATCAGTTCGACCCAAGGCACGTCAGACGACTGGACCGATCAAGTTCGGAACATCGCTGAGACTTGTCTGAGACGTGCACAGTTCAATTTCGGCGACCGAAGCCCTGTCGAACCAGTTGAAGTTCGAGCGTTGTTGGATCCGCTGCGTCCCTATTTCACGGGATATGATTTCTTTGCGCTAGTTCTCCCGCAGGGACGGGGGGACCAGGATCGGGAGAGTTTTTCATTCTTCGTCGAAGCGGCGATCGGATCGCAGAAATCTGGACTGATCCTGCTGCCCGACGAACTGCCCCAAAACGGTGTGGCGCAGTTCGTCGATCCCTTCCCCGCGCTGCGTGAACTTGCCGACCATCCGGTTGCCCCGCCTTGGGTCCTGTTTTGGACACCCTTTGGAGGTGCCTGTGCGCTGCCGCTCAAAGATGCACGCACCTTTTATCGCGACGCAATCGTGACCGCTCTGCGTCATGGTCGCCGACAGGTAGACGATGCAATCCGACGAGTAGCTCAACGGCAGCAGAGCAAACGGATCCTGCATCTGAGCGACCTCCATATTGGACGGCCAGAAGCAACACAGCGTCGCTCGTGGCTGAAACAGCATCTGGCAGGCGTGCTCCCCGGCATTGATCGCGTCGTGGTCACGGGTGATCTCTTTGATACGCCGAAGGAGGAATACCGGACTTCATTCGACGAGCTACGGCTCGATGTCGAACGCCTGACAACAAAGAGTCTACTCGTCATTCCGGGCAATCACGACGTTCGCATCAAGGGCAATGCTTGGGGACCGCTTGGTCGCCAAGCGGACCAAGTAATCGATCTGGGCTGGTCACCGCTCGAGATCGACGACGATCTGCAAACGGTCTTCTTTTCATTCAATTCGAGCGAGGACGGTGATGCCGCGCAGGGCTCGGTCAATCAGCGCCAGCGCCTAGATCGCGCGGTAAAGTTTGATGCCTTGCGGAGCAAACGGCCCGAACTCAATGGCTATCTCAAGGTCGCGCTTGTCCACCATCATCCGGTAAACTATTCTGGGCAGCCAACGGCCTTCTACGAGAAGCTGTTGGCCCCCTTCGGATTAGGCGATCGGCTGATAGAGTTCAAGGATGCCAAAGCGTTCCTCACCTGGTGCGAGCGTCGCGGCATTAGTCTTGTGCTGCACGGTCATAAGCATGTCCCACACCTCGCTTCGATCACGCGCGGTGGCCAGCAGATGACGATCGTCGGGTGCGGCTCGTCAACTGGCGCGGAGGGCAAACCGATGTGTTACGACATCATCACGCTTAATCCGCAATCGGGCGAATGTAGCGTGTCGTTCTTCCATGATGTCGCGGGGGACGGCAGCGGCTTCGATCTACAGAATATCGCGATAAAGGTGGCTTGATTGTCGGATTTCATCCAACAACTTTCGTGCTCGGCGTGAAATTGCCATCGGAGGCGTCGGACTGCTGAGCTAACGTCTTAGGGCAGCTTCGAACAGCACGCGGCGCTAACAGTTCACCATACACCCCCTCCACGAAATGGAATCTGCCGGTCGGCGGCTCCGACCGGCAGATTCCATGGGCTTAGAATAGCAGATGTCGGTGTAAGCCGACATTCCCGGCTACGCATCGGAATGGTGTATATTGGTCGGTAGCTGTCATGAACATGGGCGCAGGCTACGGCCGCTTTCGGCTATCGCTTGCCGATAACCGACATTCCGCATCCCCCCCCCCTAACTGGCCAAAGGTGGCCATATAGCGTGATAAAAAACCGGCCGTTTAGCGTGAACATTCACACCCATGAATGCGATTGCAGATGCAGGCCCTGTCGGAAAACGGATGTTTTTCTTAGCGCTAGTTAGAGGACACAAACCGACATAAAAGTTCAGAAGTTGCAAAAATAGCACATTACAGTTTTAAAATATTAAGGGCGCACGCGAAAAATAAGAACAAATATTGACTGTTGCATTTGAGGAACACGTAAGTGTCTTTCGCAACGTATTGATACAATGCGGTTTGGTGTCCTAGCGGTCGGAGATCCTGGCTCCTCTAACCGAGATACACCACCATCCATGACCGCATCGTCACCTGTTCACTTCATTTCTGGTCTCCCCCGGGCCGGTTCGACACTTTTGGCCGCGCTTCTGAGTCAAAATCCAAAAGTGCTCGCGCACGGCCGAATATCGCCTGTCGCTCCCATGATCATTCGACTATCGGGTCTGATGGCCGAGGGGGAGTACGCTTCTGATTTTTCTGAGGAGCAACGCAAGCGTCTGCTCCGAGGCGTTTTAGAGGATTATTATCATCCACAGCCCGGTCAAATTGTCCTGGATACGAGCCGTGAATGGTGTACGCGACTTGCCTTGATCGACCGGCTCTACCCGAAAGCGCGCGTGATCTGCTGCGTGCGTGATCCTGTCTGGATCCTTGACTCTCTTGAGCGCCTCATTGTGCGAGATCCCATTTTATCGTCACGACTTGTCCCTATCACTCAACGAAGCACGCAGCATGACCGTCTCGATCATCTGCTGTCTCGGGAAGGTGTTTTTGGCTACGCTTGGCGGGTTCTGATGGAGGCTTTTCACGGTCCCTTTGCCGATAAGCTTATTCTTGTGGATTACCAGACACTAGCCACCAATCCGCGTCAGGCCCTTGAAAAACTGACGCGGTGTCTCGGTCTGCCCACGTATCCATATGATCTGAACAATGTCACCAAGAAGGATGCAGAAGCCTTCGACAGTCTGCTTGGAACTCCGGATTTGCACAGGATACGTCCGGTCGTTAGCCATGAAAGACGACATTGTATTCTTCCGCCGGATGTTATCGCACGGATGCAAGGCGGCATGTTTTGGCGAGAGACATCTCTTCATCTCCAGTCAAAGGCACAAATCATTGCCTAGACTATATTTGCGATTTCAGGGGCTGCGAGGGATGGTCGTGACGTTATGGCTTCTTGAGCCAGCAATGTCATATGGCGACCCTACGACTTACTTCATGCCGCCTAAAGCAAAAGAAGTATTACCAATGCCCTCAGAATTAAGCATTAAGGCCGGATTTCAGGATTTTAGGGGAGTAATTGAGAAGAAAAGAAGGGATATTACACCAAAGGCTCAATGGCTTCCTTCGGATTTGTCCCAACTTTCCAAAATTGGTCCGCTCGACATTGAGCGAGCGACCCAATCCCCACTCATTGAGGAAAAGGGGATCACAACAACCTTTTCGTATCCTGTGAAATCCCTTCCTGGTGTGGACCTCACAGCCAGCTTTTTCGGTGGCCATCGAGATACGATACAGGGAGCCGCAGGAGGGTCAGCAGCAGTGACAGGAGGCGTTCGTATTCACTGGTGAATGCTTTGCCAGCTGGTTCCTTATGCAACCGCGCTGAACCGTGTCGCGGCTGGAAAAGGCGTCCGCTTCCGAATATCAGCGCCACAAAGCCGACTTTCCGTTTACCCCTCCTGAACTGCCCGTCTGCTCAGTTATGCCGGAGCAGACGGCCGGCAATCGCCTACATGGTGGACCTGAAACGCGGTCAGAATGTTCCTAATAGCGGACATAAGCGAAATGAATCTTGTTGAACTCGGCTTTGGCTGGGGGCGAAATGTCACGCCAAGGGCTGGTTGGGGGTTGGACGGTTCCCTTAATGCGCTGCTAACGCCTAATGAGCCCCCCATCGACTGCGTATTGGCTGCCTGTCACATATGATGCATCGTCGGAAAGAAGAAAAAGAGCAACAGCTGCGGCTTCTTCAGGCGTTCCTGCCCGTTTGAGGGGGACTTGATTAAGCACGAAGTCCTCAAATCCCTTCCGCGCTTCATCTGGCAAAAAACTGCGGAAATTTGTCTCGATTGGGCCTGGGACAAGGACATTTACGCGAATGCCACGTGGAGCCAAAGCTGTAGCCCAAGAGCGTGCCATGGCAACGACAGCACCTTTTGTTGCAGCATAGAGGCCAGTGACCGCTGCACCCTCATAGGTCGAACTTGAGGACGTTACAACGACTGATGCTCCCGGAGCCAGACTTGGCGAGAGCCGTGCCAGTTGAAGCATTGGTCCCCGCACATTCGTCGCCATCATATTATCGAATTTCAATGCGTCTAGTTCTTCAGGTGTCCCAAGTGCTGCGAACGCCGCATTGAGCCATAGTCCATTCAAGCTACCTGTAGATTTGACGATTTCGGCAAGTGCTTCTGCCGTGGGATCAGCAGAGTCATTTCTTACGACGATGGCTCGATCCCCAAATTCCTCTTTAGCCGATCGCAATCTGTCTTCGCTCAGACCCGTCAGAATGACTTGGCCGCCTTCCAAGATGACTCGCCGTGCTCCGGCAAGTCCCATGCCACTTGTCCCACCCGTGATTAAAACGCGCTTTCCATCAAATCTTGCCATTAATCCGACCTCCTTTTTTATAAAAACATTCTCACACAACGTGTGTCCGTTTTGCGACATCAGTGACGTGTTTTTGCTAATGCCTAAATCACGAGCGATCCACTGGTAGCTTGCGGCCTTTAGAAGCTGGCGCTTTGTCCCAGAGAAAGTCCCCGGAAAAGGCGCTGTACCCCCATCCTACCGGGGAAGTATGCGCCAGAAAATCGTTAGGGACGGCCGCCGATGTCGAACGCAGATGCGAAATAGCGGCTTGCAGATAGACAGCGTTCCAGTAGACGATCGCCGCAATAACGAGATTGAGGCCGACGACCGGTATTGCCATCTGGTTTACCAACAGCCGACAGTCGCAAAGCCCCCCCAAAGCTGCCTGCATGAGACCAGACAGGCAGCCAGATATTGTGATCAGAAAACAGCCATTCAGTGTAATAGTGCGACGCATCTGAGACAGTAGACACTCCGTAAGTTGCCTTGGATGATGCGGAACATAGTACTAGCTGATGGGTACGCTCAATCCGCCTTACGAGACAGCACCGCCTGATTTGCGGCAACAGCCTTTTGGGAGCTGATCGAGTTCAGATCATCTGCCGTTGCGTCCGTCTGAACCTTGGCCTTGCCTGTCTGAACCTGCTGCAGCCCGGTCGTCGCTTCCTGCGCCATGTTATCCAGGCTGATCGCACCAGCGGCTTCCGCCGCCTTCGGTGCAACGGCCTTTTCATAAATGATTGGTGCGCCCTCGGCCGTCGTTGTCGGTGCACCTGGAGCGGGTGCTACGGCCTCAACAGGCGCAGGCGCAACAGCAACAGGTGTAACGCTCACAGGCTGACCAGGCTGTGCTGTCACCTCCGCCTGAAGAGAGGGTGCTGCCGGTGCCGCGACAACAGGTGTGCTGTACGCCGTGCGGTTAATGATCAGGTGATCGGGGCCGGTGGAGTCCGTCGGATCCTTGTCATAGATGTCGACAAGCTTGTCGTTACTGCCAAAGCAGAACAGAACCGTATGCAACTGCGGACGGGTGCCAGCCTTCACCGGTGCCCAGATGACCTGCGCCAACCCAAGGGTTGCAACACTGGTGACAACTTCACCCGCCTTCATGGCAGCACGGCCACCAGCCGTCAGGCCGGTCGTGTAAATTTTGTAGATATCGCAGGACCGACCGTTCTTCTGGATCGTGCCCTCAGCCTTGCCGACCGTGCTGACAACGCCAAACCTGTCCGTGTTCTGGTTGAACTGACTGAGCAGTACAGGCTCAGGCGCGGGCATCCCGCTGCTGCAAGCGGCCAGAAGCAGAAGGGCAGAGCTGGAGAAAAGTGTTTTTGAAATGGCTTTCAGTGTCATGACGGACCTGTCGATCACGGTCCCCGCCTGATAACGGGGACACAGTATGTTGCGTTACAAATCATATTAAACGCTATCGTTTATTCGTCAATAGACGATATCTTTTATTTGTGTTTGACAGGCGCAGTACGAGCCGTGTAGCGGAGGCGTATGGGAAGACCGCCACTCAACTTCAAAATGACATCCGTTCGCCTGAGTCCTGAGGAGCGCGATCGTATCATCGCCCTTGTGGGCGACAGGGGAATGGCTCAGTTTATTCGCGAGGCCGTTGAGAAAGAGTTAAAGCGCCGCGAGCAGTCTCTTCGACGTCAGGGCGATCCGCCTTCAGATCCCTGACGGCTTCTGCCAGCCCTGCCCCCAGAAGCAGGAAAGCAATCCCGCCAAGCGGCATGTTCAGAAAAGCGCTCTGCGACGACAGAGGCCACTCATGCAGAACAGCGGCCCCGAAGAGACCGACACGCCAGGCAATCTGCGCTGCAGAAAGACCGACCTGCCGCGTGGCGGTTCGTCCCAGAACACGCCACCAGCTTCCGATCATCGCAACAAACAGAGCAGCGCCTGGAAATCCGCTGTTCGTGGCGGCTTCGAGCACATGATTATGGGTGTGCTGGACGCAGACAGACACTCCGCCTCCATCCGGTCGCAGATGGCTCGGACCGGGCTTCAGGAACACCTCAGAACGACAGTAGTGCCGGAACGCATCGTCCCCTAACCCCATGACCGGATGGGCTTCGATCATCACGGCCGCACGATTGTAGATTTGCCCATACGGGGAACTGGCGAAGTGGGCGAGCTGGCTGTGTGTCTTTGTCACCAGATGCTCGAAAGCGTCCGGGGACACGAACGCCAGAAGTCCAATCAGAGCCGGACTGACGACCAGAAGTGCGAGCGAAGGACGCCGCAGTGACGGGAGCACTAGGGCACAGACGCCGGTGCCGAGAAGAAATGTCGCCAGAGACATCCGCTGGCCAGCCAGAACGAGCAAACCGAGAACCGGCAGCAGGGTCGCCTCCGTCACGAGTGCTTTCTGCCAGGACCTTCTCACACGTTCCCCCAACAGCGCCCCAACAAACAGAGCGGCCGAAAAGACCCAGCAGTGCAAAAGGCGCAGACACACGCGGCTTGTCGTAGGGGCCAGTGAGTGTCCCAATCCCCGAAACGCGGATTGCCAAACAGGTTACGACCCGTCACCGCCTGAAGCAGCATTTGCCCCCCAGATACAGAACGCAGGCGATAACCAGACGGCGACACCATGTCCGGGTCCAAGATTCCTACAACGTCCAGAACGCCAGAGCGAAGGCCGCGACCGGAAAGCGGATGGCCAACAGCGCCTGGGTGAAACTGGCAGTCGCCTCTGCCGGAACTGGCACCTGGCGTGGCAGGGAACACAGGACCAGCCACCCCCACCAGACAAGGGCCGGCCAGACGAAGCCCTGACGACACCAGTGCCACTCGCGGGTCAGGACGCTCCGAAGCAGAAATCCAACGGCGAGCCCATCCAGACAGCCCTCGGCGAGACCGCGCCAATGCACCAGGAACAGCGACAGAAGCAGGGTGGTCAGTGCCCCGAGACGATCCAGAACGCGCAGAAGAGTGGGCTTTTCAGCATGCCCCATGTCAGATCCACGCCGCTCGGCTTTTTGGGCTCTCCACGCCTACGGCGGCCAGCGAGACACCGGCCTCGGCCAGCATCCCCACTTCCCGGGTGCGATGATCCCGCAGTGCATACAGGCTGCGATCAAGGAACAGGGTGTTTCGTGCCCCGCGTTCGATCAGGGAGCGGAAATAGGCATCCCGGAACCGGATGACAGCGCCCCGCTCCAGCCGGGACGCCATGACGATGACGGCGACGGCCGCCTGCAACCGGCCGAGGACGACGCAAGCCTGCGACCAGGCATGACAGGTTACACCCACCTGCCCCGACAGATACTCGGCAGCCTCGATCAGCTGCTCGGCACTCGGCCGACCGGTGGAACAGAAATCCCGCAGGCTGCTGCAGATTTCGAGATAGAACGTCGCCGTGCCCTTGAACCCGCGCAACGCTGTCCGGTCATACACGCTCGAACGGTCGGGTTTGGAATCCGGCCCTTCACACCGCATGTGTTCAATGCGACTGCCGCTATCGGCGGCTACGTGATCTACTTTTTTAGAAGTTTGAATGTTTTTAGTATCTGTATAGTGGGCCCCGTTTTGAGGACCCATGGGCCTCATTTCTGCTGGATACGACGTTGAAAAAACAGCGTTTTCCACAGGCGCATCATCCGGGCCGGATTCAGGCTCGACGCAGTGCTCGGCCAGAGCCGCAGAAAGGGCCAGCATCTCCCGGTATAACCCCTCCAGAGTGCCAGGCTGAGCCGTCCTCAGACGGCTGCGCATGATTCCCGTCGCTTGCTCCATGATGTTCTGAAGCCCGAGGTCTTCTGCCTGTGCGCGGACCGTGTCGTTCAGGCTGGCAATGCTGTCGCGCAGAAAGGACACGCGCTGGCGCAGTCGCCGCTGTTCCGCGCTCAACGCCAGCAGATCCGGCCAGCGGTAGCGCAGGGACGCCAGATTGAAGCCAACCTGCGTCTGGCCCTCCTCCGCCTGCCATCGTCGGCCGCGCTGCCCGTTGCGTCCGTCCTGGGGCACCAGAAGCCGCGCGTCCGCCAGCTCTCGGATGTGCCGCTGCAGTGTACTGCGCGACAGTCCTGTCCAGGACATGAGCGTGGTGTTGTGCGCGTAGATGAAAGGCGTCTCAAGCGCCGTCCAGGCGTCCGGAGAGGTCTTCTCCACCATGATAATCAGCGTCGAGGCTGCTCCCCGGCTGACAGGCAGGACACCGCGGAGGGATTTCAGCATGTTCAGCATATCCCGTTTGCCGGGTTCAGCCGGGACGGGGGTGGTCAGTTCGTCGCGTGCGGCCAGCATGGCCTCACTGATCCGGCGTCGGCCGCGCCGCGTGCACGGGGCCTGCGCCCTCTGCGTCTGTGCAGAATGCTTCATTGATCGGTCCGGTCTGGGGATGAAGGGACCACCTCACGGCCGGACACCAGACAAAACGCTCCCGTTCGCAATTTAGTGCTTGCGTTTCGAAAAGAGCTGACGCTAGATGAAGTTAACGATTTCATCACCTAACGAGTGTTTTGCCGGAGCCCTGGCTCTTCCGATCGCCAAATCGGAGGAGGCGGGGTTTTTGGTTTGTGGGCGCTACGTCATCGGGGGTCCTCTGGATCGACTCGCTGGCGCCGCCCACAGGGACGTCTCCAGACATCCGGGCATCGTGCCTCCGTTCGGGCGCTGGAACAACCTCGAAAGCGCTGTGACGGCGAAAAAACTGAGTAAAAACGGACGTTTAGTGTGTCCATTTTGGCGCGCTTTTTTCAACTTGTGACGGCCTCCGAAGCCCCGCTGCCCATGCGGCTGGCCACCGTCTGCTGGTACTGAGCCACCGTCCAGCCGCTCATATTGTTGGCTGCCAGAGCCTTGGCCGAGACGAACTGGCTGAGAGGCGCGTTGGCATTCGAAGCCGTCGCAATGGCCGATCCTGCTTTGGTGCCAAACATGTAGGCCCCATACACCTGTGTCCCTGTCGCAGGTGCCCCCGTTGCCAGACTCACCGTAGAAGCATAGTCGCTGATGATGGCGCTCGCGACTTTCGCCTGGGCGACAGGATCGGACCGGTCTGCCGTACTCAGCCCAAGTCTGGAGGCATACTGGTTCCAGGTGCCGTCTGTGACCTGCCACACCCCCTGTGCGCTCGAGGACGTATTCCCGACATTCTGGAAATGGCTCTCGATCTGCCCGAACGCCGCCAGCGTGTCCGGATTGATCCCGGCCGCCTGCGCCGCAGCCACCGCGTCCGCCCCATAGGTCTGGGCCATCAGGGTTGCAGAGGCGTCCGCCGTACCCCATGCGCCCTGATACGAGGATGTGGCGGTGGATCCGCCAGTCGTCGTAGAGGACGATGGCCGTGTGAAGACGGGCGATCCAGGTTCCGGATTGACTGGGACGATCTGCTCAGGAACCGCCCCGCGAGCCAGACTGACGGTGCCCGCGGTTGCAACTGCCAGGAGAAATATGGGGCGTGCGGCGCTCACTTACTTGGCCGGATAATCGAACAGGACCATGCCGGCCGCATTCTCACCCGTGACAACGCAGTTTGGGGACGCACCGTCCACGAGCGGGCGATAGGCTACGACGTCGGCCTCCGGGATCCAAGCATAGATTGTTCCCGAGCGCACAACCTGCCGCCAGCCCTGAAAGACCGTGTCCGTCACAGCGATCTGCGGAGCGGCGGTTCCGACACGGATAGCGCCACGACGCGGCTCGGCAAAAAGCGGCTCGAAGTCATGAACGGGACTGCGGCAGGTCACGGGAACCGGCGTGGCGTGCAGCGTCTGCGGCGCCTGCGGGACTGTCGGGGGCGGACCCCAGTTGCGGGAACCGAGCTCCGACTGACGCTCCTGCGACAGTCTGTCGAGCTGCTCAGGCGTCAGATGCTGCGCTGAGGCCTGGGACACCAGAGGGGCCGCCAGCGAGACACAGACGGCGAGCCAGAAGCGAAAGCGCATGGTGTAGAATCCTTTAGAAAGTACCTCCCCATAGTCTGACCAATCCGAATGTGAGTGCGAACACGACCCTGATTGACGCGCCTGGATCGCACTCACATGGGCGCCCGTCATGATGTCCGCAGGAGGATCAAACCCATGCGCTCTTTTATCCCGATGCTGATGCTCGGGCTCCCCGCTGTTGCTCTCGGAGCCTCGACCTGCCCCGCACGACGGAGCCACTTCATCCGGATCTGGATCAGGCACTCCTAAGCGAACTGGTGGCGTTCGAGACGGCGCTTGGACTGGATAAGCGGGCGGCCGTCGAGGCAATCACGCACGCCCTGAATCTTTATGCGCGTGGCAAAGAACTCGCATAGCACCTGAGGCGGCATGTCCCGTGCCGCCTCCTTCTTCAAACCTACATCCCCCGTCCTCTGCCTCACGACGTGTCTAACCATCAGACGTCTCCATTCGTTGATGGTAGCACTGCCAAGTCTAAGGCATCTATGCTCCCTCATGTATAAAACATACCTCTCTTCGTTGCACCAAAATCAGCGGCACTCCTTGGAATCAGCAAATAAGTAAGTTCTATTATCAGATAGCCAATTTCTGAAATATTCGTACGAATCCTTCGAAAACAACACAGAGATTCCGTCAATTTTTCCTTTAATATAATCTTGGTTCGTGAATGATTTTTCGAATAAAATACTATGCTTGTTATTACCATTAGTATCTTGAATATATATCCCATTCCAAACATCTTTGACATTCTGTAAAGGTGATCGATTCAGCCTATACTTTAAAAGCTTTTGGTAGATCGTTCCGGTTTCGTTATCTGTTTTATGGATAAACTTGCAACTGTATATTGGAAGGGTTGTTTCGTTTACAGAAAATCTTGAAGTAGATAGAGGAGCTCTAACGAATATGGTTTCGATATATTGAGATCGGGTAGCAGTCGCGTCATGCGCCAAAGCAAGTGGAACTCCTAAAAAGAGAAAAAACATCTTAATGAAGAAAAATATTCGCAAAATCGACATATGTAATACCGCTTCACACCGAGAAAAAAATTTAAGTGCATATTAGCACGACATAAAAGCACATTGTAGCAACTGAGGCAGCATGTCCCGCGCCGCCTCACTCTTCGAACCTACATCCCTCGTCCTGTGCTACGAACCCGCGTGCGATCGCGCTCCCGGTCTTCGGCCTGCTGCGCTCTCCGACGCTCCTGCAGATCTTCAACTCGCCGCGCTGCATTCAGGGCATCCTGCGCGGCATACCCGGCCTTGCGCAGCTTGCGACTGACATCGTCCCACTGCGCGCGCGGGACATCCCGGATCGGGGCTTCCTCAACCTGACGACGCACCTGACCGCCCGGTGACTGCCCCTTCTGCCGGGTCCGCTCATTGACGTGGTTCTGCCGGATCCAGCGCGTATTGGCTTCTTCGTGCGCAAGACGGGCTTTTGCCAGATCAACGGCCAGGGACTTGTAGGGATGACGTCCCATATCCGACGCCAGACGGTCATACAGATCGTTGACCGTCACCGGCCGGATGTCGCCCAGAGCCCGCGAAAACGTCTCGGCCTCCCGGAGAGATCCCTCCGACACGGCCGTCCAGCAGCGATGCACATGTCGGCTTTCGGCAACGTAAGAGGTAAAGCCTGTCATGGCCGAGGATCCACGCGGCATGGCGTTGATATGCTCGTCGGATGTCACACCCTGCGCCGCATCGACCGTCATGGCGTGACCAAAGCCCAGACGGACGCGTCCGGTCTTCGGGTCGGCCAGTCGGGTCCAGGGCACGAGCCCTTCCCGTCCCTTCGCATTCTGCAAAACCAGTCCCTCATCGGACCAGCCTTTGACGGTCGTGAAGTTACCATTCGAACCCAGATCACGCCAGCGGCGCCCGTGGGCTGTGTCCACCCGGACGCTGGTTTTTGCAAACAACCGAACCCGGTCGCCAACAGCGAGAGGCAACTCATACGTGACGCCACGCTGATCGATCGCGGCCTTGACGATTTCCTCCTGCCCGATCTCGCCGCGCCTACGTAGCCGGTCACGGACGGCACGGCTGAGATCCATGACGTCTTCGTTGGTCGGCGCCGACATGGTGATGCCCCGCTCCGATCCGGCCTGCGTCAGCATGTCGCGGCGTCGAAGATACAGGTCAGCGATCTGCTCGACGACTTGGTCATGGTCGCCCCCCACAAGTCGGATCGTGCCGTCCTTGCGCTTCATGTCGATGGCTTCACGCGCCCGCGCAATATCGGCTTTCTTCTGCTCGTCCTCGGTCTGGCTCAGATCGCGGCCGGGACTGCGGAACATGCTGGCGATCTGCCGACCCCGCGCCGACTTCTGGCGGATCGTGCTCAATAGCTCCGGACGGGCTTCTTTGGGCATCACCCGCAAAAGCAGTTCCACAGCGTCACCGGCCTCGATCGCCTGTGCCTGTTCCCGGTCGCCCACCACCCGAAGGGCAAAGCCCTTTTCCTGCTGAAGCTGGAGGATCTCAAGCAGCTGACGCGGGGAGACCTGACTGACTTCATCAAGGACAAGAACCGACTGCCGATCGAGGACAATCTTACCTTGCGCCAGACCGTCCAGAAGGGGTGTCATCGCGTAGGTCTGGGAAATGCCCGCATCCTTCAGCGCATCGGCCTGACGCCAGGCAATGGCCGCGCCAATGACGGTGCGACCGTCCTCCTGCCAGGCGTCGACCAGAGGCTTCAGAAGCGTCGTTTTACCGGATCCGGCGACACCGATCAGGAAGCCCAGACCACCTGCCTGACCCAGCGCATTGATGGCCGCAAGCTGTGCGGCGCCGTGTGCCGGCTCGCGCGTGAAGTCGAGACCCGACCGGGCGACGGCTGCGGCGATCTGCTCGTCACTGAGTGCACCGTCCCGCGTCCGCGCAGACAGGCCGGCAAGACGGGCCATGTCCTTTTCGACGGCGAGCTGGACACTTGTGGCGACCCGGAGGCGGCCATCCTGCTCGCGCTCAAGGAAGCGGACCTGTTGGCTGTCGATCTCAATGCCGCGTTCCTGGATCATATCGGCAACCCGCTCCACGTCCTCCATCCCCTCAATGCCAGCCGCAATGAGACCGTGCGCGGCATGCGTCCGGAAGGCGTCCCGGTCGATGACAGCGGCCGTGCGAAATTCGTCAGCCAGCATTTTGGCCGCAATCCCGTAAGCCTTCTCGAAACGCTCGGCCTGGGACAGCAGAACTGTCTTCTCATCGGTCAGGACCGTGTCATGGTGCCAGCCGATCTCATCGGCCTCCTCCCGCCAGATGTCCCGCTCATTGCGTCCGGTATATTTTTTCGACCGGTAGGTCAGATTGGCCTGATGCAGGACTTTGAACTTCTGCTCGGCACTCATGGCCTTCCAGTCCCCGCCCTGCCGCTTGACGAAGGCTTTGGCCATGCGCTCGGCCTGCTTGCTCCGCTTTGAAAACAGCTCGCGGGCTTCTTCGGGGATACCGCTGACGACGACAGCCTTACCGCGTGCATCCACGTCCACCCGAATACCCAGCTTGCGGAGCTCGGAGGCCAGCTCGGCCTGGAAGTATCCGCCAAACATATGCGACGTCATCCCGGTCACGCGCTTGCTGTCCAGAGACCCGAGGTGCCCGCTCTCCGTGGCGACCGCGTTGAACATGATATTATGGATATGCGCCTGTGGATCCCCCGGCACCAGAACTTCCACCGCCGCCGTGGGGCCTTGTGCGCCATCCTGGATCTTCATGACCGGTCGTGCCGTGTAATGACGGAACGAGACCCAGCCAACATCCCCGCCTTCGTTGTACGAGACGCCCCCCTTTCCACGTCGTGCAATCCCGATCTCCTTGGCGATAAATGCCATGGCACGGTCATTCGCCTGATGGATGGCGGACCAAATGAGGGCCTGCTCGGCTTTCGTGGAAGCAAACTCTGCAGCAAGGGTGACGCTCTTGTCCGGGGCGGCCGTGAAATCAATCCCGGAAATCTCTCGGTTCGCATGAGCCCCTGCCCATTTCTCCCCCGTGTCAGCGCGCTTGCCCTCAAACAGACGTGCGAGGGCTTCATCGGTCGGGCGCGTCGTCACATCAATGCCGAGCTGATTGGCAATCCGTTCGCTCATATCAGGGGCCCAACTTCCGCGGGCATCGCGTCCGGTGTAATAGGAGTTTAGGCGATCACCGGATTCAAACTGGCTCTTCTCGCCGTTCCGCTCGAACCGGGCATCCTTTTCCGGCTCCAGCTGATGCTCCCGCAGATAGGCGACGATGAGCTTCCCGGCCCCGGCCGCAGAAAGCTTGCGGTAAGTGATCATGCCTGCTCGGCCGCTTCGCCGCTCCCGCGCTCAAGCCTCGCAACCTGTTCGCAGAGCTGCTCCATGACACTGCCCTGGCGGTCCAATGCGTTCGCCATGCGAACCATGACCTCGTGCAGTCCCTCTCCCTCCTGTGGCGTATCAGGCGGGCTGACCAGCTGATGGATCTGGGCAAGCATTTCCCCGAACTGGTTAAGACGGGTCATGACAAGCAGTTCAAACTGGCTCTGCCCCTTGAGGGGGTGAGGCAGCGTAAAGTCTTCGACGTCAGACACGGATGGTCAGCTCCTTCTTACTGAAAGAGGCATTCTCCCATCCTGGGTTGTGAGTGCGGTCGGCGGGGGTCAGCAGGACGCGTCAGGGATGACGGGCCACACGCCTTGCCTGCGGGAACAGGCTGCGGAACTGCTCCAGAACCGTCCGCATGAACGCCTTGCTGAACTGCCCTGTCACGGCGGACTGCCGAAGGTAATACGATCCCTTGACCGGATCGAGATTGTACTCATCCAGCATGAGCCACTGACTTCGGTTCTGATCGAGCGCCGCACGCGGCTTCTCCGTTGCCGGGATCTCGATGGCCTGTCGTCCCTCCGCTGGCTTCTGCGTGGTGAGAGGCAGCAGCAGAACATAGTCCTGACCATCCCGGCCGACGAACAGCACGGCTACGGCGACTGGCCGGTCCTTGCGCCCCTCTGTCTCACCCTGTGCATCCTGCCAATGCCACAGATAGGGGTAGTGCAGGACCGTACCGGGCTCGAACACGGCGCTCATGGTCAGCGCTTGTCCGGAGACAGGAACGCATCAATGGCCTGCGCGACATCCTCTGCCAGATCGGCGGGCATATCGGCTGTAGCTCCAGACACGCGGCGGTCGGGCTGCGACTGTCTGAGCGCCTCGTACTGCTCGACACTCAACACCACCAGACGGGGCTTTCCGCGCTGGCTGATGGCGATCGGTCCCTGGAGCGCGCTGGCGATAATATCTCCCGATTTCCGGGACAGATCACTGGTTGAAAAGGTACGCATTGTCGGGCCCTCCGCTCCGTTGGACATACATCAGCGCTGTCGTTGTCGTAATATACAGCAATTACAGCACAACGAAAAGCACCCTCTCAAGAGCATCGAGCGGCGTCCCCTGATCCGGTTTCCTGGTGGTCCCGCAGGGACCGCACCCGAAAGGGTGCATTTGTATATGGAAAAAGAAAAAGGCTGATACTCTCGTGATACCCTTTTGATACCCTCATAATAGCGAAGCGATACCTGTTGATACCATCGCGATATCGTTCTAGAGTGTCCTTCAGACGCCAGTAGCCGCGTCAGCAAGCCCCTGTGAGGATACACATGACTGCCGCCAGCATCGGAATTGAGGGAGCTCTCGGAGCGCTTGAAAGAGCGTCTGGTGCGACGTCTCTGCGTGTCTGGATGGAAGCACACCGCGATGAGCTTCTGACAGCTCTCGATGGTCGGCGTCTGAACTGGAAAGCCCTGTGTGCGTGGTTTGCCGAAGTCGGCCTGACGAACGCGAAGGGTGAAGCGCCGTCTGTAGGATGCGCCAAGTTGCTCTGGAACCGGGTCGGCAAGACACTCGAGGCCCGTAGGCAACGCCATGCCGATGCGGCAGCCGCCGCAGAGCGACTGGCCGAAGAAAAGAAGGCAGCCCGTGAGGCTGCGAAGGCGAGCCGGGATGCCGAAGCGGTTGAGGCTGGAACACTGTCTCAGCGGATGCAGGAAGCAGACCGGGCCCAGAGCTTTGCCACAGCCCAACGGATCGAGGTGCAGGACGCTCATTCCAGGGCGGCAGTCCAGCGTCAGGAGCGCACCCAGCAGCAGGCCGCGACAACACAGCAGAGCGACGTTGAGTCGTCTGATCCATCAGAGTTCATCACGCTGGATCTTCCGGTGCTCAAAGGCGTTTCGAACCGTGCCTATCTACCCGTTGACCCCAAACTGGCCCCAGTCCGGGACGGTGATATCAATCGGTACACAGGCAGCGCGTGGCGATATGGCGGCGATCTGCCCGGATATCCCAGCAAGCGAAACTACGAGTACGAGAAAGAATGGCTGCGGGACGTGGGTCTTCTTCTGCGCCATCGCCATCCGACAAACCTGACCATGACGCCGGAAGAAAAGTTCGTCATGCGCGGTGCCAAGAGCTGCATCCCGAACCTGTACTGAGCCGGGTTAACCGCACTCACAACGGCCTGTGAGATCCTTCTGGGACGGGACACTTTCCCGCATCAGCAGGAGACACAGGCATCATGACTGAAAAGCCTACAACGCCCCCCAAGAAGGGGCCCCCACGGCGGCGCGCCGTCTGGCGTATCGCTCGGGGTCGAAGCGGCGGGAGCCTCGCGCTCGCCATTTTCGTCCATTGGGCCATACAGGCAGGCCGGGACGTTCTGGCGGCAGATGGCGATCCAAACAATCCGATGCTGTCCAAGCTGTTTCCGCCGGAAGGCAAGCACGGTGTCGAGCGCCCGGCTAACGCAGAACTGGAAGAGAGCAAGCTCTGGCTGGCCAACACGCTCGCACAGGCTCTTGAACACAACGCCTCCCTTGCCATCGACATGGGCGGCGGCGACCGGGTCAGTGAAGAACTGGCATCAGAGTCCCATCTGGCCGACTTCCTGAAAGCGAATGGCGTCAGCCCGACGTTTGCGTATTTCACTGGCCCGGAGCGGGACGATTTCGATCACGTCTACCGCATCTGGAAGTCTGGCGCCTTCAATAACGGCGACTCAATCCTCTTCCTGAACGAAGGTCTCTTCCGATCCTCTACACGCTCTGCTGATCCGTTTCTCTGGCTGAAAAAAGATACGCGCCTAGAGGAAATGGAGGCGGCCGGTGTGCGTCCGATCGTTTTCCCTGCGCTGACGTGCATGAAGTATCTGGAGGGTGATGACATGAACGTCTTCGACGTGGTGGCGGGCAAGCCGAAGGCTGACGGCACCATGGTCAATCCCCTGTGGAAGCACATGACGGTCAAGTGGCTTGAAGCGTTCCAGCACAATATCAAGGAAGAAGGCGTGGCCGAATGGCTGCCGTAAGCAGCCTCACCCCCTCGACCGCACAGGAGGCGCGTGAGCGCCTTCTGGCAAGCCTGCATGATGCGGGGATAGAGCCCTCCAGCCCTCTGGGTCTGATCATGATGTCCCAGTCTGAGGGCATCAGTCTGGCCAGTGCACGGTTCGACCGGGCGGCTGAGGCACTGTCTGCGGCCTCGCGGACTGCTGAAACGGGACTGGCGGACCTCCGGGAGCAGCTGACACGCGGGGTCGAACAGGTTGAAAGCCTCAAGGCGTCTGGAGAGAACCGGATCCGCACACAGGAAATTTTCCTCGAGCGGGAACAGACGGCGGCCGTGGCACAGATTGTCAAAAGCATCGAACAGGCACTGACAAAAAATGCCGTGGCGCAGCAGGAGGATCTGTTCAAGGCCCTCAAGAAGCGCCTTCCTGAGAACGAGGAACTGTTTTACCGACAGATCCGCTGGAACCGTATCTTCGTGGCCTTTGTCATCGCGGCCGGTCTTGTGACACTGGGCTACTGGAGCGGGAGCCGCGTTTCCTCGGAAAAGACCGTGAGAGGTCATTTCTGCTCCGAGCACCTTCAGTATGACAAACCGACCGGGATGCAGTGGTGCCCCCTGACGCTACCCTCTCAGGGCATCGGGGACAGTCGGTCATGACGGTCGGGCGAGTCTGGAAAGGTTTCGCGTCTTTCAGGGGTCATGCGATCGGCGTGATCCGCTTGCGGATTGCGCCGATCGCACGATTTGTTTCCGGGTCGGACTCATTGCGGGAGATTTACGCCAGCCCGCTCCGGTTGGTGCTCTGGGGAAGTGGGTGCCTCTCCCTCCTTGGTGGCGCGTGTACCCGCGTGCTTTTCGGTCCATCACTGGGCTTTGCTGCATTTCCCGTTGGTGCCTTCGGAGTGCTGCCAGTGTCCTGCATCGGCCTTTATCTTTTCGTTCGTTTCGAGAGCCATGCGGCCTTGGTCTGGTCTGTCGCAGGACTGACGGGTCTGGCGATCCTCGTGTCTGTGGCCGTACCGACGCTGTCTTGGCCGTGAGCTCTCGCGCAGACACCGCCAGGGCGAAGCCCTGACGCAGCATACGTCACAGCCGCGCTTGCGCGGTTGTGTCCATTTTGGCGCGGTCTGGCCGGACAACAAAAAAGGCGGCTCCCTGGGGAGCCGCCTTTTGCGTGTGTGGACCTGGCCGAGGCCGATCAGGCGAGGCCGTTCGAGGCGGCCCGGATCTCGGCAGGGGTGGCACCAGCGGCGCGCGCGTCGTCTGCGGCCTTCTCAATGCTGGCATCGAAGCGGGTATTTTCCAGAAAGGTCATGAGGGCATCCGCAATGGCGAAGCCACGCGCAAGGTGCTCCAGCCTCCTCAGGGGAAGGCTCTTGGCGCTGGCGTCGGGGACATAGTGGGCGAGTGCGTGAGACATGGGACAGGCTCCACGACCGGGCGGGGCCGGTCGCTCTTCGATGTGCAGAGGGACAGGAAGAGGCCGCGCCCTGTGGGCGCGGCGGGCCTGACTTAGAAGCCCATGGCATCAGCCTGAACGGCAGCGACGTCACGGGAGAGGCTGCGGCCATTGTCGCGGGTGTAAGGCTTCCACGCCTGACCCATCAGTTCCTCATAGGCGGCACATGCGCCGGAAGCGACGCAGGACAGCGCGTAAGCCTTCGCGCCATTCTCGGCGGCGATGCGGCGCAGACCGTCCACGCGGTTATCTGCCCCATCCACGCCCATGCGGTCTTCGTCGCGGTCGCCGTTGGCGTAGCTGTCTGCGGCATCCTTGGCGATCATGCGGCGGTTTTCATAGAAGTTCGCGGCGCCATAGGCGGACCGGATGAGACCATCCACCACGCGGTCAAGGTGCATCCGCAGACCGTTGAAATTCTGCTCGCCCCGGATATAGGTTACGAGAATGGGAAACATCAGGTCGTATTGCTCGCGGACCATGTTGGACCCTGCCCCGGTCAGCTCGTCAACGTCACCGGCTTCGACGCCGAACGCCAGCACGATTTTTCCCATCTGGTCTTCAGACGGAACGAGGCGGAGAATGTCGGCCAGCCCCGGAGAGGCAAGAGCCTTGGTGCGGCGTTGGGCTTCGTTGAAGCGACGGACGGCGGCGGGAGAATAGTTGCCCTGAGAAGCGTTCTGGGACATGGTGTTGGATGCGTCGGACATGAAAACAACCTTTCTAGTCTAGCGAAGTCCCGGCTTGGTGTTCCAGCACTAACCGGGGCGCTTTGTCTTGAGGACCAATCCCTCTCGACAAGTAAAAGATAGCCTTTTCGGCGTTTCATGACAAGAGAAAAAGAGCGRAAAACCGCCATAAAACGAGTTTTATTTTTACATGACAAGTAAAAAGATTTCTTGATGACTTTATGAATACCTGTCGTTTTCCTAGACCCATCCTGCCCGTGCGGCGAGCACACTGACGGCGACGAGAGTGGAAGGGAGGTGGCGTTTTCCTGAGCCCATCCTGCCACCGGCCAAGACGGTCGACGGGACAGGCCGTCAAGTCCGGAGCGTCCTGAGCAAGGGAGCAGGTTTGCGGCTGATGCGGGGTCGCGTGCGGCCCTGCAGCAGACGCGGGCCTGACACCTGCCGCCGAGGGTCGCGCAGTGGCTTTACGGACTGGCACGGCGACTGTCAGACTGAACGCTGGATGCGAGGCCGCCGTCGTGGAACGTGCCTCCCCGGACGGTCCGCAGGACTGGCCGGGGAGGTTGAGGAGCCGTCTCACGAACCGATCACCCAGACCAAGACCGTCCGTCATCGGAAAAGAACGCGGGCAAGCCGTTACCCGGA
Organism: Gluconobacter sp. P5B12; assembly: GCF_018812035.1. Classification (NCBI taxonomy): domain Bacteria; kingdom Pseudomonadati; phylum Pseudomonadota; class Alphaproteobacteria; order Acetobacterales; family Acetobacteraceae; genus Gluconobacter; species Gluconobacter sp. P5B12. The sequence goes on along the minus strand of NZ_JACRVV010000009.1, from coordinate 83,497 downwards.
AGGGCCGAGACCCGAGGGCCAGACGCCCGGTTGAGTGCGGCTGGGCGTCGGGGCTCGGTGGAGCTTGGCGACGCAGGAGCCTAGCGGAATAGAGCGCGCGAACCCTTCAGGGCCGCCCCAAATCCTCTTTTGCTTTCTTTGCTCACTGCCCTGATTTTTTCCCGGAAGAGTCCCGGGTCAGAAAGAGCACCACAAAACCCACGGCAAGCACCAGCAGACCTCCCCGGGTTGGATGTAGAAATCCCTGCCAGATCAGGAGAAGAACGGCCACCTGAATGACCAGAGCGCCGATGCGGATTGCGTTGTTTCGTGACATGGGCACAGTCTAGCTTTTTCTGCTGTCCTGGCGCAGCCCCCCTGTGGGGGGCGAGCACTGGGGGCATCAAAACTCGCGCCGGCGAGGCGCGTCCGCCTGATTGAACTAAACGAGCGGACAAAAAAAAGCGGCCCGAAGGCCGCCTGTGTCGCTTTGTCAGGAAGGACTATGCCGCTTCTGTCGTGGGCTGGCGGTCGGGAGTAACCGGCTAGCAATCCAGCCGAAAAGAGCGCAGCCACCTGCAAACGCGGCGAGCATCATCAGCAGGTTTGGGAAAAACTCATTCATCATGTTCGGTCTCCGTTGGCGTGACCTCAGTGTTCGGAATATAGCCCAGAAGCGTCCACGCGGCAATTTCAAAAGCGGCGGCAGCAAGCGCGGCTGCCAGACGCTGCCACATTGGAACGGCCGCTCCCGTGAAGAGCGGAGCCACAATCCCCGCCCCGAGGATTGCCAGCGCAAGGCTCTGGCAGCCGCTTGCGAAAAGCTTCACGCGCTCGGTTGTGTGCTGCGTGGACGTGGGAGGTCTGGGAGGCAGTGTCGGCAGCATCATGGAAAAGTCACTTGGGTGGTCATAGCGCCGGTTCCTGTGAGGAGAGTGAACGGGGACGGTCCTTTGGCAGGACCGTGCAGTGAACTGAGTACCTTAGAATGGCGCCTGATCGTCCCGTTCCTCATCCGATTGGCCCCAGCCGCCTCCTTCGCTTCCGCGGTTGCTGTCAATCAGCACCAGTTCACCCTTGAACCGGTCAACGACAACTTCTGTCGTGTAATGCTCCTGACCGCCCTGATCGGTCCATTTGCGGGTGCGCAGTTCGCCTTCGAGATAGACCTTGCGACCTTTACGGAGGAACCGATCTGCGACGTCCCCCAGACGCTCATTGAAAATGACGACACGGTGCCATTCGGTGCGCTCACGGCGTTCGCCGCTCTGGCGGTCATTCCAAGTCTCAGACGTGGCGAGTGTAAAGCTCACGACCTTGGACCCGGACTGCATATTGCGGACTTCCGGGTCTTTACCAAGGTTGCCAACGAGAATGACTTTGTTAACGGAACCAGCCATGAGAGCCTCCAAGACTTAGGGAACGTATCGACTGGACTTGTTCGGCGTTATTGCCTCTGTCCATGAATATATAATAGGTTTTTACTTGGTATCGGTCAACGAAAAACGGCAGGAAACCGCCGTTTCCGAAGAAATAAAGCCGTATGAAAAGTCGTTTTACTTGCTGATTACTCAAAGGATATTTGATGTTTTCCTAGACCCATCCTGCCCGTGCGGCGAGCACAGTGACGGCGACGAGAGTGGAACGACGGTGGCGTTTTCCTGAGCCCATCCTGCCACCGGCCAAGACGGGCGACGGGATAGGCCGTCAGGCCCGGAGCGTCCTGAGCAAGGGGGCAGGCTTGCGGCTGATGCGGGGTCGCGTGCGGCCCTGCAGCAGACGCGGGCCTGACACCTGCCGCCGAGGGTCGCGGAGAGGCTTTACGGACTGGCACGGCGACTGTCAGAATGAACGCTGGATGCGAGGCCGCCTCCCTGTAACGTGCCTCCCCGGACAGTCCGAAGGACTGGCGGGAGAGGKTGAGGAGCCGTCTCACCGACAGATCACCCAGACCAGGGCCGTCCGACGTTGGAAAAAGACGCGGGCAAGCCGTTACCCGGAAGGGCCGAGACCCGAGGGCTAGACGCCCGGTTGAGGGCGGCTGGACGTCGGGGCTCGGTGGAGCTTGGCGACGCAGGAGCCTAGCGGAATAGAGCGCGCGAACCCTGCAGGGCCGCCCCGATCCTTCTTTTCTTCTGCCCTTCAGATCACCCACGAGTCAGTATCGAAGAAAGAAAACACATTATCCCCTCTCTCCTGCTCTGCCGTCTTCAATCTCCTCCTCAGCACCTTCTGCTCCTGACGGGCCTTGCGCCTTTTCTTCTCGTCAGCCTTCCAGCAGTCCCGCAGGACAGCACGCAGTTCAGGACACTGTGCGCTGATCTGTCCATAGGCCTGACGCCGGAACCGGGCCACGCCGCCGAAACGGTCGATACCTGTCAGCATGGTACTCCTGCCGATCCCCGGATAGAAGATCACGCCGAGGCCATCCTGCGCGGCGGGTGTTGAGGGCAGCCGGAAGAAAAGGGTGGCGAAGCCATCCGAGGTCTGAACCCATCCGGGCGCTGGCCCTGCCAGTTGCCGCAACGGCATCAGGTCAAAGTCCGGACAGTTCTCGGCGATAGCCGCTGTAAGAGCGGGAGACCTGTGCCAGAAGCTAGCGCTACAGCCCGGCCAGTCTTTTGAGGTGTCGGTCGGAAACAGGAGTCCGAAGACGGTGATGAGATCAGCCTCATAGACAAGCTGACCGCCCTGCCATTTGGCAAAGCCCGGATCATCGAAGCAGTCAAAATACTCCATGCCCCGGATACTGACATCGGGATAGTCGTCGGACAGCCCGTGGCCGTGGTCAAGGCAGGACGTTCCGATCCCGTTTTCGAGGGTCATCACCAGCGTGGTGTCGTTCTCCCACGCCATCTGGTCCGGTGCGCAGGTCCGGTAGGCGCGCTCTTCGGCGATCTGGCGCAGACGATCCTGCGGGCCGGTGAGCGTGAAGACTGTTGTGACGGCAGTAGCCACGGAAAACATCCTTTTCTTTTTTCAGACGCTTTCCCGCAGACGCAGATGGCTGGACGGGACAATGGCGCGCCCTCCTGGGCGCGGGCCGCGTGCGGCCGGACCATTGTGGCGGCCGGACGGCCTGTGGCTGGCCCCTTTCCTCTCCTGACCCGTCTTCCGCTTCTCCTGACCCCGTGTTTCAGCTCCTCGCAGCAACTCTCTGAGCTTTCGACTGTTTTTCTCTGCGCAAGGGCGGTCGACCTCATGCCGGCCACACATCAAACCGCGAGATCCCGATGAAGAAGATGCTGATGCTGGCTGTTGCAGCCGGCCTGATGACCACGACACTGACAGCCGCCCAGGCGGAACCGGGCGGTTGCGTGAAATACGGTGCTGCCGGTGCGGTCGGCGGCCATGTCGCCAATCATCATGGCGTCCTTGGCGCCATGGGCGGATGTGTGACGGGCATGTATGTCCGCCACGAGCATCGCAAGGAAGCGCGTCAGAAAGCCGCGCTGTATGACAAGGATCATCCGGGCGCCAAGGGCTCCTACGAAGAGAAGGCCACGGCCTATGATGTCGAGCATTCGACCAAGCCGGGCCAGATGACCTCTGACGCCAAACCGGCGGCTCCGACCGGGGACGGCAGTTCCTTCTCGCCGCAGTAAGACCCATCCACAAGCGCAACCCGTGCTGGTACCACTCGGCACGGGTTACGATGGGTTCAGGCTTTCCCTTGTCTGCTCTCTTCTCCTCGGTGGCTTTCTCAATGCTCCCGGGACAGGCTCATTCTTTGCACGACGGCTTCGGCCTGCAGGTACAGCGCCTCGATCATGGCCAGACCTTCCTCTCTCCGGTCATCCGCCAGAAGGCGGTCGGCTTCCCGGGCGAGGACCTTGAGGGGCGCCATTAGGTGAGACGACGTCTGGATTGCGGGAGGAACAGGGAGTGAGATCATGGGGTGTGGTTCCGAACACTGATGGTGCGTGAAGAAAATGGGACCTGGGCGGGCAGTGGAACATAGCCGCGCACCGGCTGAGCGGCGCTTTGGCGGATCGCAAGAAGATCCTCAAAAGCCTCCGCCGCAAGGTCTGCGAGCCGCGGATCGAAGGCTGTCCCGGCCTGCTCCCGGAGGAAGGTTCTAACCTGTCGGGGCAACCATCCGGACTTGTACGAGCGTTTCGAGAGCAGGGCGTCGACGACATCGGCCAGCCCGACAATCCGGGCAGCCAGCGGAATGGCGTCACCCTGCAGGCCAAAGGGATAGCCTTTTCCGTCATACCGCTCATGGTGGAGCAGAACCACCTCATGAACGATCGTCGGCACATCGGCAGAAAGATGAAACAGGGCCCCGAGACCCATAGAGGGATGCTGGCGCATCACCGTCATCTGGCGGGAGCTGAACACTCCGGGATGATTCAGCAGGCTGTCTGGCAGGAGGAGCTTGCCAGCATCGTGCAGTCGGCCTGCAAGATCCACGGCGCTGGCGCACAGCCCGCTGCCCGCAAGATGACCGATCAGACCCGCCAGTCGACCGACACGCTGTCCATGACCGCCATCGCCGCGGGCGAGCTGCCCCAGCAGGCTGGCGAGAGGAGGACCCTTCTGGGCGTCATAGGTTGCAGGACGTCTTACGACTTCCTTGAGGAGCGTCTGAAGTTCCGGCATGTCACCTCTTCCGATTGCGTCGGCTCATTCTACGGACACTAAATGTGAGTCCGTTCAGGCCGGATGCAGGAGACAGCGGGCGAGGCCGCCGAGCAGAAGGGCAACACAGGTCACGACAATCCTGACCTTGCGACGACTGCGGTCTCCAGATGCCGGCACCAGACCCGTGAGACGTTCGGCGACCTTGACCAGAGCCAGTGTAACGCAGGGGAGAAGCATCCACGGCCAGAAGCTCAGCGCGAGCAGCGGCTTGCCAAGGGCGTGCAGGTGCCACGATTGCGGTCCCGCAACCTGATCCAGGGCACAGAACCCGTCGGTCGCGTTTGTCACAAGAAACAGCATGCCTCCGGCGATGCAGCTGAACCGGCCGACACGGCGGGGCGGCGTCGCCGATGGCGCGTTCCTGTCCGGAAGACCTGTATAGCGAACGGTGGTCACAACAGTCGGCGACCAGGCCGCATGTGCAGAATAGGACGTCACAGGCCGGCTCCCGGAAAAAGGCGCGAGAGGGACAGCAGGAGCAGGACCGCACCGAGGCTCGCGAACACGGCACTGCGTCGGCGCTCCAGTCCGTAATCCCGGCCGTCATGGCCGATCTCCGGTCCCCCAACCTTGATCAGGGCCTCGAGGCCTCCGCCGAGGATAAAGACAGGTCCGATCAGAGCGCCGAGACGGGGCACGACAAACGCAAACAGAAGCAGGCCAATACTCGGCCAGCTTGCCAGAACCTCGCTGATCACTTCCGCAACGCGCTCCCGGACCGGTACGTTGCGCATGGCGTCACATTCCCAGGGCACGGCGGTAAATCTCCAGAAGGGTTTCCTGAGCCTCGACCTCTGCGGGCTCCTGTTTGCGTAGCTGGATGATCATGCGGATGACCTTGACGTCGAACCCGGCCGACCTGGCTTCGGCAAAGATATCCTTGATGTCACCACTCAGCGCCTTGCGCTCTTCTTCCAGGCGCTCGACCCGTTCGATGATGGACCGCAGCCGCTCGGCAGCGATGCCGCCTGCGACGGCACCCTGATTGTCCTGAGAATCTTCAGGGACGAAAACGCGTTGCAACATGATCAACCTTTCAGAGATCGGGTGAGAGGCAGATGGGGGCGTGTGGCCGGGGCAGATCGCGATGCCCGTCTGCCAGGGCTTCCAGCCAGCGGGACTCTCTCACCGGAAGATGCCCGTGACTTGCGATCAGACGGCGGAGGGCTGTGCGATGCTCCCCCAGGCGCTCGGCGAGCACGCGCTCGGACCAGCCGATTGTGATCAGGGCACTGGTGATCGCATAGCCATTTAACGGGGGGCGATTACCCGGAGGCGGGACAGCGCGCGCCAGCGGGTGGCTCAGCCTGCCCCTGCCCGTCCTGCCAGCGCAGGATGCGGTCTTTCGAAACCCCGGATCGGCGCGCGGCCTGACGCGCACTCCAGCCGATGACAGACAGTTCGCTGGCAATCGAAAGGGTCACCCGACGATGCCCGGTACGAACGGAACGTGAATCCACACGTCCTCCCCCCGGTTGCCCACAACGCTGTCCACCGGATCCGGGGATAACCTCCCGCAAGGCCTTCACCGCCATCGATCAGCCGTGCCGGGCAATATCGGTGAACGTCCGATCCTGTGCGCCCTGCCGGATATGTTTGGCCATATGAGGCGAGACGATCCGATAGCGATTGGGTCGACGGGGATCCAGTCGCTCCTCGATCAGGCCCGCCTGTTCCAGGGCCTCGAGCGCCTCACGCACAACCGCAATTTTCAGGCCAAGCCAGGGTGCAATTTCCCCAGCGGTTTCGTGCTCGGTCAGGGACGCAAAGACGAGGTCATGAATAGGCGACGTCACGACAGTCCTTGTCGCGGGCATCCACGGCACGCGGGCGTAGACACTGTGCCCCAGGGCTGCGATTTCTCCGGCTCTTGCAAGCGTGACCAGGGCATCAGGCAGAGCGCCCGCCTGCTCGGGCGTGAGGTTCGCCCGCAGTTCGAGAACGTTGTACGGCCCGCGGTTCAGGCAGGTCCGAACGTGCTGAAGGACAGACTGATAGGCCTCACGTTGTGTCTCTGCATTCAGTTTGCGGAAAACCCGCGCTTTGGGTTGGTTGCCGCCGATCTTCACTGTGTTGCCCTGTCTGCTGTCATCGTGCGGACAGTCTGCCACGTCCGGTTGTGAGTGCGGTGACGCCGCCTCACAGCTGACCTGCCACCCGCATGCACTCGTAGGCCTTCTGCAAATTAGCCAGACCAATCGCCACCCAGACGGGGACGAACACCGGGACGTACCACCGTGGCATGAAGGCTTTCGTCTTCCATAGGCACCGCAGATCCATTCCGAGAACGCTGAGAGCCAGGGAGAACAGGATGGCCTGTGCAACCATGGTCCAGACCATCTGGATATCGAAAGGAAAGACCATCCAGCCAAACCCGAGGACCAGTGTCCCCGCGAAAACCATGCTGCCGAGCATCCATGGAGAGTTCAGGGAGGGAAAAGAGAGTGCCCTGGGCAGGGCAGCCTGCTTGGGAGATATGAGTTGCTCGGTCATACCGGGCAGTATGACGAAGGCGTTTGTGAGTGCGGTTCAGCGGATCGACCGGGAGGGGTTGAAGCAACAGACCCGACTTGAGGCCCTCAGACCGTCAGCCCGAGATCTGACGCCTTGTAACGCGGTGTCGGAAGAAGCCACACCACAGCATTTCCCTCAACATCCGAAAGATACAGCACACCCTCTGACGGACAGCTCAAAGGACGACCATCTGCATCCAGCACAAGGTGGAGGCTCTCGGTCGGGCTCACCGCGTAGGCACAATCCTCTTCCAGGAGAACGAAAGCGTAGTCTCTCCCCTGATCGGTCAGCGTTTTTAGCGTGCCTGGAACCACACCGGCAGATCCGGTCATCAGACGCTCCGCCATGAACCGCGCGACTGCCTGGAGTTGCTTTTGGCTCAAGTCTGCATAGCGCGCAAAGACCGAGCCTCTTTGCTCTGTTGTCACGTCTCTTCTCCTTGCACGCCTTTTACTCCGTCGTCACCCTGGCCGATCAGATCCTGCCGGATGTGACCCTAACCCACCCGCCCCCCGCGTGAATACAGAAGGCGCGTCGCAGACCGACTTGCGTGCGTATTTACCCGTTTCTAGAGTCATGTGATGTGGCATCCTCTTCTCATCGTCCGACATTTCTCTGAACGCAGCCGTCGGAAGAAAGCCCAGGTGGCAGTCCTCGCCTTCCTGAAAGACCTTGAAGATCATCCCTTCAAGGCAGATGCCAGCCGGGATCCGCGCGAAGAAAATGCCTACTACCGTTTGCAGCGCATGGTTGGCTTTGCCGAAGCGTTCGACAATATCCCGCTCCATCCTGCTTGTGAGCTGCTGCGCACCCTTCTCCGCGTGGGAGATCCTTACCATGCAAAAATTGATATCCGGTCGATTACCGCTGTCAGCGCGTCGAAGGGAAAGCTGGTCGCCGAACTTGACAGCCTGCCCGAGACCATGAGCTTCGATAAGTCCTATCCACCAAACTATGGTCCTTTTGATGAAGACCAGACTGCTCGGCTCCGGGAAGCGATCCTGCAGGAGTTCAATCCGTCTACAACTCGAGATCGAGAAATATTCGACATCACCGATGTGACCTGGAGCCACGAGCGTATTGCAGCGAATTGCGGAGCTTCTCGGCGTTTCAGTCTCTGGCGGCGCCTCGCAGGCAGAGGGGGGTGGCACACGGTCTGGCTTCATGCCCGGATTACACCTGTGCATCTTGATGGAGACGTGTTCGCGGACCTGCTCTCGTCGTGGCGTATTGTCAGGGTCAGTCGCTCCCGCACACTGGAGCGATCACTCTGGGACATGCGGCAGGCATGGCCAGACGGGCCATGCCCTCTTGATTACGCGCCAGCCTGGCAACCTGATCACTCGGAGACCTGGATCCTCCCGCTCCCGCACCGTGTACCCGCCTCTTTACGCAAGATTTTGATCCGGGTGCATGCGGCGATTGATCGCGCTGGCATCGAGGACGTCTTACGCAGCATCAGCGAGGCACGTTGCCTCAAGACAATCGGCGCCGCTCAGGGAGAAAATGATGTCCCTCTGGACCACGCATAAAAGACGTCATGTAACAGGCTCGACATGAGCCTTGCCGGTTCCGAGAGGATAAGACAGCTCATGACCCTTCCCAGATCGATGATCTTTAACATTATTGCTATCTGTTTCGAGATATCGTGGTGCTCTGTAGCCCGCGCTACCGCGCAGCCCTGCACTCTCAAGACAGCCGAGTTCTGCCGGGACACCAATCAGTTGGTTTGGAGTCCGGGCTTCGATGGTGAAATCAAACGCTTTGTTGGACCTCATACGGGCGAATTTGCGACGCTTCAGCGACAGGTATTAGCCTCTTTGGGTGGTCCGCCCGATCGTCCGGTCGAAATGCTAGGCTATAAGGCCGGGGGCTGGCTTTTCTCGGCATGTAAAGCACACGAATGCCCGGTCAAGGGTGCTTTGCTCCTCGATTACGACCACTCGATCCGCGGGCTCGCGGTGTTCGATTTTGGGACAAAAGGGGAGAAAAACCCTCGCCTTGATCTGATCCTGAGAGACCCTGAAGACACAAAAGCCCGTGACGTCCTCGCTGCATGGGCAACCTGGACCATTGCCCAGGACCTCTTCACCTATTCGGATGACTACGTCGCGACCAAGCTGACAGGCATCACGGTCCTGCCAGCGCAGCGTCTCAAAGACTGAGAGGTGATTTGAAGAATATAAAAAGTACGACGCCCGCTCACGCCTCATAGTTAACGTAAATAACGATCGCCATTCCCTCGAGAGCAGACGCATCAGACCTAAATTCCACGTATCGTCGAAGCTAGTTTGATTTTCGATATCAGCATTGATATTATCAATAAATTGACTGCCACAAAAAAAATAACGAAGACTAGGTAAATGAGTAAAAAAACTGAACTTCCAGAGTTTCTATATAAATATATAGATCCAAGAATAGAGAAAATAATAAAGCTTATTGAGCGAAATTCCCTTTGGGCTGCAGATCCTAATAGTTTTAATGATCCATTCGACTGCTTTCCCTACATAGACCTTTCCACAACCACAGCAAAATCTACTGAGATATATAATAAATTATGTAAATTAAGAAATATTAAAGCAAGCAGAGTGGATAGAAGACGTTATGTTAAAGAATTACCGAAGGAAGTGGAAAAGGAATGGACACCCAAATCAAAACAATTAATCCGTTGGAGGGAAAATATAAAACAAATAGGCGTCGTGTGCTTGTCAGAGATCTTTTCCGACATTCTTATGTGGTCACATTATGCATCAAACCACGAAGGTGTATGTATTCAATATTCTACCAAAGAAATACCGATAGAAGTTTTTGAAAAAGTTGAGTACCTCGATGAGCGTCCCACCCTCAATCCGTATGATTTGCGCTTATCAATGTTGCGTGGTGATGAGCGAGATTTACTTAAAGAGTTTTTTAGGAAAAAAGACTCAAACTGGAGTTACGAAAAAGAATGGCGGTACTTTATTGAGATAAAGAAAGAAAACGAAGAAGATATAAACCATGAGAGAGAAATAAAACTTAATGAAAATGCCATAAGAGGAATTTACTTTGGTGCAAAAGCGAGCGCAGAACTTATAGAAAAGGTTAGTTATTTTATAAAAAACAAGAATAAAAGCATTTCTCTTTATAAGTGCCAATTAAATTCAAAAAAATACCTCCTTGATTTTGCGAAACTTTGAAATTCTTATTAAATGCAAATACCCAGGCGCAAAGCCACAAAGCTCGGCGAGATTAGCAGAGAGGTCCGCTTCCGATCAGGTGCTTACGCGAAACAAACCTTCGGCTCTCCCCCAGTGCGGCCACCGCACGTGAGTGGTCAGAACCCCATCGCCTCTCTCTGAGCCTGCCGATTGAAAACCGTTCCCCGTTGGAGCGCGGGACGGCGCTTGAGATTGCGCCCCCAGCCATCCCGCCGCGCCTGGAGCGGGATCTCGTCGATGAAGCAGCTCGGATTGGCCTGCTCGCCCCGACGAAACTCGCACCAGGACACACTGACACGCTGGCGGCCGCGGGTGAGTGCGACATAGGCCAGTCGGCGTTCTTCAGCCGGGTCGATGTTCGTGCGCGACGGAAACAGCGTATCTTCCCAGCCGATCAGAAAGACATGCCCGAACTCCAGGCCCTTTGATCCATGGATGGTCATGAGCTTGACCCGGCCAACACTGTCATCGTCGCGGCTTTCCGAACCAAGGGCTGCGTGGTCAAACAGTTCCTCTACCGAGCTGAACTCATTGGCGAGCGACAAAAGCTCATGAAGGTTTTCCAGCGCCGTGCGCCCGTCCTCCCCGGCCGCCTGGTGTATCGCGAGATACCCGCTCTCGTCTACGAGAACCCTCAGACGCTCTCCCAGACTGGGCTCGTCACTGCGGGCACCCTTCAGAATCACGTCCAGGAAGCCGCGCAGCTTGTCAGCAGCCTTGCCGGTGCGTCCCTGCATCGTGCGCTCCGCTGCCTCGTACAGCGAGATCGCCTCGTCATCCGCGACCTGCTCGAATGTCGCCATGGCCTTGGCCCCGATCCCCCGGGCGGGCTGATTGACGATCCGACGGAAGGCCTCGTCTGACTGCCGCTCATACGGAAAACATGTCAGACGCAGGAAAGCCAGCGCGTCCTTAACCACCGCGCGCTGCCAAAAGGCGGTATCATTGACCAGCTCGTAAGGGATCTTTGCGCGCAGCAGAGACTCTTCCAGCAGCCGGGAGAGATGGTTGAACCGATAGAGCACCGCCATGTCCTCGTAAGGCACACCTTCCAGGGCACGACGTCCGATCTCGGCGGCGATCCCGGAGGCCTCGTCCTGGCTGCCAGTGTGCCGCATAATATCCACTGGCTCCCCATCTCCGGACGCGGTATACAGGGTCTTCTCCAGCCGGCTCGTGTCGTGAGAAATAACCGCGTTGGCCGCTGACAGGATATGACCGGTCGAGCGGAAGTTCTGCTCCAGGGCAATCAGGCGTCCGGTCGGAAACTCCTTCAGAAAGCTTCGGATAATCCGGACATTGGCCCCACGCCAGCCGTTTATGTGGAATACAATTTTTCAATAAAAATCCTGTCAGCAGTACCGTTCGGAATGCATGCAATCTGCATGCTTCAAACGAGTCAGTCGGTGAGAAATGCATTCCTATAGGCAATTTTTGCATAGGGCTTTCACATAGTGCGCCGAGGAGGCATATAATACTCCATAGACCCCAACTAAGAATCAAAGATATACTGGGGATGGTAGCAATATTTCGATTAGTCGATCTTTCATGATGACTGGTTAAACGGATCTGTGGGAATCTAGTGACAAGCGTTACATCGTACCAACAACGTGTTGAGGAATGGCTCGAAGCTTGCTTTTCCCCCTCAGTTAGGGCCGATCGAGCAGAACGCACTCATCGTTTTCTGGAAGAGGCGCTTGAATTGGCGCAAGCCAACGGATGCAGTCGTGACGATGCGATTGCCTTGGTCGATTACGTGTTTGGCCGGCCAAAGGGAGATCCGCAGCAAGAAGTCGGCGGAGTGATGGTCACACTTGCCAGCCTTTGCAGTGTGTCAAAAATTCACATGGATACAGCTGGAAACGACGAACTAGCCCGCAATTGGGACCGGATCGATGCAATCCGGGCTAAACAGCAATCCAAGCCTCACGGGTCCTCTCTTCCCCAATGAAAGAAGGAACCACCGCTTTTTGGCCATCAAGTGGCATCCCAACTGCAATATTCTGTCTGCGATCAAGGATGAAATCTTGATCACCGTTTCTTTTGTAGGACAAGAGCTTCATGACAGGTGCACCAAGCTAGACAAAGCGGAATTGGCCTTCGGTAGCTTGAATGCTGGTGCTCTGATCACCTTCATTTCGGAAGCACGTGCCTTCGAGAACGTACAAGAGCTACTGGACCTCCTCGGCGATCAAATAAAAATTTTAGCGGATGATTCACTTTCCGTCTCAATTGGTTCAGACTATGTTGCGGCGCTTGTTGCAGTTGGTACGCGTTTCAAAAGGGACGCTAATAGCCGGGTAATTTGGTCGAGCGTAAAGGCGTTGAAGCTAGTGACAATATCGAGGCTACCTTGAATTCAGCACTCAGCATCACACCTGACTGGTTCTCAAAACCTGGTGATTCATTACGCACTCTGATGCTTCGTCGAAGCGTCAACGCCCAAGACATCGCCCGCCATCTCGATGGTGGGATTAAGACGTTGCGCGGCCTACTTGATGGTTCGCATCCCATTGACGCTAATCATGCAAGCGTATTAGCCGATGCCATAGGCGGCACGACATCTTTCTGGCTGAAGCGGCAGGAGCAATACGAAGATGCCCTCGAGCGAGCGGTAGATCGCGCCATTACCGTTGAGGCCGAAGACTGGCTTTTGCTGCCTGTCCCCGGGAACAAGCCCAGGGGGCGCCGGACTCAGGAAACGACGCGTGACGAAGTTCGCCGACGCCTTCGCTTCTTCAACGTGAGCACCATGGATGCTTGGCACGCGCGTTACGGCAAAATCTGCACCAGCACCCTGTTCCGCACTTCTTCGACGTTCAATTCGGATGACGGTGCTGTCCTGATGTGGCTCCGTGACGGCGAGCTGAGCTCAGATCTGATATCAACGAAGCCATGGAACGCCGACAATCTTCGAGACCGTCTCGACAGCATACGCAAGTTGTCGAAGCTGAAGCAGCCGGAAGTCTTTCTACCTAAACTCAAGGAACTGTGTGCCGAAGCAGGCGTCGCCGTGGTTGCAAAGAAGGCACCACCAAAATGCAGGGCATCAGGCGCCAGCCGACTGGTAGCACCTGACAAAGCCATGATCTTACTCAGCTTCCGCGGCCTATCGGATGACAAGTTCTGGTTTACTGTGTTCCATGAGATCGGTCATCTAATCCTTCACGGCGCCCAAACTTTCGTTGATTCAGACATAAACGGAGATGACCTCGACGATTACGAGCACGAGGCCAACGAGTTCTCCTCACGCATGATTGTGCCAGCGAAACTCGTCGAAGAATTTGAGCGGCTACCGCCCAACAAAAACAAGGTTCTTCGCTTCAGCGCGAAGGTAGATGTTTCAGCTGGCCTTTTGGTGGGCCAGATGCAGCACCAAAAAATGATTCGGCCTGACCAGATGAATTACCTCAAGCGCCACTGGAATTGGGACGACCTCGCCGAAGTTTTGGATTAACATTCCCTACGAAGAGCTATCCTAGAAAGTGTACGAATTTTTTTGGGCTTTTTTGCCAATTGCAGAGGGCATCTTCCATTACAGTCATCCCGACCTTGAGGTGCGCATCTAAGACGTCGAGTTTCTGTTGGACCTCGCCATTCGATCTCCTGCTGTCAGGCCTTCCATCCATAAGAAGACGGGCGCCGTTGCCCGGGCCCGTCGCGCCGTCCAGATAAGCGGATCCGGCCTCGATAGGCGCAAGTCCATATCGCCCGATCAGCGCGAGATAATCAAACTTAGCCAAGCGACCGAAAGAGCAAATCCTCATCCGTTGATAGAGATAGTCGAAGATCGTATGAGGGTTGTTGCCTGCCGCGATTACCGCAGCTGCAAAAAAGGTAGCATGTCCACCTGGACCAATCCAAGCAAGGTATTCAGCGACTGTACGCTGCATAGGCCGGTTCGCGTCTGGGCGCAGACTCTCGTACTTGCGATGGTTTCCGAAGGCGCCACCGACATGCATCCAGTTGTGAGTAAGCCACTGATTGAAAGCTGCCGGATTAGCCGTGACTGAATGCCAGTCCCATAAGCCAGCGCCGAGCATCCCATAGACATCTTGGAGGCGTCGCCAACCGCTATCAGGCCTACGGGCAAAATGGGTCATTAAGAAGATGAGCCAGCCAGCTTCGTCGATGTTTCCCTGCTGAATGTGGAACGCAACAGCTCGTTCGGCATCAAATGAGAGGTTGTTAGGATCAGCGCGAGCCGGAGAAATGGGGGAGCGTTGGACAAGGCGGTAATATTTCTCACGGCGTAGACTAGCGACAAATTGCATCGCCAAAGTCTCGATCGTCTGGATATCGGGTAGTCCCTGAAGCCCTTGATCAGCCTTCGCTCCTGTTAGCCCCGCGACGAGGCGTTGATGTTCAGTTCGCTTTGACGGCCACATTTATAATCAATCCTTCAAACAAGATATGTGTCGCTCGCGCTCGCCCTTGGCTTGAGGTGGAGTCTGCCTTCTAGATACGGAGCGTAAAAATCACAGGCCAACTGAGCCTTCAACTCAAGCAACCGAGCTGGATAATCTGGTTCGGATTTTTGAAACCAGAAGGCTTGTAGCAAGCGAACTATGTCGGCCCAGTAAGGATCATTGATCTCGTCTGCAGCGACTATACTCTCCCTATTCCGCAGGCGTCCTTCGATCTCCAAAAACTTCTCAACCATATCAAAAGGATTACCCTCTGACATTGGCGGCATCTCACGGGTCTGCTGGAACCCTTCTTCGACATACTTCTTCATGCTCGGTAGATGCTTCTCGTAGACATGCATGCTACCGACATACTGGTAGTAGTTCCCAATCTCGACACCCAGCCTACGTGCCATCATCTCTTGAATCATGGTGAAACAGAATACGTCGTGGGGAAGACCTAAGTAGGCGTCGTTGGAGCGCATCGTAACCGACATATGCAGGGCGCCATTGCGTAGATGAAACTGCATAGTCGTGGTACACGGAATCTCTTTGTGCACCGTGGCGATATCTTCAGCATTGAAAAGCTGAATGACGGCTCGCCTCGAACCCGACTTTTCTTTAAGTAGCTGATAGATGCTGTCGAACTGATTGATACCACTGCGCATATTCAACAGCCTTGGCCCATAAGCGCCTTCAAGAATTCCACCAACAGCGTCGTCTTTATAGGCTCGCACGTAGGGTTCTATGAATTTCAGAGTATTTGAACCGGACAGATACCAAAGTAGCTCCCCTAGAGCGCTAAAAAATTTTCCCCGGTTCTCGGAAATACTTACTCGGGCACGAGGCCTTTTGATGTGTAAAATTACACTGATTAATTCACGAGTTTTTCCACGCGATCCAACATGCAGCTGACCATTGGCTTCAAGCGCACCGTAAAGTTTAAACAGAATGGCGTCGAGACTATCCCCGGAAAATTCCATAGTCGTTCACTGGCCTCTCTAACGCCTCTTCTAGGGTCTCCACAGGCTATATGTTCTATTAACTCCAATAAACGTCAATAGTGTAGCTCCAAATACTGCTGCACTGGACGGTCACATTCTTGGTTGTCGCTAATCAATTTTATTGGCTTTGGTAGCGAAGTGGCTTCATTCCAATCCCAATCATGCTGGAACCCCTGCTCGATTAACCATGCCGGAACGTGCGCAGCTGGGGCGAATGCATTATTCGGATTGGCCAAAGCACGAATACGCCGTAGCTTGTCAGGTCTTCTTTGAATAATCGCGGCCATTGCCACGGTCTGATATCTGTCACAGGCAATTGCACCAAAACCTATGGCGATCGTACGGCTCGCAACGTCTATATCGTAATGAGGCCATGATACGCGCATCGTCAGCGGGTCCTGAAACCAACTCCGCTTAAGACCAATACGCGCTGCCATAGCGTGAAGTTCACCGAGGTCCGGCGAGAACATGTGGCACATCCACCGCCCGCGCATTGTGTGGATAGCAATATCTACATAAACACTCATCTTACGGTCAGCAGTAGCACATCGGGGTACGCCTCGCTAGCTTGGTATCCAATAACCCAGCGGGTTCGAAAAAATTTTTCCATGGAGTTTTATATCCCAACAATATCAGCGACAAATAATTTTGAATTGATCCAATACAGCTTCCTAAACCGTCCATTTATAATGCAAATGATGACCTGAGATTCTTGTCTCATTTTGATTTCAAGCATCGAAACCCAATCTATTTTCGGATCATCGACAGCCTATCACTGCGTCAGAAGTGTAGGCAGAAGCAGCCGTTAAAGTATTGAAGGCTTGAGCCACTCATCCAGCTTCGACCACCGTCGCCGACCACCCGCATTTCGGACAGCGATCGCCAAGGCTCTCTTCTGCCCCACCAGTACGACAAGCTTCCGCCCCCGCGTGACGCCCGTGTACAGCAGATTCCGCGCCAGCATGGCGTAATGTTGAGTAGCGATAGGGATCACGACGACCGGGTATTCCGAGCCCTGACTTTTGTGGATCGTGGTCGCATAAGCCAGCACCAACTCGTCCAGTTCACCAAACCCATAGATAACCTCTCGGCCATCAAAGGAAACTGTCAGTTCGCTCTCGTCGAGATCGATTTTAACAACGACCCCAAGATCCCCGTTGAACACGTCTCGGTCATAATCGTTCGCGATCTGCATCACCTTATCGCCCGGACCGTAAGTCCAGCCAAACCGCTCGACCTTTACGTCGCCCGGAGGGTTCAACGCCTTCTGTAGCTCTATGTTGAGAGACCGCGCTCCAAGGCCGCCACGGTTCATCGGGCACAGCACCTGTACGTCGCGCACCGGATCAAGCCCGAATGCTGCAGGAAGGCGATTTTTCACCACCGTGAGCAGTTTCCGCAACCCGATCTCCGGGTCGACCGCTTCGACAAAATAGAAGTCCGCCCCTTTTGTTGAGCTCAACTCCGGCATCCAGCCTTTATTGATCCGATGGGCGTTGGTGATGATCCGGCTATGCGCGGCCTGACGAAACACCTCGGTCAAGTGCACGACCGGGATGGCACCAGACCGAATGATATCTGCCAGAACCTGACCTGGGCCGACAGACGGCAACTGATCGACGTCGCCCACGATCAGCAATGCAGCACTATCAGGGAGTGCCCGCAGCAAAGAGCGCATCAGCAACACATCCACCATACTGGCTTCGTCCACCACCAACAGGTCGCAAGTCAACGGGTTTGTCTCGTCCCTTTTGAAGCAACCCGTGGCGGGATCCGTCTCCAGGAGCCGGTGAATTGTCTTGCCCTCCAACCCGGTACTCTCCGATAGACGTTTGGCCGCCCGTCCCGTTGGCGCGCAGAGCTGCACCTCGATCCCTTTGGCGGTAACGATTTTCAGAATACTGTTGACCAGCGTTGTCTTTCCGACACCAGGACCACCGGTGATCACCAGCACCTTGCTGCGGAGAGCGAGGCTCACCGCCTCACGCTGGCTTGGCGCCAGGGCCAACCGTGTCTGCTGCTCCACCCAGTCGATCGCCTTGTCCGCTATGATCTCCGGCCAGGGCGGAAGACCAATCGCGCAGGCTTTCATGCGCTCGGCGATGGTCTGCTCGGCGCGATACAGGCCCATCAGGAAAATGGACGTGTCACGGTTTAGTTCCGGACCATGGGTATCTGTTAAGCGACGTTGCGCTCATGATCCAGAGGACTTTTCCACTGGAGTGCGGAATGCCGCCTCTGCGCGTTGTAGAAATTGTTGATGTAAAGAGTGATGGCCTGCTCGACCTCCTGACGTGTGCTCCAGGCCTGTCGCCACATGAGTTCTGCTTTCAGGGTTTTGAAGAAGCTTTCTGTCACTGCATTATCCCAGCAGTTTCCCTTTCTGCTCATGGACACGAGAAAGCCATGAGCAGAAAGGAGCTGACGGTAAGCCTCTGAACAATACTGACTGCCACGATCAGCATGATGGATGCAGCCTGGTGGTGGCTGACGCAAGGCAATAGCGCGTTGTAACGCTGTAGTGGCAAGATCTGCGGTCATACGGACATCAAGGTTCCAGCCGATGACTCTTCGTGAGAAGAGGTCCAGCACCACAGCCAGGTAAACCCAGCCTTCCCGCGTCCAGATGTATGTGATGTCCGCTGTCCATTTCTGGTTAAGCGCTGTTGCGGAGAAGTCCTGTCCCAGAAGGTTAGGTTCAATGGCATGACTGTGAGCGCTCTTCGTGGTTACTTTAAAGCACTGCGTTCGGACAACCCGGATGTCATTCTCCCGCATCAGCCGTCCCACACGGCGATGTCCGGCAGAAAAGCCACGAGCTCTGAGTTCCTCTGTCATGCGGGGACGTCCGTAGCTTCGCCTGCTCTGCGCGTGAATGGTGCGGATATGGACCATCAGAGCATCATCCTGCCTTCTGCGGGCACAGACCGGACGACGTCGCCAGGCTCTCAAACCTCGGTCGCTGACACCAAATAGCCGACAGACCCGTTCACAGGAAAGCGGACCGTGATATCGCGCAATGAACGCAAACCTCACGATCTTTGGCTCGCGAAGAACTGTGTCGCCTTTTTTAGCAGTTCCCTCTCCTCCTTCAGCAGAAGGTTCTCACGACGTAATCTCTCATTCTCACGTAATAACGCCGTATGATCCGTTGTGTCAGCAACGACAGTGTCGTGCTTCTGGGCATCACGGATCCATGTCTTCAACGTCGAAGACCCAATACCCAGATCCTGAGCAATACGCTCACGCGACAGACCGCTGCTCAGAGCTAAACGCACCGCCTCGTGTCTGAACTCAGCCTTGTAAACTCGTCCCATTCCAATTTTCCTTTACAACCACTTTCGGTCTTAAAGGTCCGGCACTAAACCGCGACACGTCCATCGGGTTCGATGCGCAGGTGTATTCCGGCCCAAACTGTCCGCTCGTCCAGCCGTGCCGACCCAGCACCTGCTGACCGTTCTCCGCAAAATAGCGGTTGATGCTGAGCGGTCCCTCCCCCTCGTCGGTGTCGGACAGGTCCACAACGTCCAGCCAGGCGGTGTCACCCGGGCTGTCTCCGATCTCGCGACGGCGCAGGACCAGCACGTCCACGACCACGTCGGTCCCGGCATCATCGCGCATCGCGCCTGCCGGCAAGCGGACCGCCCCGACCAGGTCCGCCGTTTCGAACAGGTGCCGGCGCGCTGTGGCGTCGCGCTTGTCCATCGTCCAGCGTGACGTCACGAACAGACCCATGGCACCGGGACGCAGGCGGGAGACGGAGCGGGCGATGAAGTAGTCATGCAGCGACAGGCCAAGCCGCGCCAGCTCGTCCGTGCCACGCACCGTTCGGTTGCTGAACGGCGGGTTGCCAATCGTGAGGTCAAACTGCTCCGCAATCTTCGCCGTCGTGAAGTCCTCGGCGCGAACCCACTGGTTGGGAAACAGCTTGCGGGCAATGCGGGCGGTCAGCGGATCGTTCTCGATCGCCGTCCAGGCCGTCTTGGGGGCAAGTTTCTCCGGGATCGCGCCCATGAACAGACCCGTGCCACAGCCCGGCTCCAGCGCACGTCCGCCGCGGAACCCCATCTGCGTGACCAGATCCCACAGCGCATGCACGATCAGTTCCGGCGTGTAATGGGCGTACTGCGTGGCCCGCGCCAGCCCGGCCCGCTCCTGCTGGCTCGTCAGCGTCTCAAGCTGCACCCCGATTTCTTCCCAGCCCTGACGGAAGGCTTCGCCCGGGCGGGGGAACAGACTGTTGGCCAGCTCCCCGGCTCCAAAGCCCGTAAACTTCGCCAGCAAAGCCTGTTCGGAGGGCGTTGCATTGCGGCCGTCCGTTTCCAGTTCAGTCAGAAGACGGATGGCGGCGAGATTGTCCCGCGCCCGCGCTTTCCAGCCCTGGGACAGGTCGCGTGTGCCACACAGGCGGAAGTCGATCTTCGGCGCCACAACCGGGGCTGCAGCGGCGTCTTTCGCGAGGGACGCGGCCTCGTCGAGCGCACGATCTCCGGGCAGGTCGCCCCAGAACAGGGTGTTGCTGCCGCCACCCAGGGCGGAGGTGTCGAAAAAGCTGAGCTGGGTCTTGCTCATGGGAGGAACTCCGGACAAGCGGCAGCGCCCGGTGCTGCGCGGGGGCAGACCGGGGGGCCGGAAAACAAACAGGATGGGTTTGGGTGAAAGGCGCTCAGGCCTTCCGGATCAGGTCACAGTGGACCGAAGCGCAGGGAGATCTGTTCGCGCTCACTGTGGGACAGACGCGACAGAGCCTCGCGGTGATAGGGCGATCCCTGACGGGCCTGGCGCGCGACCTGCCACCAGGCATTCTGGTCCGAGCAGGTCACGCCGCGCAGCTGGGTGTCAGCGTGCTCCGGGCCGCAGCCTTCGAGAATGGTCCAGCCCTCGCGGTGGGCCTGAACCAGACTGAAATTCTGTGTGGGGGTTGGGCGTGTGAGGGCCATGACGGGCATCGTCTGCTGTCTCCTTTCTGACCTTTTCCGGCGAGCGCGGCGTCGTTCTGGGCGGCAAGGGCGACGCGTCAGCGTCGGGACCGCCCGGCCCGCAGCGCCAGCGAGGACACGGACGGACCCACCCCTTGCGGCACAGGGCGATCCCGTGGTGCCTGCCCTCTTTCCTTCCTTTTCTTTTCTCGTCTTTTCTTTCGTCGGCCTCTTCTGCGATGTGTGCTCTAACGATCAAAGAAACATGACCGTGTTTCGAGGCGGCTCAGGGAACTGTTAAGATCTGAGGCAGTAATAGTCGTAACGACTTGCAGTCATGACCTGAAAGAGCCATGTCCAGAGCTCTTCCAGAACCTTGAGGGACATTTATGACCGACCTGATTGAGACCATTGCACACCCTCATGCTGATCTGCTGCCACTCACCGCCGACATCGTGGCCGCCTATCTGTCGCAGAACGCGCTTTCCGCCGACCAGCTCCCTGCGCTGATCCGCAGCGTGCACGACGCCCTCGCAGCCCCGGCCACGCCGGAGCCTGTCGCGGAAGAAGCCCCGATCCCCGCCGTGAACCCGAAGCGCTCCGTGTTTCCGGACTACATCATCTGTCTGGAAGACGGGAAAAAGCTGAAGATGCTCCGCCGTCATCTCAAGACGGCCTACAACATGACCCCGGAAGAGTACCGGGCCCGGTGGGGCCTGCCGCGCGAGTATCCGATGGTCGCGCCCAGCTATTCAGAGAAGCGCTCGTCCCTCGCCCGCGAGATTGGCCTGGGCTCCACGACCCGCGCCTCGGCGCCTCAGGAGCCTGTAACGCAGGATGAAGAACATCCACCGGTAAAGAAGCTTCCCGAGAAACGTCGCGGCCGTCCGGCTCGCGCCTGAGACTAGACCGGCCTTCCCCCGGTGCCGAAGGCTCCGGCCCGGAGGATCCAGTCCTCTGTCAGAACCGTCTGCAACGGACGGTCTGACAGGCAGGCGGCGACCAGGTCGGGCCGCGACCGGGCTTCCTGATAGACCGTCCCCTCGGACGACAGCTGTTCGAGCCCCCTGTCACGTTTGATCGTGCAGCCGAAGTCCTTTTCATATCTGACCAGTTTCGCAAACCGCTTCGCATCCATCCATTTCAGGGTGGCGAACTGGTCTGCATTGCCGAAGATGCAGAACGCGCAGGACAGGCGTGAAAATCCGACCTGATAGGGAAAGGCGGGCATGACGCGCCAACGCCTGAGAATGTCCCAGACCTCCGCCTCGGACCAGGCATGCACAGGGCGGAAGTGATCGACATGCCGACGCCGCCGTGTCCCGTTCCTCGTGTCAGTCCGATGGGGCTCAAAGGCGGCATAGCGGGCCCGTGCGGGGCTCTCTTCGGCGCGCTCGCCCGTGACCATCAGGGTACGGCGGCTGAGGAACCTGTCCTGTCCGCGCAAGGCGCGATCAGCCACATCAACCTTGAGGCTCGCCGAGCACCAGCGCACGGACAGGCTGGCTGAGACCTGGGGAAACCGCAGGCGTGTCCCCTCTGGCCCCTGCCCTCCTGCTTTGATGACTCCCTCCGGTGTTTCGAAGAGAACCGGAGCTGTGGGCGCAGCGTCCCGCAGCATTTCGCGCTCGAAGCCGCCTTCGCGCCAGGAGCGGTAGAGCGGCAGGCTGAAGTCGCGCGCCAGGGCTGCGACGTATGGGCCTGTGGAGGGCCAGTCCATGAAGGACCGCCCTGCCCCATCCACCTCGTGATGCCAGAGCTCGATGCGTTCGGCCGGAGCCCCGGCTTCCAGCAGGGCGAGCAGACAGGCCGTGCCGTCCTTGCCTCCGGACACGGCGACAATGATGTGGTCATAGGACGCGAGATCAGGTCTCATGACGCCCACCGACTGACCGGGGCGCCTGTCCGCACCGAGCGGCACATCAGCGCGTGGGCGATCGGACGTTCCCTCAACAGCAGCGGCTTTTCATGGCGACCGTCCCAGGTCAGGCCGTCGCACCGTTTGAGCAGCCCCATCTGGACGGCGGCTTCGTCGCGACAGGCGCACACGCGTTCATTGCCACCGGAGCTACGTCGGCAGGGTTCATCCGCAGGAGCGCCACAAGCCGCGCAGGCAATAGTCAGCGCTGGGTCGCCCTCTTCCCAGTGCATGTTGCAGCGCCGACAGGTTGTGGGCTCCTGGGTATCCGTCCAGCGCATCGGAGGCCGGCCACGAGGTGTTGGGACATAGGGGAACTGGTAGCGTTGCATGATGCTCGATCCATCTCTGGTTCTTCAAACATCATCGCGACGGTCAGGCAGATGACCGGGGTGCAACAGTGCCGCGCAGCGGCAGGATCGGCGTCACCCGGACCCACGCACAGGCGGCGCAGCCGACGAGCATGGGGAGGACGGACGGCGACCCACCTGTTGCAGCACGGACGACCGACAGGCAGCGGTTCTCTCTTTCGGTCCTCCTTTTTCTATTCAGCAATTTCGAATTTCTTTAGTTGACAGCTGTCAACTGGTCTCGTTAAATGCGGTCATATTACCTCCATGCGCGCGCTACCGCATCTGGCGCGACATTCCGCACCCAAAAGAAAGCCGACGTGCATGTCCTCTCCAGCTAATATCAACCCAAACCTGGCCAGCGGCGTAGACGAATTACTCTCGCAGCAAGCACGAGCTCTCTCTGAGCGTCTTCAGGCGCACCGGCTCGAACTCTTTCCCCCCAATGCCTCAAAGACACTTCGGTCGTTCCAAATCGGGGAAGTCGCCAAACTGTTGGGCTTGGCGCCTGGATATTTGCGGAATTTAGCACTTGAGGGGAAGGGCCCCCTTCCTGCCATCGGCAACGGTGGCCGGCGTCACTACACAGCCGAGCAGATCTCCGACTTGCGTCGTTATCTCGATCAGAACTCACGCAGCCAGAAGCGATATGTTCCTTGCCGTAGCGGGAGCGAGGGCCTGCAGGTTATCTCGGTTGTTAACTTCAAAGGTGGAAGCGGAAAGACCACATCCGCAGCTCACTTAGCACAGGGTCTCGCGTTGGACGGCTTGAGAGTTTTGGCAATTGACCTTGACCCTCAGGCTAGCCTTTCGGCGCTACATGGCTTTCAGCCAGAGTTCGATGTCCATGCGAATGAGACATTATATGGAGCCATTCGCTATGATGACGAGCGGCGTCCACTGTCGGATCTCGTACGCAATACGAACTTTCCGGGATTAGATATCGTACCAGGAAACATTGAGCTCATGGAGTTCGAGTATGAGACGCCTCGGCTGTTGGCGTCTTCTGACCAAGCTGGCGCAATCTTTTTCTCACGTGTCGACGAAGCCCTTCAGGACGTCGAGGAGAACTACGACGTAATAGTCATCGATTGCCCGCCTCAGCTTGGCTATCTCACCATGTCTGCTGTGTGCGCAGCAACAGGGCTTCTCGTAACTGTGCACCCTCAAATGCTAGATGTAATGTCGATGTGTCAGTTTCTGCTCATGATGGGCGACGTAATGACACATCTGCGCGACGCTGGTGCAAACGTGTCTTATGACTGGGTCCGGTATCTTCTTACGCGTTACGAACCTTCTGATGGCCCCCAAACGCAGATGTCCGGATTTATGCGGACGGTGTTTGGGGATCACGTTCTCACCAATCCGATGTTGAAAAGCACCGCTGTCTCTGACGCAGCAATCACCAAGCAGACGCTGTTCGAGATCGAGCGTAAGCAATTTACCGGCTCAACCTACGATCGTGCGCTTGAATCTGTAAACGCGGTTAATGGCGAGATTAGGGACCTGGTTTTTAGGGCTTGGGGTCGCAAAAGCTGACCTCCGTGGCAGGGGGACGCCGAAGTTGACAGCTGTCAACTAATGGCTGGTCGCGTCAAAAGTTGGCAGCTGTCAACCAAATTGCACACCAATTCGGATTTCGCAGAACTTCTGCACGAAAATGCAAATAGGGAACGAGAACAATGGCAAGAAAGCATAATTTGGGTAGTCTGGTCTCCGCGCAATCGTCGGCTCCGAGCAAAACGCAAGCGCCCTCATCGACATCGTTATCAGGGTCCTATCGCAGTAGCGGAGCACTGGGGTCAGTAGCAAAGAGCCTTGGGTCTCTTCGCCAAAAGGCAGACGAAGCCGCTGAGCTAGAAATTCTCCTGAAGACAGGAGCGACCATCATCGAGCTCTCGCCAGACCTCGTCGAGACGTCCTTTGTCTCAGATCGTATGCCTGGCAATGATGAGGCATACCTTCAGCTACGAGACGCGATTAAGAGCACAGGACAGCTCTCTCCAATTCTGGTCCGCCCGCACCCCACTAAAGCGGGTCATTATCAAACCGCTTATGGCCACCGTCGTCTACGCGCTTGCCGTGAGTTGGGCTTGAGTGTCAAAGCCGCAGTGAAGGAGTTATCGGACCACGACCTCATTATCGCTCAAGGGCAGGAAAATAGCGCGAGGGCGGATCTCTCCTTCATTGAGAGAGCGACATTCGCCCACAGCCTCCTTAAACGAGGATATGAACGCTCTACAATTATGACTGCTCTTAGCACCGACAAAACAACGCTATCGCGTATGCTCTCGGTGTCCGAAGCTATCCCGCATATCTTAATTGAATGGCTTGGACCTTGTCCGACTATTGGCCGCCCACGCTGGCAAGAGCTGGCCGAAAGTCTCAAGGCGTCGCCAAATCAGACATCGTGGGAAACGTTTATCGGGGCTTCCGGCAAAACGGAGGATGCAGATAAATTCGCCGAGCTACTTGATCAGGTACAGGATCGAGCAAGGCAAGCGCGCCAGTTGGAAAAGCAGAGCATTAGGCCGGTGAATAAAGCTGCTCCAACGGCGAGTTGGGTGTCGACCGACAAAGTCCTCACGATAGATCTGGAGGCAAAAAAACGGGCCACAAATCTTGTATTCAAATCTGCTGACGCATCAGAATTTGCAAGCTTTGTTATGACTGCAGTTCCTGATCTTTATGAGCGGTTTAAAGCACAGACGACCGAAAAGGATAAAGCCAAGAACTAGGAGGAAACGGGAGGCGGGGAGGGCGATAATACGAGCCCTCGCTCGGTCACAGCGACCTTTGCAGAACGATAAGCGGCGAGGGCAAGCCCCAAAGGTTCCTTGAACTCAGCCTTAAACGATTTGAGAGTTTTAAATTCGGTTCCGAACTGCTTCCACAGCGATCCCCAGCCTACAGGGGTATCCCCTTGCAGGGCGTGTAATCGGAAAGCTAACCAAAGATACGCATCGATAGCTCTTGGCGAGTTCTGTATGTCACGAATTGCCGCGCGGTCGATAAGAATGGGATGCCTTCGCAGCTCCCGATAGAAAGCCTCCGACAACACGACTGTTTCAATCATGCGAGTATTTCTTTTCGTTCTGGGGTCTATCTCCCCAACGTAACGAAACGACTCAACGAGACGTTCATTGACGACAACGCCTTCGCGGTCGTTTCCAAATTTAAAGTCAACGGTGCAGGTCGCCAGCCTTTCGATTTGCTCGACCAGTTTTTTGCTAATAGGACCTCCGCGACTAAGCCCCATCCTTTTGAGTAAAGACGCAGGAGATTTTGCTAGCGAGATTTCCCGTGACCCCGTTTCAAGAGCCTCGGACTGCCAGTCGATCAAGAGCAACCTAGCGATTGTCCCGCACGGAACTGACAGTTTTTCAGTTGAATCGTCATCTCGCAGTCGAACACCTGGTCGAACTAGCAACTGAGCAAAGTCCGTTTTTATTAGCCAGTCTTCACCTGGTTTTCGTTCTCGGTGGGGAAGACCGGCAAGACACCATGCGCTATAACTATAACCTATTGAACTGCCACCCTCGATTTCGCGAACCAAAGATGACGCGGCAGCGTCTACAATCTTACGCCCGGATCTGCCTGCAACGACTTCAAGTATCGGGTCAGTCAGAGCGGACGCTTCGCTATCTTTTTCTAGCGAATGGCTCTGAGCGATTTTGATAGCGTCTTGAGGGCCATGTACTTCCACCAGCTCGTGGATTGATCTGAACAGATCGTGCTGTGACTTAGCGTTAGAGTGCATAATGCGATTTCCAGCAGATCCTCAATAAGCTCAGAAACACACATCATCAGGGCCTTGTCGATGTGTTCGTTGCTTTCCCTCCCAGATGTGTTCGGTGCCTACCTGCGTCACGTAGCGTGGTTGTGTTTCTTGCCGACTTAACAATAAAAAAATTATATTGTTATTATATTGTTTCGTCGGCAGAGAACACGTTGATAACTCCGTAAACCACTGAAAAAACGTCTTGTTTTTTTTACCTAAATTAGCGCCGTAGGCAGAAAACACTTCACCGATCTTGGCTTTTAACGCGAACCGCCTGAAGAAAACCGTGCCGGTAGGCAACAAACACAGGGAAAACCCTGCCGCCAGCGGAAAGCATTAAACACAACTTTCGGTGGTTTTTCATGGTCGGGAACGAACACATCGACAGCGGCGCACGATTCGATGGTAGGCAGTGAACACATCTAACGGTGTGAAACAGATAGTCGCCTTCAGGTAGCATGACGTCAAAACCGGGTCCGTCCAGGATGTTTGGTCATGGCATCCTCAACCTCGATATATTTCTCCACGACACCAAAGGTCTGGTGCCTGGAGAAACGCTTGAGCGAGACAAGATCCGTGCCGTCACGAGCTCCTGTGGTGATCGCTCCGCGTCGCAGGCTGTGCCCGCTGAAATCGCCTGTCAGTCCCGCATCCAGGCAGCGCTTCTGAATGATGCGGGCCACAGACCGGTCAGACAGCGCCTCTGAACCCATGGCGGGCAGGGCAGGGGGCTGACCGGCCTCGGCAGCAGGCGGAAGCCACACGCGCCGGAAGACCGGTCCCTTGGCGTCGGCCAGTTTCGCGCTCCGAAGCCAGCCTTCATAGGCCCGAACCGGGCACAGGGCAGTAATCCCGCGTGGGATGGCGACTTCGACACCCTGACTGGTCCGGTCCCCCTTGGAACGGTCCAGCCGGATCCGCATCCCGTCATCATCCAGCGCCACGTTCTCGAGGCACAGCGACGCCACTTCGGACCGTCGGAGGGCGCCGGCAAAGCCGAGCAGAAGAATGGCCTTGTCGCGGATCCCCACGAGCGCGGTGGTATCGATCTGCTCGATGACCTCGCCCAAGAGATCCCAGGTCAGCCCCTTGACCTGACGGGACGCGCTTCCCGTCGACGTCCTGCGAATACCCGCAACAGTTTCGGACACCAGGGCATGGGAGGTCGGGACGGGGACCTGAGCGATATGATGCAGATACCGCAGTGCGGCGCGGTGCAGATCCACCGTTGCTGGTCGCTTCTTCTGCAGGGCGAGATCGGCCAGATAGGCGGCGACGTCCTCGCTGCGGGCGGGCAGGGCAGGAATCCCGTGCCGTGCCGCCCATGCGCACCAGGAGCGCACGGCCGAGCGATAGGTCCGGCGTGTGTTCATTGCCTTCGCCGCCCGGGAATAGGTTTTCGAGGCGCGCTCCGCCGTGACCAGCGTTCCATCATAGTCGGGCAGCGCCTCGTCGGTCAGGGCATCGAACCACAGCAGCACCGCCGCAGACTGCTGACCCAGAGGAGAGGCCAGTGGAGCCAGCGTGACGGCCTGCGATCCCGCTTTGGGCCGCTTGGTCGCCTTTGGCTTGAACCAGGCGACGAAGATGGGATCGGGTTCGAGGTCCAGAGCGATCGCCAGGTCGTGCCCGGAGGGCAGGGTGGTTACATGGGCACTGGCAATCGCCAGAGCGTCTTCAGCCGTTTCCACATTGGTGGCCAGGACCGTGTCCTCGGCAAATTCGTTATGCCGGTATTCGATGCCGCGAATGACCAGAGACAGGCGAGGGGAGAAGCGACCGGTGGACAGGAGCGCGACAGAGTTTTCCAGACTGCCGGCAGGAAGCTGCTGTCGGGTCTTCTGGTCCAGCCGGTCCAGGAGGGCCTCACGGGCAGCCTTTGCCGAGCCTGCGATGTGAAGATGGCTGAGCATGGAAACCTCCGTGAAACCTGAACTCGGCTCCTGATAGCACGAAGCCCGGGGCAGGGCAGAGAGGAGAACAAACACTGTCCAACGACGTCTAGAAATGTGTTAACGAAGACTGAATGCCGATCCGACCAGAACTGAAGCCGCTTTACCCCCCAAACTGGTCCGAACTGAGCCGACAGGTGAGGTTCGAGCGGGCAGGGGGGCTCTGTCAGAGTTGTGGTCGTCCGCATGGCCATCACTTGCAGGTGCTCCCGGGTGGCCGATGGAAGCATCCGGACACGGGGCACTGGTTCAATGGTCGGGGCAGGTTGGTCTCACCTCCGGACCTGATAGAGCTTCTGCAGGTGCGCCAGACAAAAGTGTCTCTGGCGGCGGCCCATCTGAATCATGATCCCACCAGCAACCGACTGCGCAATCTGCGTGCGCTCTGTCAGCGCTGCCATTTGCTGCACGACCGGATGTATCATCTGGCTCAACGACGCCTGACCTTGCGACGGCGCCTTGCGCTCGGGGATCTGTTCGAAGGTCTGTATCGGGCCGGGGTCACACGCCTGGGGCTATAGAAACCCTGATCGGCGTATGATTCGGCCTTCTGAGCGTCAGATCAGGCGGCGGCTTCGATCGTGACGTCTGCGCTCGCGAGACGAGGGTAGCGTCGGATCACGCCTTTTGGGCTCTCTGCATGCACCAGGAGCGTGTCGTGTCCTTCCTTGAGGAACGTCTCCAGAGACGCGTCGTCGCGAACACAGTGAACGAAACCCTGGTCTTCGGCACGGGCGAGGGCGCGGCTGTCACCATAAAGAACTCTGGTCATGTCTGCTTCTCCAGTCTGAGACATTGATGATGCGGCGGAGGAAACCCGCTGCCAGACAACCGTATCGCGGGTGGTTGTGAGTGCAGTGAGAGCGAACGCCATGGATGGCTTGGTCGGGGCGCAGCCTTTATGGTCCGCAACTCAATGCCGTCACAAAAGGGGAAAAGCAGCTGTGACTGATCCGAAAATGTCCTTCCGGACAGTGTCTGACGACGCCACGGACAGGCAGCCTCTCAGCGAGCTTCTTCTGGAAATCGTCGATGCCGTTCCGTCTTTCACAGGCAATGGCTTGACGCCGTCACGTCCGAGAAAGCTGATCGTGACCGTCCTCTGGCTCGGCTCCGGCCTGACTCTGATAGCGGTGCTTTTAACGCTGCGACATGTCGCTTTCGCAGTACTGCTTGCCTATCTCGTTTTTAACCTCAGTCTTGCCGCCTATCTTATTGGCAGTATCGCTCTGGCAGCCAAACGAGAACTGAAGGCCCTCCAGAAGGAGAGCGTCATCCGTGCCGGTCAAATGCTTTCGAGTGATCTTGCAATGCTCGAACGGTTGAAGCTGTATCCTCAGGAAGAGCTTTCACTGGCCCGCAAAGCTTGTGAGAGATCTTATGACGGATATCTGGAGCGGCTCTCTCTTCTGAAGTTTCCCGCACTCCTCAAGCTGGTCCCACTCGTGACGGGCGTGGGGCTCACAGGATTACTCACCTCTGGTCCGACGCATGGACCCACGGTCATGCGTGGGGCTGGCCTTCTTGCGATTATGATTTGTCTGTGCGGCGCCCTGATCGTCTGGATGGTGGAATTTTCCCTGAAGTCCAAACGCCACAGACACCAGCGGCTAGTGGATTTGCTGGACGAAGGCATTGAGGCCTGCAAGCGCGATGAGGATGCTAATCTCGCGTAGCACGCGGCAAAAAACAGGGTTCTACCTCTAATGAGCTTAGAAACTTGACGGCCTGTGATGGGCGAGCAATCTGGCGTAGGGGACGGAGCTTTTCCTTCTGCCAAAACCGGATCGGTTTAGGCTCTGTTAGGTCTTGATCTGGTCTGCTGCGGCTGCGATGCAGACGACTGCCATGAAGGAGGTGGCGGTTTTCTTGTATCGGGTGGCAACAGCTCTCCACTCCTTGAGGCGCGCCCACAGGTTTTCGACCAGATGCCGGTGCCGATAGGCCCATTTTGGGCAGGCCACCTGCGGCTCGTTGCGTTTGGGCGGAATGACGGGGCGTGAGCCCCTGTCCCATAAGGCCTCGCGAAACTGGTTCGAGGCATAGCCCCGATCGCAGATGACGTAGAGTGGGACATGCGGCAATGCGTCGAGGAGCGTCATGGCTGAGGGTAATTCATGGGCCTGTCCAGGTGTCAGGGTGAAAGACAGGGCTTTGCCACGTCCGTCAGCGGCGACGCAGACCTTGCTGCCAAAGCCTCCACGCGAGCGGCCAAGCGCTTCACGAGCGCCTCCGCGTCCTCGGTATCCCCCTTTTTGGCCGCTCCCGCCGCCTTGTGATGAGCCCGGATGTTCGTGCCATCGAGGAACACCATGCCGAGGGCAGGGTCGCGGTCCTTCACCCGTTCGAAAAGGGCCTGCCAGACACCGGCCTTGGCCCACCGGATGAATAGCTGGGCCACAGTCCACCAAGGGCCGAGTTCGGTGGGAATGGCTCGCCATTTTGCTCCATTCTGATGGCGCCAGAAAATTGCCGACATGGTCCGCCGCAAATCGCGTGGCGGGGTTTTTCCTCTCGGACGGACTGCCTCAATCAGAGGCTCCCATACCGACCATGCATCATCAGAAAATACAGACTGCATCATACTCATCTCGAAGAGCTAGGCAGCCATCCTAACGTTTCAAGCCCTAACGGGCCCTAGAGGTAATCTAATATCTAGTTTAAAATTACAAAGGGAACAGAAATGACTATCTCTCAAAACAACAAAAAAATAACACAAATACGAAAATATATTTCTTCTTTAAGAGAAAGAAATAGTTCTGAAAGCATTCCGGATGTAGATATTGAGATGAATAATCAATCCATTAGTGATGCTTATGAACAAATCAGTGAAATCGAAGAAGATACTAGGCAGAGAAGGATAAATCTTAGAGATCAAATAAATCGTAATCTTGAAACTGATAATAAACCTACGCCCTGGGAAGATAGATAATAAAATTTCCTCCTAATGTCTGAAAATGCCCACTCTCAGACACTAGGGAGGGATCATGTACTGGACATTGGATATATCAAGGTAACAAAGGCATAACCCGGATATATAAGGGAAAACTATTATTAGAACGCATCAGGCGGCTCATGATTAAGGCTCTTATACCGGGTAGAGTTTCCAAAAATAGATGCTGTTCGTCCTGTCGTTCTGAAGCGTCTCGATAGGCACATTACTCGATGCCGAATAATTGACGAGTGCCGCAATACCGGCAGGCAGCGCGTATTTTAAACCAAGATCAGCCCCTAAATCGACCACGCTGCCGAGGAAATAGCAATCCGGCTTAAATGCATCGCAATGCGCTTCGAAGGCAAGGCGATCATCCGCATCCAAGTTAACATATCCAACAAGCTCAGGATGGTCCTCAGGGCTAATTTTGAGAGTTAGGCCGCGAGGAAATGGATCCGACCAATTGAAGTTCTGCGGCATCAATCGTCTCATCGTAGCGGCCGTCTCGGGCCAACAGCCACCGATGAGCCAAGGCGACCGTACTACGTCATCGGTAAGGAGGAGTTTGGCTGCGACTTCTGCTTTACGAATCTTGGGGGAGATATAGGCCAAATACGCTTGAAGGTTGGATCGCTTGCTGCGGGCTTCGATATCCAGTGCGCCGGTGGCCTCAATCGCCGCAATCGTCTCGGTCACGCGCTGTGCATCGGCGTGATTGATGGTGAAGATTGCGCTGGGGTCATTCTTCAAACCCCAACTCGCTTCTGAGCAGAAGAGGGCGAGTTCTTTATCGGAGAGCACGATGTTGAGGTTACTGTCCAGCGGCAGGCAAAAAATGGGAGGCTGCGGCGCTGCCTGTTCGTCGGACGACCTAAAAAACTGAGAAAAATACTTCTGTACGACGAGCGGATGATCTTCGAGAATGCGTAATAAGTCGTCCCACCCATGATAGGAGACAGCAAAGTGACCGGATTTTTTGTGTTTCTGTGTGAGCGTTGCAGTATAGGTCACCAGTTTGGCATCGTGCGGTGCAATGGTAACCATGATGAGATCAGTTAGCGCTGGTGCAAACTCTTTCGCGCGGCTGACCTCGGTGTCGATGGTCTTGGTATCTAGATTTTTAACTGCCTTGCACTGTACGCCGATCACTCGGTTGCCGCTGCGCACTAGCACATCCACACCGTATTGGGCTTGCCCGCTGCGTCCGTAAAGCGTCACGCTTGCGTCGGGATATTGACTTTGCCATAGATCGCACGCGAACTTTTCAAACTGCTTGTCATCTGAGATTTCTGGAAGCCGCTTGCCATTAAAACTGCTCATTTTGGTATGATCTTCTTGTATAATTTCGTATCCGTAGCCTCTGCAGAAGCTGGCTGGCAACGTAGCTAAAAAGTAGCCAAAGTAGTAGCTCCGCTCTGCACAAAGTAAATATTTTTCTCCCCCGAAGCTGCCGTGAGCTGGAGGGTTCGAAAAACCCTCTGCTTTTGAGGTTTGCTCTGTGATTCCATTTCTCGTGCGTTGATTGGGATATGGAAGATGAAACAGGCGGGATTTTTTGATGTTGAAGAGCGGCTTGCTCGGCTAAGCGGGCTCGGTGATCAGCTCGAAGCGTTTTCCCGGACTGTGGAGTTTGAGGTGTTTCGCCCGGAACTGGAGAAGGCTCTGGCGTATTCAGCTGGGAGTAAGGGCGGGCGACCGCCGTTTGATCCGGTGCTGATGTTCAAAATTCTGGTCATCCAGACGCTGAACAATCTGTCCGACGAACGGACGGAATACCTGATCAACGACCGTCTGTCCTTCATGCGCTTTCTGGTATTGGGGCTGTCGGACCGTGTACCTGACGCCAAAACAATCTGGCTGTTCCGTGAACGCCTGACCCAAGCAGGTGCGATTGAAAGACTGTTCGACCGCTTTGACGCTACTTTGAAGAACGCTGGCTATCTCCCGATGTCAGGTCAGATCCTGGACGCAACACTGGTGGCTGCTCCAAAGCAGCGCAACACGAACGTCGAGAAAGCGGACCTGCGGGCAGGACGTATCCCTGAAGACTGGCAGGACGAGCCGGCAAAGTTGTCGCACAAGGACCGTCACGCGCGCTGGACGCTGAAGTTCACGAAGGCGAAGCGGCAGGATGACGGAACCATGCCGTCGAGTGATCTCGCCATTCCGTTCTTTGGCTACAAATCTCACGTCTCCATCGACCGGAAGTATCGGTTCATCCGGAAATGGAAGACGACGGATGCCGCTGCCAGTGATGGCGCGCGATTAAGAGAGGGGCTACTGGATAAAGCCAATACGGCCTCAAGCGTCTGGGCTGATACAGCGTATCGCTCAAAAGCCAATGAAGACTTCATGGAAAAGCAGGGCTTTGTCTCAAAGGTTCACAGGAAGAAGCCGCATCTCAAACCCATGCCACTCCATATCCAGCGGTCCAATGCAGGAAAGTCCGTGATCCGATCCCGCATCGAGCATGTCTTTGCTGACCAGAAATCGCAAATGGGTCTGTTCGTCCGAACTGTCGGTATCACCCGGGCCACCATGAGGATCGGCCTGGCCAATATCGTCTATAATATGCGCCGCTTCCTCTTCCTGGAGCGGATCAGCGCGAATGCATAGCAATCCAGCGGGTGGCGGCACTCGATCTGCTCAAAACGCAGATCGAAAACGACCCCAAAAGCAGTCAATCAAATCGCCAAAAGCCTGAAATCACCAGCCAAGCGTATCAATCAAGGGTTCTTCGATCCCTCCACTTCATGGCAGCCTATAATTTCGGGCGAAGACTCAAGACCCTCAGTGGCCTTACCCCTTACGAATACGTTTGCAAAATCTGGACGTCAGAGCCAGAAAGATTCATCATCAATCCAACCCATCAAATCCCGGGACTAAACACCTAGGCTTCAACCAGATGTCTCAAAAACCGAGGCCATTACAGTAGAGAAAAGCAGATAAAAACAAAATTCCTATAATATCTACTCACTAACAGCAAACTCATTTTGTTCGTTCTCTAAAAACTTAGAGAATTTCTTGAAACTCTCATTAAATTTTTGCTTACTCTCCAGAAGATACCCATATTTATCGCCTGTAGCCTCAATCATTTTAGAATTAAGATTTAGCGACCGGAACGTATATAAATCGAAGACAACTTCGGAGGAAAGATACGTCATCAATAATATTTTATACGATTTATCATTATTATAAATATTATTTTCTATTATTTTCATTGCTTGAGCCATGTTAATCTTATAAGCTATAAATAGTTCGGGGGTATATCTCTCAATGAGACTATGTTCAGCAAACTGAGCACTTATCTTATCAGCCGGATTTTCAGAACGTTCGAGCTTTCTAATGTCTCTAAGCGCTGTGACATAGACCTCTTGCTTTATGTAGTTTTCATTAAGTTTTTGACAAATGTGTATAAGCAAATCTGCCGTAGTATCGCGCTCCATAATCCGAGCACTGTTTTGAGCGATTCTATTCGAGTTATTAGCAATAAAAGAGGTTTTCCGAGCTGTATACATCACAGCCAATAGCGTCCAGACAGATATGAAAGCCTGAGTCCAATTAGACACATCCCCATACCATTGAAAGTCGCCAAATTTCGATTTATTATAAATATAATCAAATAGTAAAACAGCAACAGGAAAAATTATGGACCCATACAATACGTATTTCTCTAATTTATCCAATCTATCGACGCGCGCCTTAATCCTTTTCCTAATATTTTTCGGAACCACTGGAGTATTGTTAGAAACACCTGACATAAGAACCACCCAAGATTTCTGAACCTGTCGATGGTTTGCGTGTCAAAACGTGTTTTTTCAATCCCCTAACATCGAGACTTACAGTTTAACGTCGGCTTCCGGGAAGTCTCATCGTGTGTGAGGACGTCCGAGATGACGGCGTAAGCAGCAGGGCTGCTTACGCCTCATGTTGGTCATTCACAGACTGAGACAGACTTTCGAAAAGCTGACAAAAGTTTGCCTGTCTTATTCAATATAATCTGTGTTTCGTCTGGTATTACCAATATGCGCGAACATGATATTCCCTCCGAGTGTAGAGTTGAAGATGGCAATCGGAAAGGGTATTAAGATAAATGAGAAAAATGGAAATTATATGTTATTATTAGGAAAAAAGTATAGAAATTGCATTAACTCCTTGCGTTCCCTATAGATAGTATCCGATCTTAACAAGTAAACAATGAATCTATTTCATAAATAATAGTAAGGTTTTACATGATCAATACATGGATCGATGATTTTGAAAAAGTAAATAAAAATGCCCTTGCGGCAGAGTGGTTCGTATCGCCACTTGAATACTTATGGAGTGACGGAAAGAATCATTTTGACAAGATTTTCCGGGACGGAGTTACCCCTCATTCTAGATTCGATCAAATGGTATCGCCAACGCTATATCGAACGACGATGCAAGTAGATTTTCGGGCAAAGATGACGGTTTTTGCGTTTATGAGAGAAACGATCGCGAACTCCTACGGCGTTGAGTTCGAAAGCGGTCTATTGGCCTTTTATCAACTTGATTATCTTGCGTGCCTTTCACAATGGATCTACGTTATCGAGGGGTATTGCAGAAAATTATTTTCGGTAACATCCCCTTCAAATGTGAAATACTCCCATTGGATTATACCGAGGACAGGAGACACAACTCG
Source organism: Gluconobacter sp. P5B12 (assembly GCF_018812035.1). Classification (NCBI taxonomy): domain Bacteria; kingdom Pseudomonadati; phylum Pseudomonadota; class Alphaproteobacteria; order Acetobacterales; family Acetobacteraceae; genus Gluconobacter; species Gluconobacter sp. P5B12. The sequence goes on along the minus strand of NZ_JACRVV010000009.1, from coordinate 47,232 downwards.
CGATCGCTTGATCAAATGCCTGGCAGAAGCATTAGGAAAATATTTGGATGGGATAATGTTCAAGCGAGAGTCTGATCCACATATTGAACGGCTAAGTAGACATCTTCTTCTACATGGAAATCTCGAGAACAAAGACTTCTTCAGCCAGAAAAATTGCCTAATACTCATGTTTCTCTTAGACGCTCTTGTGGTCATAGAGATGGTAAAAAATATGAATTTTCCGACGATATTTTCTGAACGCCCCGGTGAAGTAGAACGTATCAAACGTCGGAAAGCTTTGTACATGATGAAACTGAAGCATGCATTTGCTGATGAAAACATATTGAAGATAGAGTTGCTAAAAGAGTATTTGTAAGAAAGATTGCTGCAGCAGGTTATCTACTAGCTGCCCAGAGAGCGTTATTGGCAAGTCACTTGCTTTGCTGTCGGCGGAATGTCAAATTTCCGCTTAGTGCACCTGATAACGGACTATCTGCTTTCCCCCCCCAAGCTGTCGGCAAGCTGTAAGCACGTACCGTGTTCAAAAAGCTGAAATTGAGTGTGAATATTTACGGGCGTGTCTCACAAAGCAGTCTTATTGATAATGGTTACAATGAAAAAACATAGAAAAAATATTATCATTGGGATGTAGAGAAATATAAGAAATTTATTCCCAATAAGTGCAAACAAAAACGGAGATGCCGTAAGCGTCAAAATGGAAATCGCGAGAAAATACCTGCCTTTCTTTGTCTGGGCCTGAGCGATGCCGCAGCCATTTTTGCGACGAGAAAACCAATATTTATTTTCGCTGTAAGCAGTGGTGGCGTCATTGTTTGACATTTTCTCGTCTCCTCTAAAGCTATTTAGGGGGGCGGTATTTCTCTGACATGTTAGCGCCTTATCCTGGTCTTTGTTCTTTCTTCCAAAGAAGCCATGACAGTCCCCAAGAGAAGACTGCAAGCAAGAGGACAACGGTCAGATAAGTATGGTGTGTTTTGTAGGGACCGAACATCCCAAACCCGACTGCGACCAGAACAGCACCAGCAAGAATGAAAACCGGCCCTGATGCCCGATGTGTCCGGTCCCAGACCCGGACGCTGGCTTTCGTCCAAGGTGTCCGGATACCGACAAGCGTATTGGGTCTGAGTTTCCCAAGGCCGTTGCCGACAATAATCAGGAACCCACCCACCATGATGTCGGTAAGGGAGCCCATGGCAATTCTGATGCCCAGAGCCTGCTCCATGGATGCAATAGTCAGGAGACCGAGCATGGACGTCACTGTAATCCATGCGGCATCATAGACTAACACAGAGGCCTGGAAACCGTCGCCAGAGCGCCTCAGGGATGGAAAGCCATACATCAAGGTCCATAATCCGAGTTGAAGTCCGATCCAGATGTTTAGCCCTTTCCAGGGAGAGACAAAGTGATCCCGGGCCCATCCTTGGGAGAAATGAACAGGCACCATGGCATTTGGCGGAGCCATCCACAGGATACCCAAGCTAATTACCAGCGTTGTCAGGATGACTGCGAAGGAGACAAAGGGGCCGTATCTGTCCTGCATAAGTCTGTTTCCTTTCCCAGCCGCATGGAAGACGCCAGACGAAGCCATGCGTCTTCCAGCACTGAAAGCTTCAGGTGGTAGATCAGGGTGGTGCCGACGCGCTCGCGATGCACAAGATTTGCCGCAAGAAGTACGGTCAGATGACCAGACAGGGTCGGCTTTGCGATCGTGAAATGCTCTGAGATTTCGCCCGCTGTCATTTCTCGCTCACGCAGCATCTCGAGGATGGCGCGACGCGTTGGATCGGCAAGGGCTTTGAAGACATCACTCATGATTCGGTATTTAGCGAAACAAAGAATTAAATGCGACTAAATTTTTGTCTCTTAAGGTTCGAAGTCCGTTTTCGTTCATTAGAAGCCAAAAACAGACCTTCCGTTTACCCCCTCAAACCGGCCGCGACACCGAGAAATGGTTCCAACCCTGCGTGAGTTGAAATGTCTCTCGCAAAGAGAGGCCAGAGACAATCAGACTGTCCTTCCGGGAGCAGACGTTGTCCTTGCATCGCGTCTGTCGAACACGCCTCGAAAAGACCCTTGCGGGTCTTTTTTGTGCCCCACCCCCTATATCGGATAATAAGAAAAAATGGACATAGATTTTATGGCAGAAAACTGCGGATTTCTGGCATTTCTTGAGGTTTTTGGACGGCTGTTTGTCTAAATGCCCATCACGCCCTTCATGTCTCCGAACTATACGCCGTTGACGTATGAGCCAATGACGTATAGGTTTTTGTGAATGTCAAAGCTGCAGACCGTTGTCGAACTGCCTGAATTCATAAAGCGGGCAAAAGCCCTGATGTCAGACGACGATCGTACGGCTCTGATTAACATGCTCGCTGCAATGCCAGATGCTGGAATTTCTTTAGGTGGCGGTCTGCGAAAGGTCCGCTTTTCCCGCGAGGGTGGTGGGAAGAGGGGAGGGTACAGAACTCTCTATGTTTTTGGCGGAAGACAGATGCCTCTGTTCCTGCTGACCGTTTTTGCCAAAAACGAGAAAGACAATCTGACGCGATCTGAACAGGCCGCCCTGGTAGACTTGAGCAGGACGCTTGTTGCGAAATACGGAGAACCATCATGAGCGCTTATGACAGCATTCTGCAGGGGCTGAATGAGGCTCTCGCCTATGCGGAAGCTCCGGTCGAGGACAGCGTGACCCACCAGGTGCGTATTCCGTCGGTTGACGTGGCGGCCATCAGAACCCGGACCGGACTCTCTCAGGCACAGTTTGCCAGAAGCATCGGGGTCGCCAAGGGGACCCTTCTGAACTGGGAACATGGCCGTCGTCAGCCAACCGGACCAGCCCAGGTTTTGCTGGCGATGTTGGATAAGCGGCCATCGTTAGTGAGTGAGCTGCTTTCTGCCGGTCGCTGAGAAAACACAGGTCCCGATACGCTTATTAAAATGGCTAATATGGGGGGAAACCGGTCAATCGGGTTTTGGATGGAATGCTTCTGAAAGCGGACGTCTTCGCAAATCCCAGAGTGCCTCAAATATAGGTATTGACTTGGAGCAGCGTGATCGTCGGGCTGGCCGCCCTGATGTTGCTTGAGACGAATTGCTCGCCGCTACTCATTCGATCGGTTAGCGATTATTGCAGCGGCTTTCAGGTGGTCGAGACATGGCCCGGCTTCGGCGGAGCGCGCGGCGTCTACTCCATGACGGGTTCGAGCATGGAGCTGACCCGGGCTAAGGCGAACGCCTACCGCGGAAAACATGAGCGTCGATCATACGTATTCCTTCATCAGCCGGAGTGATTGTCGACTCAAGGTTGATCTTCAGAACGAAATTCCTCCGAGGGTAGAGTATTATTTTCATGTACCTGTTAGGTATTTAGTGCGCCACATCTCCCCTTCAAACAACCACATAAGTAGCGCCATCTAAGCAGCGTTCAGAGATAGCAACGCAAGTAGTCCTAATCGGGTAACCCCTTCGATTTCACCCCCCCCACTCTGTGCGAGCGTTGCGCTGGTCCGGTCCCATCCATAGGTTGGCGTCAGGAGAAGTAATATGAGCGAGACCACTAACACCGTCGTTGATTTTCCGAGTGACAAACCGACGCGCAAGCTTTCCTCGACGGAAGGGATTTGGAGCAAGTCTGTGGTCAGCCACGGTTATGCCGGCGTTCCTGCGATACTCATTCGCTCCCAAGGAGCGCATGAACTTGAGCCCGATGCAATTCAACATCATTATCCAGCTGCTGGAATACTGGTACGACGCGAGCCGCCCACCCTTTCCCACGAAGAAGGATATGGCGGACCGTATGGGTGTAACCGTGAGGGCGATCCAGAACAACATCGCTTTGTTGGAGAAAGCCGGGCTGATCCGTCGCGAGATGCGGCGCACCGCTGCGGGCGACTATGACAGCAATATCTATCATCTGGATGGGCTGATTGAGAAGGTGCCTTCCCTGGAGCCTGACTTCGCGCGGGAGAAAGATGCAAAAAAGGCGCTCCGCCAAGCCCGGTCGGACGCACAGCTATCGCCGCTCCGACGGCGAGTCAGGACAAAAGGCTAGCCCAGAAACAGGTTGCCCCGGCCGCATGTCATTGCTGACAGAGACGGGACCGGGGCTTACGCGGAAAAATATAGATCAACTGACGTCCTGGGGCAAGGCCAGAGGGCGCCTTCGGGAGCGTGTAGATGATCGTGGACGAGGAACTTGAACAAGCCCTCTCGCTGGAGCGGTTCAGCCGCTACCTGAGTTGGGCGGGTGGCGATCGGCGGAGGGCGCTCGACCTCTACGCCCTTAACACGCGTCTATCCGAAGCGCTCTACGTCCCCCTTCAGGTGCTTGAAGTGGCGTTGCGTAATCGCGTCCATGCCGTGCTGGCGGAGCACAAGGGATGCCGTTGGTTCGAGAAGCCAGATCTCCTCATCGGCCCTTATCAAAGGGAGCAGGTCACGGCTGCGCTCTCGGACTTGGCGCGGCAGCGCAAGGAGGCCACGCCTGGCCGCGTCGTAGCGGCCCTCACCCTGAGCTTCTGGACCACGATGCTTGGCAAGCCCTACGAGAATTTGTGGCAGACGGATTTGCACCGTATTGCCAGACGCGAGGATGGTAAGGGTCTCACGCGCAAGAGCCTGTCAGTCCCCCTGACCCCGATCCGACTTCTCCGCAACCGGATCGCTCATCATGAGCCGATCCTGTTCTGGGACCTAGAAAAGCACCATTCCGCGATCCTGCAAATCACGGCGTGGCTTTCGCCGGCCGCCGCCTCGTGGTGCCGGTCGCTTGATCGTTTTTCCCAAGTGTTCCCGTCCGAACGACTTGTCTTGCAAGACGGTGACGGCGCTTAGATATAGCAGTCTGAGCTACCGCCCTCTGGCACCGGAAGCGCCGACACAACCATTGCCGACCTCCGATTTCACTCGCTCCATCCCGTCTGCGACTGGCAATGAAGGCGGAGACGACAATGCACTTACGCTCAACCCGTCCCCGCTGGTAGCTGCTTATTGTCAAGCGCGAGTTTCGAGAGATTTTTCATTCAAAACGCCAAAAACGTTTGCATAAATCCCTTTATTCGCTAAACGAACCCTATGATCGATATTCGCCGCACCATTCTTGACGCACTACCCAAGCACCTCTTGCTCGACCTGGAGGACAGGCTGCGGGCAGAAGCACTCAAGGCACACGAGGTGGTGCGCAAAGAGTTGACGCTTAACCCAAAGCGTAGTCGGGAAGCGGAAGGTCAAATTCGATTCCGCCTACAGGAAGAAGGCTACGAAGAGGTCGTTCAGCTTCATGGCGGGCATCTGCTTATCGATGGCGTGATGCTCGGTACCGACTTGAAGGTGTTCCAACCCTTTGCACGATTTGCCGGTCGCGAATCTGGCGTTATCCTCGGGTTTGCCGCCATGCCGGAACGGCGCAAGATTCCTGCCAAGAATATGTCGAGAGCAGCCGGGGTGACGCTTAACGTCCATCTTCAGCCCAGCCTTCTCGTTGATGAGAAAAGCCCGCGGCCAACTGATATCTTCGCGCTATTCTTGACCGCGAGGGATCGCGAGCGCGCCGGAATGATCGAGGAAATCGCGATCGGGGTGATCGGGTCGGATTATAAAGACTTTATCTTCTACGAATCCTTGGAAAAATTCCTTGGCGGTTACGCCTCCGATCCAGTCACGCCAGATGGTCCGGATTGTGAAGCGAAGATTGTGAAGCTGCGTCAAACCCGTAAGATATTCGTCCCACCCGAGACACAGCCCGACAGCGATATCGCTGAGGGAACCACCGACTAACCGGAACACGGTTTCAGACAAGGTATGCTTGCTCCGTATCCATTGGGTACGGAGCCGATGGGATTCGAAATATGCGTATTGGTACTCCGGGATTTATACCCGCCCGACTGACCGAAGCTCGCGAGGCTCGCCGGATTGCAACCAAATCTGCGCTCGCAAGACGTCTTGGTGTTAGCCCTACCTCAGTATCGCGTTGGGAAGATCTTGGAGCTGACCAGAGTCCCGATTATTCCACGCTCGTCCGAGTTGCTGGTGAGTTAGGCGTTCGGCCTGAATTTTTTCTTCGGCCGTCCTACCATAGCGAACGTCCAACATTTCTGCGCTCTTTGGCCAGCACGCTTGTGCGTGATCTGGCATACCAAAAGGCGCAAATGCATTGGCTTCAGGAAGTCAGCTTCGTGCTAGGACATTATGTCGACTTGCCGGAAATCGACATCCCCGATGTTCTGGATGGGGCGACCTACGGCGAACTCCGAGATGAAGACATCGAAGACATTGCGCTACGGCTGCGCCAGCACTGGAACATGGGCGAAGGTCCATGTGGCGATGTCGTGGTGCTCATGGAGCGTATAGGTATCGTAGTGGCGACGATCCCGATGGGCACGACCAAACTGGACGGGCTCTGCAGTTGGTCTCCAGTGGACGGGCGCCCGCATGTGCTCCTAGCAACCGATAAAATGTCCTTTCCTCGTCGGCAGATGGACGCTGCTCACGAACTTGCCCATGTCGTACTTCATCACCAGGTACCTGAGGAGGAGTTCCAAGATAACCTGCGCATGATTGAACGGCAGGCGTTTCGTTTGGCAAGCGCTCTTCTTATGCCTTCCACGACATATCCACACGAAGTTAAATACCCTTCGCTGGCGATGCTCACCAATTTGAAAGAGCGGTGGCGTGTCTCGATTAAGGCTCAGATCAAGCGCCTTAGTGACCTTGAGATCATTCCCGAGGAATATACTCGGCAACTTTATAAACTTTACTCTGCCAAAGGTTGGTCGAAAGGGGAGCCGCTGGACCACAATTGGCCAATTGTGGCGCCGAAAGCGCTCCGTGACAGCCTTAACCTGATTGTCGAGAATGAAGTTCGCGGTAAGGCCGATCTTCTGGCAACGGAGTTCACGATATCGGCGTCGGATGTCGAGAGCTTGTGCAGTCTACCGAGCGGTTGGTTTGATCGGGAGCCAGCAGAAGTTGTTTCTCTCAAAATTCGCACAGGGTCGTCGGCAGCCGATCTGTCGCCCAAGGGAGAAATAATCCCGTTCCCTGATAGGGAATAACTGAACGAACACTCTTAGGGTCTGCCCGAAAATGAGTTTGAGCTGCACCGGGGATTCATGCAGACCCATCGTCGCGTGCAACGGGCGACGTCTGCTTTGGGGAGGCGCTGAGCCACGCCTCATCTCGGACATACGGCGCTAGTCGACAGCTTCTGGAAGCGGACATCCTAGGTTTTTGACACAGCTGCGGAAAGATGCACCTTCTGTCTATGGCACGCGCAAGACGCTCTACAATCGGTTCTAGCGCGTGATGGCCATTCGTCCATGAACAGGATGGATCACGCGACGCTATTCATTTCACGCCGCAAAACCAGCATTCCGTGTAAGTACTAGCGGCCTGATAAGCGCCCGACTCTGTGTGCCGCCTGAAAGCAAAAGGTCAGTCACTATCTTAGCCTCCCCTTTCGCGATTGTTTGTATAGAGTCCCTTGTCGATCGCCGTTGGCAGAACCGTGCGCGAGACGGCGTGCCCGGTCGATCAGGTAGCCCGCCTCATCTAAGCTTCTTACCAACATTTCGACCTCATCTCGTCGACGATCGTCATATGGTGGAGCAGCTATGGTAACCCGGCTGATGACATTAGGAAGCAACTCGACGTTGAGGGAGTTGCTCGCATGCGCAGGGAGTTCGAAGGCTTCACCGGGCGCAAAAAACTTATACTCGCTGGAATTTATATCAGCGGTCGGGGCAGCAAAGGGCGCATCGCGCCGCAGAATATCACGAACAATCCGCCTTCCCGCGGAATTGCCGTAAGTCAGGACATTGCTCTCTTCGAACAGCGCAGCGCAAATCCCGAACCAGGTCACCGCGCCATTGAGCCAGCCGTCGAATTCGCGTGCCGATCGTAAGAATTCGAACGAGCCGTTCCCCGCTATTGCCAGCATCAATCCGCCGATGAACTCTGAGCACATGCCACGATCGCTACGGCTCCGGAGATCCTCCATGACCTCGTTAAAGCGATTGATCCGTTCTTCCCGTGATGCAGCAATCAGCGCTATTAGATCGACGCCGCGAGACAAGGCGGTCAGCCGACTGAGCATCTCGGGCCGGATCGATCCGTGCGCGATAGCAAGCGATAAAAATTCCACGATCTCTCTGCGATCTTGGGAGGATCGGTCACTATGCGACAGAATTGCCGAGCGCATGACTTTCCAAGCTCTGCTTGCGCCCTCCACATCCTGATTACGGAAAAGATCGTCTTGTCGCTTGTGCAACTCGACCCATTCGTCGAGCACCCAGTTCAATGTAGCTTCATCATATTGCGCGAGCGCCGCCTGTCCAAGTGAGGACGAAAGCGAGGCAAGCAGCATCGGCAAGACGTTGTTGGATCTCTCGGATTCACGAGCGGATGCGACCCAAGCTTCCGCCATCGCGGCGCCAGCAACGCACTTCGCTATTATAGCGCCGCTCGGCGAGACGCCCTGCGGTTGCTCCACGACCGATATCCGTTCAAGAGGAAGAATCCGAAAAAAGGCGGAAAACGGGCTCACTTTTGTATAGGTGGCAAGGAATGCGTACAGATCCAGCATCTGCGCTTGCAGCACGCAGATTATAGGCGCCGCGCCAAGTCTGTTTCCATCGAAAATCAAGAAGACATCACTCGACTTTTCTGCACCAAAACTCGACTTTTCTGGCTTGAGTATGTCGCCGGACAAGGCCGGTCCAAGCCAGCGGACGAAGTCTTCCCGATTGAGCCGGATCCTTTCAGTTTTGATCATAGAAAGAGGTCCTTTAAATTTGGCTCGATTGGCCTTGTGATCTTGCAGGCATTGAGGCCATTTTCGAAATAGCCTGCGAGACTCTCCGCATTGTAAACAACGAGTGTCGTCTTGGCGCGGGTAACAGCTGTGTAAGTCAGATTTCTCTGTGTCTGGTATCGCTTGAGCTTTTCTGCAGAGAACATATGCACCACACGAAATTCTAGGCCTTTCGCACCCTGCACCGTGGTCACGACGACCGGCCGACCTAAGGCGATCACGCCATAGGCGCCCGCACGCTGTACCTGCATTTCGCCAGCGATGTCGCTCTGTTTCAGAAGTTCAACTACCTCGTTCAGCTCTACTACCCGCGGGCAGAGTATCCCGATCATCTCTCCCGGATAAGCCTGCAGCTGGGTCTTAATGCGAGGAATCGCCGCAGCGACCTGATCGACGAGCGACAATCCGCCGATTACTTCTACGGTCGAGGGGAAAGTGGTCTCATCATAGTTCGAGGTCGCTTCCATCCCTGCAGTGTCATCCAACAGGTTCTTGATCCCGTCCGCTACGCGACAGATCTTGATACCATTGCGATAATGATGCCGTAGATCGGTTCGGGTAGCGCCCAGTTCCTCCAGCCGTTGCAGTGCTCCGAATTTGTCGGTGATCCGCTGATTATTGTCTCCTACTGCAAACAATCTCGTGCCGAAGGAGCGGATCACCTCAATTTCGTCTGCCGAATAATCCTGCACCTCATCGAGCAAAATCACGTCGAATATATTTTCTGGCGCGCCCTTTTCGGCGACCCTCGCGAGCCCCTCAAACAAGCTGTCCCTGACCTGATCGAAATCATCGCTTTCTTTTATCTGGATGCCGTTTGCCCCAAGCACTTCATAGGCCCAGTGTGCGAAAGTCTGAACTTTATCTGCAGCGAACGGATAATGCTCGGTTCCCGCCGATATGAACTCCTTGAGCACCCGCCCGAAAGCAAGAACCTTGATGTTCGCCACCCGCTTTCGATAAAGATAACTGGCACGAAGTAGAAGAATGTTGGTTTTACCACAACCCGGTGGACCCACGATTAGGTGATCCTCGTCGGGATCGAGCGCAATCGCCTTTTGCTGATCGTCGTCGAGGTCCCCGAGATTTTTCCACCATGAAGCTTCCATCAATCGCCCTCCACACCTGCAAGATTTAATTCTCCCGCGATGCCGGCCTGTGCCTGATCAAGGCCAACTATCAGGGCGGCCTCGAGCCGTTCGCCGAAAGCAGCGGAATTGTAGGACCCTTTGAAAATGGTGATAGGATCTGCGGTTGGCTCGCCCGTCTCTCCGGCAATTTGGGCGCTGGCCGTCAAATGCACTGCCTGTGCATCGACATCTACCACATCCACGCGGATTTCGATATACACGGTGTTTGCAAGCTTAAACTCGCAAGACGCTCCGATTTCGACTTTTAGCATTGGTGCGCGTCTGGCACCTCTCGTGATTATGAGCGGCGGCATGATAGTGTAGTTGACTTGGCGGATTCGACGTAGTTCAACCTTCAACCCCTCAATCACCGTTTCGAGTAGCTCTGCCGAGGCTGGACCAGGATCTGCTGCCGGTTCGGACTGCGCTTCGGCGAGCAGACGCCGCTTTACAATGCGCTGGCGCGCATCGTCCGCCACCGTGGTCACAACCGGCGGCCGGAAGGTATTCCAATTCGCGAGCAAAAGTCGCTTAGCGGGGTCCTTCACCAATGCCATGCGGCAGGCGTCGACCAAGTAGGAGGGAACGGTTTCGCATGATATGTTGGGCTGTTCGTGCTGAACGGCGTTAACAAGCGCCGCATAGGGATGGACGAACCCCTCAAAAAGCGGGCGCCGCATGATCAGATCGTGCAAGACCGCCCCGACCTGATACATAGACAGTGCGTGCCAACCTTCCTCGCTGTCCATTTCCACTCGAAGTAAAAATTCTGGGGAGCTGTACTGAAGGGTACCAACGAATAATTTCTGCCCGTCGACATCGGTCAGTCCAACTTCCCCGACAGGCTTTAGGACGCCAAAATCGAGAAGGACTAGGCGCGTAAACTCGTCGAGGAGCACGATATTTGCGGGTTTGATATCGCGATGTGCAAGACCCTGCGCTTCGAGGAATTCACATGCCGAAACAAGCTGCTCGATTAGAGCTGGGATATTTGCAGACGGAACGGTGCCCAAGCATTTGCTGAGGCTCGGCCCGTCGAGATACTCCATGATGATGTAGTGGTTCTTGGAAGCAGCGTGGATTCCACCCCCAAGTATGGAAACCATGTTGGGATGATGCTTACCGATGAGACCGAGCTCGCGATGAATTCGCTCGAGCTGAGATTCGTCTCCGTAGCGCTGAATGAGTTCGTCATCAAAAATCTTGAGCGCTGCAAATTTATCAGCCGACGCACTAATCGCCTTGAAGACTGCCGCAGATTTTCCGTGATCAATCAGTGATTCGATAACCCAACCATCTATTTCTTTGCCACGAAATTTGACTTCCCATTCTCTGGCCTTGATCCCGTCCACACTTCCTCTCCGTCTGCTGAGCCGAACTCAGTGCTAATTGACCTAACTACTTCAGCGGAAATAAAAAACAGGCCGAGCACCGATTTCCCAGCCAACAACTTCGCGGCAGCACAGGGCGTCGTCAAGCGTTATACGTTTCGCCTGTTAATTCTCGCATGCTTGCTGCGCCCGTTCTGCATCTTTCTTCTCTTTCCCGATTTGGTCTCATGACCTGATGTCGACTTTGGAAGCGAGAAGGTGCCATAAAACAGCGAAATTTTGAGCGTGAAGCTTTCATGCCGAAGCGGGCAACGAAAGCTCGTTTATCTCAGCATGGCCCCAAAACGGCCAGTCCGATCTCCCCCCCAAGTCAGCCGCGAGCCTCAGAATAGTTACAGACCTGCGTGAGTTGGAATGTCTCTCGCAAAGAGGGCCAGAGACGATCAGGCTGTCTTTCCGGGAGCAGACTTTGTCGTTGCATGGCGTCTGTGGAACACGCCTCGAATAGATCTTTGTGGGTCTTTTTTGTGTCTCACCCCCTATGTCCGATAATAGGAATTAACGGACATAGGTCAGGAAAAAGGGGCATTATTTAGAAAAAAGACGGAGAATTACCTTTTGGACGAATTGGGGTAACTTAATGCCAAGATCGTAAGAATTTTGGTGCGCGCGTCACATAGAAGCTTTTCTGCTATACCCGCCATTATCCGGCTTTTTTTTAGTACGGTAAGAGGATATTATCACGTGTTACAATGACAAAAGACAGTCCCAGAAGTTCCGTAGAAGAGGGCTAAAAAGAGCTTAGGCTCAGGACCCATTGATTTGATTACGGAAATCTGATTCAGGCTCTGCAAGGAGACTGAAGATGAGCGACTTGTTTTGGCTGACGGATGAACAGATGGATCGTCTGCGGCCCTTTTTCCCAAAGAGCCACGGCAAACCTCGCGTTGATGACCGCCGCGTGTTGAGCGGGATCATTTTCGTGAACCGCAATGGCCTGCGCTGGCGTGACGCACCCCGGGAATACGGTCCGCACAAGACGCTCTATAATCGCTGGAAGCGCTGGGGCGACATGGGTATTTTCATGCGGATGATGGATGGCCTGTCTGCTGCGAAAGCCGAGTCCCGGACCATCATGATTGATGCGACGTATCTCAAAGCGCACCGCACGGCTTCAAGCCTGCGGTTAAAAAAGGGGATCCAGGCCGCCTGATCGGACGCACTAAAGGGGGCATGAACACCAAGCTGCATGCGATCACGGATCAGAACGGACGACCGCTGAGCTTCTTCATGACGGCGGGACAGGTCAGCGATTATACCGGTGCCGCTGCTCTGCTGGACAGTCTTCCTGCCGCACAATGGATGCTGGCGGACCGAGGTTATGACGCCGACTGGTTCCGGGATGCCTTGGAGGAAAAAGGGATCAGACCCTGCATTCCGGGGCGAAGATCCCGCGGAAAACCAGTCAGATACGACAAGAGAAAATACAAACGTCGCAACCGCATCGAGATTATGTTCGGAAGGCTCAAGGACTGGCGAAGGGTCGCAACCCGCTATGACAGATGCTCGAGTGTCTTCTTCTCAGCCATCTGCCTCGCCGCAACCGTCATCTTCTGGCTATGAGTCCTGAGCCTAGCACTACTTTGGCAGAATTGAGTTAGGGTGTCTGTTGAATATCCATCCGCAATGAGGGCAATGTGTTGGTGGTGAACGAGCTATGCGGTCAAGAATGGCCTGGCGCACTGCTGGCAGACTGGGTTGCGGTGGCGGTCCGGAGGCTCTTTTTTTTTCGTCCCACCTGAGCGAGTCTGCGGGACTGCAGGAAGGCGTAGGCCATCATCGACATCAAGGCATGGCGGTGAAGTCCGGTCCAGGATCGTCCCTCGAAGTGATCCAGCCCCAACTCCTCTTTGAGTTGCTGATGGGCCTGTTCGCATATCCAGCGCGCTTTGATCGCGCCAGCCAGAACCTTGATTGGTGTCTCGGCCGGTAAGTTCGAAAGGTAGTATTTTCGTTCGCCATTCGAGCGATGCTCCCCCACCAGCCAGGCTTCTTCGCCTGGCATGTGCTGGGCTCCAGCAGAGCCGATCCGCTGGGGGGCACCATCTGCGATGCGTACGCGTATGGCCGCAAAACGAGCCGTCAGGCGTCCCTTCGTTCCCTTACGCCAACTGACCTGCCACCACTTCGTCCCTTCGAGCATGGTGTGCGCCGCCACGGACGTGACATTAGGGACGTGGCGCACTCGTGAACGGCCGCGACCTGTAACCGGGAAGATCAGTTGAACATCGGCGGGGTAGACCTTTTGGTGTCGGGGAATACCGACAGCCCAGCAAAGACTACGTGCGGTCAATGCCTGCCGAAACGGAGCTGACAACCCGTAACCCGCATCGGCCAGCACGCAGCCGAAGCGGACACCCGCTGCGATGACGCGATCAATTTCCTCAAGCGCGATCTCAGGCTTCGTACGGTAGTCCTGTAAGGCACGAGGTACGCCTGCCTTATCCATGCGCGCGACGTCGCCTGTCCAGCTTTCCGGCAGGAACAACCGCAGACTCAGCATCAGCGGAACTTCACCCGAAGCCAGTGTCACAGAGACCATTGTCTGGCAGTTTGCATTCTTGCCTGGTGCGGTTGCGTATTGGGGCGCAACGCCAACAGAGGATTTGCCCTTCTTCGGCAAGGCGGTGTCATCGATGATCAGCCAGGATCCGTTGCCACCAACCAGGTCATCCGCCTGTTTCCATAAGGTCGCTTCCAGTGGAGCTTTGTCCCAAAGCCCGGCTCCGATGAAATGATGCAGCCGGTCATAGGGGACCGCATCCGAGCGTGCGGCCATGGGTTGGATGCTCTTGCGATCTCCTGGCCCAATCAGACCTGCGATATAGGCCGGGCACATTTTACGCCGCGTCTTGTTGCCCAGACCATCCAGATATGGGGCGAGCCATTGCTCAAGATCCGCTTGCCAGTCTTCTTCCAATGCCAGCCTCCGTCAAAGCTGGCTCCCCATGAATCACGCAATCAGCCCCATGGGAATCCTAAAAATCATGCTTCTGCCAAAGTAGTGCTAGGCCCGGCTACGCTGATGGTTTGACATTTTTCTGAAGTATTATTGTAGTACGTGTGACTTGCATTTGACGTGAGGTCGCTTACCATCCAAAATGAGGAATGTTTGATGTACGGCATCCAAAAAGCGGGAGCGGATATATTAATTCAATACATAAGAAAATTTAACATAATAATAAATTATTTATTCCTAATATCGATAAAATATACAGAATTTATGTTCTATACGCAATCAATAACTCTGATAGGATACATCCCCCAATGACACTGCGCTTATTTATTATTTCATTTATATTGTTATCTTCGTGCCATACTAATCATAAAGATGAAAAAAAACTCATTATATTTTATGATAAAAGCAGTGAATGCAATATAAAGATCGATAAATTTTTATATAAAAATAAAATCAATATTATATATAATATGAAAAATATAAATTCTATAGTTATTGGAGGGATAAGAAATGACAAATACAATAAAATAAAGAGTTATTTATCTAAATTAGAATGCGTGTATGGAGTTAATGATGACGAAATTATGCATTATAATTACAGTATGAATTGATTACCATATCTATTGCTACCAGCTTTAGTCTCCTTCTCTTGGAGGTTATCGAGACAAAATGTTGTATAGGATCTGAAGCTGTTTCAGGCGCTCCGAATGGCTCCTTAATGCCCTGTTGTTGTTGAGAAGAGGTTCATCATTAGTACACCTGCGATAATCAAAACCATTCCAATTATGCCCGGAAGATCAATGCTCTGTCCCTGAAAGACCCAAGCGATCACGGCAACAAGGACAATTCCCACACCAGACCATATTGCATACGCAATCCCGGTTGGAATCTCTCTGAGAGCCATCGAAAGACAATAAAACGCAAAAAGATAGCCGACACCGAGAATGACTGTCGGGATGAAACGTGTGAATCCCTCAGAGGCCTTGAGAAGCGAGGTTGCGATGACTTCCGCAATGATGGCAATGCTGAGATAGAGATAACTCATAATGTTATAATAGTCCTGGCTACCTTAGAACAAAAGCCCCTCTTAAGAACCCGAAAAATAACCCATTTATTCAGCCTTCATATTAATGGGTTCTGTATCTGGTAATACAGTTGCGCTTTCGTTTTAAAATGTGAGAGATATGTTGCGACCTGATGTATGTGATCTGAATTCGGGCCTGGATGATCTTCACGATGCGACGGCGGATTTCATGGATCGACCATCGGATGAGCTCCTGCGTGTTGGCAGTGGGCTTTATTTTGAGCGCGTTGGCCCGGGAGCACACGGCGGCCATCATCGTTCATGTGAGCATGGCCAGCGTGACATGATGGTGCCAGCCGTGCCACTCATCTCGTTCCAAATTATGGTTGCCCATAGATTCAGAATTCTCAAGAAAACGCAAATGTAGTGCCAACCCAGCGTTTACTGACGCTGGGTTGGTGTCACGTCAAGCCTGTAGAGCGTGCAGGTCAGCAGCTTCAGCGCCTGAGGCCAGATATGGTCCCGAAGCGTGAACCTGAAGCGCCATGAGAGCAATACTTCCAATCGGCCGGGTCCCAAGAGGCAAGAGCGCGCTTCCGTTTGTCCAGCGGGACATGCCGTCCTCGACATTATTCCATCCGGACAGATCGATGTCCTGCAGATGAGATGTCAGGGTCTTCGTCGCGTTTCCCTCGAAAAGCTGGACGTCGCCAACCAGCAGGCCGAGCATACGGCGGTCATCCACGAACGGTCCGACAACATCACACGGACGGCTTGCATTTGAAACAATCCGAACGTTTTCAACACCAGCCGGAATCATGAACATAATCCGATCATTATTCTTACGGATCGGGCGGAGCGTTGCACCGGTATCTGTGACAAGGTGAAGATCGTTCTCCTGCGTCAGGGAGAGAGTATCAGTCATAAGAGGAGAATTGAGGTGAACAGCTCGTGTCTCAATCTGACGGAAGAGGGGTTCGACAAGATCACGGTCTACGGTCAAAGACGCTGCTGCATCCTCCCAGGACAGATTACGGGAAGGTGTCAGAGACACGACCTCTCCAGCCTGCCGAAACGCACTACGATTTCCAGTGTCAAGATAACTCTCAGTCAGCATACCATCCGCCATGATAACTGAATGTTCTTCAGTTTCGATGTGATAGTAATCGTAAGAGGTTATCGACGTGTCATAGAAGATCGAACGACCATTTACGAGCATACGGGCCGGAACGAATTTTCCATCAAAAAACAGACAATGCTCGGCTGTGATGAGCATATCCTTGAACGGTACGCCGTAGGATACTGCGTCCTTCAGAATACGGACGGGATAGCCCGCCTGATCCAATGGAAGATACGGCCGCACCGTACAATGCGCATGTCCCGCCCACGTGACGATATCTGTATATATCACCCCGTCTTTACAACAGAGGACTTCGTCACCCATGACGATATCCTGCACGGCTTTTTTTCCATTGGGGACAGAAATAATAGAATCCCTCAGAAAGCAAACCAAGACCCCGTTCTGACTTGTATTATTTAACGGGGTCGAACTAATGAATAAATTTCCATCCTGATATGACTGGAATAAATTATTATTTTTTCCATAGTCATAAAAATCTCCCGATACCGTGATTGTTTTTCCATTATCTGTAACGATATTCGTGCTATTTCCGTTCTTTGAAACGGAAACAACCTTTGTTGCGCCAGGAATTTCTATGGTTGATCCTGCGTTTCCAAATCCTGATATACTTTGAAAAGAAATGACGGATACATTACTCCCTGGGTTAATCAGAAGTGTACCACCACCTTTTCCGAAAGCGACTTTGGATCCACTTAAGGCAGAAATCGCAGCCTGGTTCTGTACTGAATTCAGAATCAGCTTTCCGCCAGAAGAGATATTATACGTCGAACCAGAAAGGGCTGATATCGTCGAGGCACTATCCATGGAAATGGTGCCTCCATCTGCTGTGAATGTCGCACCAGTCAATGCATTGACAACGCCACCAGTCAATCCAGTTACTGTAACAAAGGCGTTGTTGCTTGAGGTGACACTCCAAGGGTTTGCGAGGGAAATTAATGAGGGAGAAAAATTGACGGAAGCATTGACGTTTTTGCCTGAAAAATTAGCGCTCGCTCCGCCAATCGATACGAGTCCAAGGACAGGCAAAGCTGGAACAAGAGTGTAACTCCCGCTTTTCGTGACAGTATGGTTGTATCCATATATCAGCGACATCTTTTATCCTCTCGTTAATTTATCGTTGACGCGTCTTAACGCGATATGTTTCAAAGAGCAACGATGTATGTGTGATGAATTACAGAATGTATAGTTTCTGTAAAAATATCATATTCGGTTCATTAATTAATATTAATATTCTCTGGTTTGTAAATAAAATAACATTTGTTTATTGTTTTATTATTCAGGTTTTCTTATGTCTAATTTATTAAAAAAATTATTTACTAGATTATCTGATGGGATATGGAAATATAATTCTACGTTTGTTTTTTGTGGAGTCTTCATCGCTTTTCAAGAAATCAACCGTATCTGCCCGTACCGTTGAAGCCGTAGTGGTCTTTTCCAGCAGCCCCTCTCTCAACCGCACACCATCACTGGTGGGGGCATCCGTCGTTTTCCATTTCCAGATGAATCGGAACTTCCGGTTGATGGAGACATGGAATTTTTAGCCAAGAACCCAATGACCAGATTGTTTTGGCATCTGGCACGCGGTCCGACAGCCCCAATCCCATTAAGCGCATGAACGACAGGCGATCGTTGATCAGATACGCCGTCCGCTCATCAGGAAAATTGTACAACGTCTAGATTACCAGGATCTTGAATACCAACACTGCATCAAACGGGAAATGACCGCCTTTTCTTCCGTCTGAACAGGTCAGAGACATCTCCAGATCAGGGCAGAACACTTCAAAATTCACAGTCCGAGAAAATGCTTCGAATTGATTACCCAGCCTGCTCAGTCGAGCAATCCATTTTTCAACATTAAAGAAATCTGGCTGCTTCAAATAACCCCCCTCATCACAAGATAAAAAAGTAAATCATCGAGGACCCATCATAACCAAGGGGTTTTTTAGAACTTTCCAGCTGACAGCACTGTTTGCGATCGGCCCTTCTGATCGCTCTTCACCTCCCCGAATACGCTCAAGACTGAGGAGGCGCCAAGAAGTCTCTTAGATTATCAAGAAAAGCTCTAACGCGTAGCGGGACGTTGCGTCGGCTGGGCATCGTTGCAAACAATCCGATCGTCTCCCCTTGGTACTCCGGTAAAAGACGGACCAACCTGCCGCATTGCAGGTCGTCGCCGACGTCCCACAAGACTTTGAACACGATGCCTTTACCCTTGAGGGCCCAATCATGCACCACTTCGCCGCTCGTCGTCGATAGATGCGGCGTTACCTCAACGACCTGATCTTCTCCTTCACGAGACAGCCGCCATCGGTCGAGCATTCCCAGCTCATGCCCACGCATCAGGCAAATACAACGATGCCGATTTAATTCGGCAGGAGTGGCAGGCATGCCAAATTTCTCAAGATAGGCCGGAGCAGCGCAGATGACTCGTTCACTGCTCATGATTTTTGTCGCGACAACCCCCGTTTCATTCGGCATGCCAATCCGAATGGCCATGTCAAGGCGACTATTAACAACATCCAGCCCTTCATCCGACAGAAGAAGATGGACGCGCAGCTTCGGGAAACGATCGGCGAATTCGCTGACAAAATCAGCCAAACGGCGACGTCCCAGTTCAAGTGGTGCTCCAATCCTCAGAACACCACGAAGTTCCTTTTGATTGGCGGAGATCTCGGCTTCGGCTGCCTCAATATCAATCATGATCTCTGCAGCACGCTCATAAAACGTCTGCCCTTCATCCGTCAGGTCGAAACGCCTCGATGTCCTTGTGACCAGCCGTACGCCAAGCCGCTCCTCCATCCGAGCCAGTCTTCGACTGGAAGCTCCAGCCGAAACGTTGAGATGACGTGCGACGGCAGTCAGATTTCCCGATTCAACGAGGAGTACGAAAAATCTCAGGTCACCGGCGTCATCGTGCATTGAGGGGCCATCTTTGCGTTTTATACACAGATACAATGCCTTTTATGCGACTACCAGCACCATCAACGCACATCCATTGTCTGTTCATCAATGAATGGAGACAGACATGACGTCCGATCGCACTGCATCTTCACTCCCTCCCCTTCTGGATGCGGTTCACAACCGCGAAACCGCCTTCACGAATGAGGAGCGGCACAAGAATGGTACGCTCGGCCTCCTGCCTGACGCCGTCGAAACCCTTGATCGGCAGATGGAGCGCGTCCTGTGGCAGCTGGACAGCAAGAGCAGCGATCTCGAGCGCTTTTTGCATCTGAATGGATTGTCACAGCGTAACGAAACACTGTTCTTCAAGGTTGTGATGTCCGATCCGAAACGCTTTCTTCCGATTGTTTACGATCCGACAATCGCCGATGCCTGCCTTCAGTACAATCGTCTCTTTGAGAGACCACAAGGTCTGTATCTTTCGTTGCGTCACAAAGGGCATGTGAAAGAGATTCTCGCCAACTGGCCCGAAAAAGATGTGCGCTTTATCTGCGTCAGTTCCGGCGGTCGCATTCTAGGGCTCGGAGATATTGGAGCCAACGGCATGGGCATTCCGGTGGGTAAGCTGCAACTCTATACAGCCTGCGCCGCAATTCCACCTCAGGGCCTGATGCCGATGTTGCTGGATATCGGTACGACCAATCAGGAATTGATTGACGATCCACTCTATCTCGGTTTGCGGCAGGCGCCCCCATCGTCAGACGAACTCGACGCATTCGTTGATGAACTCGTCGCAGCCATTCAAGAGCTTTATCCTCATTGCTGCCTGCATTTTGAGGACTGGAAAGGAGACGATGCCATCCGCCTATTGGCGCGATATCGTGACAAGATCCTTTGCTATAATGACGACATTCAGGGGACTGCGGCCATTACGATCGCGGGTCTCGACACCGCCCTGGCGATCAAGGATGAGGCGCTGAAAGAACAGCGTATCCTGTTCTACGGTGCAGGGTCTGCCGGGATCGGTATCGCGAATATGATCGTGAGTGCGCTACGGGACGAAGGCCTTTCTGAAACTGATGCCCGCGCCTGTATCTCAATGATGGATATCAACGGACTGATCGAACCCTCGCGGCAGGATCTTAATCCTTCGCAAAAAGTGTTCGCTCACTCCCATGCAGCAACGAAAGATCTTGCAGAAGCCGTCAAATCTATTAAGCCTACTGTCCTGATCGGCGTCAGTACCAACGCGGGTGGCTTCACCGAAGAAGTCGTCCGCACCATGGCAAGCATCAACAACAAGCCCGTCATTTTCGCGCTTTCCAATCCCACCGACAAGGCGGAATGCACTGCCGAACAGGCCTATCGCTGGACCGACGGCCGCGCGCTCTTTGCTGCAGGTGTCCAGTTCGATGATGTTACTTTGAATGGCAAGACGCTAGCCCCCGGCCAGGCCAATAATTTTTATATCTTCCCCGCCGTGGCACTGGCTGTCTGGGCAACACAGGCACGACGCATCACCGACGAGGTCTTCCTTGAAGCCGCCAGAGCGACCGCTGAACAGGTCACACCGGAGCAACGGGCCCACGGTCTGCTTTTCCCGCCGCAAAAAGATGTCCTGCGTGTAGAGATCAACACGGCCATCAAGGTCGCCCGTCAAATCTTCAAATCGGGCCTGGCTCAGGTTCCTGAACCCGAGGATATCGTGGACTGGATTGAAGCCAAGCTCTACCGACCAGGATACTGAATGACAAAAAAATAGAAAGAATATCTATTATCTTTAATAGAAAAATTTCCTTATACCCTATTTTTTACCATCCATTACTACCATATTTCCTAGTAGAAAATTAATGGATGGTAAATAACTCTAATTTTTGTTTTCAGAGGATTTTTCCTATCTCTTCCATTCGTTGGGAAGGAGATAACCTTTATGTCCGATGTCCATTTTGTCGAAATGGTCTTTTAGCACTGCCTCTTGCGTTGAATGGGATAGCATAGAAAATCCGGACGCTTCAAAGCTACTTTTCTCACGAAGATAAGCCCGAACATAAATTTCAAACTCGTCGAAAGAAATTCTTCCGTCATGATTTTTGTCAGCTATCGAAAAAGATTGATTTTCATTCGTTTGAACCTGCGCTGAACATGATGATGATACCAAGGCAAAAGATAAAATGCTCCAGTATTTGATAGACACGTTATATCTCCTGAAGATTTTTTAAAATAAACTGTATTTGTTCGATACCACTTGACAGGGTTCGATTTCCAAAAGCTTCGTAGGTTATTTCCTGACGTCTTATGATGGCATCTTGTAGAAACATCCGTACGGCTTTTTTCTCGAACGGATTTTCTGCATTTTGACGTAATTCCAGAATGAGCTTACCGAGCGAAACTAAAGAAAAGGCGCGATCCAGGACGTCCCGAGCACGGTCTTTCTGGCTCAGGAATGACAGTTTCAATGCCAATCGCGATAGTTTCTGGATTTGATCTCCCTGCCACTGTTCTGCAAAAGGTAAATGATGAGACGACGATGTCGCTAACAAATTTACACTTCTGCGTAGTGATCTCATAATCGCGTTGGCATCAGATTCATGATTTGGAGGAAGAAAGACCCGAAATACGAGCACCAGAAGAACGGCACCACAAATAATGGCCATCCAGGTATTTGTTAAGGCGATATCATTATAAACCATTTCATTGGTTACGAGAGACTGTATTGCAAAAAATACAGCATATCCGAAAGCGCCAATGCTGTATTTTGGATGAAACTGTAGCCAAATTCCCGGCAAAAGAAAAAAACTTAAACTCAGCCAGAGCAAGCAGTATCCGCTAATAAGTGGCAGAACATAAACATGATAGATCCATGTCGCAGGTATGCTCAGCACAGTTCCTATTGCCATAGCCATACTAGCCTTCGATGCTGAGGGCACCGTAGAAAGCAGGCTGGATGCTGCAATGACATACATCATCATCATAGGACCATTCGGCCACGCTGTTACATACCAGATGAATGTCGCAAGCAGCGTGATCAGGATGCCTCTGGCTCCATTACGGAGCGCTGTCGGCCATTCCAGATAAGGAGATACGCGCATTGGAACCCGATTTTTTTTCTCTGTGAGTTCCTCGATGATGCGACGTAATGCCAACAAAAGATTTTTCACATTATGCACAGACGCAAGGCTGGCGGCTGTAAGCATTTCTTCTGCTTCAAATATCTCTAGAGACTGAATACCTTGGTCGAGTGTTTTTAATATTGATTCCGGATCGTTCCGCCATGACGGATTTCTTATACCGTCGATCACGTTTTTTAGCATGCGTGTTGCGTAGGCGTGGATCTCGTAAAACCGGGTATGGGGTTGGTGCAGGTTGCTCCAGTGAGGATGATAACCCGCAATCACACCGGCCATTTGATTGACCGCCATTTTATAGCTTGAAAGATGGTCTTTGATTTCGGGATTATCTGACGCTGCATATTCCAGCAATGGCGTCAGAGCCGTTATTTTCTTCAATACGGCCTGACGGCTATCATAGAGTGCAACAGGAAGCGTTCTGAAATCTGAACCGTCAGCGACAGAGAGAGCCGTAAGACTGCTATGAAAAGATTTTGCGTGTTCCAGAACCGCTAGAAAAGCGTCATTTAATGCCCTGTGAACGGGTTGGCTTCGACGTGGAGACGTCGCCAAAAAAATAACAGCCGTACTCACTACGCCGATGACCACGTCAGATAATCTCATCATCGCAGACATGAAGACGCTCTCAGGATGAGAGAATGACGAAAATGCGACAATGATGATTGTATATCCCGTCAGAACAGCGGCATAAGCCCGATACAGTCTCAGAAGACTGGCGGTCATGCAGGCTAATCCAACGATGAGAGCCAAGGCCACGAAATAAAGCCAGGCGGACTGAACAAAACAGCCCATAATGGCCACACTCAAGCCCGCTCCGAACACTGTTCCCAAAACGCGCCAAAGGCTTTTGGAAACGAGTGCACCAACCATGGGATGTGCGACAATCACCACAGTTGTCACAGTGCTCATCGGAGAGTCCAACTGTACAACAAATGCTACCAGTAAAGCCAAGCCGACTGACAGACAGACACGAACGGCAAAAGCAGTGGTTTTTAAAAACCCGCTCCATCGTGCTTCTGAAAACCAGAATGATTGTGGAGACCAAAGCCTCTTCCGAACGATGGTCGTCATACAGACGCGCCATGATCAGTAGAGAGAAGCGCTTCCATCATATCCAGATCTTTTGTCAGGGTCAGCTTCTGGCTCATGGACAATCCGGTTGTCAGTTCTGCTTCCAGGTCAGCAGCCAGGCGATGAAAAAGCCTGCACTGTTTCCTACCCTCAGAGGTCAGAAGAACCATCTTAAGGCGTCGGTCCTGCGTGTCCGTCTGGCGAATAACCAGACCCTCTCCTTCCAGAACATCAAGCAGACGGACCAGAGCGGATCGATCGACCCCAATCAAAGAAGCGAGATCGCTTTGCGTCAGCGGCGTTTTCGAGATCATCAGATAGGCCATGGGACGCATGGTCGCCAGCGTCAGGCCATTGGGTCGCAAAACCCGGTCAAGATGCGTGCGCCATAAGGTCGCCAGACGCATGACGTGGAACGTCAAGGAAATATCATGGTAGCGCGTCTGGTCCAGGCAGGCGGCCGTAAAAGATTTCGACATTTCCGAGTCCATATCATCTGTTGACATGTAACCTTTTTATATGACAAACGAAGCCAAGGAAATAGATTTCAGCTTGTTTTGGGCAAGTTTGGAAAATTTTTTAATCTTGTCGGCTCAGGCGTTCTGGTGGGGCTGACGTGTGATGAGTGAGACGTGAACCAACACGCTGGCAATATTTCATCGATGGAAAGGGGGAGCTAATGCTTACGGAAGTCAATCTCTTCGGCGTCTTTGTCGCACCCCTCTCAATTTACGCCGTTGCAGCAGTGTTCGTGACATTGCTGTTGAGAAGCATTCTGTGGCGGACCGGTGCTCTGACCTGGTTCTGGCACGTCGCCCTCTTTGAAATAGCGTTCTATGTCTGTGTTCTCTGTCTACTCATCCTTTACGTCTAGGAGGGGTCGGCTATGAATTGGACCCGCAGTGTGATCCGCGTTCTGCTGACTCTGATTGTCCTGGCGATGGCCATTGGCCTCGGTCGGACCATGTGGGACATTTACGTTCTCGCACCATGGACGCGCGATGGTCGGGTCCGTGTGTACGTCGTAGATGCAGCCCCTGAAGTTTCCGGAACCGTTGTTTCCGTCCCCGTCGTGGATAACCAGTTTGTCCATCGCGGTGATCCGCTTTTCGTTCTCGATCCCGTCCGCTTCCGCCTTGATATCGACGCGGCCCGCGCCCGTCTTGCAGGCGCAGACGAAGATCTGAAGCTCCGCTCTTCGGACGCCAAGCGCCGTATGGGACTGGGTGGCATTGTTTCTGCGGAAGAGCAGGAAGACTTCAACTCAAATGTTGAGACACAGCGCGCCAAGGTGAATGCAGCGAAGGCCGAATTGAATACGGCCGTGCTCAATCTTCAACGTTCGACGGTTTATTCACCGGTTGACGGTTACATTACCAACCTGAATCTTCGGGTTGGTGATTATGCTCATGCTGGTCAGCCCGGTCTGGCTGTCATTGACGCGCACAGTTACTGGATCAACGGATACTTTGAAGAAACCAAGATGCATGGCGTGCATGTCGGTGACGAAGCCCGTGTGAAGCTGATGGGATACAAGCAGATCCTGCCTGCCCACGTCGTCAGTATTGGTCGTGGTATTAATGACCGTAATGGCGTGTCAGACCGTCTTGGTCTGCCAGACGTGAACCCGATTTTCACATGGGTCCGCCTTGCGCAGCGTATTCCGGTTCGTCTGGAACTGGATAACGTTCCACCAGAAATCACTCTCGCGGCCGGTATGACCGCGACTGTCACGATCGGCCGCGAAACGCCTGGCGCCCGTGGCAAGCTGACCACCTGGCTGCAGAATCATCTTTGATCATGTCCCGCAAACTCCTTACCCTCGCGCTTAGCACCTGTCTGTCGCTGACGGCCTGCACCGTCGGACCGAATTTCAAGCCAGACAGGATCAAGGTGCCTGACTCTTTCGTAGAGCAGCCCCATTCAGTGACGGCAGCTGAGATTGCCCGCACGGAAGCGGACATGAAGGACTGGTGGGCGCAATTCCACGATCCCATGCTGAACGAACTGGTCGAGCAGGCTATCAAAGGGAACTACGACCTTCAGATTGCGTCCCAGCATATCGTGTCCGAGCGCGCTGTCCGTCGGCAGGCTCAGGCAGCGTGGTATCCGCAGCTTGATGCAGCTATGGGCGGTGGCGATGACCGTCACTCCATCAATGTCGATAACTGGCCGGTCCGTCCGGGATCTCTGGATGCCAACGGTAATCCGGTCAATAGACCGGACGCCTCGATTTTAACCTATGGTGCGCGTGCAAGCTGGGAAATTGACCTGTTCGGGCATATTTCCCGTCAGGTGGAAGAGCGCAAGCGGCTGGTTGAAGAGTCCATTGAAAACCGTCGCGCCATTCTGGTTTCGCTGCTGTCTGAACTGGCGTCGGATTATGTGTCACTCCGTGGCGTGCAGGAGCGGTTGGCCGTTACGGAGCACAGCATCGATGTGGCACAGCGCTCGCGGGAATTGACGGAAAAACTGTACACGCACGGTCTCGGCAATACACTGGCTGTGGCACAGGCGCAGACCGAAGAGCATCTCGAACGCTCGCGTCTTGCCCCTCTTCATTCTCAGGAAGAGCAACTGATCCATGCCATTTCCGTGCTTCTGGGTGAAATGCCCGGCAAGCTGGAAGAGGAGCTGGATGTTCGCAAACCGCTGCCAACGGTTCCGACATTTCCTGCGTCCCTGCCGTCGATTGTTCTGGCCAATCGTCCGGATATTCGTGCGGCAGAGGCTCATTATGCTGCTGATACCGCACAGGTGGGTGTAGCGGTCGCGAACCTCTATCCAAAGTTCATGATCCCGCTGACGTTCAACCCGAATGCCTCGGCGGCTTATCAGGCGTTCCAGATGGGCGGTATGGCCTGGAGCTTCATGATGATGGCGTCTTTGCCTGTCATTCATGGTGGTCGCTATACCGCCGAGATTGCTCAGGCCCGTGCAGAAGCAGAAGCCAGCCGGTTGGTCTATCGCAAGACAGTGCTCAAGGCGTTCGAGGAAGTTGAAGACTCACTGGGCGACTGGCGGCATGACGATGAACTGGTCAGTCAGCTTGAAGATGCTGCACGGGATTCCGGTCTGGCCCGTGACAGGGCTCAGAAGCTGTTTGGTGCTGGTCTGACAGGATATCTGAATGTCCTGACCACCGAGCAGACGGCTCTGACCACGCAGGATCAGGCCGTTGTCGGGCGCACGGCGCGTCTGCGCGATGCTATTGCACTTTATACAGCCATGGGCGCTGGCTGGCAGGGACGTCAGCTCACAGATACGCGTCTGCCAGTTGAAATCGGGAAGCAGAACGCTCTGGCGCGCGCCTTTACGGAATAATATTATGGATCACCAGCTATATGCCCCAGAATACCTCACGAGGTCAGATCTTGTTCGAAGATGGGCATGGTCTGCCATGAAGCTCGAAAAATATATCGCCAGTCATAAGTCTTTTCCAAAACCTGTCGGGTCCATTGGAAATGGGAAAATTAAAATCTGGAAGCTGTCGACTATTAAAAAGTTTGAAGCGGCGGAAAACATTTCTCCGTCTTACGCAAGACTGTTTTCCAAGCAGGAGTATCTCAGCAGATCGTGAGAGGCTGTTTTTGCAAGATCAAAAAAACCGAACCGTTCGGTCATGGATCTTGAAATTTATATTACAATTCGCCATAAACTACCCGGTTTCCGGAATCGGCTTGAGACCGTTTTTTGCCCCTTAAAAGGATACGTTCTGCTCATGATGTTCGGTAGCCGACAGTTTCCACTGCGCCCTGCTGCTCCATTAATTGCGGTCGTAGGCGCAGATGGGAGCGGAAAATCGACTGTCGGTTCCGCGCTGCTGGCATGGATGTCTGAACAATATCCAACCCGCCTTTGCCATCTTGGAAAACAGACCGGAAACTGGGGACGCTGGATTGCCAGAATTCCAGTTTTGGGAAAACGGGTGGATCAGAAAATTGTGCGAAAGTCGTCTTCTGTCCGGACAGCGAAAGGCTCTGGAGCCTTCACATCCATCGTTATTTTTACGCTCTCCATGCGTCGCCTGGCTCGCTTTTTGAAAATGCGTTTCTGGCGTATCCGAGGCTATGCCATTGTGACAGATCGCTATCCACAGGCCAGTATTCCGGGGCCCATGGATGGGCCGGGACTTGTGGCCCGTCAGCCTCGGAGTTGGATGGCTCGTTGGCTAACCCGAATTGAGCAGAAGATCTATGACTGGATGGCAGACTATCCTCCGGATCTGGTCATTCGCCTGCATGTTGATCTCCCGACAGCCCTGATCCGCAAACCCGATCACCGTCCAGCTTCTCTGGAACGAAAAATCAACGATGTTCCTCTCCTGATATTTCCAGGCTCACCAGTGCTGGACCTCAATTCCGTAGATCCTCTGGAAAGCATTCTTGAGCAGGCAAAAATCGCAATCGCCCCGATCCTTCGGAAAGCGTCACCTGAACACAGGATATCGGCGTCATGACCGTCCTTACAGATTGTTCTCATCATCCGGCCTCTCTTCAGGCTCCTGCAAAAAATATTCTGCGTATTCCCCGATATCGTGGGAAATTGATTGCTTTTGTCGGATCTGATGGCAGTGGAAAAACGACATTAACGTCCCGCCTCAGCATCGAACTAGCCCAGGATCGTCCAACAACCTATGTTTATCTGGGCCTTGGATCCGGAGATTTGGGACGCCGTATCGGGCAATTGCCTGTCATCGGTCAGATGCTGGAAAAAAAACTCAGTAAAAAAGCCAAAACGACACGGACACAGGGAGAAAAAATCCCTGGCTCCCTGACAGCGCTTGTTGTTTATGCCTTCTCGCTAAAGCGTTACTTTAATCACCTGAAGATGCAAAATGCGCTCCGTGCTGGCCTGACTGTTGTGACGGATCGCTATCCACAAGCCGAAATTGCCGGAACATGTGACGGGCCTGGTCTATCTGCCGCGCAGCCAGGTAATTTCTTTGTCGCATGGCTCAGGAAATCTGAGGCAAGCCTGTACCAGCGAATGGCGGAGCACCACCCTGATCTGATTATCCATCTGGATGTCTCGCCGCAGGTTGCCCATCAGCGGAAACCGGATCACGATCTGGAGCTTCTGCAGACCAAATCCGAAATCATGAAACAGTTAAGGTTTGGCGGAGCCCGGATGGTCAGTATTGATGCCTCTGCCTCATTTCAGACCGTCTGGACGCAGGTCGTGCACGAAATACAGCCGTTTTTCGCAAGTCATTTTTCGCATGTAGAGACTGGATATACTGTCCAATCCTCATGATTTTCAAAAATTCTGATCAGGTGTTTCGGAGCATTCTTAAAAATGCGGGATCACTGGGTACTGCGAAAATTCTAGGGGCGCTCATCAGTTTGTGCGCACTGATCTGCGCTAGTCGGACCTTAACACCGGCTCAGTTTGGAACGCTGACACTGATCCACACTTTTGCGATTGGTGTAGGTGCACTGACAAAATTCCAAAGCTGGCAAATGATCCTGAAATTTGGGGCACGCCCCCTTGAGTTGGGAGATAGGGCAGCTGCCCAGTACGCGATCCAGTTTGCCATTGCGCTTGATATTACCTCGGGTTTTCTCGGCGCGCTGGCAGGCGTTGTCGCTCTGATCTTCTTTGGAGAGTTTTGCGGTATCGAGCCAGCGTATCGTCTCGATGCGATATTCTATTGCACTCTCATACCGACCATGACGGCTGCCGCTCCGACAGGAATTCTACGACTGTTTGATCGATTTGACCTGATCTCCAGACAACAGATTATCACCCCAACCCTAAGAGGGCTGGGGGCACTGGCCAGTTGGATGACAGGAGGAGCGATCGTCTCTTTTCTTATTACATGGTATATGGCTGATCTCATCGGAGATCTGGTTTTATGGAGCTTGTCCGTCCGCGAACTCCGTAGAAAAGATCTGTTAAACGCGTTGAGGCCAAGCCTTCTTCAAGCCCCAAAAAAACTTCCCGGTGTGTGGAAATTTGTTTGGTTGACCAATCTCAATACGACTCTTGATGCCTGCTGGTCACCTGTCGGAAATCTGATTGTTGGTAATTTTCTAGGGGCAGTACAGGCTGGGCGCTACAAAATTGCCACGACCCTTCTGGAGTCCGCTGTCAAACCGGCACGTTTTCTGGAGAAAGGGTTCTATCCGGAAATCATGCGATTGGATCCGAGCAGTACACATCCCTGGCGTCTGGCTCTTAAAGCAGGCGGATTATCCGCAGCCATTGGAGCTGCCCTGACAGGTATCGTGTGGTTGGGGGGACGTCCCTTGATCGGACTATTTGGCCATCATTATCGCAGCGCAGCAGATGTGATGATGATTATGGCGCCGGCACTGATCATTTCTATGGGCGCATTCCCCTTGGAATCCCTGCTGTATATGACTGGCCGCGCTCATAGAGTTCTGCTCTCTCAAATTGCATCAGTTCTTCTCTATCTCACTCTTCTCGTTTTTCTGTTGCCGCGTTCTGGCCTGCGGGGCGCAGCATGGGCGTATGTTATCGGAATTTGTAGCCTGCACCTTTTCTGCGCTGCGTTTGCAGTCACGGCCTTTCGGAAGCGCCAGAAGATTTCAACGTCACACTCTCACGTATAAGAAAAAATCTCTGATGATTAATCTCGAAAAGCCCCGTTATGATCACGTCTTTCTGGATCAGTTGTTTCAGAATATATTGGAAGATGATATTTCTTCTCCGGGGGCCAGGTATCCAGGTGGTAACTATTTTCAATATCCAGAGGACCTGAGTGTCTCGGGATACAGGATTTGCTGGCAACTCTTAAACGACGGGGTTAATATAAAGAACTTTCGTTTTCTGGTGCTCAATATCATTTTAAAAGGTGGTACAGAGTCTGTTAAACAGCGCCAGAATTTCAAATATGTACGCGCACGCTTCAAACATCTACGCTTCGCATGTGCAAATTTTGATCGGCGCCATCGGTATCCTTGGTCTCTCAATTTAGTCACCAGTTTAATGGGGCATATGCAGGACGCCTTTAAAAACCGGCAAATGGCACGAACCAGGATTTTTGGGACGATTTTATTCCTGACAATGCTCCCAGCGTTTTATGCACTTGTTCGATTTCAGATGCGAAGCTTTCTACCGGACAGCAACAAAAATATGATTGCTTACCATCAAAGGGAAAACGCGAAAATCGACAGTATCGTTAGAAAGGAAAAAATTACCGCACATGATTTTCATGATTTGAGAAAGATCATCAGCCGTCGTGTTGCTTTCAATGATACATTCCGGGTTCTTCATTCTAGCGATTATCTCGATAAAATCTCGCTCTATCTTGCTGATATCAACGGAGAAATGGGCGATTATCACGATCGCCTTGTAAAAAAAAATATTTCTAAACCAGGCTCATACAAAGAAAATATTTTTATACTGGACAAAAAATTAATAAATAAAATTGTTCATCTAATTCGGTAGTAAAGTGCATTAGTCAGATATGCTATTTTCCATAGAAAATAATCATTTACGTTTTGCCAAAATTTCTCTCATTAGGACTATTATAAAACTGGTCTGCCGTAACGTATTGGCCAGGTCGCTCAAACATATTTTCTAAGGGATTTGAGCCATTTTCCACAAAGTCTCTCGTATCCAGCAGTGCGCCTGATCGTCTCCATAAGATCCATGCCAGATCATGTCGATCCTGACGCCTGCAAGTGCCAGAGGAGGCGGACTGGTTGTGAGATTGAAGATCTTCGCCAGCATTTGCGCAGGACGGCTGTGCATAGTTGCTATCACGGGGGCCTGCACCAGCAAAGGAGCAACGCTCATAAATCTTGGCGTTGTCAGGGCAACTGAGCGGCTCAGTCCTAAGAACGCCAGGGCCTTATCAACTACACCGTTTTCTCCGGGCCGTAAGCTTGTCAGAAGATGTGGGAATTTAAGAAAATCGTCGAGAGAGAGAGGGGGGTGTAATTTGGTAATATTTGGATTGAAGAGGACCAGATATTCGTCTCGCATTAAAAGACGGCTTTTATGATGGGTTTGCGCACCACTAAAAGGCCCGATACCGATCGCTAGATCAATTTTATTTTCATCAAGAGCATTGAGGACGGATTCAGGATCGACGTTATGTAGGCGCAGGCGAATTCCCGGTGCCTTTTCGTGAAGGAATGCCAGAAATCGAGGCATCAGAAGCATTTCGATACTGTCTGGGATTGCAATCCTGAAAAGACGTTCGGCTGTGGTTGGGTCAAATGGTGTCTCACGTCCCAACAAGGCCTGAAGCCCACCGAGGGCTTCTCGCACTGGCAGACGAAGTGCTTCCGCGCGTGGAGTCCGTCGCATGCCGCCAGCATGTCGTGTTAACAGTTCATCCCCAAATAAAGTTCTAAGACGCCCTAAATTATGGCTCATGGCAGATTGGCCTATCCCCATCAGTTTTCCGGCTTTTGTCACACTTCCCGTATCCAGAAGAGCATCCAGAGCAATCAGAAGGTTCAGATCAAGCCCGGCCAGATTGATATGATCGATACCCACCATTAACCTCATTTGTTTGTTTAATTCTCAATGTCCTCTTATCTTTTTGCAATGTCTCTAAGACAGATAAGTGCCAGTTAATCAAAAGGGGAGGGAGGACATCGGGCCGGGAATGAAAGCGATGCGGTTCCTGCATCTCAGGCTGAAGCTGCTTAGTCTAGCAGGATCCGACCTGAGCCATGGAGATGCCGTGAACATTTGGTCATGATCCGGAACTACAAACTGTGCGCTTTAAGCGTCTTATAAAGTTATGCTTGAAGAAGTAGATATCGTTGCTCTGACCACAGTATCACCATATTCCCTTGTGTCATAGCGCGACAGTCTGGGTCATCGTACATGCTGTTGGAAAGTAAAGTTTGCACAGAGTGTCCTGTGCGGTAGCAAATGAAATCAATGCCTTTACAATCGCAACAGTCCAGGAAGCAGATACAGAAAATGTTTTCGTGGGGAAATAATCGATGCCGAAAGTAATCTCCGATATATAACCTGAATACTTCGCCATAGATATCAATAAAATGACGAACCGTTGAATACTTTGAGGACAGAAAAATGAAATCACGTGCTGCTGTCGCTTTTGAAGCAGGAAAGCCGCTTGAAATTGTTGAAATTGATGTCGCGCCGCCGCGTAAAGGAGAGGCCCTCATTCGGATAACGAATACTGGTGTTTGTCATACAGATGCATTCACACTGTCAGGCAACGATCCGGAAGGGCTTTTTCCAGTCGTGCTAGGGCACGAGGGGGCTGGTATCGTTATCGAAGTTGGCGAAGGTGTAACAAGTGTCGTCCCGGGAGATCATGTGATCCCGCTTTACACGGCGGAATGCGGAAAATGTGAATTTTGTTTGTCCGGGAAAACCAATCTGTGTATTGCTGTTCGCGCAACACAGGGCAAAGGCTTAATGCCGGACGGTACAACGCGTTTTTCGTATAATGGTCAGCCTTTGTACCATTATATGGGATGTTCGACGTTCAGTGAATATACAGTTGTTGCTGAAGTCTCGTTGGCGAAAATCAATCCTGAGGCCAATCCAGAACATGTCTGCCTTTTGGGGTGCGGTGTCACGACGGGAATTGGTGCGGTCCATAATACAGCCAAGGTTCAGCCGGGGGATTCCGTTGCTATCTTCGGCCTGGGTGGTATTGGTCTTGCTGCGGTTCAAGGGGCACGGCAGGCGAAAGCAGGACGCATTATTGCCATTGACACCAATCCGGAAAAATTTGCGTTAGCACGCCAGTTTGGCGCTACGGACTGCTTGAATCCTAAGGATTTCGATAAGCCCATTCAGGAGGTTCTGATCGAAATGAGTGGCTGGGGTATTGATCATACCTTCGAGTGTATTGGCAATGTCCATGTCATGCGCTCAGCCCTGGAAGCTGCGCATCGTGGATGGGGACAGTCTATTGTTATTGGTGTCGCCGGAGCGGGGCAGGAAATCTCGACACGTCCGTTTCAACTGGTCACAGGACGTGTCTGGAAAGGCTCTGCTTTCGGCGGTGTCAAAGGTCGTTCCCAACTTCCGACTATGGTCGAAGAGGCGATGAAGGGGGACATTGAGCTTGCTCCCTTTGTTACCCATACCATGCATCTGAACCAGATTAACGAGGCTTTTGACCTCATGCATGCAGGAAAGTCTATTCGGTCGGTTATCCACTTCCACTGAGAGCGTTGAATTAAAATTAGACGATGAGGTACAGAAAAAACTGCCATCCTTGTTGTCCAATGGGCGTCTGCAAAACGGACATAACTGGCGAAGCTGCTTGACCGCTGCTGCTGGTGTCAGCAAAGTCGTGTTTGCCTAAAAAGACAGCGATGCAGGTATGGTGATAACCTGTGGTCTCTCTGGAGAGACAGTCACGCTTGAGCGAATAAACCCGCTCTTGGCCATGGCCGGACACGACGAGGATAGGCCTCGCCCGTGGTCGGTTGTTGCTGTCCAGATTGCGATCGGCTCGTGTCCGTCTCACCAACGGAAAGACACAGTCATGAAGCTAAACCATATTAACCTCTACAGCCACGATACTGAGGCTGATCGCGTGATGTTCGAACAGTATTTCGGCCTGCGCACTCTCGTTGTACGTGGGATCAAAATGACCATCATGCAGGATAATGATGGGCTGGTTCTGATCGTCAATCATTTCGATAACAAGCTCGAAGGCTTTGATTACCCCAGGCAATTCGACATCTTGCACATTGGTTTCATCCAGAAGTCTCGCGAGGACGTCGATGCTCTCTATGAGCGCCTAAGCGCCGATGGCTGGGAGGTGCAGGCTCCACGCAACGCACATGGCGCGTGGTCCTTCTACTTGCGAACGAAGGGTGGTTATTTCATCGAAGTGACGACATTAACGCCGGTTCGCCCCGAAGAAGCGTATCAGAAAAACTCATAATAATGCCCGCCATGAGCGGCTGAGTAATTGGCCGAGCTTCATCAACGATACGGATCATACGTCTCTTAGCACCTCAAAGTCAGTGAACTAGGCTCAGGACCTATTAATTTATTGAATTGAGCTGTGTGTTGTGATTCACAGGCTTACCGATGGAGGTTGAGCCTGTGAGTGACATGTTTTTGCTGTCTGAGCGCCAGATGGAACGGATCCAGCCGTTTTTCCCACTGGCACATGGGGTTCCGCGTGTGGATGACCGTCGTGTTCTGAGCGGGATCGTTTACGTGATCCGCAACGGTCTTCAGTGGAAAGACGCTCCGAAAGCGTATGGTCCGCACAAGACTTTATACAATCGCTTTATCCGCTGGAGCCGCCTGGGTGTCTTTGACCGGATTTTCACTGCCCTGGTTGAGCAATCAGGACGGTCGAAGCGTCTAATGATCGATGCAACACATCTCAAGGCGCACCGGACATCGGCGTCCTTGCTCAAAAAGGGGCTTTTCCCCGTCATATCGGACGGACAAAAGGCGGTCTGAATTCAAAACTCCATGCCGTGTGCGATGGTCAGGGCCGGCCTGTCCGCCTTCATCTGACAGCGGGTCAGGTCAGTGACTTCAGAGACGCAGACGTGCTTCTGGCAGATCTCCCCGACGAGACAGAAGAAGTCATCGGCGACAGAGGCTATGACAGCAACCGGATCAGATTATCGCTTGCAGAACGGAATATAACCCCCCTGTATTCCTCCAAAGAAGAACCGGAAATCAAAGCCGCCTTACAACTGGCATCTGTATAAAAAGCGCCACCTCATCGAAAACATGTTCGCAAAGCTCAAAGACTGGCGGCGGGTGGCAACACGATATGACCGCTGCGCACACACTTTCATGTCCGCTATCCACATCGCAGCAAGCTTCATCTTCTACCTCAAAGAATGAGTCCTGAGCCTAAGCGCGAGTGCCTAGTCCTCCGGCGGGTGACAGCCCCCATCGGCTCAAAGCTCAGATCGAAAGCGACCCAAAGAACTGTTAATCAAAGCGCCAAAAGCCAGAAATTACGGACCAAGCGCACCAATAAAGGGTTCTTCGATCCCTCCACGTTGGCAAAGGAGGTTTGTCTACTTGGTATGTGGCGTCCGTATAATCTGCGGAAGAAAAAATACAGGATAGATTCAGGATCGGGGATTTTAACTAGGAAAATCTATTTCAGGGTCTGTGAATAGACTGGAAATGAGTGACTTTTTTGGGCTGACAGAGGAATAGATAAGCCGACAGTGGCCATCTACTCAAAGAGTTACGGTAAAGCCGTCGCTGACGATTGACGCCTTGAAAGAGGAAGGTATCAAGCCGTGTGTCGGAGGGCGAAATCTCGCGGAAGGCCCTTCAAATTGGATATGAAAAATATAAATTCCGCTGTCGCGTTGAGATTATATTTGGAGTGCCCAAGCATTGGCGATGGATTGCAGCATGCTACGATAAATACCCTGAATCTTCTTCTCAGCTATCGGCTTCTCCGCAACTATCATATTCTGATTATGATTCCTGTGCTTCATCGCCAGTAGGTATCAGTCCCATAGACCGCATCTTGGAAAAAATGGATCTATTTCGATCGACTGTCTTTTCTGAGTAATTGATAGGATAGCTTTATTGTTTTCTGAAAATCGATCCCATTTTTTATCGAACTTCTCCGTCTGAGAAATGAAATCGCACCAAAGACTGTGTACGATACGAGAAAACTCTTGATCAACAGCTTGATATCGCGCCGGTAAGGTCGTTCTATCATAACTTTCTCGCCACCATACGTTTGCCAGTTCGTCACCATGGGCGGCACCGGTTTCATTAGGGTCGATGCCTCCGAAAAGATATTTGTGGACGGGCTGAAATTTGCTCAGTGCAAGGGCGTAGCGGGTCGTCGGATTTTGAAAGACCAGATCCCCTGCGACCGCACGCCATATTCCCAGAGGGTCATGGTGGGGTAGGGCATCCCGATAGCGGTTCACAATATCGGTCCCACTCAGGCCGAGAGGCTGTACTCTTGGGTCCAGTAAGCGCGTAGTATCTGCAAATGTAAGATGAGAGTGTACGCTCGAATGGGACAGATATTCGGCTGATGTCGTGCCGATCATAACTGGAACCTGCGTTACCAGCCCTTGGGTAGCTGCTGTTTCTGGATCAAGAGGTAAGGACGCGGCGTCAATGACGGGTTGAAAGGGAATTCCTACAATTGTCACGCGACCGTCTCGAGTGAAGTCATGCTGTTCGTAGGATTGGTTGCAGATATCTTGTTGAGCAGCGAGAAGCTGATGAATAGGTATTTCTTCGAGGATTTGAAGTGATGGCTGGCCGAGACGTTTGAGAAAGCGTTGTGTCGTCAGGCGTGCGTCTTTGTATGGTAGTACCGCAGGGGTAGCACCAGACTGGATCATGGTTCGTGAAAACAATCCTTTTGCCGCAGGCATGGCCATAAGAGTGGAAACGGCAAATCCACCCGCAGATCGCCCGGCCAGAGTGACGCGTTCGGGGTCTCCTCCAAAGAGAGCGATGTGCTTTTGAACCCACTCCAAAGCCTTGATGATATCAAGTAGCCCGCGGTTTTCGGGTGCGCCATCCAGACTTAAAAATCCCAGTGCTCCCAACCTGTAATTGAGAGCTACTTCAACAATTCCGCTAGCTGCGAAGGCACCTGTCTGGAGGAGTGGTTCGTTTCCTGATCCTACGGCGTATCCGCCTCCGTGTAGCCAGACAAGAACGGGCGCTTTTCCCTCTTGGCCGGGACTTCGGATATTGAGAGTTAGAAAATCTTCACCGGAATCCAGTATGGATGTCGCACCTTTTCCGACAGGGCCATAGGTTGGGATCTGTGGGCAGACGGCACCAAGGCGGTGAGCGGATCTCACACCGGTCCAAGGCGTAATGTCCTGAGGTGCTGCGAAGCGATTTCCAGGAACGATGGGGGCGGCATAGGGAACACTCAGGAATGTCAGAATTCCGTTTTCCGTGAAGCCTTCTACTGCACCACTTTCGGTCATGATCTGCGTCATGAGAGGTTCCTTCACTGCTTTACCCGCCGACGGCGCGACGAAGATTGATCAGACGTTCAACGATGATGATAGGTAGCAGACTGAGAAGCACCACGAGGACCGAGAGCGACGCGACCTGCGGGTCCGTCCGGAACTGGATGTACTGGTAGATGGCGAGTGGCAGCGTAACGGCTCTATGGCCTGCAATGAACAGGGCGATAACGGCTTCGTCGAAGGAAAACAGGAATGCGATCAGAAATCCGGTGATGAGGTACGGCCTGAGTGCGGGTAGAATGACACGACGGAAACTCTGCCAGGGTGACGCGCCGTGAATGCGAGCAGCTTCTTCCAGTGTTCGGTCCAGTTGTGCAATCCCCGAGGACACAATACGTGTCGTATAGGGTAGCGTGATACTGATATGGGCCAGAATCAACCCCGTTAGCGTGTCCAGAAGGCCAAGCGGTTGCAGGGTCATCATAAGCCCCACTGCCAGCACAATATGGGGCATCAGCATTGGAGAAAGAAAGAACCACTGCAGGCTTTTCCGTCCCGGGAAGTGGCCTCTCACCAGAGCAAAAGCAGCGCTCGCCCCCACAACCAGGGAGAGGCCCGCAGAGCATCCTCCGATTAACAGACTGGTTTTTCCAGCCTGAAGAAAAAGGGGGTTATACAATACCCTGACATATGAAATCAGAGAAAAGCTCGCGGGCGGAAAGCTGAGATAGGGACGTGTATCGAAGGACACGATCAGTACGATAATCAATGGTGCGAGCAAGAACAGGTAAATCAGGCCAATCAGAAGATGCCACGCTATCCTGACGGTTCGGTCATGTTTCATGACTGGCTCTCCACGCGCTGAAGAATTCTCTGATAGAGCGCCACGAATATTCCGAAAAAGGCCAGGAGGGTAATGGACAGGGCACCGGCAAATGGCCAGTCCAGAGCTATGGTCGTCTGGTTGAAGATTTCTGTTGCCAAGACAAACACGCGCCCTCCACCCATCAACTGAGGTGTCACGAGTGAACTGATTGCAAGAACGAAGACAAGGAGCGAGGCTGTCATCAACCCTGGCAGGGAGAGAGGCAGCAAGACACGCCAAAAAACCTGAAGGCGACGTGCCCCGAGGAGGGAAGCCGCCTGTTCAAGCTCGGCATCCAGCCGGCTCAGGTGGCTGAGGATGGAAATAATGCCATAGGGCAGCAGAATCTCCACCAGCGCGACAACCGTGGCAAAGGGGCCGTTATCTAATCGTGTGGGCTGCGCCAGAATGCCAGCCCACACGAGGGTGGTGTTAATGAGGCCATGTCGACCGAGGATGACCATCCAGCCGTAGGTCCGGATGACTGTGGATGTCAGGAGAGGAGCAATGGCTAGCGCTGTCAGGGTGCCTCGCCAGCGGCTTTGCGACCGGGCAAGGAAAAGCGCGACGGGAAAAGCCATTGGGACCGTAATGACAACACAGAGCAGTCCAATGAAAATCGTGCGTCCGATGACCCACCAGTAAAAACTGTCCTCGAAAAGCCGGACATAGGCGTGGAGGGAGAGTATATGTCCGGTCGTAGGTTGGAGAGACGTCCTAGCCAGCCAGAGGAGCGGGAAGACGAATGTCACGACAAGGGCCGCAACACCCGGAAGGATGAGCAGGACCTGCAGCCAGGACGGCTGTTTTCTGACAGACACCCTCATGAACTCGGATGGCCTGAAGTGAGGGTGTCGGAGATCGGCTCTTGAAGGACTGACATGTCGCTGGCCTGCCAGTGCAGGTCAACCATGTCTCCCATCTGGGCTGGTTGGCCCTGATCTTCCTGCTGTTCAACGGTGAGTGTTACATACCCGACACGGACCAGATAAGTTCGGCGCTCACCCGTGTAAACAACGTTTTCGATCACACCCTGGCAGCATGTTTCGAGACTGTTGCCCAGTCTGATGCGATGGGGACGGATCAAGAGGGTTCTGCGGCCTTTCCAGCCTTCGGAAAAGCCAATGAAAAGTGTGCCGATGCCTTCCGCATGGATACGTTTGCTATCGACCCACACAGCCTCGATGAAGTTGCTGCGTCCCACGAAGGACGCCACGAACCGGTTTGCGGGACGAGTATACAGATCTGCGGGTGTGCCAAACTGCTGGAGG
The DNA here is from genome assembly GCF_018812035.1 of Gluconobacter sp. P5B12. Classification (NCBI taxonomy): domain Bacteria; kingdom Pseudomonadati; phylum Pseudomonadota; class Alphaproteobacteria; order Acetobacterales; family Acetobacteraceae; genus Gluconobacter; species Gluconobacter sp. P5B12. The sequence goes on along the minus strand of NZ_JACRVV010000009.1, from coordinate 7,674 downwards.
CGTCCTTCCGACATGACGGCAACCTGATCCGCAATGGACAGAGCTTCGTCCTGATCATGCGTCACAAAGATGGCGGTGATCCCAAGGCGTTTCTGGAGCGCACGAATTTCCGTGCGCACCGTATCGCGCAACCGGATATCAAGATTGGCCAGCGGCTCATCCAGCATGAGAATGTCAGGCTCGATGGCAAGCGCCCGCGCCAGTGCCACTCGTTGCCGTTGTCCGCCGGAGAGTTCAGTGATGCGCCTGTTCTCCAGCCCGGTCAGGTGCAGGAGAGAGACCAGTTCCACCACACGCCGCCGGCTCTCTTCCCCTTTGATCCCCCGGACATCCAGGCCAAAGCTGATATTGCGGGCGACGGAGAGGTGAGGAAACAGGGCATAAGATTGAAACACCATTCCCATGTTGCGTGCGTGAAGAGGGGTTTCCGTCATTTGACGCCCCGCAACGTGCAACTGTCCTGAATCAACCGGGGTCAGGCCTGCAATCATGCGGAGTAGGGTGGTTTTTCCGCATCCGGAAGGGCCCAGTAAGGTCAGCATCTGCCCGCGTTTCAGCGTAAAGCTGACGTCATCGACGGAACGCCTTTCTGCGCCCGGAAATTGCCTCGTGAAGCCGCTGACGGAGAGATAGGCTGGTGTTGAGTCTGTTTCAGCCACTGATGACCTCACGTTGAATACGGCGGATCCAGCTATTGTAGTGCTGGCTAACGAAACCCCAGTCCAGATGCAGTTCACGGCGTGTTGTCTCTGGTCGGCCGAAAATTGCTTCGGATGTCTCGTCTGACAGTACAACCTGACGGTTTACAGGCCCATAAAACGCGACATTCGCAAAGGCTGTCTGCACGTCCGGGGAAAGGGCATGTTCAATGAAGGCCTGCGCCAGTCTGGTGCGTTGCTGAGGGGCCGTCAGGTTGAGCGTATTGATCTGTGCGACGCTGCCTTCAGACGGAACGACAGCACGCAGCGTATCCGGATTGTCCCGTGCAAGCATCTGGCCGCGGCCGTTCCATCCAACACCCAAGGCAATCGTCTGGGCCAGCGTCAGGGTGTAAATGTCGGGCTGTGCGTTCCAGGTTGCGACATAGGGGGCAAACTGTCGCATGAGGGTCAGTCCCGGCTCGATGTTCTGCCTGTAGTCCCCTCCGGCCATGCGCGTCAGAAGGGGAAGGAGTACAACGCCACGCGTATCCTCGACAGGCATGGCGATCTGGTCCGTCAAATCGGGACGCCCAAGTTCACGCCAGCTTTCCGGAGGACGCGTCAGAACGCGGCTGTCATAAATGAGCGACAGATTATCCCGTGAGAATGCGACACCATTCATGGCATCGAAGCGTCCCCAGTCCGGGATATCGCGCAGGGTCGGGATCTCTTCCTCCCGTAGAATGGAAGTTAGTCCTTCCTGTTTGGCAAGAATAGCGACCGATACATCCGCAATGGCGACATCAATCTGCGGTGCTTCCCGTTCCAGCCGTAGCGCTGCAAGAAGCTGTGCAGAATTGATGATGGGGCGGTACGTCACGCGGACGCCCGGCATGGCGCGTTCGAAACTGTTGATCACGATGGCCTGAAACGCTTTCTGGAAGGGCCCATGAAAGCCGGCTACCGACAATTCCAGATCGCCATCCGCCGCCCGTGCATGTCGCCATGCGGGCAGTGTTGCCAGACCGCCAAGAACCTTGCGACGCGTCGTGAAGTGGGGAGCGGTTGGCATGAGTCGCGTCAGACCTCTGGTGTCCATGTGTCGCGATACAGGCGCAGCCAGTTCTGTCCGAGAATTTTCTCGATTAGCCCTGTGGACCACCCACGGCGCATCATGGCGTCTGTCAGGTTGGGTGTTTCTGGGATGCTGGCAAAGCCCGATGGCTTGCGGATCGTGGTACGGCCAAATTCTGTCAGCTGACGCCCATATCCCTTGTCCCGGTTCGCCCAGAGCAGCCAAGGGCCAGGACGGGGATGTCCTGTACTGAAATCGGTACCCATCGCAATGTGGTCTTCACCCACGATGTTCAGGACATGGGTCATGGCATCCAGATAATCATCGATTGTCGCGTCATTCCCCGCACGTAATCCGGGAGAGAACAGGCTGACACCCACGATGCCGCCTTTTTCGGCGCAGGCTCGGAACAGATAATCTGGCTTGTTGCGTTTCACATCCCGAAGCGCGCGTGGCAGCACATGTGAAATACAGACCGGGCGTCGGGAGTGCTCAATCACGTCGGCGGACGTCAGGTCGCCTACATGACTCAGATCGCACAGCACGCCATGACGGTTCATTTCATGGAGAACCTCGCGTCCGAAGCCTGTCAGGCCACTGTCACGCTCTTCAAGATAGCCAGCCCCTGAATAGTTCTGGGTGTTGTAGGTCAACTGCATGGTATTGACGCCCAGCAGCTTGAAAAGCTGTACATAATCCAGACGGTCTTCCAATGGGGACGTGTTCTGCCAGCCGATGCTGATTCCCGTGCGATTGGTACGTTTGGCGGTCTCGATATCCGCGACGGAGCGGATTGGCATGATCAGATCCGCATTTTCAGCAAAGTGCCGCTCCCAGGTTCGGACATACGCCATGCCCTCACTGAAGTTCTCCCACAGCAGGGACGCAGCATTGACAACGGTCAGGCCGCCGGCACGCATCTGTTCAAAGATTTCGCGGCTCCAGGCACAGGTCTGAAGGCCATCAATCACGATGCTGCGCTGGTGCAGCTGGAAGGAATCCTCGGTCATGCGTTACTCTTCACCTTTGTGGATGTGCCGTTGACGATCTGTTCGGGGTGCCATTCATCCCCAAGGAGTTCTGGTCGGTCGAACTCACGGAAAATATTCAGCCAGTCCCGGCTGTTTTCACGCAGGAAAGACGCTGCGACCCCATGGACCAGCCTTTGAACAGCCTCATCCATTGCAGGTGCGCCGCTCGTGAGCTTGCCATGGCTCAACACAGAGGCAAAGCACAGGCAATAAATCCGGGATAACGGCTCTTTGTCGCGGTCTTCGCGTGCGACGAACGAAAAATCGGGTGCCAGATACGGAGACTGGCCGAGGGACTTACTCTCTTCTCGGGCGGGAGGCGTGTAATGATCATCCCAGAGGCTGATCTTGGACGCAAATGAGGAAAGTTCTGGTCGAGATGTGACGTCACAGGAAAAACCGGTCGCAAAAATCAGAAAATCCAGCTCCGTTTCACCATGAGGCGTTGTGACGGTTAACGCAGATGCTGTTTCTTCGACAGAGAGCAGGGGGGCATTCACATGCAGTCTTGCATTTTTGTGCCTGAAAACCCGGCGTGTACTGTCGCGTGGGGGAGGGACCGGGGCGTCAAGCCCAAGGCGCATCATTTCCCATTTTACTGCGTCTGGCAGGCCAACATATCCCATGACCAGCCCATCGCTGCTGATCCCGGTGAACTTATCCACACTTGGGAGAGCTTCGCGGCGGACGAAGAGGTCAACACCAGCAGCGCCAGCCTCCAGAGCGCTCGCAGCATTGTCCATTGCAGAGGCACCCGCTCCCACGACCCCCACACGCTTTCCAGCAAGCGCTGTAAAATCAATCATGTCGGCAGAATGGGCGCAGAACCGGGGAGAGATCCCATTAGTAACAGCAGGAAGGGATGGTGCACCCAGCCCGTCTATTCCCGTTGCAAGTATAACGCGTCGGGCCAAAACCGGAGTGCTTTCTCCTCGCACTGTAACCCTGATGAGCCCATCGTCCTGCGGAGTAATATCTGTGACGTCCATTCCGTTACGAACTGGCAGGTCCAGAACGCGTCGATACCAGATGAGGTAATCCATCCATTGTGCACGTGGGATCTTGTTTAACCGTTCCCACGCAGCGTTACCGAACTGCGCTTCAAACCAGGCGCGAAACGTCAGGCTGGGAATGCCCAAAGCCGGGCCGCAGGCAGATTTCGCTGTACGGAGTGTAACCATGCGACCGTAGGTGACCCATGGGCCTTCTGCGCCTTCAGGAGCGCGATCAAGGCAGATGACTGAACTGATGCCCCGAAGCCGCAGAGCCGCAGTCGCTGCGAGCCCGATCATGCCTGCGCCGACCACCACCACGTCATATGTTGGTTCAGGCGCGTCATGGAGTGGAAGAACCCATGGTTTTGCCGGGAGGTTCAGATAATCCAGATCGCGGTGAATACGGGCTTCAAGGTCCTGAAGATCGAGCGCTGTCCCCGTTGTGGTGGCCTCAATTCCTTTTGGCATCTGGTGCTCCTGGCTCGGTCTGAAAAAGGCGTGTGTGAAGTTTTTCGAGCGCTTCGGGTGGGTGCCGGATAAAATCTGGCAAAAGGGCACGCGCTGTAATTTCGATCTGTTCGATGAAGCGAAGAATGCCGCTATCAGCTGCCGAAAACGCCGGTGTCAACACACTCCACGCCCAAGGAATATGTTCCACAATAGGCCGCACGACCGTACCGCCAATGGGAATGCCGTAGGCTGTTACAGGCTCTACAATGGCCACTCCCAGTTCCTCACGGGCACTCATGACAGCATTCAGGGATGTATTGGTTTCTATCCTAGTGAAAGAGCTGTTTCCGGATGCCTGAAGAGCTGCGTCGATCGTGCGTCGCAGCCGGAAGGGATTGCCCACGGTCAGAACCTGTTGAGTATGCAGTTGACGAAGAGAAAGGCTGTCGGATTGGGCAAGAGGGTGATCCTCATGCAGAACGGCAACACAGGATGCTTCTCCAATCCAGTGAATGTGCAGATTGGTATCGTCGATGGGCAGGGTCGCCAGACCAACATCAACACTCCCATCCGTCACGGAGCGGACGACATCATCGGCTGGCATGCCTTTGAAGGACATGGAAATATCTGAACTGCATTGCATCAGACCGGAGATCGCTCGGGGAACAAGGCCGCCAGAGAGTGCAGATGTGGCGCCGCATGTAATCCGGCGATGGTTTCCACCTGCAGCGATCTGTCTGGCTTTCTCCTCAATATTCTTCAGTCCGATGAAGGAGCGCTTGACCTCATCATAAAGGAGGCGTGCTTCCTGCGTAGCATGCAGCCGCGTCCCGTTCCGCTCGAAAAGGGTAAAGCAGAGTGCTTTTTCCAGTTCCATAATGAGACGGCTGACAGCAGACTGCGTGCGCCCGAGATGACGTGCTGCGCCTGTCATGCTGCCGATCGAAAAGACAGCATGAAAGGCTTCGATCTGACGTCCTGTAATCATGGTTTCAAAATCCGAGGGTGATCGATGTTACCGCCGCAAATCCTCCCCCGAGATAATAGCTGGGTGCAGTGCCTGCGACGGACGTTCCATATATACCTTTTGTGGTCTTGGCATTCGTCCGAACCGTATAGGCGCTGGACAGGTAGTTGCTGTCACCGAGGTTAACAAGATTCAACTGGATCGTCGGGCGGTGGATGAAGTGGTAAGTCTTCATGCGGTACCCTAACGTCATATTGGCAGTTTTGTAGGCAGGGATGCTCTCATCATTCATGAACGTTGAGTATTGTGAATCAACGTAATTGAAGAATACATTCCCAAAAAACTGACCGTCATCATAAGATATGCCTGCAGATGCCGAAAATTTCGGTGTCAGGACTGCACTCTTCCCTTTGGTTGGGAGAAGATCGTTTCCAACAGCAAGATTGTTGTCGATCGTCGCATGGAGATACTGTCCCGAAACGTATGGGCTCAAATGATGCCAGGGACGAAGGGAAATCTCGACCTGCGCTCCGCGCGTCGTCTGACCGCCTGCATTGATGAGGTTTGTCGTCAGTGCACCATCAACATAAACGGATGTCGAAATCTGCCGATTTGTGAAATTGTAGTTGAAGAAGCCAATAGAGGCATTGATAAGACCAGTATGACGGTACCCAATTTCTTCGGAAATGGAGTACTCATTCTTGAGGTCAGTTTTTCCAGCCGTCGAGATCTTTCCCGTCGAGACACTGAAAGCGTCATAATACGGTACGTCTGACATCGGCGCGTGGAAATTGGTTACCGCGTCGATGAAAATCTGATTGTTTTTGTCAATCTTATAGCTGGCCTCGAAACGAGGCAGCGGAACTGCGCTATTTGTTCCCCAACGATAGGTCGCACCCGGAATGTTGTTTGTTCCGGATCGTGCCAGAAGAACAGCTTTGAACCCTGCGGTCAGATCAAGCCGATGATTCAGTAGCGACAACCCGTCCTCAATGAAGAAGCCATTGACCTGCTGCATCATGTGGAAATTCTTGGTCGCCAGGATGGAGCCGTTTTGAGTGCGGATATTATTATTGATGATGTCACCCGCCGCACTGACAGGAGAGTAATCGTAGAGAGAGTTTTTGGTCAGATTGCTGTACCAGTAACCAACCTTGAGAGTATTTATGCCGGTCTTCAGCGTGAAATGACCTGAGAAGCCCGTATTAAAACTGTTGGAGCCAGCAATCGCGGCGGCTACAGCTTTCCCGTTATAGAGGGTAGGGAAGCTGACGGTTCCCGCAGACTGGTTGCCAAGATACAGGCTGCCAGGCGTCAGGGTCGTTCCACTTGGGACCGACCCGCTCATCCACTGGTAGTAGGGCGCAATATCAGCCGTCAGACCTTTTGCAAGCGTAAAGTGGCTTGGAGCACTGATCATCATTGAAGAGCGCTTATATTGATAAAGCCGGTAATAGGTTGTGCTACCTGGAGTATATTCACCAGAATAATTGTAGGATTTTCCGTACTTCTTCCATTGGGCAAGAGACAGATATCGTGTTGGGGATTCGTCAATCGTATTCCAGGTAAAGACTGCTGAGGCTCGATTGTCTGCGCCCCATTCTTTTACCACTTTGGAATCGACATGGTAGCGACGGTTCGTTCCAGGCCCACGCCAGTTATTGTTTCGGGTATACGAACCAGACATGAATGCCCGGACACCCGAGTGGCCGATTTCTCCGCTATCCAGTCGCAAAAAATCCTTATTTGTCGCATGTGTTCCGCCTGAAAGCGATAACAGTGCGCCGGCTTTGTGACTGGGATCCAGCAACGTTTCGGTAATCTGGCCACCACCTGCATTATAGACAGGAGCAGCAATGTCGCTGCTTCCCTGCGCCAGATCGACACGACCAATATTTTCCGTATCTGCCCATTCGGACGTATCAGCGATTCCATAAATGGGGTCGCCCGCAGGCATTCCCTCAAACACCAGACCGATCTCCGTCTGGTCCAGACCACGAACAGTAATGCTTGTATGGTCCGCGAGACCCAGAGGATCAGAATTAGCTACAACAGCGCCTGGCGACATTTGAAGCAGATTGAGTGTGTTCGTGGTTGGGGACTGCTTCGCAATATAGTCTCGCGTAACCCCGCTCTGCATGCGTGGAACCGTTTGAACCGGCATGAGTCCTCCGCCGGGTGTAGTATTGGTCACACCTCCGGAGAGCGTCTCTGTTCTAACATGAATTTCTTCCGCTTTTCTGACCGGGGCAGGCGCATGCGTTGTGGCCGCCTTCTTTGGTGTGCGGGAAGGAATTGGCTGTCTATGCATGACGTCATGATCGGACGATTGCTCATCTGCAGCCTGAGCAGTGCCCCCTAATGTCAACAGAATGAGGGTCAGAAGTGCTGGAAACTCACGAGATGCGGACATGGCGGGATCCGGACGAAAAGGTTGGAGGAAACAGGCCCATTCGCATTTTGGCTGCACTCATTAATAACTATATTAATGAGTGCATTTCCATAAGCTACTCAG
>NZ_JACRVV010000008.1:0-135411 GCF_018812035.1 Gluconobacter sp. P5B12 | reverse complement strand
AATCCCTCAGCGCCTATGATACTGCACCTCAAGGTGCGGAAAAGTCGGTCGCCGCCAGGTCCCCTAGCCCACTCACAAAAACTCCCACACACCAACATCACATACACCACCGCGGGGTGGAGCAGCCCGGTAGCTCGTCAGGCTCATAACCTGAAGGCCGCAGGTTCAAATCCTGCCCCCGCAACCACACCAATACAGTTCCAAAACCCCCGCTCTCTCACCGAGACAGCGGGGGTTTTCGTGTTGCGGCCCATACCACACGCCTATCAAATTCCCCATCATTTCAATGACTTGGCACCCGTAGATTCAAATCGGAATCGCTAAACTCGCAACTAATGGCTCTTGAGGGGAAGGCCTTAATGCAGCGACAAGCGTGTCAAATGTAGGATGTTGCGGTGGGCAGTACATAAAGCCCTCGTTTAGCGGCACTAAAAGGTATGCTAAAAGGCCACAATCATACTTCATCCGTTTCGAAGATGACTAGAGAGTCCAGCTTTTTGGTCTGGCGCTTGCGTCACTTTGTATCCACTATTTAGATTGATCCCGAACTCTGAGCTCAGCGCTGAAAGCAGTGTATGAGATCACTTTTATTTCGATACTTCCTGTTGCTCACGCGAAAATATTATATCAGCATAAGAAATTCGTGTGGGATATCGTAAGAGTTTAATCATCAACCTATATGTCCTTTCCAACGTAGTAGATGCGACTAGTCGGCGTCATGATCGCTAGATTTGTTGAAGGAAACGGAAAATCTGAGCCAGGCTCTATAATGGAAAATGAAGGATGGAACGATCTATATCGGTTAGTGGACAAACAGATGGATCGCTGTGGGGATCCACGCCAAGATGCGAGTTGTCGTTCTGCGTCGCATCACGCTGTTGATCTCAATAGTCCGCGCTGACAGGAGGCGCTAAACGATATGATGGCGGACTGGGTTTGATGTTGACTTCTTCGATCCGACTTTAGAGGAAAAAAGGTTAGCCTTTCTATTACAGGTCGGAGATAAAGTAGGAATCCATCAAACATGCCAAGCGTTTTCACATTCCAATCGGCTGTTGGAAGATTTGATAGTCTTTTACCATATACAGGTAGATGTTCGATTATCTGTTTTTTGCGATTGGCGCCTTCTTTAGGGTTAATTATGTTTGTGAAAAATCTATGTTTTATTAATACTTGAAATTATAATTTCTAAATTAGGTTTCTATGGAAATTTTGAAGATATTTTTTAAGTAAAAATTCCAAATGAGAATGTATATTAATTTTATCAAGTATATAACTTAATTATTTTTTGTTATTTACTTGATTGTGGTGTATGAACGGATGATCAAGATAACGAAGAGGATCTTCCTGTGGCGATTAAAGACCCTAAAATCATCGAGCATCTGAACACGCAGTTGACCAACGAGTTAACGGCCATCAACCAGTATTTCTTGCATGCACGGACGTTGCGTCATTGGGGCGTGACGCTGCTGGGTAAAAAAGAATACGAAGAATCCATTGAAGAAATGCGTCATGCTGACTGGCTAATCGAGCGCATTCTCTTCTTGGGCGGGTTGCCTAATGTTCAGCGCCTAAATCAAATTTTGATTGGACAGAGCGTTGAAGAGATTCTGGAATGCGATTTAAAGCTTGAGAAAAAAGCTCTCGAAGATCTACGTGAAGGCATCGCGTATTGTGAGAGCGTACGGGATTATGTTTCTCGTGATCTTCTTCTTAAGATTCTCGTGAATGAAGAAGAGCATGAAGACTTTATTGATCGTCAGTTCGATCTGATTAAGCAGGTTGGAATTGAGCGGTACATTCAGACCAATTCCGCAGCAGCTCCTGATCAAGACTAAATGCTTCGAAAATGCTCGGTAATCCCGGGCATTTTTTTAGTTCTCTAAATTAACAGTATGCGGTTTGTGTCGGTGGCTGTGCGATTTTCGTATTGGCTAGACCGAGATTTCGTCGCTCCTGAATGGCCTGTTTCAAAAGGCAGACCATTCCTGGAACGCAGTTTCCACACTGAGCACGGCACTTCTTGGCGGTGTAAATTTCAGAAGGTCGGGAGGCTCCAGCATCAATGGCCGACTCGACGTCTTTGTGGGAAAGTGCGTTACATGAACAGATGATCATGAGCTGCTCGTAGCGTCCTATCATGAGGCAATAATTTCCCATACGTTAAATGAGATTAGTTCGCAAATGCATTTCGATTAAAATTTGCTTATTTTGTCTGGCTAATGTTTTGAGTGCTCCAACGCTGCACAACGGGCCTGATGGCAAAATTGCTGTGAATACGGATCACACCCGGGAGGCGAGAGAGTTCCTCTTTGTGGATTCGTTCGTAGTCTGCCAGGTCTCGGGCTGCCACATGTAGAAGATAGTCTGCTTCACCAGTCATCAGGTAGCACTCACGAATGTCGGCGCATTCCTTAATGCGTGCTTCAAAGCGTCTTAGAGCTTCGTCCGTCAGGCGCTCCAAGGTGATCTGTACAATGACTGTTGTCAGGTTATGTACGGACCGATCGTCGATGACGGCATGGTAACCTCGGATGATGCCTTTCTCTTCAAGCATTTTGACACGTCGCAGGCATGCTGAGGGTGAAAGACCAACGCGTTCCGCGAGGTCTGCATTGCTCATACGGCCGTCATGTTGCAGAAGGCGAAGAATGGATTCGGTAGTGCGATCGAAGATCATGTCACAATTTTCCGTCTTCCTTGGTTATATGCTGCATATATAACCTTTGAGACTGAAGAATATGCTGAATTTATGCAGGAAATTTCATTTCGATTTGCGATAGGGTGACGTATGACGATCTTATCAGCTCCCCACCTTTGGCCTGCCTCACGGGCGGGTGCCACTCTTGTGGTCGATCTCAAGGCTATCGCCAGAAACTATCGCTTTTTGAGGGATAAGGTGGGAACGGCAGTTTGTGCTGCTGTTGTGAAAGCGGACGCCTATGGGCTGGGTGCTGAGCAAGTCGCGCCTGTTCTCGAACGGGAAGGCGCAAAAGAGTTTTTTGTCGCCCATGTTGATGAGGGAATTGCTCTGCGTCAGATCGTCTCATCAGAGACTCGGATTACGGTTCTGCATGGGCCGCGGCCGGGAGCGGCGGCTGAGTGTGTCTATTTCGGGCTCCGGCCGGTTCTGAACAGTCTTGAACAGATAGATCTCTGGAAGCGCGAGGCTGCGCGTGAAGGGGCCGTTCTGGAGGCCGTTATCCAGGTTGATAGTGGTATGTCCCGTTTCGGTCTTTCCTGGGGGGACGTTCAGAGGCTCTCCGAGGACAAAAGTCTTCTAGGGGGTATCCGTCTTGGACTGGTGATGAGTCATCTGGCTTGTGCCGACGATCCATTCAGCGAGGCGAACCAAATGCAGCGCCAAAGATTTCGAGACATGGCTGCATTAATGCCTGCGGCTCCTTTAAGTCTCTCGGCTTCCTCGGGAATATTCCTTGGTACGGATTACCATATGGAGTTGGTCCGGCCTGGTGCGGCTCTTTATGGAATCGCTCCTAATACTGAAGCGCCTAATCCTCTGCAGCAGGTTGTTTCTCTTCGCGCACGTGTCCTTCAGTTACGTGATGTGGGAGTGGGCGATGCTGTTGGGTATGGTTTGACCTACCGCCCTAGTGAACCACGCCGTATTGCGACTGTGGCTGTGGGATATGCTGATGGGTTTTCCCGGCATAATAGCGGTACGGGTTGTGCGTGGTTGGGAGATATTGCGTTGCCCATCGTCGGGCGCATCTCCATGGATTCTTTGGCGCTGGATGTGTCTGCTGTTCCGGAGTCTCAGCTACATGCGGATATGTACGTGGATCTGATTGGGCCACGCAGAAGCGTTGATGATGTGGCCGCATCTGCGGGAACTATCGGATATGAAATTTTGACCTCTCTAGGTGGGCGATATTATCGCGAATATGTGGAGTAGAGTCATCCGATTGAGGATGTAATCCCGTTTCAATGATTGACAGGGCTGTTTGAAAGACCCAAATACACGAATGAGCATCGCAAGTTGTTCAAGTGCCCTTTCTTTTGCGTTGAATTCGGAAAATTCATGTATCTCCGCCGCGATCGTGCCCTGACAGCTGTTTCAATCATGTTGGATGTTGCTTTTCACGCGGGGCGTTCCGGTGTGGTGAGTGGCGCGGATATTGCCAAGCGGGGTAATATGCTGCGTCGCGGGATTGAGCCTGTTCTTCAGGCTCTTTCAAGAGAAAAGCTTCTGGATAGTGTGCGAGGCCCCAAAGGCGGTTATCGGTTGGGCCGTCCGCCGCGGACGATTACCGTGCATGAAATTGTTCAGGCCGTTACAGAAGAGCATACCCCGGATGGTGAAGCCGCCAATCCGTTGATAGAAAAGGTTCTTGAACCTTTTTGGGCGTCAATGAATGTTGAACTAGCCAAAAAGATGGATGCTGTGACCTTGGAAGGGTTGCTGCGTCAGGCCGAGGAAGCGGGAATGCAGAGACCTAATCGGGCTCCGATATCATTCTCGATATAACTATAATAATTAGTTATAAAAAATTATCACTAAATTTTGTTTATTGAGGTTGGATAATTCACCATAATGGATCATTATTTGATTCGTTATGGTGAATTTTTCGTTGCTACGGTCAGTCCTTTTTCATTCGCAGCATCACGTTGGGAAGATCTTCGGAGCTTCTTTCGAGGTCATGCAAGGGGAAACCTGCGAGTTGATGGTTTATCCTATGTCAGTTTCGTTCCTGCGGAGGGCATCATGAAACGACCAGTTCGTGTTGGAGCGGGTGAGAAACTTGTTCTGACGGCTAATCGCCTTCTGGACGGAAGAATCGTCTGGCGCGGCCATGATGGACATTGGACGGCCAAAGTTGCTGCGGCGGAAAAACTGGATGCTGACGCTGTGAACGATGTTCTTGAGAGTGCTCAGGCGCGTGCTCAGCACGATGGCGTCGTAGGTGTTTATGAAGTGGCTGTACGCGATGTTGATCCTCCAGAACCTGTGACGGTGCGTGAGCGAATTCGGGCGCATGGTCCGACTGTACATCCGGAATTTTCAGTGGAGGCCGGGCAATGAACGCTCCAGTTGGCCATTATCAGTACGACCAGATTGACCGCGATTTTCTGGCCGCGCGCATCGACGAATTTTCCGAGCAGGTGACGCGTCGTATCGATGGAAGTTTGAGTGAAGACGAGTTCAAGCCGCTGCGGCTGATGAATGGTCTGTATCTTCAGCTTCACGCTTACATGTTGCGGGTCGCTATTCCTTACGGAACGATCGACAGTCAGCAGATGCGGATATTCGCGCATATCGCGCGTCGGTACGATCGTGATTATGGGCACTTTACCACGCGTCAGAATATTCAGTTTAACTGGATAAAGCTGGAAGAAACTCCGGACATTCTGCGCGATCTGGCGAAGGTGGACATGCATGCCATTCAGACCAGCGGAAACTGCATCCGGAATGTGACGTCTGACGAATTTGCGGGTGCGGCTGCGGATGAAGTCGTGGACCCGCGTGTTCATGCGGAAATTCTGCGCCAGTGGTCTACATTGCATCCCGAATTCACGTTTTTGCCGCGGAAATTCAAGATTGCTATTTCTGGCAGTCCGAATGACCGGGTTGCAGCTCGTTTCCATGATATTGGAATTCTGGCTCGCAGTGGCGCAGACGGGCGTCCTGTTTTCCGGATCTTTGTAGGGGGAGGCTTAGGCCGTACGCCTATTATCGGGCAGGAAATTTTTGATGCGGTACCTGAAGAGCGACTGCTTGCAACGCTCGAAGCGATTGTTCGTGTCTATAATGCGCATGGACGCCGCGATAATATCTACAAGGCACGGATCAAGATCCTGGTTCAGGCTCTGGGCATTGAGGCTTATCGTGAGGCAGTCGAAGCTGAGCTGCAACAGATGGATCTGGAGCATTACCGTCTGACGCCTGAAATGGTAGATGCAATCCGCGCGCGATTTGCTGTGCCGGAACTATCAGCCCCGGATAATGCGTCTCAGGAGCTATCTGCCAGACGTGGGGCCAATCCGGAGTTTGACCTCTGGGTTCGAAGCAATACGCATCCTCATCGTGATGCAGGTCATATTATTGCGGTTGTTTCTCTGAAGCCTGCCGGGGGAATTCCGGGAGATGCGACGTCTGCCCAGATGGACCGTTTGGCCGACTTGGCTGACGAATATTCCTTTGGCGAACTGCGGATTACGCATCTTCAGAACATTGTTCTGGGGCATGTTCGACAGGATCGACTGTATGATCTGTGGCAGGCCCTGAAAGAGGTGGATCTGGCATCGGCCAACATTGGTCTGATCGGTGACATCGTGGCGTGCCCTGGACTGGATTACTGCGCACTGGCAAACGCGCGTTCCATTCCGATTGCCCAGAAGCTGGGCGCGCGGTTTGGGGATGCCTCTTTGCAGGCGGAAATCGGCGCGCTGCGGATCAATATTTCGGGTTGCATCAATGCATGCGGCCATCACCATGCAGGTCATATTGGCTTGCTTGGTGTGGACAAGCGTGGGGAAGAGTTCTTCCAGATTACTCTGGGCGGCCGGGCAGAGAACGGCGCATCTATTGGAACGATCTTGGGTCCGGCGCTTCCGGAAGACGATACGGTTGATGCGATTGCCCGATTGGTGGATTGCTACCTTGGTGTAAGGCAGAAAGGGGAGACGTTCCTCGATACGTTAGATCGACTCGGGGACGTTCCTTTCAAGGAGGCGGCTTATGAAACTGTTTGAGCTGAATGAGCGTCCTGCCAAGTTTCATGAGGTGTTGGTAACGCTTTCAGAGTTGGCCGAGAACACAGACGCACGCGCTGTTCTTCTGGATATTGCTGATGATGCGACGGCCCTGAAACCGTATCTCAATCGACTTGAGCTGGTTGTTTTGCGCTTTCCGATCTTCCGTGATGGGCGTGTGTTTACGCAGGCTCGGGAGTTGCGGGAGTACCTCCGCTTTTCCGGAGAAATTCGTGCGGAAGGGCATGTCCTTCCAGATCAGGCGGCCTTCCTCAAGCGGTGTGGCGTAGACAACGTCGTTTTGCCGGAAGGAAGTGATGTGGAACTGTGGGAAAAACAGCTCCATCGTTTCCCGGTGGCATATCAGCGCTCTGTTCTGCCTTTCCGCCCCGTTGAGGGTGGTTTGCGGGTTGAAGAAGACTCTTAACGGGTTCCGAACCATCCACGGCGCCAGAACCAGAAGAGCGGCAGGATGGTGGATAAAACCATCAAGGTAAGGCCGTAAGGGTAGCCATATTTCCAGGTAAGCTCCGGCATGTCCTTGAAGTTCATGCCGTAGATACCTGCGATGAGCGTTGGCATGATCCCGATTGAGCTGGCGACGGTGAGGACTTTCATGCCGTCGTTCTGCTCGATGCTGATGAAGCCCAACGTCGCATCCAGAAGGAATTGGACCTTGCTGACGATCTGGGCATCGAAGTCGCTCAGGGAAGCAATGTCGCGGCCTGCGACTTTGAGACGTGATTTGAATGTGTCAGCCGGCGTTGGTGATTTCCCAGCAGTATCTCTGGCGGGAAGGGGAGACGTGCCCTGATCCTTGGCCTTTTGCAGGCTTTGGCTGATGTAATCTTCCAGATAGATACGAACACGGTCGATGCCGAGGAGACTGTCCCGGACTGTTGAGGCTAGGTCTCCAGCATATCCGAGGCGGCGCAGGGTTTCGCGAAGCATGGCGCCCACGCGTGCGCGATCGCGCGGTTGCTCGGCGTTGAAGACGCGGCGGGAAATGGTGTCGAGAGTGCGCCCCAGGCCTTCGAGGATATCAGCCAGACGGTTGATAATCTCTTCGAGCAGTTCAACCAGCAGTTCCGTTGAAGACGGCGAGACCTTGCCTGCCGGGTATTCGGCCAGCTTTCGCCCTACGAGATCAAATGCGAAATAGTCCGTATAGCGGACTGTGATGATTCTCTTTTCCGTCAGGATGAAACCGACGGGTTTGGAGAACGAGACGTCATCCGCACGGCGTACAAGGGGGGTCGAGAGGTAGAGGCAGTTATCCCGTTCATAATGGCGGGATGAGCTTTCGATCTCTTCCAGTTCTTCCAGTTTGGGAATGTGAACCCCAAGGAGTGTCTCGGCTTTTGTGATTTCATCATGTGTTGGATTGATGAGGTCAATCCAGTTCGTGGCATTGATATCGACGTCCGGGCCGATCTCGCGGGCCGGTGTGCCGGCGGGCCGGGCGAGAAGCATCAGAGAAAGATCCTTGGTCGGAGGCAGGAGGTGTTCTGACTCATGTCTTGAGGATGCGCTCTGTGCAAGGGGGCTGCCGAGAATTCGGTAAGGGTGGTTTCTTAAAAATGGTGTGGATGGACGTTCCCGTCTGGCCTTGGTATCGCTGGTTAGCCCTTTAAGCGGAACAGAGCCCGGTATGACGACCCCATCATCTTCCCTGCCTAATTCCTTGCGCTCCGGTCCGGACGAGCGTGGCCGGTTTGGCGTCTTCGGTGGACGCTTTGTTGCGGAAACGTTGATGCCTCTGGTTCTTGAACTGGAGGAGGCGTATCGCGCGACGCAGGCTGACCCGGCGTTTCGTGAGGAGCTGGACTACTATTACCGGGACTATGTTGGCCGCCCGAGCCCGTTATGGTTTGCGAAGCGCCTGACGGAAGAGTTGGGTGGTGCAAAGGTTTATCTCAAGCGTGAGGAGCTGAACCACACAGGTTCGCACAAGCTCAACAATGTCATGGGGCAGATCCTGCTCGCCCGACGGATGGGCAAGACACGGATTGTGGCTGAGACGGGTGCTGGTCAGCATGGTGTGGCTACGGCCACGGTTTGTGCGCTCTTTGGGTTGAAATGCGTCATCTACATGGGCGCAACGGATGTTGAGCGCCAGAAGCCCAACGTCTTCCGCATGCATCTGCTTGGGGCTGAGGTGAAGCCGGTGACGGCTGGGGCCGGGACACTCAAGGATGCCATGAATGAAGCCATGCGCGACTGGGTTGCGAACGTGGCGGATACATATTTTCTGGTGGGCACGGTTGCTGGGCCGCATCCTTATCCTGAGATGGTTCGTGATTTCCAGTCCATCATTGGTACGGAAGTAAAGGAGCAGATTGTCCGGGCTGAGGGGCGCCTGCCGGATGTGATTGTTGCGGCCATTGGTGGCGGCTCCAATGCGATGGGGATTTTCCATCCGTTCCTTGATGATGCGGATGTGCGTCTGATTGGTGTGGAGGCTGCTGGGCTTGGACTGGATTCTGGCAAGACGGCGGCGTCCATCTCGCGTGGGCGCTCGGGAGTGCTCCATGGCAACCGGACGTATCTGCTTCAGGACAAGCATGGTCAGATCGAAGAGGCGCATTCGATCAGTGCGGGGCTGGATTATCCGGGGATTGGGCCTGAGCATTCCTGGCTGAATGATATTGGCCGTGCCGAGTATGTTGGTGTGACGGATCAGGAAGCGTTGGATGCGTTCCAGCTTCTGACGCGGACGGAAGGTATTATTCCGGCGCTCGAATGCGCGCATGGACTGGCGCATGTGATGAAGATTGCTCCAGAGATGCCGAAGGACAAGATCATCGTACTGAACGTCTCCGGCCGTGGAGACAAGGATATCTTCACTGTGGCGAGCCATCTGGGAGTGAACCTGTGAGCCGTATCAAAGCCCGTTTTGAAGCCCTCAAGAAGGAGGGACGGGGCGCTCTGATTCCGTATCTTCAGGCGTTTGATCCGGATTATGAGACCTCACTGGAACTGCTGAAGGCGATGCCGGCTGCGGGGGCAGATCTGATCGAGATTGGCGTGCCGTTCTCCGATCCTTCAGCGGACGGTCCGACGATTCAGGCTGCGGCACTGAGGGGGCTGAAGGCTGGGGCGACGTTGGGTGGCGTTCTGGAGATGGTTCGGTCTTTCCGGGAGACCGATGCTGAGACGCCGATTATTCTGATGGGATATCTGAACCCGATTGATAGCTACGGGCCAGCGGAATTCTGCTTTGATGCGGTTCAGGCGGGTGTGGATGGTATCATTGTGGTGGATATGCCGACGGAAGAGGCGGATCTTCTGGATGCTCACGCACGGGCGGCCGGGCTGGATATCATTTCTCTCGTGGCGCCGACAACGTCCCGGACTCGTCTGTTTCATGTGCTGAAAGATGCGTCTGGCTTCGTGTATTATGTGAGCATCACGGGGATCACGGGGACGGGCAGTGCGAGCCAGGCGCAGCTTGAGGAAGCTCTTCCGAAAATTCGGGAAGCAACCGATCTTCCGGTTGCGATCGGGTTTGGGATTTCGACGCCTGAGCAGGCGCGGGCGGCGTCCCGGATTGGGGATGCGGCTGTTGTAGCGTCTGCTTTGATCAAGACGATGGCGGGGACATTGTCTGAGGGTAAAGCGACGGAAAAGACGGTTCCATCCGTATTGAAGCAGCTTATTGAGTTGTCTGCCGCTGTTCGGGGTTGAAACCTGTTTCAGGTGGTGATTTGGGAGCGCATCAGGGGACTCTCTGATGCGCTTTTTTTATTTGCAGTCTGCTCAAGTGCGATTGCGCAGTGACATGCCAAAAAGAATGGCAGATGCCCCAGCCATCAGAAGCTCGATGGCAATCAGGGTTCCGATTAGCCACAGGCCTGACCAAGGCAGTGTCATGTAGAGAAGGATGCCGATCAGGAGCGTGAAGACGCCACTGACGGCGAGGAGGCCCCAGCCACCTGTTGTGCGGTGCCCGGCGGCCCAGAAGGCACGGCTAAGGCCTGCGAAGATCAGGCAGCCTGCAAGGATAGCCGTAATAAAGACTGATCCGGTTGCGGGCTCTTCGATGAGGAGAAGGCCGCCAAGAATGTAAAGTCCGCCGATCAGGCCGGAAAGCCACTGGTTGGGCAGGGGGAGCCCGCGATGCGCGAAGCTCTGCATGATTTGGGCGATTCCACCGATGATGAGCAGAACGCCCAGAAGGACCATGCTGGCCAGAGTTGTGGCGATTGCATCAAAGGCTGCCAGAAGCCCCAGGACGACCAGAAAGGCTCCTACGCCGATGAACCATCCGGGTTTCAGGCCTGACTGAGGGGAGAGCTGCACGGTATTGAAACTGTCGGACATTGGGGTTTCTCCGGACGGGAACAATAGCCCGTCTGTTCACTGATTTTGCCTGATTAAACCGCGAGAACGCTCAGTGGTTGCAGGTGATCGCGGTGCATGTTCCTTAAGGGAGATGGTGCCATATTTTTGCGAGGCTGGGCACAGTTCTGTATGGCAAGGCTGGCATAAATGTGCTGGCAACGCTAAAACGCGGCGATTATGAATGGCCTGTACAAGAGCCTTTTCCCATTCTGGCCTTCGTCCCGAAGGCAGGCAGAAAGTAACGAGACGACATGAGCTGGCTGACCGATTACGTCCGACCAAAGCTGCGTGGCCTGCTTCAGCGGGACGTGCCGGATAATCTTTGGACAAATTGCGATTCCTGCGGGCAGATGATGCTCGTCAAGGAAATGGAGCGTTCCCAGAAGGTATGTCCGCATTGTGGGCATCATATGCGTGCGACGGCAAAGGAGCGTCTGGCCTGGACGTTTGATGGTGGCGAATATACGACCATCGAACTGCCGAAGATGCCGGTTGATCCGCTGGGATTCAAGGATTCCAAGCGTTACACCGATCGTCTGAAGGACGCGCGGAACAAGTCTCATCTTGATGAGGGGCTTGTGGTCGCACATGGCCGGATTCAGGGGCAGAAGGCTGTGGTGGCCGTCATGGCGCCTGAGTTCCTGTTGGGAACGATGGGAGCAGGTCTGGGTGAGGCTTTTGTGGCGGCCTGTCGTCTGGCTGTTCTTCAGAAGGCTCCGCTGGTGATTTACACGGCTTCCGGCGGTGCGCGTATGCAGGAAGGCGCTGTCAGCCTCATGCAGATGCCGCGTACGACGATTGGCGTGCAGATGCTTCAGGAAGCTGGTCTGCCCTATATCGTGGTCTTTACGAACCCGACGACCGGGGGCGTGTCAGCGTCTTTCGCAATGCTGGGTGATATTCACATTGCTGAGCCGAATGCGCTCATTGCTTTTGCTGGTCCTCGTGTGATTCAGGACACTGTGCGCGAGAAACTGCCGGAAGGTTTCCAGAGGTCCGAGTACCTGCGTGAGCACGGGATGGTTGATATTGTTGCGAAGCGCTCCGAGCTGCCTGAGCTTCTGGGACGTGTTCTTGGTATGCTGACTCGCCAAAAGGCGGCTCCGGACGTCGCTGCCTGATGGGTGCCCAGAAGGGGGAGCCGGTCCGTCTGGCTGGTGAATATCAGGGACGGCCGGGCGAGGTTCTTGCCCGGTTGCACCAGTTATATCCCAAGCTGATTGATCTTTCACTTGGGCGGCTGGAAGTTCTTCTGGCTAAGTTGGGTCATCCCGAACTGCACTTGCCACCAGTCATTCATGTTGCTGGCACGAACGGTAAGGGGAGCACATGCGCCAATCTGCGGGCGATTGCCGAGGCAGCAGGTCTCCGTGTGCATGTGATGACCAGCCCGCATCTTGTGAGCATTACTGAGCGGTTTCGTCTGGCAGGGAAGCTGGTTGACGAAGATACGCTGGTGGATGCTTTTGAAGAGGTTGAGCGCGTTAATGCAGGTGCGCCCATTACCGTCTTCGAGGTTTTGACGGCCGCAGGTTTTCTTCTTTTCTCCCGCATCCCTGCTGACCTTGTCATTCTTGAAGTGGGTCTCGGTGGACGGCTGGATGCCACAAATGTGGTTCCTAAGCCTGCTGCGTGTGCCATCACGACGATCAGTCTGGACCATCAGGCATTTCTGGGAGAAACGCTGGAGGCCATTGCTGGTGAAAAAGCGGGTATCATTAAGTCTGGTGTGCCCGTCGTTGTCTCTCCGCAGGCTCCAGAAGCGTTGAATGCCATTCGGTCGCATGCGGAGGCATTGAAGGCGCCTCTGTGGAGCCTGGGACAGAATGTGCACGTTCGGGTGGATGGTTTAAAGCTGCATTATTCTGACCCGCAAGGTAGCCTTGAATTGCCCTTGCCGGGTTTGAAGGGGCCGCATCAGGCGACAAATGCAGCTCTTGCGATTGCGGCTTTGCGGGTGTCTGGGTTGAATATCGCGTTGAGTGCGTATGAGGGTATTGCCAGAACTGACTGGCCTGCCCGGTTACAGCGATTGCATGGAACGCTTGCTGCTATGCTGCCAGATGGGTGGGAGCTTTATCTGGACGGTGGCCATAACCCTGGTGCAGGTGAGGTGCTGGGGGAAGTGCTTGATGGTTGGAAGGATCGACCTGTTCACATCATAGCCGGGGTCAAGCAGAGCAAGGACGTGAGTGGATTTCTCAAGCCCCTCTTGGCGCGGGCAGCAAGTGTTCAGGCTGTGGCGGAAGTTGACCAGCATCTTGCCACGCCTGTGGAGGAGCTTGTTGCTGCGTCCGGGGGAATCGCAATCGCTGGGCCGACGATTGTCAAAGCTTTGGAGCGTTTGGCTGAAAGTGGGCAAGAGCCCGCACGCGTGCTGATTTGCGGTAGTCTTTATCTTGCGGGCGTTGCTCTTGCTCAGGATGGCTGGGTTTCCGTCTGAGCGAAGTTTTGTCGGACCAGATCATCCCATTCCTGCATAATGGTCTGGTCCGGCATCCTCGCATCCGCTCTGGAATACCAGTAGCGGGCGTTGGCCAGATCTCCTTCCTGTCGGTGAAGAAGGGCGTGAATACGGTCGTTTGGTCGTATGCCTTCGGCTGATTGCACCAGTTCGTGTGCTTTGGCCCAATTCTGTTTTCCAATCCACCAAAGGGCTGTTTGAGGAAGAGACAGGCCGGTGGGCGGATTGGCGTTCTTAAGGCTGTCGTAGAACTGCTCTTTTGAGATCATGTCCTGCGTCCTGATGTAGCGATTGAGAGGCTGACAGGACTGAAAACGTTTTGTCTCGGCAGGAGATGCACATTGAGGCGCTGCTTCTGGAGGATGCTGATGGTAAAAGACTGTCGTGACTATGATCGAATCCTTTCCTTCTCCAGCTGCGTCTGACGCGTCCTCTGATGATGGGGGGCTAGGCGCGCTCCTGCGTCGTTCTCCGCCAGCGAATATCGCGGCAGAGCAGGCGCTTCTCGGAGCTATCCTGACCAATAACAAGGCCTATGAGCGGGTCTCGGATTTTCTGGAGCCCGAGCATTTTGCCGACTCGGTGAATGGCCGGATTTATGAGGCTGTGGCCCGTCGCATTGAGCGTGGCCAGTTGGCTGACCCCGTTACGATGAAGGCCGAATTCGAGCACACAGGTGTGCTGGATGCTGCGGGCGGACCTGCTTATCTCGCCAAACTTCTGACCGCCATGGTTGGGATCGTAAATGCCGGGGATTATGGTCGTGTTGTTCATGATGCATGGGTCCGGCGTCAGCTCATCGATATCGGAGAGACAGTTGTAAACAATGCTTTCGGAGCACGACCTGACCTGGATGGTAGTGATCAGATTGCGGCTTCTGAAGAGGCGTTGTTCAAACTTGCGACTGAACGTGGTCAGGAGGGCGGGTTTGTTTCGTTTGGCAAAGCCCTTACGGGAGCTATTGATGTTGCTGAGAAGGCATTTCTACGGACGGGCGATGTTGTTGGCCTGACGTCCGGACTGCGAGATCTGGATAAAAGGACGGGTGGGTTGCATCCGTCTGATCTTTTGATTCTCGCTGGGCGTCCGGCCATGGGAAAGACGGCGTTGGCGACGAAAATTGCTTTCTCGGCTGCGCGTTCGATCATGAGAGATGCTGAAGAACGTGGGGAAAAACCTCACGGTTCTGTTGCTATCTTCTCCCTCGAAATGTCATCCGAGCAGCTGGCGACACGTATTCTGTCGGGCGAAGCAGAAGTCTCGGGTGAAAAAATTCGTCGTGGTGACATTGGGCAGAAAGAGTTCGATCGTTTTGTCCGTGTGTCCCGTGAGTTGCAGAAGTTGCCACTCTACATTGACGATACGCCGGCTATCTCCCTTTCTGCGATGAGAACGCGGTGTCGCCGGTTGGCGCGAACGCAGGGATTAAGTCTGGTAGTTGTGGATTACCTGCAATTGATGCGTCCGGCGATCGGGACCAAGCCGGATAGCCGCGTGTTGGAAATTTCGATGATTACACAGGGCCTGAAAGCAATTGCGAAAGAGCTTTCAGTGCCGGTTATCGCATTGTCTCAGTTATCACGTCAGGTCGAATCCCGTGAAGACAAACGACCGATGCTATCGGATCTTCGTGAGTCTGGCTCTATTGAGCAGGACGCCGATGCTGTGATGTTTGTGTATCGTGACGAGTATTATCTGCAGCAGCGGATGCCAAAAGATAGTGCTTACGACAGTAATGAGAAGTTTCAGGCGGCAACTGAGGAATGGCAGCGGAAAATGGCGCTTGTGCATAACAAGGCAGAACTGATTCTCGAGAAGCAGCGACATGGTCCGACGGGGATGGTCCAGTTGTACTTCGAGGGAGAGTATACCCGATTTGGAGATCTGGATACGATCCACGAATAAGAATTGAAAGCGGTCTTCGGACCGCTTTTTTTATGACTTTTGGGTAGTCAGATTCGATCTTAAGCGACAGTCCTTTTTAAAGGAAAACCGATTTTCCGGATTCACGAAACGGATAAAAAACAAGAAATATTTTGTTGTGTTTTGTTTTTTAACACCAAGGAAAATTGGAAAAATTTTCACCTCTGCCAAGAGAGTAAGTTACGGAAATCAGCAGTTTTCATCGCTCCAGAGGGAACTCATCCAGGGGGACATTGGAAACAATGCCGACCAAGGAATGAGGTCCTATCAAGCTGAGTAATGGCAATGAGCCATATTTGCTTCTTGACCCAGTGGCATATTGCCATTAATTTATCGTTAATCGGCGGTTGTCGTGGGGATGGCTGCTGAGGAAGGAAGGGGCCCGGTTGAATGCGTAGTGTTTCGCTGATAGCTGGAAACGTTTCTGATTTGTTCATTCCATCGCCGAGGCAGGTTTGCTGCACTACGACGAATGGGGGAGCGTTCGAATGCGCATGGAAGTCAGCGAAGATACTATCAGTGCAGATCCTCGTCTGGTCTCATGGGCTGATCAGGTATGCCGGAAGTCGTGTTTTTGTCCATGTCGAGAGCCATGTCTTGCCGCTGGAGCACCAACTCTGGGTGCAGGGCAGCCAGCCGCAGGGCCAGTTCTTCGTCGGTACGACCGTTCAGGACGCCTTTCAGAAGAAAATCTGTCGAAACGCGGAGCCGGTTCGAGAGAGCGGCGATGAGGAAGACGCTGGGTGCGCGATCGCCACGCTCAATCTTGTTGAGGGTGGAGGCATCTACTCCCAGCAGTCTGGCACACTCGCTCTGGTTGGGAATAACGAGTTCCCTGGCCCAGGCGATACGTGTTCCGATAGCTCGCTGGAGGATAGTCAGGGAGTCCGAGCGCTTGTGTTTGGCCATGTGGCCTTTTTAGCAATGGCTTTATGCCAAATCCAGAAGAAGTTTTTTTTCTTATTGCCTATGGCATTTTGCCACAAATCAAGTTCGCATCGTGAAGGAAGTAAGAATGAGGCAGATGAGTGAAATCCAGACTCCTCGCCGGGTATCTGCCAATGCCATTGCAGCCATGTTGGCGGCTGATAGCTGGAAACCTGCTTACAAAGAGGCGCGTCATCGTTCGATCCGCAAGGCCAAAAAGATTGCAAAAGTATCTGGCGGCACTGCAAAGCGGCAGGTTGTAGATCGTGAAAGCGCTGAAGCTTTACCGCCAGGGCATCCTGTGAGTTGGAACGCTTTGTGGGGTGCTGATCGTGTTCCGCAGTTTCCTGCCTTGCCCCCAATGGGAGCTTCCGCGATTTGGGAAAGTATTCATTGATGCAAGCGTTAATTCAGGAAGTTTCGCCGGTGGTTGCTGCTGGGCATATGAAGCCTACTCCGGAACGCCTCCAGCATCATGAGATCGTGGAGCGAAATGGGGTTCATCGCGTCGTTAACACAGTGCACTCCATGTATGAGGCGGGTGATATTGGCGACGATGAGGTTTCGGCTGCAGATCGCTGGTATCGGGAGTATCTTTTCGCAACCATTGGTATTGTTGAAAAAAAGCTGTCAGATGGTCGTTTTCGTGAGAAAGGCGATGTGCATACGTGGATGATTGGACGCGGCAAGTGTTCGGTTCGGATTGCGGAAATTCGTGAGAGGCTGGGATTGTGCGGACATGTGCGTCTTGAAATGATGCTGGCCCGAGAGATGTCTTTTTCTGCGATGGCGCGCCATCTTTACCCAGGTCTTTCTGAAGGGCGGGCGCGTATGAAAGTTTCGGCGCAATGTGCGCTATTGCTTGAGCAGCTCTCGCATGCGTATGAAAGCATGAAAAATAAAAACTAATAATAATATTAAAATTTTTCAGAAAAATTGTTGAACATCGAACGCAATTATTGCATAAGAAAGATACATTGAAGATATTTTATTTCAAAAGGTCAAACTCTTATTGGGTTTGGCCTTTTTTATTTGGAAGATTTTCTGGTGTTGGAACGATTTAAGATTTCTCCGGGATCAGTTGTTCTTTCCGGTCGACAGGTCATGATTGTTATTCTTACCGAGGGTCTGAATGTCATTGCATGTCCGGTTGTGAATGCTGGGGAAGCGCTTCATCGGGCAGATTGCTCTCTTGAATGGCATGAATTGGTGGAAGCGGGACTCACACGGCTTGATGTGCGTTGTCGTGCCGTTCCCTGCCGACGCAAGACGCTCTCTTTAAGGGCTATTGGGTGTGTAGGCGAGGCGACCAGAAGTCGGTTGGAAGTCTTGGCACGGCGAGAGCAGCGATTGCGATTACAGGAAGTTCCCAAAACACATTTGCCAAAAAGAAAGCCCAGGCATGTTGGGAAAAAACACGAGGCTTGGCTGGGTGAATGGTCAATGAAAAGCCGACGTGAAGCAGGGCTGCGGCTCGATTGACGCTCAGGGTCAAAAAGGGAATGGACAGATGAGCGAGGCACATAGTGCGAAGCAACGGACAAGCTACGGGCGATCTCGTCAGCGCAAGGAGCAGTTTCTGAAACACCTTGCCGCCAACGGAAATATTTCTGCGGCTGGCCGCTTTGCAAATGTTCAGAGAAGCACTCTGTATCACTGGAAAGAAACGGATCCCCAGTTTGCATCTCTTTGGGATGATGCTTTGGAGGAAGCCGCAGATGCCTTGGAGGCTGAGGCTCGGCGTCGCGCTATTGAAGGATATGACGAGCCCATTACGTATGGCGGAAGGGTTGTTTGTGATCCGGAAACGGGAAGTCCGCTCGTCAGGAAAAAATATAGTGATGGTTTGATGGCCTTTCTTCTGAAGGCACATCGACCCTCTCGTTTCAAAGCCGGACATATTGACGACCAGGCTGGCGCTATTTCCATTTGCATTAGCCATGACGACAGAGCCCTTTAGACTGAATGATGCACAGAGTGAGGCTGTTCGTTTGTTGGGAGGGTCTGCCCGGCATATTTTACTGAGGGGCGGCTCACGCTCTGGCAAAACGTTTGTGCTGATTCGAGCTGTTGTTATCAGGGCGTTGAAGGTTTCGAACAGTCGGCACGGTATTTTTCGTCATAGATTAACGGCCCTTAAGGCATCCGTTTTGCGGGACACATTCCCGAAGGTTATGCGGTCCTGTTTTCCGCAGGTCCGGTGGAAGCTGGATCGGCAGGACTGTGTCGTGACGTTTCCCAATGGATCTACAATTCTGTTCGGAGGCTTGGACGATGAACAGCGCACTGAGAAAATTCTGGGTCTCGAATTCGCGACGGTCTATCTGAACGAAGCCAGTCAGATCAGTTATGGCGCACGGAATATGTTGCTGACGCGTCTGGCTCAGAAATGTGACCTGGTGAACCGCGAATACATTGATGCCAATCCGCCTAGTGTGGGGCATTGGCTGTACGCGCTGTTTGAATTGGGAATAGAGCCAAAATCGGGACAACCAATCTCGGATCGTTCCTTGTACGGCACGATGATTCTGAATCCGCATTCCAATCGGGATAATCTGGGAGATGATTATCTTGCGGCGTTGGAAGCATTGCCGGAGCGGGAGCGGCGGCGATTTCTTCATGGTGAGTATCAGGTCGCGGTTGAAGGGGCTCTTTGGCGGATTGAATCGTTTCAGCGTGAAGCGGCGGTTACGGCTCAGACGCGGATGGATATTGCTTCACGCATGAGGCGTATTCTGGTGTCGGTTGATCCTTCGGGCGCATCTGGTCCGGAAGATTATCGATCGGATGAAATCGGAATTGTTGTCTGTGGCGTGGATGCTGATGGTGTCGGACATGTTCTGGAAGATCTTTCTGCCAGGGACAGTCCGGCAGGGTGGGCGGCACGGGCATTGCATGCTCTGGATGACTGGCGGGCGGAGCGGATTGTTGCCGAGAGGAATTTTGGCGGTGCTCTGGTAGAAAATACCATTCGAAGTGTGCGCGCGACTGCGCCGGTTCGGTTGGTGACGGCTGCCAGAGGCAAGGCTGCGCGGGCTGAGCCTGTGGCGGCGCTCTATGAGATTGGCAAGGTGGTTCATCATGGGCGTTTTGAAGCGCTTGAGGACCAACTCTGTCATTTCTCAGTCAGTGGGTATCGCGGTCCCCGGTCTCCGGATCGGGCGGATGCGATGGTCTGGGGATTGAGTGAACTGATGCTGTCTGACAGCAGCAGTATGGCGGGCTGGAGTCCGTCGGGATTTTCGTTGGCGCGCTGACCAAGCCTTTGGGCTGCAGGCGGGCTTTAGCATTGGAGAATTCATGGACTGGTTGTCCCTGCAACGGCGGTATGCCGTGCCGGCGGGTGCGTCTGCGCGCACAGCACGCCTGCTGGCGTTAAAGCGCGTTCTGGACGGTACACAATATGATGCTTTGCCGCATCCGTTCTCGTTGGAGCGATCGGGGGCGGGGGAATACATTCCGCTTTCGAATAGACGACCTTCTGTCCGGAGCAATTTGTGCCGAACGGTTGTCGATGAATCCGTCTCGTTACTTTTTGGCGATACGCACTGGCCCAGTCTGATTACGGATGATGTGCGGGTTGCGGAGGCCATGAATGTTTTCGCCGCACAGACGCGTTTAGCATCACTGATGATGGAAGCTGCAACGTGTGGTTCCATTGGCTCTGTGGTGGTTCTTTTTGAGGTGTCAGCCGGCGTGCCGAAGCTTTCGGTTCTCGATACGGCTTATCTGACGCCGGTCTGGGATGATGCCAGTGGCGAGCTTTTGCGTGTTGAGGAGCGGTTTCTTGTTCGAGGCCGGGATCTTGCTGCGCAGGGTTATCCAATTGGTGAAGATCTATTGGGTGCGCAATTCTGGTGGCAGCGGATTTGGACACCAATGGATTGCGCAGTTTCCGTACCTTGGCTCGTCGGGATGGACGGTGGGGTTCGGGATGAAAGCCGGTCCGTGCGCCATGGGCTGGGTTTTGTACCGATTATCTGGATCCGCAATCTGGGTGGTTTACATGGGCGCGACCCGGAAGGGGAGTGCACTTTTGAACGGGCGATCGATACGGTCATTGAGGCGGACTACCTTCTGTCTCAGGCTGGGCGGGGTCTGAAATATGGCTCTGATCCGACGCTGGTTTTGAAAACTGGAGGTTTTTCGGATGGTGTGGCTCACCAAGGCGGAGCGTCATCGGCTCTGACGTTGCCTCCTGAAGGGGATGCCAAGCTTCTGGAAATTAACGGCAATGCCGCAGGGGCCGTGCTCGAGCACTATCGGGAACTGCGGCAAATTGCGTTGGAGCAACTGCACGGCAACCGAGCGCATGGCGATCGGATTTCAGGCGTGCAGTCTGGCAAGGCCATGGAAATGATGTGCCAGCCTCTGATCTGGCTGGTGGATCGGCTGCGGCATTCTTATGGCGAGAATGGGCTTTTGGCTGTTTACCGAATGGCCTGCCGTTTTTCCTGTGTGCTGGAAAATGGTCTGCGGTTGGGGGGGGCTTTGGTGAAAGACCTCCCTTATTGTCGTATGGCGCTAAGATGGCCAGCCTGGTTTCCGGCAACGGATCCGGAGCTTCTGTCGCTGTCGCAGGGGCTGGTGACGGCTGTTTCCAACGGGATTCTAAGCCGAGAGACGGCTGTCAGAATGTATGCGACGGCGTCTGGAAATTCTGACCCCGGGGCAGAATGGCGTGTGCTTGAACAGTGGGTTGCGCTGGATGAGGCGTGACGTTGAACGGAGGGAAAATATCCGTGTCTGAAGAAACTATTGAGGGTGTGGAGGCTCTGCGTCAGGCGCTTGCTCAAGCGCAGGATGAGGTCAAATCCGTTCGTCGGGAAATGGCGGATGCTGTTGCCCGGCAGGAAGATCTGCAGCGATCGCATGAGGAAATTGTGTCTCGTGTGAAGCAGGAAAGTGACCGTGAAATTATGGTTGCGGCTCTGCGGTCAGAGGCTGTTCGTTTGGGCGCGTATAATCCTGAAGATGTTGTTCGTCTGATTGATATGGGCGGTGTTACCCGCACTGAGGATGGCGCGGTTGTGGGGGTGATTGAGGCTTTGGAACAGGCGCGGCAGGAGCGTGCATATTTGTTCGGAGAAATTGTACGGCCCGGATATTCGAGTGGCACAACGGTTGGATACCCGGCACCGAAGCCTGGCGGTATTGAGCCTTTTGATGCGCGCGCAGCTACTGAAGCTGATTACGAAGCGCGCAAGTGGCAGTTTCTGGCCCGGGCCTGATAGCGCGACAGTGAATTAAATATTTTACCGGCTAAATATGCCGGAATTTTTCATAAATATTTACGGAATGACATTCATGAGCATCGAAAATTTTCCAGTTCAGCTTCAGGCTGCGATTCAGCAGGGTTTTCTGGCACGGGAGTTTGAAAACGGCCTCAAATCTCGACTGGGATTTCGACAGGTTGCTGACCGCGAGATTTTCCCTAACGCTATTGGTGAAACTCTTACCAAGACGCGTAAGAGTCTGAAGGCTCCTGTTACGACACCGCTGAATCCAACGGGCAATACCAACTTCGATAATGGAATGAGCCCTGCTGGCTGGTCTGTTGAGCAATACACTCTTTCGATCAACCAGTATGGCGACACGATTGATCTGAATATGGTGACGAGCGGTGTAGGGATTTCCTCACAGTTTCTTGCAAATGCCAACACGAATGGTGTTCAGGCTATGCAGTCTCTGGACCGGCTTGCACGCAATACGCTGTTTGGTGGAGCTCAGAATGGAGTAGGTGGTTATCTGGGTGGCAATACGCGCGTTAGTGTTGCGCTTGATGCTGAAGGCGACACCATCCAAGTTGATGACATTCGGGGATTTCAGTCCGTCATCGTTAATGGTCAGGTTACGCTGATTGGATCCAGCAATGGCATGACTGTGACTGTTGGTTCGGATGTGTACACGCTTGTTCGCGTGGTAGCGGATGCGACCAATGTTTCTACCGCGCCGGGCGGAATTTCCGGGCAGATGACGTTCTCCAGCAGCGTGTCTGTCGCGGATGGGGCCGTTGGTCAGCCGGTGGTTGCGGCCACGGCACCGAAGGTGATCCGTCCGAATGGCCGTCTGACGACGGCAGCTCTACAGACGGCGAGTGCAAACGGTCTCGCGGATACGCTGGGTATTCAGCAGGTTCTGGCTGGTGTTGCGACGCTTCGCCGCAACAACGTTCCTATGATCAATGGGGCATATCATTGTTATCTGGATGATATTCAGCTTCTATCGCTGTTCCGTGACGATGATTTCAAGCATCTTTATCGGGGGGCATACGGTTCGGAAGAGTATCGTTCCGGACAAGTAATTGATCTGCTGGGTGTTCGGTTTATTCCGACGACAGAGGCCCCTCAGCAGCTTTCTCTTGGTGCCGGTCCTATTCATCGTGCTCTGCTGTTGGGTCAGGGGGCTCTGATCGAGGGTGACTGTGCGCTGACCGGCCATTCGGACATCCCAGACGCTGATCGGGCACTGATTGAGATGGTGGATGGGGTTGCAATGGTGACGCGTGAGCCACTGGATCGACTGCGTCAGATTATCGCTCAGTCCTGGTACTGGATTGGGGGTTTCGCGCTACCGACGGATGTGACGGCAGATACAAACGTTATTCCCACGGCGACGAACAGCTATCTCAAGCGTGGCGTTATCATTGAGAGCCTGGGCACGGATGCACTTGGCATGACCTTCTAAGCTGATTTCGAACCCCCATAATTCCATGGGGGTTCTTCTGGTGGAGGAGGATTATATGTCTGGGACTGCAAGCCTTTCCTCGGGCCCATTGACGGACGGGGAAAAGGTCGATGTTCGGCGATTTTGCGGGTATCCGGCAATTGGATCGCGGGAGACAGGGCAGGAATCCTGGCGCTTCTTTCAGGTTGAGGGAGCGTTGGAATGGCGGATTAACAGCTTGTCCGGCGCAGAACTGCAGCAGGTGCGCTTGTACCTTTCACAGCTTTACCCGTTGGAAACGGCTCTTTTGGGGGCGTCTGAAAATCTGGACACGGCACAGGCTGCGAGTTGGTACCACAACGGTCATGAAGTGCGTGATCGCGTGATGCTTCTGACGTTATGGCGTCGGCGTTTATGCGCGTTTCTTGGGGTGACAGGCGGTTTGGAATTGCAGGATGATCGATTGGTCATCATCTGAAGGGGGCATGATGCGGGCGGAACAGATCGCGTCCAGACTTTGTCGAGGGTATGCAAAAGCAGCAGGGATTTTAGGTCACTCCGGAGAGCAATACCGGCCGGATAATCCGTTGTCTCCCATGCAAAATATTTATGCACACCCGATGCTCGCTTTTGATTCGAGTGCTGACTTTACATTCTCAAGATCCCCCAATTGGGGTGGGGTTATGGAATATGTGCTTACGGATTGCCGTGAAGATACTGTGGTCGGAGATATTCTGACTTGCGGGGGAAATACGTTTTTTGTTGCGGCCGTGGATGACCTTCGACCTCCGCTATGTGTGGCATGTAATCGGACTGTAGAGATCAGTGGCGTTTCTGGGACGCAAGGGAATGTCGTTGAGGAATGTCCTGCTGCGATTATTTTGCGCTCCAAAGGAGAGGGGTCTGGGAGTGGCATTCCGGGTTCAGCCAAGCCCGGGCAATTCGTCATGTATTTGCCGCGGCTGCCCGGCACCGTGTTGCAACCCTATATGACGGTCACGACGGACCTGGATACGACGTACACGATTAACGCTGCCGAGATGTCGGACTGGGGTTTGCGTTGCACCATGTCTCTGCAACAGGTCTGAGGAGAGAAAAATGGCGGATGCTTCTCAGGTCGGATTGGCTCTGGCTTATGTGTGTGCGGGAATTTTATATCCAGAAGGCCTCGAAAAGCCGTCTGTAACGGGGCGGCAGACGATCGTTCGTCGCGGGTGGCTTTTGCCGAGTGATATATTTGCAGCTCAAAATATTCGGAATAATACGGATTTCCTGACGGTCACACTGGCACCTCAGAAAGGTATTGTTGTGCCAGAGCCTTTGGGGCGCCCCTGGCAGGTTCAGGCGCGCGTTCTGCCCACGGTGTCAGTGAAGCAGAGTGCGCAAGCTGTTTGCATTGTCTTTCCGTCTGAGGGGGTGCCTTCAGGTGTTGTCGGTGTTTGGTACGAGGCAGGGAAAACTCAGATTTCTGCTGCCTATGCCGTGACTGAGCAGGACACTCCTGAAACTGTGGCTTTGGCTTTAGCCGGGCAACTCCCAAAAGGTCTTGCAGACGGAAATTCTGTTCAGGTTCCGGGGTATAACTTAACCGGAAACGTTGTTGGTTATGGCCAGTCCGTAAGGGTGAATCGCCGACAGAATCAGCGATATAGGGTTTCGCTCTGGACGGCTGATTCTGGTGTTCGGGATACGCTTGGACAGTTTCTGGATACGGAACTGGCTGAGAAGAGCTGGATTTTCACGTTGGATGGTCGGCAGGCGCAGCTTAGGTTCGTAAGTGTTGAGGACATCGATACGATGCAAAATCAGGCATTGTATCGACGGGATTATTTGTACGATCTGGTTTTTGACACCCTTCAGGTTCAGTGGTCGTCTGACATGATGTTTGGGGCCGGGACTGTTTCTGCTGGTGATCAAACTAGCAGTTTCGGCGTAATCGAGCCTGCTTTTGATAATGGTGTGGTTCTGCATGCTCTTGAGGCCATGCACACTGCGGGAGCTTTACGGGCTGCTCAAAATTCATATCCAGGGATGATGGTCAACCAGTTTGGCACTGTCGTCTGTCAGCCCAATTAAAATAAAATCAATTCAATAGAAAAAGGTAATTCGTTCCTTATTCGGAATAATATACTTTTCTCTGGAAGGAAATATCGCCGGATGTCTCTAGTTTATCAGGCGGGTACGCTGAATACGACTGCGCTTACGGTTCCTAACCTGTATGTACAGATTGCGCAGCCACAGTCGCTGGGACTGACGGGTGCCTCTTCCTCGAAACTGGGTATCGTTGGAACGGCAGGATGGGGCCCGGTAGGGCTTCCGGTGCCAGTGGGTGGCATGAGTGATTATCTCTCTGCGTTTGGGAGTAAGCAGAACAAAGCGACGGATGCAGGGCTGGCTGTGAATATTGCGGCTCTGCAAGGGGCGTCATCGTTTGTTGTCGTGCGTGTAACAGATGGAACGGATGCAAACGCAACGGCCTCTTTGGGAGGCGTTACACTCAGTGCTGTTCATACCGGAACTGGTGGTAATGCTATCGTTGTGACCCTGACCGCAACAGGGGCGGGTTATGGGCTGGCAGTTTCGCATCCGGTTCTTGGAGCGGCAAGTTATTCAGGTGCGACATGGAACATCCTGGAAGCCGCTGTCGCGCAGGATCTGTCAGCTCTGGTGACGATCCATTTGCCGGATGCAGTTCCTGATCCTGTTCCTGGAAGCGTGACGCTGTCTGGAGGACTAGATGGTGGGGCGCCTGATACGTCGGCTTTTCTAGGAAAAGACGATATCATTCGGACGGGTATGTATGCTCTGAGGGGGCAGGGATGTGCCGTTGCCACCCTTCATGGCGTGACAGATAGCGCGTCCTATTCGTTGCAGGCGGCATTTGGCCTCGGTGAAGGGGTCTATATGGTGGCGACAAGCCCCGCATATGACAGTGTAAGCAATGCAGTGTCCGTCAAAGCCGCCAGCGGTCTGGATTCTTCAGCCGTAAAGTTGATGTTCGGTGACTGGATCTGGTGGAACGATGACGTTAATGGCATGATGCTTGTTAGTCCTCAGGCATTTGCTGCAGGCATTCTTTCTGCACTTTCACCTGAACAGTCGAGCCTGAATAAAGCACTTTCGGGTATTGTTGGAAGCCAAAAGGCAGGCTTAGGGGGGAGCAGC
This sequence comes from Gluconobacter sp. P5B12, assembly GCF_018812035.1. NCBI lineage: Bacteria > Pseudomonadati > Pseudomonadota > Alphaproteobacteria > Acetobacterales > Acetobacteraceae > Gluconobacter > Gluconobacter sp. P5B12. The sequence goes on along the minus strand of NZ_JACRVV010000008.1, from coordinate 109,208 downwards.
GCAACCTATTCCACTGCCGAACTGTCTACACTGTTTACGGCTGGGATCGATGTTATCTGCAATCCGGCGCCGGGCGGGACTTACTGGGCAGTACGGTGTGGGCACAATACGTCAAGTAAAGCGACGGTAAATGGAGATAATTATACCCGTCTGACCAATTATATTGCGTCATCGCTTGCTGGTGGCATGGGAGCGTATGTCGGACAGGTCGTAAATGACACGCTCTTTTCCGACATTCGCTCGACCTTGCTGGGTTTCCTGTCGTCTCTGTTGTCTCAGGGCATTCTAGGCGTTCAGAACGCTGAACTGCCTTACCGCGTTGTTTGCGATAGTTCGAATAATCCTCAGTCGCGGACTGCGTTGGGATATGTGCAGGCTGACGTGGCTGTGCGGTACCAGGGCATCAATGAAAAATTTGTGGTGAATTTGCAGGGCGGCACTTCCGTGACGGTGACGACTGCGGGCGGGAGCGTCTGAGTATGGCAAATCCTTACAGTATTGGTCGTGACTGCCGGATTACAGTTCTCTGGAACGGCCAGCGGGTTGATCTGCGTGATGTCACGTCTTTCGGGGCATCACAGGAGACGCATGCTCTGCGAGCGAGTCCGCTTAATGGCATGCCGGTTGAGTTCAATGTTCCGAATGGCTGGCGTGGTTCGTTTCAGATCGCACGTGCGAGTGCGGCGCTGGACAATCTGGTTGCTGCTATTGAAGCTGCTTACTGGAATGCTGGAACGGTTGGGAGCGGTACAATTTACCAGTACGTGACAGAGCCTGATGGCACGACAAGTACGTGGGAGTACACGAACGTGTCCATCAAGTTGAAAAATGATGCTTGGCAGTCGGATCAGATGGTTCATCAAACGGTGCAGTTCTTTGCATCAACGAGGGCAAAGATTTCATGAGTATGCTTCCGAAAGAAGTTCGTCTTGCTGATGGACGATGTCTTTCTCTGAAAGAGATCGATCCTGCGGATATGCTGGATCTGATTGAGGCGGCAGGCTCTGCTGTGACTGGTGCTTCGGCTGCTGCATGGCTGGGATATGCGGAAATGATCTGTTCAGTCACGGCTATCGACAGTGTTCCGGTGCAGATGCCAGGCACTAAAGAAGAAATTCGTGATCTGGCGCGACGTATCGGGAAGATTGGTATTGCAGCGCTTTATCCATGCTTTCATCAGGAAAATGATGAAGACATGGTGGTCTCTACAGCAAAAAACTAAGTGGGCACTCTGCGTTTCAGGAGATGTTGTATCTGCTGGATCATGGGGTGCCCTGGGATTTATTGAAGTCGTGGTCTCGTGCGAGGCGGATGGCTGCGTGTGTTGTGACGGCAGAGCGGGAAGGTCATGTCTTTGACTGGGACCAGAGACAGTACCGGGAATAAGCATGCATACGGATAAATTGTGGAGAGATATTCTTTCATCTGGAAGGTTGTTGCCTCGGAATGTCTTGCGTCAGTCTTCCGGAGGGGCAGGAAAATCTGTTATTCCCGCGATCAGGTTTGTGAAGAACTACCAAAAAAGAAGTATCGCTTTTAAACAAAATTTGGGGCCTTATTCGATGCCACGACGGGCGTCAGTTAAGAGCCATATCTTTCCGGAAGGCAGTCCCGGAACGCATTTCGAGAACAAATCGGAAAGTGCTTTCAGATTTGGACGAAATCAAAACCAGTTTTTTGAAATACGGGCACGGCGAGAAAATTTCATACATTTTTTGCAGACTAAATCGCAGAAGTCTGGCGGGTCTGTCTTGCAGAAAAACCGTAAAAATATGCAGGCAGTTGGCGTCAAAAAACCTTCCGTTAAGCTTAGAAAAGCGCGCGAAAATTCGGTGGCGGCAGGTTCTTTTTCCGAAAACATGCGCGTATCGCATAGTAACTCTACACTTCATGTTTTTCCTCGAGATATGTCAGTTTCTGGACGTATATTTCGTCCTGAAATACGGCACCGAGCAATTGATACCAGGTCTGCTCCAGCCGTAAAGATAAGCATGCCAGGGCTGGAAAATTGTTCAGCAGTCCCATCCCAATTCCGGCCAATATCGCTCGAGAAAATGGGTCGGGTACGGCAGCCTGAATTTGAAGAAAATGACCCAACCCAGCCGTCTCATTTTTCCAGGCTAGAAATGCCGCCGTTCGATAAGGGAAAGCGCAGAGAAGCCTGCGATTCTGGAAAAATGGCGCGTCTTGCCGCGCGCCGCGCAATGGGAGGCGTCGATGAAATTCAATTTCCCCAATATCCTGGACGCAGCATTGGAATTGGATGATTTTAGAGGAGGGCTGCAATGGGTGTAACGCTCTCTGCAATTGAAAACGCCATTGGTTCCATTGGTCGTTTAGGCGCATCTGCTCCAGTTACGCTTGGTTCACTTGTTCTGAGCGGCATTGAAGTTCCTGATCGACTTGAGGTTGGCGGCCATCAGATGATGGTCGTGCACAGGCTGCCGGGAGGTGGGCGTGTTGTTGATACGCTTGGAAACGATCCTGGCCGACTGGAATTACGGGGACGATTTTTAGGGCCGAATGCACAGGCTCGGGCACAGGCTGTGGAGCGGATGCGCATTGCAGGCCAGCCTGTAGCATTCTCCGCGGCAGGCATAGCAAGTGATGTTTGGATTGCTCGCTTTGTTTATTCATATGAAGCGAAGGGGGCCGTCTGTTCATATGAACTTACGTTGGAAAGGCCTGCAGAAGCCAAGGGTTCAGCGACAGATCAAACGTCACTCTCAGGCATTCTCGGAAATGATACCGGGAGGGGAATAAACACTATTTCAGATATGGTTTCGCAGATTTCGGAAGGTATTTTTACAGGGACTGGGCAAGTTAATTCCATCGTTGGGCAGCTTATGCCATTGGCCACTTTAGTGGGAACGGGTGGAAGCGCGGCCAGAGTTACTGATGCACTGGGTACGGCAAATGTTTTGAGCCAGAATGGTGTTAATCTTGCGGCTACTCCGTCCAGCGTGGCGGCCATATCCCAGCAGCTTACGGCCGCAGGGAGTGGATTGATGTCCATCATGGATAGCACGGGAAGAAATCTGGAAAATATAGCGATCGCGGACACGTCTTCCCTGGGAGTGGTTGCCGGGAACGCGGGTTTGCACAGTGCGGCATCGGATACTGGCGGTCTGGTGAATCGTTCTCTGGCTTATATCAGTGACTCTCAAGGCGCTTCTACGCAGTTGCCGGTGGTGCAGGCGTGAGGAATTATGAAAAATATTGTTGTAACGGCTGCTGATATTTCGCTTTTTCATGTTGCGGCGCGTGAACTGGGTGATGCTTGCCAGTGGTGGAGAATTGCTCAGAGTAATGGGCTTTCAGATCCAGATTTAAGCAGAATTGAAACAGTTCAGCCTCTGAAAATTCCGGTGGAAGACCTCACTTTTTCATCTGGGCTTCCTGATGAGGCCGGAGGATGACGGCACGGCAGATTGAAGTTCGAATTTTATGGGATGGGATAGAAAATCCGGATCTTGCGCTCAAAAGTTTTGAACTGGACTCCAACAGATATGAGTCTTGCGATACGGCAGTTTTGACGTTCGCAAAAAAAAGACAGTCGATCAGACAGGCATTGTTCTGGTTTGAACAGGGTGAACTTTCAAGCCCATGGATTTCTGTTGAAATCAGGGACCTTAAAATTTCTTCAGGACCCTGGACTGTTTTGTTCCAAGGGCGTGTTGATCATGTTCGGAGTATTGACGAGCATTCTCTGGTCGAAATGGAGTGTCGGGACGCTCTTGCTGCCCTTATAGACCTTCGGGTGCAGGATTCCTGGTTGAACCATACGGGCTCTGATCTGTTGCAGGATATTGCCAAAAGCGCGGCACTTGAGACCCGGATTGCTCTTCCTGATGATGGCTCTGACCATATGATGGGTCAGTTCTGGCAAATAGAGCATAAAAGAGGGGCTCTACTATCCCACCATCGCTTTCAGACGGCCGCAGATCTGGCCTTTACAGTTGCGAGGGACGCATTGTGCGACCTTTATGCTGATGGAAAAACGCTCGTCTGCCAGCCGTTTAGGGTGAATGCAGAAACGGCTGAAATTATTGATGTTCGAAATGCCGTATTTGAGACAGATATTGCACGAGATCTTCAATTGCTATCGGGCATTGTGGTGCATATGGCGTCTTGGGATTCTCGACAGCGGAGCAGCGCGCATGTTTATTATGATGGCAAAACATTCTTTCAGGATGCACCACCGGGGGTGATGGCACTTCATAGCTTTCGTGTGCCGGGCCGTCGTCTGGAAGATCTGCGACGGCTGGCTCGTGGGAAGTATGAACGTATTTCTGCCCACGCAATGTCTGCCCGGATTTCAATGCCGGGTATTATTGGGCTGCGACCACGGCAATTTATAAAGATTTCATTGGGACCAACGGAGCAGACGCTGGGTGTGGATCAGGTTGTCTCCCGTTTTTCCGTGAATGATGGATTTATTCAGCATGTGGTTTTGCGTAACCGGGGAAGTGGGGCATGAGTGATACGCGAATGGTAGCTGCTGCTTTTGCAAACAGAAGTGCGCATGCTGTTCTTGGAATTGTGTCAGCAGTTGACCCTGTGAACCATGCCATCAAGGTTCGTATTCAGCCCGATAATGTGGAAACGGGGTGGATACCGGATGTGGCGGGCGTGCAGGCCGGAAATCTGCGTGTATCCTGTCCATCGGAACCCGGGACCCACGTTGCTCTGTTACCACTTGAAGGTGATGGTGAGCATCTGATTGCTATTGGGGCTGTGTTTGATACGGTCGTGACCGCGCCCGTTTCTCCCCTGGATGGTCAGGCTATTCAACCTGGAACCATGTTGATCAGGGCAGGATGTGGTGCTCCGCCAAAAGAAATGACCAGCCAAACTGGTGACGTAAATTCTCAGGCAGGCTGGTGTCAGATTGGTGCTGACGGGGTCATTTTAGGGGCAGGAAACTCGCGGCTACATATCGCAGAGAATGGTATTTCGCTGAGTGTAGGCGGCTTAACGGCTGTATTTTCGGCAACTGGCCTGATGGTTTCCGGTGGCGATATTCAAACGGATCAGCACTCGTTGGCGCAGCACATACATTTGATGGGCAGCCAGATGACAGGGAGACCTGTTGGATGAGTTCCATCAGTCATTTGTGTGGGGGAGATCTGCTTCTGGGTAAAGGCGGCTTACACGTCATTTCCGGAGCTGAAGAAACACGTCAGCGGCTCTTAAGGCGTTTGTTGACCAATCCTGGTGATTATATCTGGCAGCCGGAATATGGGGTGGGCCTGCAAAGTATGGTTGGGGAGGTTATTATCCCGTCCGTCATGCAGGCTGCCATTCGGGTGCAAGTTTTAAAGGATCCGGGAGTTGATCCCGGTCATTCCGTTGATGTGACTGTGAGCGCTGGCGCTGACGGTCTTTGTCTGTGCCATATTTCCTATGTCGATGCTGCCACAAGACAACAGCAAACACTGGATTTTTCTGCCTAAACAAGAAGCGTGGAGCTATATTCTGCGCTTCCGGAGGACGTAATGTCTCTTTCTCTTCGCTCGTTTGCTACGACGGTTTCTACCGCCGTGGCGACGGCGCAGTCTTCCTGTGCGCAGCTTCTGGATGTCTCCGTTGGGTCGCCCGTCCGGGCACTGATGGAAGGCGTCGGTGGCATAGGGTTATGGCTGCAGTATCTTGTTTTACAGACCTTGCTTCGCACACGTCTGGCAACTTCCTCCGCTGAGGATTGCGATAGTTTTGTCGAAGATTTCGGAATGACGCGTTTGCCGGGAACTGCATCTACTGGGATGGTGACGATGATGTCATTTTCGCCATCCCAGCAATCGGCAGTCATTGTACCAGGAGCGATTGTTCGCACTGTTTCTGGCCTCTCATTTTCAGTGATTAAAGAAAGTAATCTGCCTGTCTGGTCCGAAGTTGCTGGTGGGTATGTTCGGCAGACGGATATGCAGAGCATATCGGTTCCGGTGCAATGTCAGGTTGCGGGGTCAAGTGGCAATGTGTCTGTTGGTGCGCTCTGTCTGATGGGCACAGCTATTTCCGGCATTGATACCGTTACCAACCCAGCCGCCTTTCTCAACGGTGCGGATCAGGAAACAGACGCGCAGCTTCGTGCGCGCTTTCCTCTATGGCTGGCAGCAAAAGCTTCGGCGTCTAGAGCAGCCGTCGGGAATGCGGTTGCTGGTGTTCAGACAGGATTATCGAGTTCGCTGCGAGATGGCGTTGCTGCTGATGGAACTGTGCAGACCGGGTATTTTACGGTTGTTGTGAATGACGGAAGTGGCTCGCCTTCGGATGTGCTTCTGACCCAGGTTTATGAGGCTGTGGATGCTGTTCGGGCCTTGGGTGTGGGTTTTGCGGTCAGACCGCCCCAGACGCTCGCGGTTAACGTGACCATGACAGTCGTCGTGCCAATGTCGGTGATGGTTCAGCAAGCCGCAAGTGCGATTGAGAAGGCTCTGAGCGAAGATATCGCAGGCACGGGTGTCGGTTCAGGTTATGCCTATAGCCGCCTTTCGTATCTGGCATATGTCGGGGCAGGCGTGACGGTTACCTCCGTTCTGGATGTCCGCCTGAATGGTGGACAAGCCGATATTGCTGCGAATGGCGAGCAGGCTCTGACAGTCGGCACAATTCAGATCAACGTTCTTCAGAACTGACCAGACAGGCCCCCTGCCAACGGTATCGGGGCAGAAGGAAGGCTATGCCTGTTTTCAATACATACCCGCGGCTTGAAACGTTGACGGGCGATGAAGTTCTGGTGCTGGCAGATTCCAGTGGCCATCAAACCGTTACCGCAACGGCTTCCCAGCTTGCAGGGGCTCCAGCAGTTTCCCAGCCAAGTGGGGCATTCTATCAGGACAAAGGGGCAAGGATCAGTCGTTTTGCTGATCGCGTTCTGATTGGGGATGCTGCAGCTAATCCGGGACTGAGCGATCGGGAGGCAGCATCTAAAAACGAGTGGCTGTCCCAGACAATGGGCGCCACCTCGATTGGTCCGTGGGCGTTGCAGGATGCGCAATGCGCTTCGGTGGCCCAATTTGGGAACAGTGCCTTTGTCGCAGCGTCCCGGACATCTGATGCAAAAACGGCACCAGACACTTTGGGGTTTCAACCGAGTACAATTGGTGTTGCGTCCTGGGGTGTCGCTGATGACACATCTGCACCCACGACGACCACAGCCTATGCTTATTATGGAGAGGCGTGGCGTCTGGCTGGTGTGAATTATCAACCGACGTTCGTCATGGAACTTGAAGCGGTCAATTTTGGTGGGTTGGCTATTGGTCAGTCTACGCCGTATGCCCCCAATGTCGGCGGCGGCGTTTATGGCATTCAGCTCGGTGCTGGTGGCGGTCAAACCACGGATACTTCCGATGCAGCAGCAGGGGTCGTTTTTGTTTCAAACCCTAACGCCTGGCAGGTTGGTATTGTTTTCGGCGCAACTGCTTTAAGCGGCACCAACGGGACAGATAATGGATATGCCTCCGCCCTGTCTCTTGCGCGTAATCATGCTCTGGAGTGGCACACACCAGAAGTCGTTAGTGGGGTTTCGGGAGGGAATGTTGGAGCATTTGTCCGCTCTACCGTGACAGAGCGTTCGAAGGGCGTACGACAGGACTTTGTCGATAATGGAATTCTGTTCAGCAATATCGAAGGACAGACACTCTTTTCAGTCGCAAGTGCTGTGGCACCCAACAACACTTTGCAGGTCCAACCTGGGGCAGGCACTCAGGCGGCTGGTCTGTATGTGCAAAGTGGCGAAAACGGATCGTCAAACCTTGGTTTGTTTCCGGAAGAGGGAGGGCAGTTGCAAATCTCTTCCCCGGTAACGAATGCGGCAGGCACACTTCCCGCCACAGTGGGGGGAGGCTTTTTGCATATCAGCGTCAATGGAACGGATTATCGTATCCCGCTGATGACTCCAGAACAGACTGGAGGTTGAAGTATGGCTAGATTGTACGACAGCCAGAAAGCGGTCCTTCGAGCGACGGATGGAAAAATTCTTTTGGATACGGGGGTTATTCCCGGATCCATCGATGATTTTGCATCAAGATTGAGAAGTCTCCTGCCTGTTGGCTGGTTCCCGGCTGTTCCTCAGGATCTGGAGGACGAAACTGCCCCAGTTCTTGTCGCTGTTCTGAGAGGATTTTCAGCCGTTTTGGCTGGGATATGGACATTGCTGGAGGAGTGTCAGCAGCAGACGCGCCTGATGACGATGAGTGGCCCTTTTCTGGATATGCTGGCTGCTGATTATTTTGGACCAGACGGTTTAGCGCGCCGCACATCAGAGCAGGACAGAGATTATCGCGCCCGCATTGTGTTATCACTGGTGGCACAAAAAAACACCCGCGAGGCTGTTTTCAACGCTCTATTGTCGGTTACAGGTGTCGCTCCCACCATTTTTGAACCCCTGAATGCAGCGGATTGCCATGCATTGGCATCATCCGCGATGCCGGCGGAAGGTGGGGGATATGGATATGGGGGCGCAGGGTTGCGATACGGTAGCCGACAGGGCGGACAGTTCTTCGTGGAAACGGCGCTGGGGCATGCGGCTGATGCCCACGTAATTTATCAGGCAATCGAAAAAACAGCAGCCAGCGGCGTGACAGGCTGGGTCAAGGTGAGCAAATAATGGATCGGGCAATTGTATACGCAGGATCAATTCCAATGGATACGGATCTGCTGCGCGTAGGAAGGTATGGAAAGGCCGCGCTCGGTCACCTGTCTGACATGCTCTACGGGCGCGACGTGACAGCTGCTTCGGGTTTGATCTGCAAACCCTCTCTTTCAGATCTGTCTGTAACAATCGGGGCAGGCTCCATCACGACATCCGGTGCCATGGATGCTGCATTTTTGGGCGGCGCTGGTGGGGGCTATGAGGCGGATGCAACGCCTACAACATGCCAGTATTCAACTGATGAGGATGTGAGGGTGCCTGTTCCAGGAACAGGCGCGACTTATACTGTTTTCGCTCTTTGCGCTGAACAGGATGTCGACGAGACCGTCCTGCCGTTTTTCAATGCCTCAAATCCCGCGCAGACGCAGGCAGGCGTAAATAATGATGGAAATGCTTTACCAACACGGAGACGGGCAGGCCTCTCTTTTGTCGTTTCGACGGATACCCCAACGGCTCCTAAAGGTGGGGCAGTCGTTGCGCTGTATACTCTGAATGTGCCTCAGGGGGTTACGTCTCTTGCAGGTGTGCAGCCTCAGGCAGGGAAGGTTTTCTGGCCAACTATTCCTGAATTGGCAACACAGACGTTGCTTCGCGCTGCTATGCAGCCCATGGAGCTTGTCACAACCAATACGTCGCTTTCTATTCCAGTGTGGGCGTCTCGTGTGGAACTGCGTGTTGTGGGCGGCGGCGGTGGCGGCGCATCGTCTAATTCAATGACACTAAACGGATCATTTTCTGGCGGTGGCGGCGGCAGTGGCGGAGATGCTTCGGGTATTTATGGCGTTAATCTGACAACTGGTAGCACGCTGAACGTGACAGTGGGTGCAGGTGGTGGACCGGAGCAGACGGGTGGTACCTCTCTTGTCAGTTATAATGGTCAAACCCTGCTACAGGCTGGCGGCGGTCAGGGCGGTTATTTTTACAGTACGATGGGCTCTGCTGGTGGCGAAGGAGGCGTAGCGTCAGGAGGAACTGTCTGGAATCAGATCGGAACCTCGGGGGGGGACGGTCAAACGAATTCAAGCACTTTTGCAGGCTACGGCGGTAACGGTCCTTGGGGCGGCGGTGGTCGGTGTGGAAACCAGGGCGGCCGTAGCGCTACCCATTTTGGCGCTGGCGGCGGTGGCTCCTACTCTACATCTGCAGATGGAACGAAATCACCGGGTGGCTCTGGTTATTCCGGATGCGTTATGTATCGTTTCCTGCCTTAAGGCAGACGAGGGGACATGAATTGGATGATCCCCTCGTCACGTAGCCTCAGTTCAATGAAATTTCGCCGTCCACCATATTGCGCGGCGGCATGTCTTTTTTCAGATTTACAACGTCTTCTGGGCTGACAGCAGGAGCGTTGTTTCCCCATGCATGACGGATAAATGTTGTGACATCTGCGATCTGTTGATCGCTTAGGCGATGCATGAAATCCGGCATCGTAAAGGCAGAAGGGGCTGTCGCAGTCTTGGGTAATGTTGCCCCACTCTGAATGATGTGAACGAGTGACGCCGGATTTTCTCCCATGACAACAGGGTTACCCGCAAGCGGCGGAAAGACAGCAGGATATCCTTTGCCGTCTGTTCTATGGCAGGCTGCACAATTATCGATATAGACTTTGGCACCTCGCGCGGAAACATCGGCTTTCCGCAGAGCATTGGTGGATGCGGGGTCATAGACCCAGTTTTTCTGCGTCTTGTCGTAAGGCTGAAGAGTGCGCAGATATTTGGCCATGGCAAGAAGGTCTGCGGAAGAAAGGTGTTGCGTGCCATGGACAATGGCAGACGTCATGGCACCAAAACTTTCTCCCTGCATGTTTCGTCCGGTTTTGAGAAACGCGACGATGTCCTCTTCGCTCCATCGACCTAAGCCAGTCCGGTTTTCCTGACGAAGAGAGGTTGGGACCCACCCATCGACGGCTACTCCGCCTGACAGAAAGGCTTCGCTATCAGCCGCTGTAAGAGCTTTTTCCTGCATTGCAAGACCACGTGGTGAGTGACAGGCTCCACAATGTGCTGGACCTTCCACCAGATAAGCTCCGCGGGCTATCTGTGGGTCTGTAAATGTCTGAAGCGTCTTGGCTTGAGCCTTGACCGGGGCAGGGGAGAACATCCAGCGCCAGAATGTCAGAGGCCACCGCATGGAAAATGGCCAGCGAATACCATTTTCCGGTGTTGCGACGGATGATGCCTCAACACCTTCATGGAAATAAGTGTAGAGCGCATGAACGTCATGATCTGTCAGGCGGGCATAGGATGGATAGGGCATTGCGGGATAAAGCGTTGCACCATCTCGGCGGATACCTTCTCGCAGGGCTTTTCCAAATTCGGCCTCTGAATATTTGCCGATCCCGTGCTCCATGTCGGGGGTAATGTTCGTGGAATGAACTGTACCGATCGGAAGAGAAAACGATACTCCTCCAGAATATTCCGGTTTACCATGAATTGAGTGGCAGGCTGCGCAATCAGAAGCGGCGGCAAGATAACGGCCTTCTTCGATCAGGGCAGATTTTTCATCATTAGCTGCGGCATCGTAACTGAAGAACAGGACGCTGCTGGTAAAGGCCAGAAAAGGAAAAAATTTCATGCCTTCACCAATGGACCAGGAGATTTCAGATAGGTTGTACGGATGTGGTAGGCCGCCCAATATGCCAATGCTGCAACGGTGCCTGTGGGGTTATATCCCATCCCTTGAGGAAAAGCATTGGAGCCGATGACAAACACGTTTGAAACATCCCAGCTTTGAAGGTAGCGGTTGAGCGCGCTTGTCTTGGGATCTGTTCCCATAACTGCGCCGCCGCCGAGATGAGTAGTCTGATAGTGGCGCGTGTCAAAGGGTTGGCCAGCGTTGAGATGAACGAGATTGGTCTTCGTGGCGCCTATGGCTTTTGCCAGCGGTTCAATCTTGCTGACAACGTACTGGTTCATGCGGATATCGTTATCTTTCCACGTGAAGGTCATGCGAAGCAGTGGCAAGCCGTAAGCATCTTTCCAGGTCGGGTCCAGGTCTAGATAAACATCCCGGTAGGCCATGTTGCTGCCATGTGCATCGACCCCGATGGAGTGCTTATAACTGTCGATGAGAGCGCCTTTATACGCTGAGCCCCATCGTGGTGTGCCCCCGCCGCCTGTCCCGATGGCTGCAGCAATGGGCTTCGTTCCGGCCTGATTGACCCACACCGGAGACCCCCCGATGAAGCCAAGCGGGCCATGATCAAAATTCATGCTGTTGAAGTCATCAAATGCGACACCAACGCCGCCTGCACCAATGAACTGGTTGGCATATTTGGATGGCGGTAGCCAGATGCGAGACGATGTAATTGTCTGGTAAACGAAGTTGCGCCCAACCGTGCCTGTGTTCTGAACAGGATCATACGGCTTTCCGATGCCCGACAGTAGCATCAGATGGACGTTATGAAACTGAAACGCACTCAGAATGACGAGATCAGCGGAGAGCGACACTTCTTTCTGCGTTTTCGTCTCCAGATACGTGACACCGGTTGCCTTGCTCTTGGTGCTGTCCAAGTCGACACGAAGAACGTGCGCATCAGAAATAAGAGTGAACCGAGGGTCCTGCCGGAGAGCAGGCAGAACGTTTACGTTCGGGGATGCTTTTGAGTAGAGGTAGCAATCATACCCGCTGCAATACCCGCAAAAATTGCAGGGCCCCATCTGGCAGCCATACGGGTTCGTATACTGGCGGGATGCATTGGCTGCGGGTAGGGAATAGGGATGATAGCCTACCTGGGAAGCCGCGTCCCGAAAGGTAGAGGCTGTGAAGGTGTCTTTCATGGCCGGGAGCGGGAAATTATCCGACCGGTCTCCATCAAAGATATTACCGTTTCCGACAATTTTGCCGTTGACCCGGTAGGCTTCGCCAGATGTTCCGAAAACCTTTTCGGCCTTGTCGAAAAAAGGTTCCAGCTCTGCGTAGGTCACGCCGTAATCCTGAAGGTTCATGTCCTCAGGAATGAACTTCTCGCCGTAACGCTCTACTACGGAACTACGAAGCCTGAGATCTTCTGGCGAAGCGCGAAAATGGACGCCTGACCAGTGAAGCCCCGCTCCCCCAACACCTTCGCCCGGCAGGAATGCTGCTAACTGACGATAGGGCAGTGCAGTTTGATCAATAGTATTGCGGACCGTGACTGTTGTCTGGGAAAGGTTCTGGAAGAGGCGTTTGCGAATTGCCCCGCGAAGTTCATCGATGGACTCCGGGTAAGCGCCTTCTACGGGCGTCGTACGCTCAGAGCCGCGTTCTAGCATGATGACGGACAGTCCGGCCTCGGTCAGTTCTTTCGCCATGATCGCACCAGCCCAGCCAGCTCCGACCACGATTGCGTCTACGTGTTTTTTTGTCATGATTTAAGCCCCTCAGGCCGTTTCGCCTGAGATGGAAACAGGGCCAAACGGATAGGCGGCGCCATCCTGATTGACCCAGTCCATGAAATCGGCCCGGGCCCCCGGGAAGCCCAGCATCAGCCACCCGCCTAGCCCTTTGTTACCCCCATAAAGGGGATCAGAGAAAACACCCTCAAGAGTATTGGTCCGAAGTTGCTCGAAGAAAACCCGGCCTGGAACATCGCCCAATGACAAAGAGCCGCCTTCCAGTGCCGTCAGGATGGCCTCCTGCTCTGCGACTGGAAGATCCGGGAAGGATTTTCCATGTTGCTGGCGGGTATAGGCTTCCAGTCCCTGAAGGCCTTTGCGATACAAATCGCGCGGTACAAACGGGAGCTGATAGCCGAGATTAGCTGGTCCCTGCACGAAAGGGGCTGACATGTACCAGTTGTCTCCCTGTGCGTAGGGTGTTTCCATCTGACGATCTATAAACTCTGCAACGCCCAATGCGCGCGCACCTGGCCCATGCTGATCCTGCGGGAAAAGCCGCTCGGTAGCGGATTCCAGAAGGCGGTACTCGTCAGGTGTGAAGAAGGAAGGGTGGTAGGACTGTTTCGATTCTTCGGCCAGAGCCTCGGCCCAGTGGGCGTGGCCGCCAACCATCCAGAATGATGTGGATCCAAGCAGGCCTTTGACAAAACTGCGGCGAAGAGGGCGGGTCACGGTCGGTTCCGTCGAAGGCACACTGTTCTCCAGCATAAGGGTAGGGTCATATTCGGAAAACAAACATATCCGGAATAAAAGATATCAGACCCCCATAGGACGGGTAGAGGTCGCAATGCCAGAGAACTTTCGATCATCATTTAGCGATGAGCGCTATTTATCCGCCTGAATCGCTGGCTTTTCCGTTGGATGGAAGTTGCAGAACACCTGCAGGAGGAGACTTCTGCTTTGGTGCCGTAATCGCCGGAGCCGCGCTATCGTCACCCGCGCCCGTGGGGAAAATGGCATCTGGAACGCTGGCCTGAACGGGGGCGGCAACGCTTGGCGTGCTTGTGACTACGGCCGGAACGTCCTGTGGGACAGGCTTTGCAGGCGTCGCCGGTGTGGGGCTGCCTGATCCATCAAGAGCCTGTTGCTTCACGCCGCCATCAACCAGAGGGTTGCCCACCGCATCCGTCATCCAGCTCATGAGCTTTTTGCGGACCTGAAACTCGAGTTCAACATTCATGTCCTGCATCATCTGATTAGTCAGGGCATAAAGAGAGGCGCGGGATGTAGCGCTTTTGGTGCCGGTGTCGAGCTTTCGGCTGATCCGTGCATGGATATATCCCGTATGCAGATTTCCCGCATCGGCAATATTCAGCTGCACATCCAGGGCGCCTGAGATCGCATTCTCGCCCTCTGAAGAAATGTAGGCCTGTTTAATGATGAATGCTGCCTGACCCTGCTGTCCACTGGCCACCAGTCGTTGGTTAGCCATTTGTTTCAGGGCCTGATCGGGGGGCGTAGGGGCTTTCGAACTCAGGGAACCTGGGGATGGAACAGCTTCATCCTGAATGTTGATTGTCGCCACATTCAGGTGCAACTGCGACAAATAGCTGTAGTCTGCGGGAGGGAATGTCTGCGCTGGCTCATCATCTGCACAACCCGCAAGACCGAGTGATAATCCCAGAGCAACAGCTCCGAACCAGTACCGTACACCCATCACGCTATTCCCCATGATCTTATTGGTCGTCGCGGCCCAATAGGCTCTTGAAACGCCCGAACAGCCCCTTCTTGTGCGGTGACTGTAATACCGGAGGCGGCTCCAACGGAAGCTCCGGCAAAAAAGACCGACGTTGAACAGGCTCTGATTCCCGAATTTCCGTCACTTCCGGACTGTTATCAGGAGGCTTTTCTGGCTCAGGATCAGTCGGTTTCACAACCGCCGCAGCCGGAGCCGCCTGAGGAACGCGGGGCGTCCGTAGCGAAGACGCCTGACCGACACCAAAATCTTCCGGAAGGAAAGGACGCGCAGCTCTGATGAGATCGGCGTGTTCGGAATGTCGTGCAAACCACTCCAAAATCCAGCCCGGAATCAGTGGCCCTGACGGATTATCGCTAATCAGGAGTGGGCCGCTGGGATAGTAGAACGACGGACGATTTTCAGGTGCCGCTTCGTCCCACACAAGATAGAAAACCGAGTTTTCCAGTGCGTCGTGGAAGCGATAGGCTGTCGCGCCTCCCAGCTTCATCTCAATCTGCGCCCGGACAGGCATTGCAGAGAAAGGAGAGGAGACAACCAGAACGTCTGTGCCTCTTCGGGCCGAGAGTAGCGCTTTCATACGCCCTTCTGCCACAGGCTTCCCATCGGGACAGGTCAGGGCTTCTCCGCTATCGGCATGGCCTGCAGCAATGAAAATGGCATGGGGGGCATGTCGTCCCAGCCAGAGACCCGACAGCTCCCGAAAAGCTGTCGAAGGAAGGTCAGTCCTGAAAGAGACAGCATCGTCCCGGATGTCACCGCCAAGCACCCCTTCTGCCAGTGGCCAGAATACCGGGTCCATGCCAGTCAGAAGGCGGTCTTGCACATCCGGGTGAAGCGCCATGACATGACTGCCCTTGTACGCTCCATCCTCAATCCACCAGCAGGCCTGTCGTCCGCTGTCTTCATCCTGAAAGAGAATGACCTCGAACTGGCCAATAACAGGATGGCGCTCCAAGGCTACCCAGCCTGGATAAAGCTGTTCGACGGGAAGGTCGTCGATCCTGATTCCGTCGAGCAGTGGAAGCGTCATGCAGGTTTTTCTCCAAGCTCATCACGGGTGAAACGGAAGCCGACGTTACAGAACTCACAGTTCATCGTGATAGCGCCGTTTTCCACCATGTGATCCAGGTCGTCCTCGCCAAAACGCTCCAGCACTGAGGCCAATCGTGCCCGGGAGCAGCGGCAGCCGTAAGCCAGAGCGCGTGGTGTAGCGATCTGAACGTCTAACGTCCCGAAAAGGCGATGGATCAAATCGCCACTTTCGAGTGTTTCGTCAAACATCTCCCGGTCCTGCAATGTTTCGGCAAACGTGCAGGCCGTTTCCCAGGCGTCCTCAGCCTGAGCGGCATTCTCGATGCCGCCTTCATCGGCAATCCGTTCCAGCACAAGGGCACTGGCCCGCCAGCCGTCAACCGTCTTGAGGCAGAACAGACGGATCCAGCAGTCATGCTGCTCGCTGGTCTGGAAATAGTGGACGGCCATCTCAGAGAGGGTTTCTCCCGTTAGCTCCACGATGCCCTGATGGCGGTCCATATCCGCCCCCTGGTCGATCGTGAAAGCGAGGTAGCCGTTACCAAGCAACTCTTTGGGGGACACTGGCAGCGCTGCTGGATCAGCCTCTTCCGCAAGCCGGGCTGTAAAACGCAGGTCGCCTGTGTCCGTGGCATCTGCCAGCAGCAAGGATACCGGACCGTCTCCCTTGATCTGAAGGGAGAAAGACCCTTTGAATTTTAGCGCAGACGCCATGCCTGCAACCAGAGCTAGGGCCTGACCACCCATTATCAGGACAGGATCCGGAAGGTCATGCCGCGACAGGATGGCGTCTGCCAGCGCTCCTAGCCGAACCAGTCGTCCCCGGACGGGCGACTGTGCCAGATGAAATGGCACAATCCCTCCTGAAACGACCATGTTCGGGACGTTGGGGCGTCCCCTGTCAAGGAATGGCGGTGTATCGATCACCCGTTCTCTCTTCCAAGAGCCCAGAGAAGCAGGCCCTTTTGCGTATGAAGGCGGTTTTCCGCCTCGTCAAAAACAACAGACGCCGGGCTTTCGAACACCTCGGCAGTCACTTCCTCCCCGATATGGGCAGGCAGGCAGTGAAGGAACAGGGCATCTGGTGCAGCTTTTGCCATAAGGGCCGCATCCACCTGATAAGGACGGAAGGCAGCAAGGCGCTGATCGCGATCCTTGTCCCCCATGCTGACCCACGTGTCTGTCAGAACAGCATCTGCGCCCACGACAGCCTCGGCAGGGTTCTGGAAGACCTCGATGGAGGCACCATTCTGGCGTGCCCAGGCAACAGCACGCTCACTGGGCGCGAACCCCTCTGGCGTTGCCAGACGAACATTGAATTTGAGCAGAGCTGCCGCTTCCATCAGGGAAGTGGCTACGTTGTTGCCGTCCCCAATCCACGCAAGCGTTTTTCCCGCAATCGGGCCACGATGCTCTTCAAACGTCAGTACGTCTGCCAGAATCTGGATGGGATGAGAGACCGGCGTCAGACCGTTGATGACCGGAACCGTACTCCATTTTGCCAGCTCACGCAGGTTCTCGTCCTTACCGGTTCGCAGAACAATCACATCCAGAAAGCGCGACAGAACGCGGGCCGTATCCGCAATAGTTTCCCCACGGCCAAGCTGCATGTCTCCCGGTGAAAGGACGGACACCTGGCCGCCCAACTGCCCCATACCCACTTCGAATGAAACACGTGTGCGGGTGGAGGGCTGTGCCAGCATTAGTCCCAGAGTGCGTCCTTCAAGAGGACGCTGCGGATGCAGTGGGGTCTCGCGATTGTTCTGCAGCGCTTTGATCCGGGCCGACAGATCAATGATCTGTCGGATGACTTCGCCGCTGAAATCGCGAATATCAAGAAAATGCCGTGGCATCTGCTGTTCCGTTCCTGCTGTCCGGGGGGCAATTGCCAAACTCACGACACTTTCTCCTGTTCTTTCTTATGGGCGGCTGAGTAGGCTTCGGCCGCTTCGATCAATTTCTTGCAGGCGACCTGACAGTCTTCTTCCGTCACAATCAACGGAGGCACCAGACGCAGCACATTATCGCCCGCACCAACGGTCAGAAGCCCGGCGGCCGTGACGAGCGGCATCACGTCTCCAACAGGTGGCACGCAGTGCAGACCACGCATCAGACCCATGCCGCGGACATCGTCAAAAACGCCCGGTGAACGCTTTACGACATCTCGCAACATGCCTTCGAAGGCCTCTCCAACCGTGCAGATATGCTCCAGAAAGCCGGGGCTGAGAACTTCTTCCAGAACTGTCGTTCCTGCCGCACAAGCCAAGGGATTGCCGCCAAATGTCGTCCCGTGCGAGCCAGGTGTCAGATGTTTGGCCAGCTCTTCGGTTGCCAGAACAGCCCCGAGCGGGAAGCCGCCACCAATGCCCTTGGCAATGGAAATGACGTCCGGCTTGATGCCATACCACTCATGCGCAAACAGCTTTCCTGTCCGACCAACACCGGTCTGGACTTCGTCGAAGCCAAGATAGATGCCGTGCTCGTCACAGACTGCGCGTAAGGCCTTCATGAAGACTTCGGACGCTGGCTTGATGCCGCTTTCACCCTGGATGGGCTCCACGATAATACCGGCAGTTTCCGGCGTAATAGCCGCGCGCAGGGTATTGGTATTGTTGAACGGCGCATGATCGAACCCTTCAACAACAGGCCCAAACCCCTTTTGGTAGGCAGGATTTCCGGTCGCAGAAATCATGGCCAATGTCCGACCGTGAAAGGCGCCGTCAAAGCAAAGAATGCGCGTACGCTCGGGATGGCCGTTCTCGAACTGCGCCCGACGGATCATCTTCACCATGCCCTCGTTTGCTTCAGCGCCCGAGTTGCAGAACAGCACAGAGTCCGCGAATGAGTTCTTCACCAGAAGATCCGCCAGCTTTTCAGCCTGCGGAATACGGTAAAGGTTCGAGACGTGCATGACCTTCGCGGCCTGATCCGCAATGGTCTTCACCAGCTTCGGGTGGCCGTGGCCCAGCGAAGAGACGGCAATGCCAGCCCCGAAATCCAGATATCGTCGCCCGTCCGATGCCGTCAGCCAGACGCCTTCGCCCTGCTCGAAAGCAAGGTCGGCACGTTTGTAATTGGGCATGAGGGAGGAGATCATGATGATCGTCGATCCTGGATCAGGGTGAATGAAAGCTGCAGAATCGGAAAACCCTGCCCCGGTCGCCCGGGGCAGGGCCAAAGATTCCGCAGACACATACTGTGCGGCAGAAATACGATCCGTCAAACCCCTTGCGGGCAAAGAACGGTTGTCAGGCGCGCCTGTAAACCAGATCCCGCGCCAGCCAGCATCCGACCTTCACGGTGTTGACGCCTGAAGAATCCCGCTCGAACAGCAGCGTCCAGTCGCCCGGCGCCGTATGATCGAGCGCCCGAGGGCATGGCAAAACCCAGACGTCCCGTGCCAGTCTCTGAAGCGGTTCCATCCGGCCATTGCCCAGAAAGCCTGAGAAACCGCCATAGACCACGCCACCTGCCAGTTCGATGGTGACTTCTGCCTCATCCAGCTCTTCACAGCGATAAACGCCTTCAAGTGCTTCTATGTCTTCACCGGCAGTTTCCTCACAGGCGGTGAGAATGCCCACGCGATTTTCACCCGGCCGCTCCATCCGGATTTCGTCTCCCTGACGAACGATCTGGACGTTTGGTGTTTCAGCTCGTGAGGCGGAAACCCCCTCCAGCATTTCCGGCACCATCAGATATCGAAGCTTGGCTCCGCCGGGAGCAGGCTCGATTCGCGCGGATAGCCCGGTCTCTCGCTCAATGAAGGTGCCGTACAATTCATGAGGCGGCTGTGTCGCCCGATCCGGCTCATAGGGAACACCCAGTGCTGCTGCCAGCATCTGGCCCGCTGCAACCTGTGCAGGTGACATATGGTTGAACATCACAACGACAGACAGGCGCTCAGACGCGACGTGCAGCCTGTGGGACCGCCAGCCCCTTAGCGCGCCACCATGCATCGTCACATCACGTCCGAAAAGTGATGTGCGTTGCAGCCCAAATCCGTAAGGCGCTGCTTCACCATCGCGGAAGGTCACCGGCGTTGTCAGACGGTTGTAAAGCCCGTCAGGATCATCGCGCGTCGCATCAATGAAACGCTCCCAGGCAATCATGTCATCCAGCGAAGCGCCCAGACCTGCATCCCCGGTCCACCAGATGTTATTGACAGCCGGGCGGAAGCCGCTCTCCACGGTTCCTTCATACCCAACAGTCCCGTCCGGCATGGCGCGTGTTTCGGCTGCCAGAATGGCCCGTTCCATACCCACGGGATTGAAAATGGACGTCTGAAGCAGTTCAGCGAAATTCCGCCCTGTTCTGTCTTCCAGAATGTCAGACAGCAGGCGGAAGTTCTGGTTCACATAGGAGTAAGACGTACCGGGCTGAAACTGGAGCGTGCGCGTGCCGTCAATAACGCGACGTCCTTCCCGATCTCCGAAAAACCCCTCGACTGGTGCGCCATGCAGCATTGCCACGGCCCAGTAGTCACGCAGGCCGGATTGGTTGTGCGCAAGATGAAGCGCCCCTGGCGCTGGCTCATCCAGTTGTGGCAACCGGTCGTCCACATCTCCGTCAAGTTCCGCCGGGTCCTGGAAAAGATCCAGCAATACGCCGCAGGTGAACTGCTTCGTGATGGAGCACATGCGGAACAGGGAAGACGGGGTGAACGGCAGGCGCCGCTCCGCATTGGCGTAGCCCCATGTGTGACGGACAAGAATCTCGCCATCTTTCACAACAGCCACAGCCCCGCCGGGGCCGGGATAGCGGACAGGAAGGGCGGAGACAGCCGCCTCAAGACGGGCTGAAAGAGAGTCGCTCATGGCTTGAATGATGACCCTATCCGATCTTGCCGTAAATGCCCTCTTCGCAGCATACTCTTCTGCTATGGAGGACATACCAACAGCTCCCGATTTCAAGGCACTACGCGAAATGGCACTGGCGCACGTGGCTCGCTTTGCCACAACCGAGCATAGTCTGCGCCAGACGCTGGAACGGCGTCTTCGGCGCTGGGGCACGCGTGCCGTGCATGCCGGGCTGCCGGAAGAAGATGCCGAAGCCACAATCAGAACTCTTCGACCCGCCGTGGAAGACGTCATTGTCGCCATGACAGAACTCGGAGCCGTCAATGATGCCGGATTCGCCCGTTCCCGCGCTTTGAACCTGACCCGGACCGGACGGTCTCGCCGGGCTGTTGCCGCACATCTGGCCACGAAGGGCGTTGATCAGACAACCACACAGGAAGCACTCAACGAATCGCTGGGTGAAAGATCAGACGAAACGGCGCGTGAGGCTGAACTGGCGGCTGCGCTCGTTCTGGCGCGCAAACGTCGCGTCGGTCCCTTCTGCCGCCCGGACCGCCCACAAGAAGACCCGGTTCGCGTTATGGGAATCTTTGCGCGTAATGGTTTCTCCCGGGATGTCGTGCAGACAGCCTTGGAAATGGACACTGAAGAAGCAGAAGACCGCATCATCGCTTTCCGGAGCCGCCCATGAAAAAACTGGCACTCTGCCTGCTGCTGTCACTCACAGCCTGTGGCGGTAGTCGCGAATACAGTCGTGCCAGTTTCAACGGGCCGCTCCAGTGCGCACCCTATGCCCGGTCCCGGACAGGTCTTCAGTTGCGGGGCAGTGCGGCATCCTGGTGGCGTCAGTCAGCAGGGCATTATGCCCGGAGCCATGCCCCCATTCCGGGTTCAGTTCTTGTCTTCCGGGCAACGTCCCGGGTGCCGAGTGGGCATGTTTCGATCGTGCGCAGACAGATTTCTTCAAACACGATCCTTGTAGATCATGCTAACTGGGAACCAGGACGCATCGATCGCAATGTCCCCATCACGGATGTTTCACCCAGCCATGACTGGACTCTGGTCCGGGTCTGGTGGGCACCCATTCACGGCCTGGGGCGCCGGGCCTATCCGACCTATGGCTTCGTTTCGGCCTCTGGTCGGGATGATGCGTCCTGAGCGAACGCTTGCACAAACGCCCAAGCCTTGCCACATGAAGGTGTAGCCTTGGCTTTTCGGAGTATTACATTATGGGCAGCATGAGCCCCGTTCACTGGCTGATCCTGGCGGTCGTCCTGCTCGTCGTGTTTGGCGGCGGTGGAAAGATCAGCGGCCTGATGGGAGACTTTGCGAAGGGCATCAAGTCCTTCAAGAAGAACATGGGCGAAGACGAGAACATGACGCCACCTGAAGCCAATCAGGCGCCGGGTCATATCTCGGCCCCCAATCAGTCGCCCGGCTACAGCCAGACGACTACCAACAGCGACACGCACCGCACGCAGGTCTGATGTTGAATACGACGTCTGATACGGCATGGACCGAGGCCGCCGGACAAATCGTCCGGGCAGGCCAGCGGATGGATCAGCGCGGCTGGGTTCCAGCTACAGCTGGCAACCTGTCCGTACGTCTGGCAGATGGCCGCATCGCCATCACGCGCTCTGGAGGCCACAAAGGCTTCCTGACAGAGCAGGACGTGATCCAGATCACCCCTGAAGGCGTACCGCTGGACCCAACGAAGCGTGCCAGTGCGGAAACCCTGTTGCATACCCAGCTCTATGCGCATGACCCGTCGATCGGGGCTGTACTGCACGGTCACTCTGTTGCGGCCACCATCCTGTCCATGGATGAACCAACAGACGCGATCACCCTCGCGGGCTATGAAGTGCTGAAGGTTTTCGAAGGCCAATCAACGCACGACACCATCCTGGACTTGCCCCTGTTTCACAACGATCAGGATATCGCCCGTCTCTCGACAGTTGTTGCTCCGAGACTGTCGGACATGCGTCTGGGTTACCTGATTCGCGGTCATGGCGTTTATGTCTGGGGTAAAGACATGTTCACAGCATTGGCGCGGCTTGAAGGGCTTGAATTCCTGCTCGCCTGCCATCTCGCCCGTCTCCAGAAGGCACGCTGAACCATGAGCAGACTGACTGTTTATCGGGACGATAGCCCCGAAACGATCCTTCTCGACGTCACCACCCCCGGGGAAATCGCCGAGACCTTGCGTCCGCATAATATCCGTTTTGAACGCTGGACGCCGCCTGTCACGCCTGCAAAAGACGCGACCACAGATGAGATTCTGGATGCATATCGCCCCTATCTCGACACCCTGATGGGTGAAACGGGCGCGGGAAGTGCAGACGTGGTGCGCATCAATGCGTCCACGCCTAATCTGCCAGAGTTGCGCAAGAAGTTCCTCTCGGAGCACACGCACAGCGAAGATGAAGTCCGGTTCTTTGTGCATGGTCAGGGCGCTTTCGTCCTCCACATTCACGGCCGGATCTATTCGGTTCTCTGCACGGCCGGAGACCTGATTTCTGTGCCGGAAGGCATTCCGCACTGGTTTGATGCTGGCCCGTCCCCGGATGTGGTCGCTCTGCGCGTTTTCACCGACACAACCGGGTGGATCGCGCAATATACAGGCGATGATATCGCCGAGCGTTTCCCCGCAGACGTCTCCACTTCCTCCTGAAAGTCTGACATGATCCGTCTCGTCCTGCTTGATATCGAAGGCACGACCCTGCCGATCTCTTTCGTTCGGGACGTCATGTTCCCTTATGCGGCCAAGGCTCTTCCGGCTTTGATCGAAGACCACACAAACCCTCAGGTTGTGGCCGCACGAGCAGATATTGCCATCTCCCATCCTGGAGAGGATCCGTTGAAGGTCTGTCAGGACTGGATGGTCAGGGACGAGAAAGCGGCGCCCCTCAAAACACTTCAGGGCATCACTTGGCGGCAGGGTTTTGAAGATGGCACGCTCCGTGCAGATCTCTACAAGGATGTTCCCCCGGCCCTGAAGGCTTGGTCTGAGGGCGGCCTGCGTCTCGCAGTGTACTCTTCGGGCTCCATTCCATCGCAGAAGCTTCTGTATGGCTATACGGAACAAGGTGACCTGACGTCCCTGTTCGACGGCTTCTTCGATCTCTCCACAGGTGGGAAGAAAGACGCGGCATCCTATACAAAAATTGCAGAAGTTTGCGGTCTAAAGCCGGAAGATATCCTTTTCCTTTCCGATATTGGAGCCGAGCTGGACGCTGCGATGGAAGCTGGGCTTCAGGTCTGTCAGCTCGTGCGCCCACAGGATCACACAGTTCCGCACACGGGTGTTCTTCACGCGGCAGATTTGAATGACGTTACCCAGAAGTTCAGTCTCCCCGCATGACCCTGCACACTGATTGGCGAGATATTCCGAAGGACGCCCGCGGCACGGTTGCCGCTCTAGGGAATTTCGACGGTGTTCATCGTGGACATGTGCACCTGCTGCATAGCCTTCGTGCAGCGCGTCCTGACCATCCGCTCTCCGTTGTGACGTTTGATCCGCATCCGAGAGAGTTGTTTCGCCCTCAGAATCTGCCGTGTCGCCTCATGCTTCCGGATGTCCGCGCCAAGGCGCTGGAAGAGCAGGGCGTGGCCCATGTTTTTCAGATTCCCTTCGACAAGGATTTTTCGTGGTTAAGCGCAGAATCCTTTGTTCATGATGTGCTCTTGGGGGCTCTTGGTGTCCGTCACGTCGCCTGTGGCGCAGATTTTGCCTTCGGTCATCGCAGAACCGGCAACACTGACGATCTGGAAGCGCTTCTGACGCCAAAGGGTGTCGGGCTGACGATTGTACCGCAGTTAGTGGATGAGGGCGGCCCTATCTCATCCAGCCGCATTCGCCGCCTTCTTCAGGAAGGGTATCCTGAACGGGCTGCGCTGGAACTGGGCCGACCATGGTCGATCGTCGGGCCGGTCATCCACGGGGATCAGCGGGGACGTCTTCTCGGTTTTCCCACAGCGAACATCCCCCTTCGTCAGCATCTCGAACCCGCACGCGGAGTTTATGCCGTTCAGGTGACGCTGCCAGATGGACGGATCATTCCCGGAGTAGCGAATATCGGCCGGCGTCCGACCATAAACGATGGACAGGAAAGCCGCCTTGAAGTTCATCTTTTTGATTTCTCGGAAGACCTTTACGGCAAAACCCTGAGCGTTGCTCTGATTGCGCTTCTGCGGGATGAAAAGCGCTTCTCTGGGCTTGAGGAACTCAAGGCCCAGATTGTTCAGGATGCCGAACAGGCGCGTCGTCTTCTCGGGCGCTAGGACGTCTTTTTGAGCTCTGAGCTGCAGAGTGCGCCAAGCTCAGGATACATGGGAATACAGCGCTGGAGAGTATATTATTCTCCTTGAGAGCGGATGCCGATTTCCTTCAGGCGTTCCTGAACGCGCTCTTCCAGATTCTGATCTCTTTTGTTCCCCAAAAGGACCAGCTTCTTGCTCATCGCCAGAAGAATGTCAGACGTGGCATCCATAACAGCCTTGCGCCACCAGCCCAGCGCTTCGTCAATCTCGCCAGCATCCACCAGTGCCGTCGCATAGTTGTGCTGCCCCCGGTAATCTCCGCCTTCTGCTGACTTCCGATACCAGTCCAAGGCTGCCGCACGGTCCTGTGGCACAACCCAGCCTTCTTCCAGAAAACGTGCATACAGGTTCATGGATTTGGCATGGCCGTTGTGCGCCGCTGTTTGAAACAGATGAAGCGCCTTTGGCAGATCCTGGGGCTGCCCGATGCCCCGCATGGTCAGAATGCCCAGATTATAACGGCCCCATTCGTCTCCAGCTTTAGCCGCTGCTGCATAACACCGGGCCGCTTCCTGAAGGTCTTCCTCGCATCCCCAGCCGAATTGAAAACACCGGCCCCGCATATTATGTCCCGGCCCGAACCCGGCCTTTGCGGCAATGGTAAACCATTCCAGTGCGCCGACAGGGTCCTTGGGAACATAAATGCTCTCCAGCAGGACCTGCCCCCACTGGACGATTTCCAGATGGTGCCCTTTCAGGGCTTTCTCACGGATGATTTCGATATGAGAAGGCAGCGGGGGGGCTGCCTCACGTTCGGGTGGGCGGGAAAAGATTTTCCTGAAAACGCGCTTCATGTCGGGGTCACCATCCGCCCTGTCCGAATGCAGAAAGTACTGCCGCCAGACTGTACCGCCCCCAGGTCGTTCAGGCAAAGCACCCGCTGTTTAAAGCGATGTGTTTGCTGAAGGCGCAGGCACAATCTGCTGAACGTCAAAACCGTCCTTTTTCAGGAGCGCAGGAAGTCCTTGTGGGCCCGCCATGTGTAAAGACCCAACCGCTACGAACAGGGACTTTCCAGAATCATGAAGGGTCAGGATTTTCTGGGCCATCGCTGCATTTCGCTCATCAATCATGTGGAACGTCTGGTGTTTCTCCTGTGGTGTCCGCTCACATTTGCACCATTGTTTGTACTGGTTCAGTCGCGTCAGATCGCTGTGTCCCCACATCGCAATAAGCTGATCTTCGTCTTTCCGCGCTTCCCCCGACGAAATCTGCTTGATGGTTTCATCAATGAAGGCGTTTTCTTCGGACAGCTTGGGGGAGATCAGGAGGTTACGCTGTGTCTGAACATCTTCGAGAGCGATAACTTCTTTTTTCAGGCTGCCAGCCATTCCTTGAAGGACAAGATCGACGGCATAATCGGGATAATATCCATCCGCGCGCGCAGCTGATGCGGTAAGCCCGGCCGCTTCAAGGCCGATTGCCGTAGTGGCAAAGCCTGCCGTGGGAATACAGAGTTCATCTGCCAGGGCATCGAGTTTTTTCTTCCGCCCGGAAGCAATCAGCCTTTCGCGGTTGGTCGGTTCTTCGGGTTTGCGAAGGGCTGCCAGTGTCTGGGGATCCTGCAGATTCAGTTCAAGCG
The DNA here is from genome assembly GCF_018812035.1 of Gluconobacter sp. P5B12. Lineage (NCBI taxonomy): Bacteria > Pseudomonadati > Pseudomonadota > Alphaproteobacteria > Acetobacterales > Acetobacteraceae > Gluconobacter > Gluconobacter sp. P5B12. The sequence continues at coordinate 82,744 of NZ_JACRVV010000008.1, read as the reverse complement.
CAACAGCCTGGCTTTGCAGGATGGCGGACCGTATTAGCGGCCCAGGCATCAACCATTCTTCGCGAGAGGCATGAACAGTGCCGTACAGCCACGACGTATGACCATCTTTCGTGGCTTTCCACAGAAACCCGCGGTCCTGGGATGTCATCAGAAGATGAGGAAGATCAGATTTGGATGGAACAGCTGCCGGTGCCGGACAACGAGGGGCCTGTGCTACCGCGAGAGAAGGAGCAATCGCCAGGATCGCAGCCAGCCAGAATGTCTTCATGAAAATGCCCCCGTACAGATCTTCTGCCAAAACAGATCATGCTTCTGCCACTGAAACAATCCATGACCAGACCTGTCATTCAATTGTCTTGAAGGCCCGAATAACAGCGTTTTTGGCAGAACATGACGCGGTTTACCCTTAGAAGACTTGACCACATCCCCGCCCAATCTCCATATGGTCCCCCTTATTTTGTGTGAATGACCAAAGTTGGCCCGTCCCATGTCCGACAAGTCCGATACGACCTTCAAAGAACAGCAGGATCGCTACCGCGATACTGTGTTCCTGCCGCGCACCGGCTTCCCCATGCGGGGTGGCCTGCCGAAGCGTGAGCCCGAGACGCTTGCCCGCTGGGCAGCAATGGATCTGGATGGGAAAATCCGTGAGGAAGGGAAGGGACGCCCGGTCTTCACGCTGCACGACGGTCCTCCGTATGCCAACGGGCACATTCATATTGGTCATGCGCTGAACAAGGTGATGAAAGACGTCATCAACCGTGCGCATCGCATGTCCGGTTTCGAAGTCCGCTATCAGCCGGGATGGGACTGTCATGGTCTGCCGATTGAATGGCGGATCGAGGAACAGTATCGCAAGGCGGGCAAGGACAAGGATCAGGTTCCCCTGCTCCAGTTCCGCGCAGAGTGTCGCCAGTACGCCGCGGAGTGGGTGAGCAAGCAGGCGGAAGACTTCAAACGCATCGGTGTTCAGGCCGAGTGGGCCAATCGTTACGTCACGATGGACTATAGCTCTGAAGCCAAAATCGTTGGAGAAATCGGCAAGTTCCTGCTGAATGGCGGTCTGTATCGGGGCCTCCGCCCTGTTATGTGGAGCCCCGTCGAGAAGACCGCTCTGGCCGAAGCCGAGATCGAGTATCACGACGTTGACTCCACTACGATCTTCGTCGCCTTCCCGATCATCAAGGACCCGACGCCGGGTGACGCCCTTGATGGCGTCTCAGCCGTTATCTGGACCACAACGCCGTGGACAATTCCAGCCAACCGCGCGCTCGCTTACGGTCCGGACATCACCTACGTGGTTCTGCGTGCCGACGAGATCACAGAAGCCAGCGTTGTGCCGCAGGGCGCGCGCCTGCTGATCGCGGAAGACCGTGTTGAGGCCTTCTGCGCTGAAACCGGTATCAGTGCGCATCACATTCTTTACACGCTGCCCGGCAGCGCGCTGGAAGGTGCTATTGCCGCTCATCCGCTACGTGGTCGTGGTTACGAATATGACGTGCCGATGCTTCCGGGTGATTTCGTCACGACAGATGCTGGTACGGGCCTTGTTCACATGGCGCCGTCTCATGGTCAGGATGACTTTATCGTCTGCCGCCAGTTCGGCATTGAAGTGCCGGAACTGGTGCAGGATGATGGTCGATATGCGTCATGGGTTCCGCATCTCGAAGGCATCCATGTTTTCAAAGCGGCTGACCCGGTCTGCGATCTGCTGACGGAAGCCCGTCAGTCCGGTGAACATGACGACGCACCTGCGACCGGCCTTATGGCCCGCAGCAAGATCCGTCATTCCTATCCGCATTCCTGGCGTTCCAAAGCCCCGATCATCTTCCGCGCCACACCTCAATGGTTCATCGCGATGGATGGGGAAACGAAGCTGCGTGAGAAGGCTCTCAAGGCGCTTGATCCTGTCACCTTCGTGCCTGAGGCTGCCCGTCGCCGCCTGACCTCCATGGTCGAGCAGCGTCCGGACTGGTGCATCTCCCGTCAGCGCGCCTGGGGCGTGCCGATTGCCGTATTCGTGGAGAAGCGAAGCGGTGAAGTTCTGCGTGATGCAGACGTCATGGACCGGATTGTCAAGGCTTTCCACGAAAAGGGTGCGGACGTCTGGTACGACACAGACCCGGCTGTTTTCCTTGGTCCAAACCGTGACCCAGCGGATTACGAACAGGTCTTCGATATTGTGGACGTGTGGTTTGAATCCGGCTCCACGCATCAGTTCGTTCTGGGGCAGGAAGGCCTGAACTTCCCGGCAGACGTCTATCTGGAAGGCTCTGATCAGCATCGCGGCTGGTTCCAGTCGTCCCTGCTGGAAAGCGTCGGCACACGTGGTGTCGCCCCCTACAAAGCCCTTGTGACGAACGGCTTCGTACTGGACGAACAGGGCCGCAAGATGTCCAAGTCGCTCGGGAACGTCATTGCCCCGGCAGACGTCACGGACTCACTGGGTGCCGACATTCTGCGCCTGTGGGTGCTGAACTCCGACACGAATGAAGATCTGCGCATCGGCAACGAGATCCTGAAGCAGCAGGGCGAACTGTACCGTCGCCTGCGCAACACCCTGCGCTGGCTGCTGGGCGCGCTGGACGGCTTCACGGAAGAAGAGGCTGTCCCCTACGCTGAAATGCCGCCGCTGGAGCAGTATATCCTGCACCGCCTCTCGGAACTGCGCGGCCTGATCAGCACGGCCGTCGAAACGCATCAGTGGGTGGGTGTTTATCCGGCCCTGCATGGTTTCTGCACGACGGATCTGTCTGCGTTCTATTTCGATATCCGTAAGGACGCTATCTACTGCGACGCTCCTTCTGATCTGACGCGCCGTGCCTCCCGCACGGTTCTGGATGCTCTGCACCGTGCGCTCTGCACCTGGCTGGCACCTGTTCTGGTCTTCACCGCAGAAGAAGCCTGGAGCGCCCGTTTCGGTGAAGAGAGCAGCATCCATCTGGAGCAGTTCTTTGAGCCTGATGCCGAGTGGAACAGCCCGGAACTGGGCGCCAACTGGGACGAGATCCGCGCTTACCGCCGCCTTGTTACGACCGAGCTGGAAACAGCCCGCCGTGATGGCGTCATCGGCGCCTCTCTGGAAGCCAGTGTAACGCTTCCGATCTCACAGGAAGAGGCAGCGTCTCTTACAGGAATTGACTGGGCAGAGCTGCTCATCACATCCCACGCGGAGATCGAGCTTCTTCCGGGCGAAACAGTTCACGGTGGCCCAGAAGTCGAGCGTGCGCCGGGTCATAAATGTGCCCGTTGCTGGAAGGTGCTTCCGGATGTGGGTGAAAATGCCGAGCATCCGGCTCTGTGCCGTCGCTGCGTCAGTGTGGTGAGTGCCTGATGTCCCTTTGGCAGGAAGGTATGAGCCGTATGGGGCGGCTGGTTCTTGGGCTTGCCCTGCTGGTTCTGGTCCTCGTTCTGGATCAGGCCAGCAAGGACTGGATTCTCTACGGCTATAATCTGCCGGAGAAAGGGTCTGTCCAGATCCTCCCATTCCTGAACTTCACCATGGTCTGGAACCATGCTGTGACGTTTGGAATGTTTGGTGGTCTGGGCAGTAAAGGGCCTCTGGTCTTCTGCACGGTCTCTTTACTGGCCGTGGGCCTGCTGGTTTGGACCATGATAAAAACGCGCCGGACACTGGTCGCGGGGGCCTGCGGGGCCATCGCGGGTGGTGCCATCGGTAACGTCATTGACCGCCTGCGGTATGGTGCCGTTGTGGACTTTCTCCATGCCCACGCTTTCGGCTGGTCATGGTATGTCTTCAACATTGCCGATGCCGGTATTGTGTGCGGGGTGGCGGTCTGGCTGATTGACTCCCTTCTTGCTGAACGTAACAGCCAGCCGCAGTGAGCAAGGGGAGCTTGCCCCCACGCTGTGCGGACTGTAGGACTATACCCATCATGATTGCGTCCCAGGGTCCCTCAATGCGCCGTAACCGTCTTCCAGTTGCCCGTCTCAGCGTACAGATGGGTGCAATTGCTTCATTCGGCCTGATGCTGTCTGGTTGCTCAGGCAGCGATCTGGAGCGGGCCTTCGGCATGGAACGCTACATGCCGGACGAATATACCGTCACGACGCGTGCCCCGCTGTCCATGCCGCCTTCAGAGAAGATGCAGCTTCCCGGCGCTGCCGATGCGCACCGGCCGGACGAGAGCCCGCGGATGCAGGCTCTTGAAACGCTGTCTCCGGATGCAGCGCTGCACCCCTTTGGCGGCGAAAACAGCAGCGGCCAGTCCGCGCTGGTTGGTCAGGTGGACAAGGCCTCTGGTGCTCCCAACAATGCCGAGCTCGGTGCTGCCGATGCAGGCTTTGTTGACAACCTGATGTTCTGGAAGGGCGGCCAGGCTGGCTCCGTGGTCGACGGGGACGCTGAAAACCGCCGTATTCGTGAGAACTCGGCTCTGGGTCGTAACCCGGCAACAGGTGCCACCCCGACCGTCAAGAAAAAGAGCGGCCACTTTCTGGGCGTGCTGTAAACGGCACTCTCCCGACCTTCAGGATTGTGAGTCACCGTCCTGTCTGAAAAAACTTCCCTCGTACGCCCGGTTATCCGTCGGCTGTCAGGTCATGTTGTTGATCTGATTGCGGCGGGTGAGGTGATTGAACGCCCGGCTGCGGCTCTGAAAGAGCTTGTCGAGAACGCGATTGATGCTGGCGCCACACGTCTTGTGGTCGCCCTTCGCGCTGGCGGCACAGATCGTATTGATGTCACGGACAATGGTTGCGGCATGACGCCGGAAGAGCTGGACATGGCTGTCCAGCGCCATTGCACATCCAAATTGCAGGACGAACGTCTCGTTCAGATCCGCACGCTTGGTTTCCGTGGGGAAGCCCTGCCATCCATTGGGGCAAGCGCACGCCTTTCCATTACATCCCGAACAGCCGAATCTGACACGGCCTGGTGCATTCGTGTCGACGGAGGCGTCATCACGCCGCCACACCCATCGTCCGGTCCGGTGGGCACGCGGATTGTGGTTACGGATCTGTTCTTCGCTACCCCTGCGCGACGCAAATTTCTTAAAAGCCCGCGTGTGGAAAATAGTCATGCCGAATCGGTCATGCGGCGGCTGGCTCTGAGCGCGCCGCATTGCGCCATGCGCGTCACACTGGACGATAAGGTCCTGTTTGACCTGCCCGAACAGAGCCCCATCGCCCGGACGGCAACGGTTCTGGAGACAACACCCGACACGCTGATCCCGCTTGATGAACAGCGCGGCCATATACGCCTGTCCGGCTTTGCATGTGGCCCTGCCAAAACAAAGGCTACCGGTTCGGGCCAGTTCATCATGGTTAATCACCGCCCGGTTACAGATCCCATGCTGCGGACGGCCATCCGTGTGGCGTATCGTCCCGTCATTGAACGGGGGCGTTTTCCGGTGATGGCTCTTCATCTCAAGGTGCCTCTGGAGCGACTGGATGTGAACGTACATCCTGCCAAGACAGAACTGCGCTTTGCGGATGAAGCTGAAGTCCGGGCACTCGTTATTGGCGGTTTGGGTCGGGCACTCGGGCATGGGTCCAGTGGCGGAGGCGGAATCCACGCCAGCTTCGGGTCACGTCCAGCGCGTCCTTCAATTTCCTACCCGTCGCGGCCAGACGTTCCTGTTGAACTGCCTTCTTTCAAGGAGTTCCGCACAGAGCCAGCAGCATCGTTGCCCTTAAGTGTGCCAAAGGCAGCGCCATTCGCTCCCGATCGATCGGGTTTTGCTGAGCAGGAGGCGGGTTTTGCGCCGGCTGCGCGTGCGCCCCAACCTGTTCCAGAGCATCTTGACGCCTCTTTTCCGCTCGGCGCTTCGGTGGCTCAGGTCTTTGACACATACATTATTGCCGTTGCCCCTGATGGGGATCTGGTTCTCGTGGATCAGCATGCGGCTCATGAGCGTCTGACCCATGAGCGCCTGAGAGAGCAATATGCCAGCGGGACTTTACGATCTCAGGCGCTCCTGCTGCCTGAAGTCGTGGATCTTCCCCGACGGGACGCTGAGGCTCTGCTGGCACGGTCTGAAGATCTGTCCAGGCTGGGGATAGACCTCGAATCCTTTGGTGCAGGGAGTGTGCTGCTCCGATCAGTCCCCGCCCTTCTCGGCACAAAGGACGTTCAGGGCCTTCTGCGGGATGTGGCGGACGAACTCGCCAATGATCCGGATCTGGATGCTGGCAATACGGATAGTTTTTCCAATCGTCTGGATGCCATTCTGGCCCGGATGGCCTGTCATGGAAGCATTCGCGCGGGCCGACGCCTGAAACCGGAAGAAATGGATGCTCTTTTGCGGGAAATGGAGCGTACTCCGCGCGCCAATACCTGTTCGCACGGCCGTCCAACCTGGTTAAAACTGACGCGTAATGAGATCGAGCGTCTTTTCGGGCGTATTAAATAGTCGCCCAATTGTGATCCCATTGCTTGATCTGAGGCATGGACGGCGCGCTCTTGCGGGTGTGTCTGTAAGCCTGTCGCTGAACAGGCGTAAATTTTGGAACTATGGAGTCCGCTGGCTGCGCTTTGAAGGTAGCAACGCCAGAAACGTTGAAGGAAGAATACAGACATGCCGGCCAGCTCCAGCGGGAACACGGTTTTCCTTGATGCCCTTCGTTCGGTCGTTGGCCGTCGTCATGTTCTGAGCAAGCCCAACGCGACTTATCGCTTCCGTAAAGGATACCGGTTTGGGCTCGGCGATGTGCTGGCCGTTCTACAGCCAGGAAACCTTGTTGAACTGTGGAAAGCTGCCAAGCTCTGTGCTGAAAGCGGCAAGATCATCATCATGCAGGCCGCCAATACCGGTCTGACCGGTGGCTCTACACCGGACGGCAACGACTACGACCGCGAGATCGTCATCATCAGCACGAACCGGCTGGATGGCATCCACCTGATCGGTGAGGGGCGTCAGGTTGTTTGTCTTCCTGGCTCGACCCTGCATGATCTGGAAGAAAAGCTCGCCAAGATTGGCCGCGAGCCTCACTCGGTTATTGGCTCATCCTGTATCGGTGCCTCCGTTCTGGGCGGTGTGAGTAACAATTCCGGCGGCGCACTGGTCCAGCGCGGTCCTGCTTTCACGGAAATGGCTCTGTTCGGTCAGATGGGGGCAGATGGGAAACTGCATCTCGTCAACCATCTGGGGATCCGCCTTGCAGGTGATCCGGAACAGATTCTCTCTGCCGTCCAGGCTGGGCAGCTTCCGGATAGCGCTATCGACTGGAACGCAGGGCGCGGCCATGACGCGGGTTATGCCCAGCATGTGCGGGACGTGGATGCTGAAACGCCTGCACGCTTTAATGCGGACCCCAACCGCTGGCATGAAGCGGCTGGATGCGCGGGGAAGCTGGTTGTGTTCGCAGTTCGCCTCGACACCTTCAAGGCCAATAAGAATCCAGCAGTATTCTACATCGGGACCAACAGCACGCAGGATCTCGAAGACCTACGCCGCCATATCCTCACAAGCTTCGACGAGCTGCCAATCGCCGGGGAATATATCCACCGCGACGCGTTCAATATTGCCGAGGTGTATGGCAAGGACACGACAGCCATCATTCGCTACATGGGCACACGGTTCCTGCCCACGTTCTTCGGTCTGAAATCCCGGTTCGATATTGCCGTACAGCGCATCCCCGGCATTTCAGGCCACCTGAGTGACCTGTTGCTTCAGGCGTTCAGCAAGATCATTCCCAAGCAGCTTCCGGCACGCATGTGTGATTTCCGGGATCGTTTCGAGCATCATCTCATGCTTAAGGTATCGGCGGAGCTTGCAGCGCCCGTCAAAGCGTATCTTGAAGACTGGCACTCAAAAACGTCTGGCGATTTCTTTGCCTGCACCCCGGAAGAAGGCAAGCTGGCCTTTCTCCATCGCTTTGCCGCAGCCGGAGCGGCCATCCGTTACCGTGCCGTTCATTCAAAGACGGCAGAAGACATTGTTGCTCTTGATGTGGCGCTGCGCCGCAATGACCGGGAGTGGTTTGAAACCCTGCCGCAAGAGATTGAAGACAAGATTATCGTCAAACTCTACTACGGCCACTTCTTCTGCCACGTGATGCATCAGGATTACGTGGTGAAAAAGGGCTACAACGCCATGGCCGTGGAGCACTCCATGCTGCCAGGTTTGGAGGCCCGGGGCGCCCGTTATCCTGCCGAGCATAACGTCGGTCATCTTTACGATGCGCCGGAAGAGATGATCGAACACTATCGCAGTCTGGACCCATGCAACTGCTTTAACCCGGGTATTGGCAAAGCCACCAAACGCCGGAACTGGGTCGCTGAAAGCGTCTGATTATCCTTTGCCCGGACGGTCAGTGCAGAGTGGCTTTCCGGGCTGTGAGAACGTTGCCGAGAGACGCAACAACGATGCACAGAACGCCTGCCCATCGCGTGATCGACAGCGCTTCGCCCAGAAAGATCCAGCCTGAAACGGCGCCGAGCATGGGCTCCATGCTCAGCAGAATTCCAAGGTCTTTCGGCCGAAGTCGACGCATGGCCATCATGTCGAGGATATAAGGCACGGCCGAGGAAAGAACGGCCACGCTGAGGGCCGCTCCACCTTGCCACGGATGGGTGATGACGGTGGGAATTGTGGGGATCAGGCAGGGGAGAAGAAAAATTCCCGCCGTTGCCATCCCCAGCGTCGTCGCTTGCCCCGCATCCAGGATTTTCCCCATGCGGGTGCCTGTGAGGATGTACACGATCCACCCGCAGCCACTCAGGAGTGCTGCACAGACTCCGAATATATCCAGAGCATGGGCAGATCCGGCAACGGATGCCGTCTCTGGGCGTAGCAGCAGATACAGTCCGGAAATCACAAAGAGTACCCAGCACAGGTCGAGCCAGCGACGTGATCCAGCAAGTGCGAGCGTCAGCGGGCCCGTGAATTCAAGTGCAACTACGATCCCCAGTGGCAGGCGAACCAGCGCCACATAGAAGCAGAAGTTCATGACCGCAACAGACGCGCCATAAGGCAGCAGCAGCTTCAGGGCCGCTGGTGTCAGGGTCATGCGAGTCGGGCGCCAGATGGCCAGCAGAATGAGTGCGGCCATACAGACACGCAGCCCCACCATCCCGGTTGGACCAAAGAGCGGAAAAAGCCCCTTCGCCAGAGTGGCGCCGATCTGGAAGGAGGATATCCCCCCGATCAGTAGCCCTACCGCCTTAAGTTGTCCGTATTTTTCAACAGGCTGCACATCAGTGGTCACGTTCAGACGTCAAGATCTTCGACGGAACGGGCGTGCTCCTGAATGAAGCGGAATCGGAGTTCCGGCTTGCGTCCCATGAGGCTTTCCACGCGTTCGCTTGTCAGCGCGCGATCTTCAGGAAGAGCGACCACTCGCAGAAGCGTCCGGCGTGCAGGGTCCATCGTCGTCTGCTTGAGATCCTTCACAGGCATCTCGCCCAGACCCTTGAATCGGGACACCTCAACCTTCGCATTGGACTTGAAGTCCGCCTTGATGCGCTTGTCACGGTCCTGATCGTTCATCGCATAGACCGTCTTTGCCCCATGCGTCAGGCGATACAACGGCGGCTGCGCCAGATGCAGATGCCCATGACGGATCAGTTCCGGCATCTCACGATAGAAGAACGTCATCAGAAGGGAGGCGATATGCGCACCGTCGACGTCAGCGTCTGTCATGATGATGACGCGGCCGTAGCGAAGGCGGCTGATGTCGAAAGACGACCCCAGACCGCAGCCAAGGGCTTCCGTCAGGTCACGGAGTTCCTGATTCCCGCGTAGTTTGTCGGCGGTGGCTGAGGCGACGTTCAGAATCTTGCCTCGTAGTGGCAGAACAGCCTGCGTTTCCCGGTCACGTGCCTGGCGTGCAGAGCCACCTGCCGATTCGCCCTCAACCAGAAACAGTTCGGTCTCGGAGGCGTTCTCGCGGGTGCAGTCTGTCAGCTTGCCGGGAAGGCGCAGTTTGCGGGTCGCACTTTTTCGCGCCGTTTCCTTAACTTCACGACGGCGCAAACGCTCTTCAGCGCGCTCCACCATGAATGCCAGAAGATTATCGGCCTGCTGCGGGTTCCCGCCCAGCCAATGGTCGATTCGGTCACGCAGGGCGCCTTCTACAAGACGCGAAGCTTCCTGATTGGTCAGCTTGTCCTTGGTCTGGCCCTGAAACTGCGGGTCACGAATAAAGACAGAAAGCTTGGCCGCAACGGCGCCAAGAACATCTTCAGCCGTAATCGCTGCTGCGCGTTTGACCTTCCGTTGGTCCCCCCAGGAACGGAAACCCTTGACCAGAGCGGCCCGGAAGCCCGCTTCATGCGTGCCGCCCTGCGGCGTGGGAATCGTGTTGCAGTAGGAGGTGAGTGTGGATGTACCAGCTTCCAGAAACGCGACAGCCCACTCTACCTTGCCACCTGTCCGGCCATCAGCAGCCAGAGGAAGCTCAGCTTCTCCGGCCCAAAGTGGCGTCAACAGATCGGGGTTGGCACCGAGTTCTGCCGTCAGGGCATCTTCCAGACCGTTCGGAAACTGGATCGTGGCTTCGACTGGTGTTTCGTCGCCAGCCTTGATCAGCTCCGGATCACATTTCCACTGAATGATGACGCCACGGAACAGGGCGGCCTTGGAGCAGCAGAGCCGGTAGAGGCGGGATGCGGAGAAATGGAGATTCCCGAAGATTTCCGGATCAGGCGAAAATCGGACCGTGGTGCCTCGGCGATTAGGAGCCTTGCCGACTTCGGCCAACGGGCCAAGCGGCACACCACGGGAGAAATCCTGCCGATAAAGTACCCGGTCGCGGGCGACTTCCACTTCGAGCTTGTCGGAGAGCGCGTTGACAACCGAACTGCCGACACCATGCAGGCCGCCAGACGTATCATACGCCTTGCCAGAAAATTTTCCGCCCGCATGAAGCGTCGTAAAGATTACTTCCAGCGCGGATTTATCCGGGAATTTGGGGTGAGGGTCCGTTGGGATGCCACGACCGTTATCGCGCACCATAAGTGTCCGTGGGCCTTCCAGTCGCATTTCGATGCTACTGGCATGGCCGGCTACGGCTTCATCCATGGCGTTATCGAGAATTTCGGAGGCAAGGTGATGATAGGCGTTATCATCCGTGCCACCGATATACATTCCAGGGCGACGACGAACAGGCTCCAGTCCTTCAAGGACCTCGATATCCTGTGCGCCATAATCCGTGTTGACGGCGCCTTTGCGGCCGCCAGTCGCCTTGGTATTTCCTGCTTTGCCTGACTCGAACAGATCGCTCATGTCTGCGTTGTCGCCGCCCCAGTCCGGAACGTCAAGAGAACGCTTCCGGATGGAACAGAACGACTGACTTTTGGCAGCAGATCAGGCGCGGTGCGTGCGACGCGTTGTGGTGCTTTTGGTTGTGCCATGGCGCGGGCGACGGTCAACCGTGGCAGGAGCTGCACAGCTCTCATAGGACGCAGGCTGGGCTACATCTTTGGCTTCGGCGTAGTGAGCCAGGTCGGAACCTGTTTCAAGTGCATCAATCTCATCGAACATGGCTGTGCGCTGTTCACAGAAGACCGTGCCGGACTTCAGGCCGCCAAGAGACTGCACATCAGCCAGCTGCGTGATGTAATCATCGTGAGCCGCCTGAGCGCGGCGGCCGTATGTGGTGCGGAAATAGCCATCAAGGCGCTTTTCCGCGTCCAGAAGGGACGGGCGGAACTTGGCAACGAACGCGTTGTAGCGATCCTGCGACTTGCAGGAGAGAGCCGTTACCATCAGTTCGGACTTCAGGCCCGCAACGTCAAAAGCTTCATGAGCCGGGGAGTTGCCGCACTCAGCTGCGAAAGCTGGCGTGGCATGAGCGGCGAACAGTGTTGTGCACGCCAGGCCAGCACCAGCCAGACGGACGAAGGAACGACGGAAAAACGAAGGCATCGACAAACTCCACAAGGCCGGGACTGATGGCCGGAAACAGACAGACAGCATAATCCGGGCTTGCGGCCCGCGGAAAGATGAATCCGCATGTGAGAAACGTGCGGCAAGCTCTTTACCTGCAACATAATTTCGTGGCGGAAAATGGGCGTTCGCGTTCTCAATTGTAATTTATCGCGCCGACCGCAGAAAAAGCCCTGAAAGTACGCTTAAGGGAGACGGACAGGCTTTCACCCCGCCTCGTCCTGTTCTACATGCGAACGTCTATCTTGTCGCGGGAAGCGCGGCATTAAGTCTGTCACGAGCGTTGGAGTTGACCGTGCGCCTGCGAGGTTCCGTCATTACCCTGGGATCGGCCTTTGCCTTTTCCCTGCTTCTTTCCGGCTGCGCACAGCAGGCGATCGTTCAACGCTCTGTGACGCCGAACCCCTTCGGCTACCAGAAGGTTTCTGCAGTCTGCCACGTCTCACCGGTCACAACCGCCGCTGATGGCACGATGAACGTGGACATGACCGTTCGCAGTGACGATGGCCTCTGCGCGATCTCCGTGCAGAAATCCTTCGGCAGCAGCTATTCCTCCTTCGGTGTGAATCCTGCGCCGTCACACGGCAAGGCTTTCCTCTACAATTACGATGGCCACACCTACGTGAACTATACCCCTGCAACGGCCTATGCTGGCGCAGACACGTTCACGGCGGAGCTGATCCCAGGTGGTGGCAAGAAGCGCGAACACCTTGTTGTACACATCACTGTGGACGCGACCGGCGTTGTTGTTGCCAAGCCTGCTGTTACGGCACCGACGCCGAAGGCTGCTACAACCACCACGAAAAAGAAGACAGCTACGCGTCAGACGACACGTCGCAAGCACTGAAGCTCTTCAGCTTCGTGATGAAAAAGGCGGGGTTTATCCCCGCTTTTTTTGTATCGCTTTTACCGGATCAGACATGAAAAAAGCCAGCACCCAGTCAAGGGCGCCGGCTTTCAAGGCCGTTTAAAACGTAAGGCTAAACCTTACTTGAAATCGATTTCAACGCGGCGGTTCTGAGGCTCGCGAGCATTCGGGCCTGTCGGGACGAGGGGGTGAGCCTCGCCAAAGCCCTGCGTGGAAATGAGGCCAGCTGCCACACCGTCACGGATCAGCTCAGCCTTCACACTTTCGGCGCGACGGTTGGAGAGGCCGAGATTGTAAGCCTGACCGCGTGCCCCTGGCTGGGCAGCGGACGTGTCCGTATATCCGCTGACTTCAATATGCGTGACCTGGGTCGAAGTGGAGTTCTTGGCAGCTTCAGCCACCACAGACTTCGCACGTTCGCTCAGAGCAGCCGAATCCCAGTCAAAGAAAACCAGATACGTGCGTGTCGGGGCTGGTGCGGGCGCAGCAATCACTGCTGGAGCCGGTGGTGCAGGCGGCGGAGCCGGGTTGAACTCGTAACGCAGGCCTAGGAGCAGCGAGTGATTGAAGTTCGTGCGTGTGTCGCGATTGCCCGTGGAAGAGCCATAAGCCTGCTTCTGATCCCAGCCGCCGTAAACGCCTGTCGCCGTAGCGTGATGACCGTTAGGCCCAAGCAGGGAATAGAAACGGTATTCTGTCGTGGCAGAGAGACCAACCACCCAGGGAACAGGGAACGACAGCCCGAAGATGCCCTGATAGGCGAAGTTTCCTGCCGTACCCGTGACGTGCTGGTCGAATGCACCGCTGGGCGCATGAACATAGGTGTTCATGGACTGCCAGCCGTAGCCTACGCCTGCGCCGAAATACGGATAAACCCAGGACTGCCCGATATCCATGTCGAACAGGGCATTTGCCATCACGCCGTAGCTCTGCTGGCGACCACCAACAGAAGACGGGAACAGGCTGCTCTTGAACTGCTGGAGACGATTGTTGCGGTAATTTCCCTCAACCTCGACCCGGAACCCGTTTCCGAGGCCCCAGCCAACGCTGCCGAGTCCCGTGACGCCTGCCTGATAATGGTCACGGCCGCTCGGGAAGACAGGAGAAAGACGGACTGTCTGATCCTGGTTGAAGCTCGCGCCGCCAGACCCGGAAACGTACAGTCCCCTGACCGGCTGCGCCTCTGCGGCCCCCATGACCAGCATCGAAACGCCTGCAGTGAGCCCGGCCCGGGCAAGCCAGGTCCTGAAAACGGATCGCTGCATCATGTCATTTCTCTCCAACCAACCCAATTTGAAAGTCTTCTTGCCGAAACTACAGGCGATGGCAACGCGCCGAACCCTTTAATGGGTGATGCGAAAGTTTCACAATGGGCATGTTCGTCGCCCAGTGTGTCCTCCCTCCCACAGTTCAGTGCATCACGTCCAGATCTGCGCGACGCGAACCGAGTGTTCGTTCCAGCGGCGTGGCCACATTCCGGACTTCCAGTTCAATGACCCAGAGGTCCGGATCATAACGACGCTGGCGTTCCAGATAGTCTTCCAGTCCGGCAGCACCTTCAACGTCCGCCCGAATCCAGTCCGAACCATTTTCACGGAGGAGGGCGACATTGTCGTCGCGGTCCCTGAGAACGATCAGGACGGCTCCAGCATCCTCATCCCCCTTTTTCAGGACCATGGCGGACGTGCCGTCGGAAGAAATCCGTCGCATCACGGCACGCACCCAGAGACCTGTTTTTAAACGTGCACCCATGAAAGTTCCGTCCATATCCTGAAAAGTTAGTGCAGAGGTGCGGTATTTTCGTCAGGGACAGCTTCAAGCGCTGCCTTGTAGGCCGAAGCAGAAGACAGCATGAATCTTGCCGTGTCCATGTCTGCGTCTGTCCCAATTGCTGCCGGGCAATGACGTCGGATGTCCAGAATTCGGGCAACAGGAACGGGGTAGCGCGCTGCCCGAGCCATTTGAACGGCGCCTGCCTGCGGGGCGTTTCCGTTTTTCAGAGCGTCAAGCTGGGCATGCAGGTCGTCGCTCCCCCGGGAGGTGCAAACCTGAGGCATGACGCCCAGACCTTGAATGGGCCAGCCCAGCGGGGCCTGATTTCGGCTCCATGTCACGAACAGTTCGCCGCCATTGGGCATCTGGCCAATCACCTGCACCAGACCCTTGCCCAAGGTCTCGCTGCCAATGACGACGGCGCGGCGATGATCGGCCAAGGCTGCGGCAAGAATTTCCGCTGCACTTGCTGTGCGACCATCCACGAGAATGACAATCGGCGCTCCACTTGTCATGTCGCCGCCTTGAACGGCCCAGATGTGGTTGGCCTGAGGATCGCGGCCATGCGTCGTGACTGCTACGCCATGATCGAGGAACAGGGCGGCAGCCGTAACAGCCTGTTGAAGAACGCCGCCACGGTCCCCGCGCAGATCGATGATGATCCCGGCAGGGCGCTTTGCTTTGCCTGCCGCCTGCGTGGCACCAGAGTCATCAGGTGTGTCATCTTCCACCACCTGATCGAGATACTGGCTGATTTCCTCAGCCGTCTGAGTCGAAAAGGAAGAGATCCTCAGAAGCGTGTAGGCATCCACCGTAGATGCAAAAACAGTCTCGGGCGGGACCTGCGCTCTCATCAGCTTCAAGGTCGCCGGACGTTTGCCCTTAGAGGCCAGGGCCAGAGATACGGCTGTGCGCTCATCTCCGTCCAGCCAGCTCTGGACGGTATCAGGAGACTGTCCGTGCGTAGATTTTCCATTCACCGAGACAAGACGCTGTCCCATGTCCACCCCAGCCTCCCAAGCCGGTCCATTGGCATTGACAGCCGTCACAACGATCGAATGACCTTTTTGTCCTAGCGTCAGGCCTACAGTGCCGCTTTGGCCGGTACGTCGTGTTCGGTCTGCAACCGCCGGGGTCGGTCCCAGATACCGTGAATACGGGTCCATGTGGTTGAACAGTTCATCAAAGAACCCTTGAAGCAGGGCATCATCACCCGCATCCCGGATCGTGGATGAGTGGGACCAGGCAGCGTCCATGGCGGCAGTTACAAGATCGGCCCATCCGGTTCGGCTGGTATCAGCGGGGAGGGGATGCTTGAAGAAAGCCTTCTGCCCCCGCGTGATTGTCACGGTTTCAGGAATATGCTGACCGTCACGATCCTCAGCAGGGTTCGTTGTCACGATAATTGTGGGATCGATCGCCGTTAGCCCGTCCAGTCCCCAGATACAGAATTCCCTTGCGGAATGGGCATCAAGGGTGCGCGGCGCCAGAAACCCAAGGGCGGCGACAAGAACGTCCCTGGTCATTCCACCAGCAAAGGCCGGAGCGGCTTCAGGTGCTGTAGGCGTGCTGCTTGATGGCGTGGCCTGCGTCTGGGCCAAAGCAGGCTGGACACTTCCTCCCAGCGCCAGTGTGAGAAGGCTGAGGATAAGAACCGGGCGGCACGCCGTCTCGCGAATATGCGACAGAAACAGGATCATGGGACGTGCGGCATGGCGCAAAGAGGGGTCCTTGAGGAGAGGCGGAAAGAAGGAAGTGGTTACCCCATCCATCTTTTGACCACGCCACAAACTTCGGCCCCGGTAAAGACACACCAATGACATTGTTGGAAGGAGTGCAACCAGGTCACACCCCCTCCAGAGTAACGCTTCAGGCTTCCGAGGAAGAGTCTGCTGCCGTTTTCCGCTTTTTCGTTGCGGATCCGGCTGTTTTCCGCGCCGTCGAAGTTTTTGTTGTGGCGCGGGTCGTCTTTTTCTTTGGAGCTTCTTCGCCAGAAGTTGCATCCACATCCGAAGTTTTTTTGCTTTTTGCCGTTTTGGCTGGAGCCTTCTTCGCAGTGGTCTTCTTGGCTGCACCCTTCAGAGGTTTGCCCTTCTCAGCCAAAAGCGCCACCGCAGCGTCGAGCGTGATGTCATTCATGTCCTGATCTTTGGGCAGATTGGCAATCAACTGGCCATGCTGCGCATACGGACCAAAACGACCCTTGCGGATCATGACCGGCTCACCGTCCTTGGGATGCGCTCCCAGGTTACGGATGGAGGCGAGCTTCTTCGCCAGGCTGTCGACTGCCCGGTTCAGCCCAACCGTCAGGACGTCATCGTCCTTGTCCAGCGTGCCGTAGATCGCACCCATCTTCACATAGGGCCCAAACCGTCCAAGGCCGGCTTCGATCTTTTCCCCTGTTTCCGGATGCATGCCAACCAGTCGGGGCAGGGACAGAAGTCCCAGAGCCTGCTCCATGGTCATGGTGTTGCCGTCCAGCCCCTTGGGGATGGTTGTACGTTTGGGCTTGGCCTTCTTGTCTTCCGGGTTGGGTTCCCCCTGCTGGACATACAGTCCATAGGGCCCACGACGAATGGTGATATCCTCACTGGTGTCCGGATGCTGGCCCAGAACCTTGATACCGTCCTTGAGCCCCTCATCCGCACCGTCATCAGCGACCAGACGTCGCGTGAACTGGCAGGTTGGATAGTTGGAGCAGCCGATGAAGGCGCCAAACTTGCCAAGACGCAGCCCCAGACGGCCTGTTCCGCAGGATGTGCAGACCCGTGGATCAGTACCGTCTTCCTTGGGCGGGAAGAAGTGGTCGCCCAGATCTTCATCCAGAGCGTCAATAACGTCCGAGATTTTCAGATCTTTTGTCTGATCTACGGCTGCCGAGAAGTCATGCCAGAAGGCTGCCATGACATCGTGCCAGTCAGCCCGGCCACCGGAAATGTCATCCAACTGTTCTTCAAGAGACGCTGTGAAGCCGGTATCGACATAACGCTCGAAAAAGGACGTCAGGAACGCTGTGACAAGGCGTCCGCGGTCTTCCGGCAGGAAGCGCTTGGCTTCCAGTCGAACGTAGTTACGGTCCCGCAGAACGCCCAGAACAGAGGCATAGGTGGAAGGACGACCAATGCCGATCTCTTCCATTTTCTTGACCAGAGACGCTTCGGAATAGCGCGGCGGCGGCTGGGTGAAGTGCTGTTCAGCATCAACAGCCGTCGTCGCGACGCGGTCCCCTTCCTTCATGGCAGGAAGCAGCTTGCCGTCGTCGTCTTCCGCCTTCGAATCGTCCTTGCCTTCGATGTAAAGCTTCAGGAAGCCGTCGAACGCAATCGTCGAACCCGTTGCCCGAAGCAGTGTTTGTCCGCTGGCATCCGCCAGGGTGACTGCAACCTGATCAAGCTCGGCAGACTGCATCTGTGACGCAACCGCGCGCTTCCAGACCAGTTCATACAGCCGCCGCTGTTCAGGAGACAGCGCATGAGCGACCTGTTGAGGTGTGCGGAACACATCCGTGGGGCGCACGGCTTCATGCGCTTCCTGCGCATTCTTGGCTTTGGTCGAATAGGCACGCGGATAATCCGGCACGTACTCGTCCCCAAACGCCTTGCCGATATGCCCGCGAATCGCGCCGATTGCCTCTTTGGCCATCGTGACGCCATCGGTTCGCATGTAGGTGATCAGACCGATCGTCTCACCACCGAGATCCACGCCCTCATAAAGCTGCTGGGCCGTGCGCATCGTTGTCTGCGCGCTCATGCCAAGCTTGCGGGAGGCTTCCTGCTGAAGCGTAGAGGTCGTGAATGGCGGCGGTGGGTTACGTTTCGTCCGTTTGCGCTCGACAGAGCGAACGGTGAACTGACCGGCCTGTACGATGTCACGAGCCTCAAAGGCCAGCTGTTCGTTATTGAGATCGAACTGGTCGAGTTTGTCACCACGCAGATGGGTAAGGCGCGCCTGAAAAGCTGCTTTCGCCGGAGTATTGAACCCGCCAGTAACGGTCCAGTATTCCTTCGGCTTGAAAACCTCGATCTCGGCTTCACGCTCACAAATGAGGCGGAGCGCTACGGACTGCACGCGACCGGCACTCTTGCTGCCCGGTAGCTTGCGCCAAAGCACTGGCGACAGCGTAAAGCCCACCAGATAGTCCAGCGCACGACGGGCCAGATAAGCGTCAATCAGGGGCTGATCCAGCTCACGTGGGCCAGCCATCGCGGCAGTGACGGCAGATTTCGTAATTTCGTTGAAGGTGACGCGATGAACGTCGATTCCCTTCAGGAGATTCTTTTCTTCAAGGACACTGCGCACATGCCACGAGATTGCTTCACCTTCGCGATCCGGGTCAGTGGCCAGATAGAGGTTCTTTGCTCCCTTGAGAGCCTTGGCAATGGCCGCAATCTGTTTGGCGCCCCGGTCGTCCGTCTGCCAGCTCATGGCAAAGTTCTCGTCCGGGCGTACGCTCCCGTCCTTGGGCGGTAGATCCCGCACATGGCCGAAGGAAGCAAGAACGGTAAACCCGCTTCCCAGATACTTGTTGATCGTCTTGGCCTTTGATGGGCTCTCGACTACCACAACGTCTGTCATTGCCACTCCGGTCTTCCGCGTCACTTCCTGTTCGGCTGTAACGCCACGCGCCCGCCGGGCACGAACTCCACGACACCCCCAAGCTCAAGCTCGGTCAGTGTCGACAGTACTGCCGAAACGGAGAACTGGCAGCGGCGCATCACCTCGTCAACTGTTACCGGTGTCATGGAGAGAAGCGGAAGCACCTCAGACAGTACAAGATCGGGGTCTTCCCAGTGATCCTCCGTACTCACATTCCATGCTGTGTAAGGTTCTGAAAAGCCTTGCAAAATACCAGGTTGGTGCGGCTGCTTTACCCATGGAGGTGAAAGGGGAGCCGGGAGCTCGGAAGGGAGGCAAGAAAGAATATCCTGCACATTTTCCGTGAGCGTCGCTCCGCGCCTTAAAAGCTCATTGCCGCCGCGAGACCGGGGATCGAGTGGCGAGCCGGGAACGGCATAGACTTCTCTGTCCTATGAGATCGCCAGACTGGCCGTAATCAGCGTTCCGGAATGCAGTGCGGCTTCCACAACAACGCATCCGAGAGAGATCCCGGCAATCAGCCGATTGCGGCGAGGAAAGTGTCGCGCTTGGGGAACGGTACTCAATGGCGCCTCTGTCACCAGGCACCCGCGTTCGGCAATACTGGCCTGCAACTTTGCATTTTCTGGTGGGTACACATGATCCAGTCCTCCAGCGACAGCCGCCGCCGTCAGGCCGGGATAAAGGGCTGCCTCATGAGCCGCCGAATCGATCCCACGAGCCAGACCTGAAACAACACAGATTTTCGAGTCTGCCAGCTCGGCAGAGAGGCTTTCGGCCATGCGAATGCCCGCAGCAGAAGCATTGCGTGCTCCCACAATGCCGACAGAGCGCAGAGAGAGTTTAGCTGGATCTCCCTGAACAAAAAGCACAGGTGGAGCGTCTTTGATGAAGGACAGCATCAGGGGATAATTGGCGTCCCCCCGGATCAAAACATTTCCGCCCATTTTCCGGAGGGTTTCAACTTCATCGGCCATCTGATTAGCCGATGGAATAACCGGAAGATCCAGACGGCCAGCCTGACGCATCCGTCCAGGAAGTGCGGAAAGAGCCGCAGTGGGGCCGCCATATTGGCAGAGTAGTCTGGAAAAATTGATCGGACCCACGCCCGGCGTGCGAGCAAGACGCATCGCGTCGAGTCGCTCTTGATCAGACAACCGGAACGGTGGAGCAGAAAACGTCGTCATGTTCTCGCTCCTATCCGAATTTCATTAACGGTTGCTTAAAATCAGGATGATTTTGTCTTGGCGTTCACCCGAGGTTCGTTGCCCGTCAGCAGACGGACTATATTGCTATAGTGTCGTACCCAAATCAGGAGGGCGATGAGAAAAGTCGCGACAGGAATGGGAGAACTGGCACCCCGGCTCAGCACGACAACCATCAAAATCGGCGCAACAAGAAATGCTGAAAGCGCTCCAGCCGACGAGATCCGGCTTATCCGCGCTACGGCGAGCCAGACCACGCAGCACGCCACACCAACAGGCCAGCACAAAACCCAGATTGTCCCGAGTCCCGTGGCAACGCCCTTACCGCCCCTGAATCCCAGCCAGACGGGGAAACAGTGCCCGACCACCACCGAGACTGCCGCTACGGCCATGGCGAGTGACGGCGGGCCACCACCGAACCGAAGCGCCAGAAAGACTGCCAGCGCCCCTTTGAGAGCATCTAAAAGAAGGGTGGCCGCGGCCAAGCCCTTGCGACCAGTCCGCAGGACATTGGTGGCGCCGATATTCCCGGAACCAATCTGGCGAATGTCTCCGCCGCCGCCTAGAGCCGTTAAAATCAGCCCGAACGGGATGCTCCCGATAACATACGCGACTGTGGCGACAAGCAGCAGGTTGGGGTGAGACAGCGTCATGCCAAGCCCTCAGCCGTGAAGACCTCGCGGCCTCGTCGGAAGGTCCGCAGGACCCGTCCTGTCAGCTTCTGACCATCAAATGGCGTATTTTGGGCCCGGCCCGGCAGTTCGCCAGCCGTCACTTCCCAAACAGCATCAGGGTCGAACAGGCAGAGATCGGCATCCTGACCAATTGCCAGCGTTCCCGCCGAAATGCCCAGAAGAGCGGCAGGAGCACAGGTGACAAGACGCAGGGCATCCATCAGAGGCAGCCCTGCGCCCAGTGTCACACCCAGAAGCGTGACAAGACCTGTCCCACCTGCACGCGCCTGCGCGAATGGAAGACGTTTGTCGTCCGCATCTGCCGGGGCGTGATCAGATGCCACGGCATCAATCGTGCCATCAGCAAGGGCCGCACAAACTGCTGCCCTGTCTGATTCCGCACGGAGCGGTGGGGAGAACTTCGCGTAGGTACGGAAGTCCCCAATGTCTTCTTCAGTCATGGCGAAATAAGGGGGCGCTGTGTCACATGTTACTTTGACGCCACGTGTTTTGGCTGTTCGGATCAGATCCAGCCCTTCGGCCGTAGAGACGTGCGCGAAATGCAGTCTCGCCCCAGTCATCTCGGCCAAACGAAGATCGCGGGCAATCATGATCGCCTCAGCCGCGGCCGGAACCTGCGGTAGACCCAAACGGACCGCCAGCGCACTTGCCGTCGCGCAGGCGCCTTTGGCGAGCGAAGGCTCTTCTGGATGCTGCACAACCAGCGCGTCAAGGAAGCGGGAATAGGACAGCAGATTGCGCATCTGCTTGGCGTCTGTGATGGCACGCGTGCCATCGGTGAACGCCACGGCGCCTGCGTCCTGCAACAGACCCAGCTCCGCCATCTCTCCGCCCTCGCAGCCACGCGTCAGCGCGCCGTAAGGGTGAATAGAGACCATACCCGTCTCTTCGCCGCGCACCTTCAGAAGATGCACCAGAGCCGGATTGTCGATTGCCGGAGACGTGTTGGGCAGAACGGCCATGGTGGTAATCCCACCTGCTACGGCAGCCCGTGCACCTGACTTGACGCTTTCACGATATTCGAAGCCTGGTTCACCCAAGGCAACACGCATATCCACAAGCCCAGGGCACAGAACTGCACCCTGACCATCAATCACGCGCGCGCCTTCTGGCGTCTCGGGGCTGTCGATAGCGGCGATGCGGCCGTCTTCAACCGTCAGGCGTCCGATGCCATCTCGGCCAGATGCTGGATCGACCAGACGGACATTTTCAAAAACAGTAATTGTCATGAGGGCATCCGTGCGCGTGACAGGCGATCAAGAACGGCCATACGCACCGCCACACCCATTTCCACCTGTTCTGCAATCACGCTCTGGTCTGAATCCGCAACATCGGACGCAATCTCGACGCCACGGTTCATGGGGCCGGGATGCATGACCAGAGCACCGGGATTTGCCAGTGCCAGACGGCGTCTGTCCAAGCCAAAGAACCGGAAATACTCGCGGGAACTCGGGACAAGACCAGCACCCATGCGCTCTTTCTGAAGGCGCAGGGACATCACGACATCCGTGCCCTTCAGGGCCTCATCCATGTCCGAATACAGTGTGACATTCCCAAGTTCTGCCATGGCAGACGGCAGAAGAGTGGGCGGCCCGACCAGACGGATACTGTTCCCCAGCGCCGTCAGAAGATGGATGTTGGACCGTGCTACACGGCTATGGCCAACGTCGCCGCAGATCGCGATCGTCAGACCTTCCAGACGTCCAAAATGACGACGAATAGTTAGAGCATCCAGCAGGGCCTGCGTAGGATGCTCGTGTGTACCATCGCCAGCATTCACCACACTGGCTTCGACCTTCTGGGACAGCAGGGCCGGTGCACCGGATTGACCATGACGCACGACCAGAAGATCGCAGCGCATGGCATTCAGCGTGGATGCCGTATCCAGCAGTGTTTCACCCTTGTTCACCGAGCTGGTTGCGACCGTCATGTTGATGACGTCTGCGCCAAGGCGTTTGCCCGCCAGCTCAAAACTGGTGCGGGTACGGGTGCTGTCCTCAAAGAACAGATTGATGACTGTCCGGCCCCGCAGCGCATCACGTGGTGCGGAACGGGAACGGCTCAGGAGTGCATAGCTCTCCGCCAGATCGAGGAACGGAGCAATTTGCCCCGCTGTTAGCCCCTCGATTCCCAGCAGATGCCGGGGGACGGATGGCCGCTCAGGCACTGAGCACGCTCGCAATGCGGGCCAGAACCTCGTCACGGCCAAGAGCCGCCAGCGTCAGGTCAATGCCCGGAGATGTCGTGGACCCCGTCATGGCAGCACGTAGTGGCTGGGCCACAGAGCCGAGTTTCAGCTCATTTTTTTCGGCATAGGCGCGGAGGGCACCGTCGATGGCTTCCGCTGTGAAATCCGGCAGAGCTGCCAGATCATGCCCGACGCCTTCAAGAACTTTGCGACCGTTCTCGTCCAGCAGCTTCTCAGCCTTGGGCGTGAAGGTCAGGGGCAGGGTGAAGCCTGCGAAGGCTGCGTTATCCGTCAGCTCGACCAGCGTCTTGGCGCGTTCCTTGAGGCCGGACATCATGGCCAGAACACGGGCACGCGTGCGGTCATCCGCAACAACGCCTTCACGGCCTTGCAGACGCTCCAGAACATCGTTGGTCAGGCGCTCATCGTCAGCCTGACGCATCCAGACACCATTGAGATGTGCCAGCTTCACATAATCCATACGGGACGGGGAACGACCGACGCCATCCAGATCGAACAGCTTGATCTGCTCTTCACGGGACAGAACCTCAGCATCACCATGGCCCCAGCCCAGACGGAGCAGGTAGTTGCACAGGGCTTCCGGCAGATACCCTTCCTCGCGGAAGTCCACGACGGACTGTGCGCCGTGACGCTTGGACAGCTTGGCGCCATCCGGGCCATGAATGAGCGGCAGGTGAGCGAAGTGCGGCAGATCCCAGCCCATTGCGCGGTAGATCATGGCCTGACGGAAGGTGTTCGTCAGATGGTCATCACCGCGCATGACATGGGTGATCTCCATGTCATGGTCATCACAGACCACGGCGTGCAGGTAGGTCGGCGTACCGTCGGAGCGCAGGATGATCAGGTCATCCATTTCCACGTTCGCAACGCGGACTTCGCCCTGCACCAGATCCTTGATGACGGTCTCGCCCTCACGCGGTGCCTTCAGGCGAATCACATAAGGCGCACCTTCCGGCGCTTCGGACGGATCACGGTCACGCCAGGTGCCGTCGTAACGGGGCGGACGCTTCTCAGCCATGGCCTTCTCGCGCATGGCCGTCAGTTCTTCTGGCGTGCAATAGCACTTGTAGGCTTCGCCTTTGGCCAGAAGCTCAAGAGCGACTTCCGTATGGCGGTCCTGACGGGCTGACTGGAAAACGGGCTCGGCATCGGCCGTAATTCCCATCCAGGCAAGGCCGTCAAAGATGACGTCCACGGCACGTTGCGTGGAACGTTCCTTGTCAGTGTCCTCAATCCGCAACAGGAATTCGCCACCGTGATGGCGTGCGAAGAGGAAATTGAACAGAGCAGCCCTGGCATTACCAACATGCAGCAGGCCCGTAGGGGAGGGTGCAAAGCGCGTACGGATGGTCATGCGGCTCTCATATCATGGTCATGCGGCACGGGCCATCCGCATCGTTCGACCATAAAGTGTGTCACTCTTTTGCAATGTGTTGCCTTTAAGTGTCACAAGGCCGTTACATGAAGAAAAACCCGGTTTTTCAAGCGTGTGTGATTTCCTGCACCAACGATGCGTTCCCTATCCTGTCTTCAGTATTTCCACTGGGGGTGATCATGGACAGGCGAGATTTCAACGCCATGCTGACGGGGGTCGGGCTGACTCTGGGGAGTGGCCGCATCCGGAAGGCCGCT
Organism: Gluconobacter sp. P5B12; assembly: GCF_018812035.1. NCBI lineage: Bacteria > Pseudomonadati > Pseudomonadota > Alphaproteobacteria > Acetobacterales > Acetobacteraceae > Gluconobacter > Gluconobacter sp. P5B12. The sequence goes on along the minus strand of NZ_JACRVV010000008.1, from coordinate 57,914 downwards.
GCGTCTTCCGCACGGGTTGAGACCTTCATGCTCCGCTCCAATGGATGGGTGCCCAACAACCAGCATCTACCCGTCATTCTCTATCGGAATGTGCTCGAGAGCGGCGTGGGCCGTGAAGATGTCTATGAACACCTGTTCGGTCAGAACGGGTGGCCTGCGAGATGGAGGAATGGCGTCTATCCTTTCCATCACTATCATAGTCTGGGCCATGAGGTTCTGGGGTTTTCCAATGGGTCTGCCAGATTGGTCCTTGGTGGCCCTGAAGGGCGGGATGTGGAGGTTCGCGGCGGTGATGTCGCCTTGCTCCCCGCAGGAACCGGTCACTGTAATCTTGGGTCTACAGAAGATTTCACGGTCATTGGGGCTTACCCGCCGAACCAGTCCTTTGACATCCTGCGAAGCGCTCCATCGGCAGAGCAGTTGGCCCGGATCAACGCGCTGACATTTCCTTCGATCGACCCCGTCCAGGGTAAGGGCGGTTCTCTGTCCCGAGAATGGCACCCTTCATGAAAAATTTTCCTCTCCGTAGACGCCCCTTTCTTGCGGCTGTTGCTGGATTGGCTGCCGTCGGTAGCGCGGCAATGGCCGATTCGCCTCGCGAGCTTCCTGGCATCGGCATTATTGGGTCCGGTCAGGTTGGACGGACACTTGCGGCCCTCTGGGTGCAGGCGGGCTATCGCGTCATGGTTTCTGCCCGCAATATCGAGGATGCTCAGGCTTTGGCTCAGACCCTGGGGCCCCTGGCGTCTGCCGGCACGCCGCTTCAGGCTGCTGCTTTTGGAAAAGTTGTGGTTCTTGCCGTACCGTATGGCGCGATACCTGCTCTCGGACGTGATCTGAACCGGACACTGACTGATAAGGTCGTGATTGATCCCGCCAATCCCTATGTGGGCCGCGACGGATGGATTGCTGATGTTGCGCTCAGAGACGGAGCCGGCATCACGACACAGCGATATTTCCCTTCCGCGCATGTCGTGCGGGCCTTCAACTCCATCGACATGACCAGCCTGCGTGCCGAAGCACACCGGCCAGATCCACGTCTGGCCTTGCCGATCGCAGGCGATGACACGGCGGCGGTGCTTAAGGTCAAGGATTTGGTCGAGGCCGCTGGGCTGGACCCGGTTGTGACGGGAGGCCTCGCCAGTGCCCGACTCTTTCAGCCGGGAAGCGCGGGCTTTGAACTGGAACGGGACTCTGCGGGTCTCAGAAGCGCGCTGCATCTTCATAACTAAAGCTCACTGGAATTACGGTCGCGCGGGATGGACGAAAATCCGTTACGCTCAGGCCGTGACCCGCACGACGCCTTCTGCCAATACCCTGTTGCTTGATGAGTTCGATAACTCTCCGGAGACCTCCGCCGGGATGGGATTCCATCCATCATGGATGGAGAGGATCATGGTGGAGCAGGGGCGGCGGCTGTTCTGCTGGCTCCCTGTCGCGGTTGCGTTGGGGGCCCTCACGTATCTGACACTCCGCTTCGAACCTCCTCTTTGGCCTGCATCCGGTATTTCGGGCTGCGTAGCGGTGGCCGTATGGTTCTGGCGGAAGCATCCGGCCTTACTGTTTTTATTCCTGGTATTTTTAGGACTTCTGGTCGGCTTTCTGGACGCCTCATGGCAGACACGCCGACAACCGCCCATGCCGTCTCTGCCAACGCGAGCCTCTGTCGTAACAGGGCAGGTTATCGCGCTAGAGACACTGCCTCCCAGGCCAGGCAGCGATGAAGGCGGGAGACGGATTATTCTGGCGCACGCGACGTTCGATACGCCCGTCGACGCAGGGATGGCGCCTCTCAAACGTACGTTACGTTTGAAACTCCGTGATGATGATCCGGCATCCCCATTACCGGGCAGTACCGTCCAGATCAGGGCAATGTTGCGCTCTCCTTCGGCTCCGTCATGGCCGGGTGGCCGCGATCTGCAACGGGAAGCCTGGTTCTCTGGCTCAGCAGGGAGTGGGTATGCTTTGGGCACACTCCACGTGGACAGTGCAGACGCGACGGCAGGCCTGGAGGGACTGAGAGAAGCCATAGAAGCGCGCATCGAAAGCGTGCTCCCCGGCCAGACCGGCGCCATCGCCGCGACGCTGCTCGCAGGAGAAGCGGGCGGGATTGATGCCTCCACCCGTCAGGAATTCGCTGCCTCCGGGCTGGCGCATCTTTTGGCTGTCGCCGGGCTGCATCTTGGGTTGGTTATGGCTGTTGTCACGGTCTCTGTTCGCGCGTTTCTGACCGCCTTCGAGCGTCTGGCTCTGTATTGGCCCTGCCGGGAAATCGCAGCAGTTTCAGGATTTTTTGCTGGTATCGGATATGTCCTGTTGACCGGTGCCCATCTGCCCAGCGTCCGCGCACTCGGTATGGCGACACTGGTCACGCTGGCTCTTGTTACAGGGCGGCGCGCACTGTCCATACGGTCACTTGCCCTAATTGCGCTCGTTATCCTGCTGGTTTCTCCGGTTTCCGTTCTGGACGTTTCTTTTCAGATGTCTTTTGCCGCCGTGATGGGGCTGATCGCCGGGTACGAAGTTCTGCGTGAACCGCTTGCAAGACTTCGAGGCGAAGGTGGGTCAGTGCGCGTCATCCTGTCCTATCTGGCTGCCTTGTCACTCACCAGCCTTCTTGCGGGGCTAGCGACGCTGCCGGTCAGCATGGCGCATTTTGGCATCTTCCAGCCGTGGTTCGTGCTCGCCAACATGCTGGCCGTTCCCTTGGCCGCCGTCTGGATCATGCCCGCAGGTCTCCTGTCCCTGCTCCTGATGCCATTACATGCCGCGGGTCTTCCGCTCATCGTCATGGGGTGGGGCATCCGGATTATTCAGATTATCGCGCACACAGTGGCGATGTTCCCGTTTGCTTACGAACCTGTTCCAGCCACGCCAGGCTGGGGGCTTGCTGCCTTGCTTCTTGGGCTGTGCTGGTTGTGCCTCTGGAAGGGCTGGCCTCGTCTCGTTGGATTAGGGCCTATTGGTGTGGGAATTCTCTCCATCTGGCTGGCACCTCATCCGGACCTTCTGGTTTCCGCTGATGCAGGGTTGCTTGCCTTGAGGGGCGAGGACGTTCTGATGGTTGGTCCTCATGGCAGTCTCGAAAATCTGGCGCTTCAGGACTGGGAACGGGCGCTGGCTCTGCCAACAGGCTCCCTGCCACCTGACTGCATGACGGGTCTCTGCCGTGTCTCACTCAAAGGCCAGACGGTGCTGCTGCGGGCTAAAGATAGTCTAGATGGTGTTCGTTTGCCGTCTGAGCAGAACTGTCAGGGAATTAGCCTGTTTGTGAGTGCATCTCCGGCCCGTAATGCCTGCCCCGGAGTTCCGTTTATTGATCGCTTTTCGGTCTGGAGAAATGGCGCCTATGCGGTCTTTCTCCATCAAGGCGGTGCAGAGCTTGTCTCGGATCGGAGCTGGCGTGGGAGTCGACCCTGGGTGCCTGCCATAGGCTCCCACGGAATGCCCAATCTGCCCTTGGCTGAGGCAGAGTAGCTTCGATCAGGCAGCTTCTTTTGTGCGGGGTGGCGTGAGACGCTTGTCCGGATACAGACACCATTGTGTCGCCGGGCAGCGCCAGCATTCAGGGGCCCGGGCTTTACAGACATAACGCCCATGCAGGATCAGCCAGTGATGGGCTGGCCGCAGCATATCCTTGGGAATGCGCGCTACCAGACCATCCTCAACCTGCCGGGTTGTTTTCCCCGGAGCCAGCCCGGTCCGGTTCCCGATGCGAAAAATATGCGTATCAACCGCCATGGTATCGGCACCAAACGCGACATTCATCACCACGTTGGCCGTCTTCCGCCCGACGCCCGCCAGCGCCTCAAGAGACTTGCGGTCAGCGGGGACTTCCCCACCATGTCGCTCCAGAAGCTGCTCGCACAGCAGGGCCACGTTATGCGCCTTCGCGCGCCATAAGCCGATCGTCTTGATGTACTGTGCGATCCCGGCCTCTCCGAGTTTCGCCATGCTTTTCGGATCGGGCGCGTGTTCAAACAGCCCCTTGGTGGCTTTGTTGACGGACTTGTCCGTGGCCTGAGCCGACAGAACCACGCTCACCAGAAGCTCAAACGTATTGCGGAAGATCAGCTCACTTTCCGCATCCGGATTGGCTTCGGCCAGAGCGGTAATGAAAGCCTTGGCCGCGGCCTTGCTCATGGGTTTAGGGGCGTCTGTCATGGCTGAAACTCCGCGCGGGCTGTTGCGTCTGATCCGGACTGTCCGGCAAGATACGCGAAACATCTGAAAATTTCATGCCATCAGGCCGTTGTCCTTGAGGGACAAGACGGCGGAGCTCTTCGTGTCCGATACTTCTACGCAACTCACCGGCCAGAAACAGGAAGGCCGGAAAATCGACGTTTCCTTTACAGAAGTCCTGTCCTTTGTCTGCCGCCGCTGGCTGGCACATCCAGCGCTGCTGGCCTGGACACTCTCTGGTGTGGCGCTCGCCACACTGGCAGACGTCGTCACACCGATTCTGGCTGGTCGCCTTGTTTCGGATATTTCCAAGCACGCTGCCGGGCCAACCATCCCGAAAACCGATGAGCTTCTGAGCCTGCGTAATGATGCGTTCCTCATGGTGGGGGGATTGATTGCGCTTGGCTTGATTGGGCTGTTCGGTCGTCGGTCGTCTTTTGTCGGGATTTCACATCTGACGCTGGCAATCATGCATAAGGTCCTCAATCAGGCCTTTGCCCGCGTGCAGCGATTCTCAACGGACTGGCATGCCAATACCTTTGCCGGGTCGACGGTTCGCCGTCTGACCCGAGGCATGTGGGCTATCGACACACTGGACGACACCCTGCTGCTGATGATCGGGCCAGAGGTTCTGGTGCTCGGTGGCACTACGGCCGTCCTCATGTTCCGTTCTCCTCTGATGGGATCGGTCCTTGCGGTTTCGGTGGTGCTGTTTGCCTGGCTCTCAATTATCCTGACGCTTCGTTACGTTGCGCCCAGTGCCCGTGCATCCAATGAATGGGACACGAAAATGGGTGCAGCCATCGCGGATTCCGTCACCTGCAATCCGGTTGTCAAAGCGTTCGGCTCTGAAAAGCGGGAAGAGCAGCGGCTGGACACCATCGTCGAAGGCTGGCGCGGACGTACCCTGAGGACATGGCTGCGCGGCACCAATAGCGCCAATATTCAGGCGCTCGCCTCTCTCGTGATGCGGATGCTCATGATCGGGCTTGCCGTCATGCTGTGGTGGCAGGGCAAGGCGGGGCCGGGTGACGTCGCATATGTTCTGACAATGATGTTTCTTGTGCAGGGATATCTTCGAGACCTGGGTCAGCAGGTCAGTCAGGTGCAGCGTTCCGTCAATGAGATGGAAGAGCTGATCGCCATCTTCCGCCGGGATTCGGCTATTCAGGATGCACCAGACGCTCAGCCTGCACGCTTTACGAAGGGCGAAGTCCACTTCGAGCACGTGACCTTCCAGTATCCGGGTCAGGACAAACCTCTTTATCAGGACCTCACAATCGATATCGCGCCGGGATCACGTGTGGCCCTCGTGGGGCCGAGTGGATCTGGAAAGACGACCCTCACGAAGCTTCTGCAACGCCTGTATGATGTGAACAGTGGGCGCATCACGGTTGACGGGCAGGACATCGCGCATGTCACGCGGGATTCCCTGCGGTCGCACATTGCTATTGTTCCACAGGAACCGGTGCTGTTCCACCGCACACTGGCTGAGAATATCGCCTATGCCCGGCCTTCGGCATCCATCGAAGACATCAAGGAAGCAGCGCGTCAGGCCAACGCAGCAGCCTTCATTGAGCGTCTGCCGGAAGGCTACAACACGATGGTCGGTGAACGCGGGGTCAAGCTCTCGGGCGGTGAGCGTCAGCGCGTCGCGATTGCCCGGGCGTTCCTTGCAGATGCGCCCATCCTTATTTTCGATGAAGCAACATCCAGTCTGGATTCAGAATCTGAATCCCTGGTGCAGGAGGCGATGCGCCGCCTGATGCAGAACCGCACCGTCATCGTGGTGGCCCATCGCCTTTCCACGGTGATGGAGTTGGATCGAATTCTTGTCTTCAGTCGGGGTGAGTTGAAAGAAGACGGCACCCACGCCGAACTGGTGGCTCAGGACGGTGGCATCTACCGTCGTTTGTTCGAGCTTCAGTCTCTCGAAGGCTAAAGTTCCAAGCGTCTTTTCACAATCGCGAGACGGTATTGGTCTTTTCTGCATGACAGAACGTTTCTCCTCAGCCTGAATGCTGCTGAGGGGAAATTCCATCATGACACTTCGTTCTGCTTTCGCGGGGTTTTTGCTGGCCGCGCCGGCGACCTTGATGGCCTGCACCGCGCAGGCAGAACCTGTTGCATTCGATCATGCCCGCCTGATCGATGGAACCGGAGATCCAGTTCGTGAAAACATTACAGTCGTCATTAATGACGGACGAATTGTCTCCATAGGCGATCCGGCCCCTTCAGGAGCCGAGCACATCGATCTCAGCGGCAAAACCCTCTTGCCTGCTCTGATCAGCGATCACAGCCACGTCGGTATCATTAAGGGAACGTCTGGCAGTAGTGAGAACTATACCCGAGCCAATATTCTCGCGGCCCTGAAACAGTATAGTGATTATGGTGTTCTCACCGTCACGTCTCTTGGCCTGAACCGTTCGCCTCTCTTCGATGATCTGCGGCGGGAGCAGCACGCAGGTAAAAATCCAGGTGCAGATTTGTTTGGCGTTGATCAGGGCATTGGTGTTCCGGAAGGAGCGCCGCCCGCTGCGATGGTGAAAGCGTTAGGGCAGGATCAGGTCTATCGTCCGACCACTCCGCAGGAAGCGCGTCAGGACGTAGACCGTATGGTCGCAGAGCACACGGATCTCGTAAAACTCTGGGTGGATGATTTCCGGAACGGCGTGCCGAATGGCAAGACGCTTCCCAAAATGTCCCCAGATATTTACCGGGCAGTCATAGACGAAGCCCATCAGCACAATACGCGCGTGGCGGTCCATATTCATGATCTGGATATTGCCAAAGCTGTCGTGGATGCAGGGGCCAATATCCTCGCGCATGGCGTGCGAGACCAGCCCGTTGATCAGGCTCTGATTGAGGCCGTGAAGGCCCATGGCGTCTGGTACATCGCTACGCTGGGGCTGGACGAGGCAAATTACCTTTTTGCAGAGCATCCGGAGCTTCTGAATGTTCCTTTCGTTGCGGCCGCCATCGATCCTGCCCTGATGGCGCAGCTCTCAGATGCAGACTGGCGTAAACAGACACTTTCCAAGCCGCTTGTCGCGGCTTCGCACACCGCGCTTGCGATTAATCAGAAGAACCTTCTGACGCTTTATCGGGCAGGCGTGAAAGTGGGTTTTGGTACAGACTCAGGGGCTGCTCCAACGCGTTTGCCGGGGTTTGCGGAACATCGCGAACTTGCCTTGACCGTAGAAGCTGGCCTGACACCGCTTGAAGCCATTCATCTAGCGACTGGAAATGCCGCTGAACTGCTTGAGCTTGAAGATCGCGGTGTTCTGAAAACAGGGAAGCGGGCAGACCTTCTAATCGTTCGTGGTGCTCCAGACCAAAGCATCGCCGATATCGATCAGGTGGATCAGGTATGGCAGCGCGGTGTTCTCGTCAGTCACGGACCGGTCGTTAGGCACCTGGCACATTGATCGAGGTGCAGACCTGAAGTTTGCTGTTCTGACAGAACGGCTACGGAACCGTTTTTCCTGTCAGAAGCCTGATTTTGTACTGTTCCCTAACCATATCACGACATAATATTTCCATGAAGCAGACAGGAATGTGGTTCGGATGAGAGACTGCAGTCTGCTTCATGGAGCTGTCCATGGTCGGGAAAGTGCGTGCTCGGCGATGGACAATAAAATCACTGCATATGGCAGGAAAAACGCATGTCCTCTTTTAATTACCTTACAAATGATCCTGGCCTCCACCTTGCCTGCGATGATGGATCTCTCATTCATCCAGCCCGCTGGCAGGGAAGTCATGCCCTTTTCATACTCTCCAGCCCCACAAAGTCGTTCTGGCTTCTCTCACGAAGACATAGCCAGTCTTCGCCTTGTGAGGAACGTGGCGTCCTCATCGGGGACATCACTTTTTACGCGGTAAGAGGCGCCCATCGCCTCACGTCCCATCTGACATTTCCCGAAATCACAGGTTGGGCTTCCAGCGAAGGCGATGATGCGCGCTGGACAGAGGGCCGTGCGCATCTGGAACTTGAAGATGCTCTCCGGAAGGGGACTGGTATGCTGTCCATAGAAGTCTGTTCAACAGGCCCCTATCATTTGGAGCGGGAGAGTTCACAGCTCTCCCGGATGCCTGAAGCCGAGCTCAGCCTTCCACACATTCAGTAAGGAAAAGTGCGAGCGCGCGGCCGCGGTGACTGATCGCGTTCTTCTCGTGCTCGCTCATTTCTGCGAAGCTTCGGCTATGACCCTCTGGTGTAAACATTGGGTCATAGCCGTGACCATGCTCCCCACGCGGTGGCCAGACTATCTGTCCATGACATTCCCCAACTACGGAATGTGTTTCGCCGTCTGGCCATGCCAGGCAGAGCGCCGCCACAAATGATGCTGCGTGGTCTGACGTTTCATCCATTTCGCGCTGCACACGCTCCATGGCAACGGTCATGTCTTTTGCAGGGCCGCCCCATCGCGCCGAATAAACGCCGGGCTGGCCGCCGAGTGCCGAGACGCAAAAGCCGGAATCATCCGCCAGTGCGGGTAGGCCCGATGCACGGGCCGCCGCCAGAGCCTTGATTTCAGCGTTGCCAGTAAATGTGTCTGCCGTTTCGTCCGGTTCTGGCAGATTCAGCTCCCCTGCAGACACAACAGTGATGCCGCTTTCTGCAAGCAGGCTGGAGAATTCACGCAGTTTCCCGGCATTGTGGCTTGCCAGAACAATTTTTGACCCACGGGACAGGCGGCGCATTACAAAGTCTCCAGTGCGGCATTCTGTGCTTCAAATAGGGGGACTGTGCCCAGCTTGGCCAGACGCAGCAGCTCGAAAAACTCGGCTTCCTGAAAGGGGGACGTTTCCGCCGTGCCCTGAATTTCGACGATGCCACCCTCCGCGGTAAGAACAAAGTTTGTGTCTGCCTGAGCGGCACTGTCCTCAACGTAATCCAGGTCCAGCACGGCGCCAGCAGAAGTCAGGCCGCAGGAGACTGCCGCAATTTGTGCTGTCATGACTGAGGACAGATTGGCTTTTTTCAGAGCCATGGAGAGAGCAACCCAGGCGCCGGTAATGGAAGCGCAGCGTGTCCCGCCATCAGCGTTCAGGACATCACAGTCCAGCGTGATGGTCCGTTCTCCCAGCTTCTTCAGATTGACGCAGGCTCGCAGGGATCTGGCAATCAGGCGCTGGATTTCCTGCGTCCGGCCAGACTGCTTGCCCTTGGACGCTTCACGATTGCCACGCTGATGGGTGGCGCGCGGAAGCATGCCATACTCGGCCGTAATCCAGCCCTGACCCTTGTTGCGCAAAAATGGCGGGACACGATTTTCGAGAGACGCCGTGCACAGAACTTCCGTTCCACCCACCCGGATAAGTGCTGAACCTTCCGCATGTCGGGCAAAGCCTGTTTCAATGGAAATAGCGCGACCTTCGTCACAGGCGCGTCCGGATGGGCGCTTTGTCATGCGAAAAAATCCTCTCTCAGAACCGAGCCCTGCCTCTACCGCGTTTGACGAGAAGCCTTCCAGCCCCGACATACAGTTTTACCATGATGAGATCTGACCCTTCCTTCTTCCGTATGCCGAACTCCTTTGCTTCCGGGCTCGGAGAACGGGAAGCTGCGATCCTTCGGGAAATCGTTGAGGAATACGTCGAGACCGGGGAGCCGATCGGCAGTCGCACTCTGGCGCAGCGCTTGAATCTGTCTCTGTCTCCCGCGACGATCCGCAACGTCATGGCAGATCTTGGCAGGGCCGGGCTGTTGTTCAGCCCTCATGTGTCCGCAGGGCGTCTCCCGACGGAGAAGGGCGTTAAGCTCTTCGTGGAAGGGCTCCTCCAGTTTGGCACCCTGAGCGACGAAGACCGTGCCAGTATCGACAGCCGGCTGGAAATTCATGGCCGGTCCTATCAGGAGACCCTGGCTGAAGCATCGTCCATGCTGTCGGGCCTGTCATCCGCAGCAGGTCTGGTGCTGGCCCCTAAATCCGACGCGACGCTCAAACATATTGAGTTTGTTGCCCTCGGTCCGGGACGTGTTCTCGTGGTCCTCGTCAGTTCAGACGGACAGGTGGAAAATCGCATCATCGAAACCCCGGCAGGACTGCCGCATTCCGCGCTTGTCGAGGCTGGGAACTATCTTAACGCCCATTTGGGGGATCTGACGCTTGGCACTTTGAAAGAGCGTGTCAGCAAGGAAATGGACGTCAACCGCCATGAACTTGATGCTCTGACGGCCAGCGTCATCGAAAGTGGTCTGGCCACATGGGACGCTGATGGCGGAACGCTGTTCGTTCGGGGGCAGGGCAAGCTGTTGGCGGATATTACCGAGATCGAACGACTGACCACGATCCGTATGTTGTTCGATCACCTCGAAACGCAGGAGACCATGCTTCAGCTCCTGCAACTGGCAGACGCTTCGGAAGGTGTGCGAATCTATATCGGCAGTGAGAGCGGAATGTTTGGAATGTCGGGCGTGTCCATGATCGTCGCGCCAGCCCGTAATGAAGCCCAGAAAATCGTGGGCGCCATTGGTGTCATCGGGCCAACGCGCTTGAATTACGGGCGAATTGTACCCGTCGTGGATTACACGGCCCGGATGGTCGGACGCCTGCTGGGATAGTGACTGCAACCCTTCCGCCTTTGCGCTGTTGAATCCTGCGTCCATCGGAAAGGAAAGAGTCCATGGCTACGATTGACGCAAAGAAATCCGGTACGTTCCTCATTGGTGGTGATCTCAAGGTCCACCGCCTCGGGTTTGGCGCGATGCGCATTACCGGCAAGGGCATCTGGGATGAACCTCCAGACCACGAAGAAGTGGTCCAGACCCTTGAAAGCCTCCCGAAGTTCGGGGTGGATTTTATTGATACAGCGGATTCTTACGGTCCGTTCGTCTCGGAAAATCTGATCCGTGAAGTGCTTTATCCCTACAAAAAGATGGTCATTGCAACGAAGGGCGGCCTGACACGCCATGGTCCAGATATCTGGAAGCCGGTCGGAAACCCGGACTATCTGAGGCAGTGCGTGCTGATGTCCATGCGACGGTTGGGCGTTGAGCGCATAGATCTGTGGCAGCTTCATCGGATCGGGCCTGACTGTCCTGCCGAAAAACAATTCGAGGCGATCGCCAAGTTCCGCGAAGAAGGTTTGATCCGGCACGTGGGTCTATCGGAAGTGAGTGTGAAAGATATCAAGCTCGCGCAGAAATACTTCCCGGTCTCGACCGTTCAGAACCGTTTCAACCTTGTGGATCGCAAGTCCGAAGACGTACTGGATTTCTGTACCAAGGAAAACATCGGCTTCATTCCCTGGGCACCTCTAGCTGCCGGAGAACTGGCCAAACCCGGTACGGACATGGACAAGATCGCGCATCGGCATCATGCAGATGCAGGGCAGATTGCTCTGGCGTGGCTTCTGAAAAGATCACCGGTCATGTTGCCCATTCCGGGGACCGGAAGCAGAGCCCATCTGGCCTCTAATGTTCGGTCAGCATCCCTGAATCTCAACGATGAAGAGTTTGCTACTCTGAATCGGCAGGGTGAAGAGGTGTGGAAGAAATCCGCCGCCGGATCATAACGATCACGGGCCGCCGTAAACTGTCACAAAATGACCCTTTTCAGTGGGGGCGACGAACGGCTCGTTTCAGTGCTATGCAGTTTGTATGACGCGCCGTTCCATTCGCTCCCGTAATCCGCAGGACCCCAGGGCCAGTGTGCCCCGCGGGCCCCGTTTCCGCCGTTTCCGTCAGTCTCTTGCCATCGTCGCTGGTGTCGGGCTGGTCGGTGTTGCGGGTGCGGGTATCTTGGGTTGGACCACCTACGCCAAACTCGTGGCTGATCTGCCAAGTGTGGACAGCCTGAGGGCCTATCAGCCCCCGACCGTCAGTCGCATCTATGCATCTGATGATCGCCTGATGGCTCAACTTGCCAACGAGCGGCGTATTTTCGTTCCGCTTGAAGCGATTCCGGATCGGGTAAAGCGCGCCTTCCTCGCAACGGAAGATCACAATTTCTACACCCATGGTGGTGTTGATGTGATGGCCATTGCCCGTGCAGGCGTAACGGACGTTTTTGCCCGCCATGGGCGCCGTGCTGTCGGTGCGTCCACCATTACGCAGCAGGTTGCGCGTGGGATGCTGCTTAACAGCAATGCCCGCACGCTCGATCGTAAAATCAAGGAAGCCCTGCTTGCCGTCAAAATGGAGCAGGTGCTGTCCAAGGACAAGATTCTTGAGATCTATCTGAACTGGGCGGATCTGGGGAACGGCTCTTTTGGTGTCGCCGCCGCGGCCCAGACCTATTTCAACAAGCCTCTCGACCAGCTGAATGATGCAGAAGCCGCGTCACTGGCGGCCCTTCCGAAGTCCCCTACACATTACAATCCGTTCCTTCATCCTGACGCAGCCTTGATGCGCCGGAATCTTGTTCTGGATCTGATGGCCGATAACGGCGTCATTTCCCGCGAGCAGGCTCAGGAAGACAAGAAGGAGCCACTGGTCCCGCAGAAAAAACAGCGGTTTGGACCTTTGCCGGATTCAGAATGGTTCGGGGCCGAGGTCCGGCGTCAGCTCATCAGCTTGTATGGTCAGGATCGCGCTCTTCAAGGCGGCCTTGAAGTTCATACCAGTCTGGATCAGCCCCTTCAGGTATCAGCGACGAAGCTGCTGCATGAAGGTCTGATGGATTACGATCGGAGCCGCGGAGGTTGGCGTGGCCCGGTCATCCATCTTGATGGCATTGACGCAGAAGGCTGGGAAGAAAGTCTCGATAAGGTCTCCGGTCCAGCTGGAATGCTAAGGGAGTGGCGTCTGGGCGTCATTCTTCCCGGTGGAACTCACGTGGGCTGGAATGAGGAAGGCCAAGCGAAGACTGGTCCTCTTCTGGCAACAGACATCGCATGGGCACGTCGGATGCACCCGCTTCGTGCCGGGGATGTCATCATGATTGAACCGCAGGAAAGTGGCTCCGTTGCCCTGCGTCAGATTCCGCAGGTCGAAGGCGCTGTCGTGACGATGGATGTCCATACAGGCCGTGTTCTGGCGATGGTGGGTGGATGGTCGTTTCACGAAAGTCAGTTCAACCGCGCAACGCAGGCTCTGCGTCAGCCGGGCTCTTCCTTCAAGCCGTTTGTGTATCTGGCGGCCATGGAACAGGGTATTTCTCCGTCCGAGAAGTTTGATGATTCCCCTGTCTCTTACGGCGACTGGCATCCCAAGAACTACGAGCACGATAACTGGGGTCCAACCACCCTGCATGATGCCCTGCGTGAAAGCCGGAACCTCGTGACGATCCGGGTGGCCGCGCATCTGGGTATGAAGGCGGTCGCAGACACAGCCATCAAGGCCGGCCTTGTAGATGATATGCCGCATGTGCTGCCCGCAGCACTTGGTGCCGTTGAAACGACCGTTCTCAAGGAAGCCGCGGCCTATGCAACGATTGCGAACGGCGGCCATGTTGTTTCTCCCACCCTCATGGATGACATTCAGGATCGCCTTGGCAATATCGTCTGGCGTGCACCTGGCTTGGCATTAGGGACCACCTTGCAGGCGCCACCTGCGCCTCCAACTGCTGATCCGTCATCTCCAACAATTACACCGGCATCGACCGAAGCTGCTGGGGCGCCAGTGCAGCCATCGGCGCCGGTTCCCGGAAGTATCTCTGTTCCCTCCATTGCAGATAGTCGTCCTGTTCTCGCCAGCGAGGCCAGTTCCTATCAGATCGTGGCCATGCTGAAGGATGTCATCGCTCATGGAACGGGCCGCATGGCAGGGGTAGGGATTGACCGTCCCATCGCGGGGAAGACCGGCACCAGTCAGGATTTCCATGATGCCTGGTTTGCTGGCTTTTCGCCGGATATCGTCACGATCGTCTGGGTCGGTTTCGATACGCCGCAAACGCTCGGGCGGAACGCTGATGGTGCCCGCATTGCCGGCCCCATCTGGAACAAGATCATGAAGGTGGCGCTCGCCAACCGGCCGAAGCTGGATTTCCGTGTTCCGGCCGATATCACGCTGGCGTCCTACAACACCGGCCGTATCACTGCGACTGACGGATTCAAGGCTGATCAGGTTCCGGGTGCGTCGGTGGCTCTGCATGGCTTCGGTGCTGGTACGGAAGCCCTGACAGCGGCAGATACCGGGGCAGATGCCGTTATTTCGGATTCCGAGAGCGATATGACAGACACCAGCGCGCCGAGTGTTGGGTCTTCTCCGAATGCCAAGCCTCAGGCCCAGAAACCTGCGGCATCGGATGGTGACATTGGTGTAGGCGGCCTGTACTGAGGGCAGCCAAACCACCTTATATATAAGTGGAGTATTTATAATGTCGGCTGAGACCGAAGCCCTCTCCGAACAGATCAAGCAGTCGGTGGCACTGCTGAGGAGGCATCTTTAACTGGGATGTCGCCACAACACGCCTCGCGGAACTGAACCACCGCGCGGAAGACCCAGACCTTTGGAATGATTCTGACGCTGCCCAGAAGCTGATGCGCGAGCGAACCATGCTCGCCAATCAGATCGAGGGCGTTGAACAGATCGAACAGGACGTTGAAGGCACGCTGGAACTTGTCGAGCTCGCAGAAATGGAGAACGACACGGATCTGGTGCAGGAAGCCATCGCGACGTTGCGTGGGCTGGCAGCCGACGTGCACAAGCGCGAAATCGAAAGCCTGTTGTCCGGCGAAGCTGACAGCAATGACTGCTACGTTGAAGTGAATGCCGGTGCAGGTGGAACGGAAGCCCAGGATTGGGCCGAGATGATCCTGCGCATGTACACCCGCTGGGCAGAACAGCACGGCTACAAGGTGACCTTCATTGAAAGCAGTGAAGGTGAGCAGGCGGGCATCAAGTCTGCCACCATCCAGATCAGTGGCCTCAACGCTTATGGCTGGATGAAAACGGAAGCTGGCGTGCATCGTCTCGTCCGCATCTCGCCCTTCGATGCCGCTGCCCGTCGTCAAACGTCCTTCGCGTCTGTCTGGGTGTATCCGGTGGTCGATGATTCCATTGAAGTGGAGATCAACGATTCGGATCTGCGTGTGGATACTTTCCGTGCTTCAGGCGCAGGCGGTCAGCACGTTAACAAGACCGATTCGGCCATTCGTATTACCCATATCCCGACCGGCATCGTTGTTGCCTGTCAGACGGACCGCTCACAGCACCGCAACCGTGCCAAGGCGATGGAAATGCTGAAGGCCCGGATGTACGAGGCCGAGCTTCAGAAGCGGGAAGCCGCCGCCGCCCAGACGGAAGCCGCCAAAACGGATATCGGATGGGGCCATCAGATCCGCTCTTACGTCCTGGCACCCTATCAGTTGGTCAAGGATCTGCGGACAGGCGTGGAAAAGGGAAATCCGGACGCTGTTCTGGACGGCGCCCTGGACGACTTCATGTCGGCTTCTCTTGCCCAGCGCGTCGGAGCAACGCGATCCGAAGCCAGCGCCTCCGCTCAGTAAGAGCGAGCTGACGCATTAAAACGAAACCGGAAGGCCGGGGCGGCGTAATTAATACGCTGTCCCGGCCTTCTTGTTATAATTCTGTTACAGTTTTTGGAAATTTGATTTTCTGAAGGCAGAAAAAAAGCGGAAAAGTGTACTTTTTCGCCCACTCTCCTGCGAATATTGGCGCCAGACGATCGAAAGATGAGAATTTTTCGTTTCGGGACAGGCAATAATCAGCTTGACACCATGGCCTGAAGGCTGCCCAATCAGCATATCGGGTATGTTCTCACGACATGAGACGAATCACACGTCCGTGAGGTGAGGGAACTCGATGCAAACACAAGGTCGAGATCTCGCACCGTACAGGTGTGGATCCATTGTCGGTGTCAGTGAGGGGTAAGAAGGTTTCGACATGAAGAGCTACGCCGCACAGCAGCGCAAGCCGACGGACTATATTGTCGCGATCGTCGTGGCCGTGCTGGCTATGGGCGCGGTAATCTATGCGCTCATGAGCGGTGCTGTGGGCAAACTCGTCCACGAAAAGCCGCCCATCAAGACGGAAGTGATCAAGGAGCAGCCTAAGCCGCCTCCGCCACCACCACCTCCGCCGCCGCCGCAGATGGAACAGCCGCCGCCGCCGTATATTCCGCCGCCGAAGATCAGTGTTCCGCCGCCACCCAAGGCGATCCAGCGGGTCACACACGCCAAGCCGCCGCATCCGGTTCCGCCGAGCCCGACGCCTGCACCTGAGCCTGTTCCGGCTCCTCCGCAGGGTCCGCCAGCTCCGGCAGTGCCTGATCACACGGCTGGCGCGTCTCCGATCAACGGCGCCAAGCCGGAGTATCCGGAGGAAGCCCAGGAAGAGAACCGTGAAGGTAAAGTTACGGCTTCCTGCGACATTCTTCCGAACGGTCACACGGCAAACTGCGCGATTGTCAGCTCCACCGGTGGTCACGAGTTTGTGGAAAGTGCGCTCGACTTCCTTCGTCGAGCCCGGTACCAGCCCGCCGTCGTTAACGGCGCTCCGGTTACCGAGCATCACCACATTCTGCACGTTGACTTCACGATGGGCGACTAAGTGTCCGTCAGCCAGTAGTCCAATAAGATTGCCTCTTCGGATCAGGTGGTTCGGAGAGGTTCAAGGAAAAGGGCCGGTCCCCATATGGCCGGCACCCCAGACAGCTCCTAAAACGGGCATCTCTAACGAGGATATGGAGTTCATGACCAGACTGTTCCGCCTTCCTGCTCTTGACGTTCCGACGAAGGCGCGCGCCGTCCGGGCCAGCGCCATGGCTCTGACGCTGGCCCTGGCTTCGGGTGCAATCGCACCGGCCGTCGCTTTCGCTCAGCCTGCACCGGCTGATCAGAGTGCTCCGGCTGCCGCTCCGGCCGACCCGTCGGCAGTGCCGCCGGCTCCGTCCTCGGACCCGTCTGCTGCACCTGCTGCTTCTGCACCGAATGATGCTGGCGCTCCGGCACCTGCCGCCGGTGATGCAGCTGCTCCTGCTGACCAGACGCCTGCTGCTGCTGCCACCCCGGGTGAAAGCGCAACGGCCGCTCCTGAAGCTCCGGCTCCGCAGGGCAACCCGTACGGTCTTGGCGCTCTGTGGGCCAATGGTGACGTGATCGCTCGTGGCGTTCTGATCATCATGGTTATCATGTCCGCTGGTACCTGGATCATCATGGTCATGAAGTTCCTGGAGCAGGGCCGTGTGTTCGCTGCTTCCAAGGAAGCTTCCCGTGAATTCTGGACGAAGCCGTCCGTTCAGGCTGGCGCTGCGTCCCTGAAGGCTTCTTCTCCGTTCCGTTACATCGCTGAAACCGGTATTGTTGCTGCAGAGCACCACGAAGGTTCCATGCGTGATGCGATCGACCTGCACTCCTGGACGGAAATGTCCATCGGGCGCTCCGTTGACACCATCAACACGCGTCTTCAGGGCGGCCTCGCGTTCCTCGGTACGGTGGGTTCCACCTCTCCGTTCGTCGGTCTGTTCGGCACGGTTTGGGGTATTTACCACGCTCTGACCGCCATCGGCATTGCAGGTCAGGCGTCCATCGACAAGGTTGCTGGTCCGGTGGGTGAATCCCTCATCATGACGGCAATTGGTCTTGCAACCGCTGTTCCGGCCGTTCTGGGTTACAACCTGCTCGTTCGCCGTAACAAGGGCGCTATGGATCGCGTTCGCAACTTCGCTGCAGACGTTCAGTCTGTCCTGATCGGTGGCTTCCGTCACGGCGTGTCTCCGGAAGACGGCGGCATGTCAGCTCCGACCACCATCACCACCAGCCAGCGGGTCTGATACTATGGGAATGAACGTCGGAGGAGGCGGCGGTGACGACGAGGTGGTGTCGGCAATCAACACCACTCCCCTCGTCGACGTCATGCTGGTGCTGCTGATCATCTTCTTGATCACCATCCCAGTCGCCACGCATACTGTGAAGCTGAAGCTGCCGGTTGATGCAAATCAGCCGACCCAGACTAAGCCGAATAATGTTGTTCTGGCAGTGACTGCGAATGGCCAGGTTTTCTGGAACACCACACCGGTCCCAACGCATCAGGATCTGCTGAACCGCCTTGTAGAGGTGGCTAAGCAGAAGCCTCAGCCGCAGGTCCAGATCCGTGGTGACGGTGCTGCCAAGTATCTGGCAGTTGGCCAGGTGGTCGCTACAGCTCAGGAAGCTGGTATCGCTCACGTGGACTTCATCACCGAGCAGCCCCACTCGAACTGAAGGTCTGCCGGGCCGTTATAGAAAGAACGGTCCGGCAACCTCTTTCACGTCACCCTTTTGGAGAACCGCCGTCATGGGCATGAGCGTCGGATCGGACAGCACGCACGAAGACGAAGGTATCGTCGATATCAACACCACGCCGTTGATCGACGTGATGCTGGTGCTGCTGATCATGCTGATCATCACCATCCCGCTGCAGACACATTCGGTGGCGATCGATCTGCCTCAGGGCAATCCTCCGCCGTCTACCGAGCAGCCTAAGCTAGTGACTGTCAGCATCAATTACGACAACAGCATTTCGTGGAACAGCGAGCCGGTCAGCTCGGAAGCAGCACTTCAGGCTCATTTTGAGGCCGCTGCTGCTGAAGGCGATCAGCCCGAGGTCCATATTCATCCTGACCGTCTTGCCGATTATAAAACGGTTGCCCACGTCATGGCTGACGCTCAGCGTCTCGGTGTGACCAAGCTGGGTATCGTCGGTCTGGATCAGTTCATGGAAGGACAGTAATTCGTGTCTTTGTCCCTTAACCGCCGTCTGAGCGCCCGCTCCCTTCTGCTGGCTGGTGCTATTGGTGCAGCTCTTATTGCTGGGCCTGCCGCCCATGCTGATGATGTGCTAGGCCAAGCTGTCGGCAAGGATCTTCAGCAGGCGCAGAGTGCTCTTGCCGCGAAGAGCTACGAAAAAGCCATGGCTGCGGTGGATGCCGCGGATGCGGTCAAGGGCAAGACGGATTACGAATCCTATACCATTGCCCAGATGCGTGCAGCGGTCGCTGCTCAGTCCGGCAACGTGGCTGCGGCAACCAAAGCTTATGACGTTCTCATCAACAGCTCCCGCACGCCGAAGGCTGCGAAGGGTCAGATGCTGATGGCTCAGGCTACCATGGCTTATGGTGCCAAGAACTATGCGGCTGCCATTCCACCGACCGAGCGCTATCTGCATGAGCACGGGCCCGATCCGCGCATGCAGACCATGCTGATCCAGTGTTACTATCTTCAGGGTGACTGGAAAGGGACAGCCAAGGCTGCTCAGGAGCAGGTGGACGCAACGATCAAGGCAGGCAAGATTCCTGCTGAAAATCAGCTTCAGATGCTCGCCACCGCTTATACGAACCTGAAGGACGCGGACGCCAAGACGCACGCCTACGTCCTGCTGGCCAAGTATTATTCCAAGCCTGATTATTGGGCGATGCTGATCCATGATCTGGTCGCTAACCCGAACCTGGCACCACCGCTTGTATTCTATGTCGAGCGTCTGCGTCTGGCGACGGGTGTCCTGAAGGATCCGTCCGACTACCAGGACATGGGTGAGCGCGCTGTTCAGCTGGGTCTGCCCCAATTGGCGCTGAACCTGCTCAATCAGGGCTATGCCAACAAGTCTCTGGGTAACGGTCCGACAGCCGCTGGCGATGCGAAATTCCACGCATTTGTTGCACAGCGTGCCGCTGCTGACCGTGCACAACTTGCTCAGGCTGCTGCGTCTGCTGCTACGGATCCCTCTGCAGGTCCTGCTCTGACAACGGGTTATAATCTTGTTCTGAATGGTCAGGCTGATCAGGGCCTTGCCCTGATGAAAACCGGCCTTGGGAAGAAGCCGCACTATCCGGATCTGGCCCAGATTGAATTTGGTATGGCGCAGATGGACGCTGGTCATAAGGCTGATGCCATCAAGACCTTTGAAACCATCACCGGGAATAGTCCCGCAAAGGACGTTGCCGAACTTTGGGCTCTTCTGCTGTCTCGTCCTGCCGCTCACTGAGCTGGATAAGAGCTAAGATTTTAAGAAAAACGCCGGGTCATTCCCGGCGTTTTTTTTTGTTTAGAATGGTAAAATCGAGTCCATGACCTGCTGTCCGTAACGAGGGGTCTGGATCTGGGTGATGGTCCCTCTGCCGCCATAAGAAATACGGGCTTCCGCCATCCGATCGTGGGTAACGGTATTGTCCGCCGTTATGTCCTGTGGCCTGACAATGCCGCTGACACCGAGCTCACGTAGTTCACTGTTGACCCGGACTTCCTGCTTCCCCATTACGACGAAATTTCCGTTTGGAAGAACCTGTGTGATGGTTCCTGCCAGACGGAGGGTTACCGTTTCATTCCGGATGATCTTTCCTGTTGCGCTGCTATCGCTACTGCTGGTTGTGTTCAGACTGTCAGCACCCGTTACAGCGCTGATGACTCGTCCTTTGATTCCAAACAGATTTGGGATTCCAAATTTTTCGTTGGCAGCACGATTGGCTGTCGTGCCGTTATTGAAAGCAGCGTTATCGGTGATGTCCACAATGATCGTGACCAGATCCCCAACCTGAGAGGCACGCTGGTCCTTGAAGAACGCACGGCTACCACTTCGCCACAGGCTGGAGGCTTCCTGCGGAGGGGGACGCAGGGGGGGCATGGGCATTGTGACAGGGCGATAGCTTGCTGCTAATGTTGGGTCGGTAATGGACGTCATGCGTGGCGGACGCCCAACTTCAGAGAGCTGGGCCAGCGAATTACAAGCGGAGAGGGCAGGTATTAGCCCGATCAGCCCCAGACAGCACATAGCATGACGAGATGGAAGCAACATGTATGGGGCAATTCCGTTTGTTCTGAACAAAACGACCCAAACATATGTTTCGTAAAAAACGGGTTAACTCTGTGCCTAAGTGGGGTGTTTAGCGCACTTTTCTCCGGTTTATGAAAGTCGAAGTATCCATATTGTCTTCGCTCCAACGCTCATGCAGTGGGAGGGTCAGCATTTGCAGGATGGAAGCTAATGTCGTGGTGTGCATAAACAGGACGGGTTGAGGGCGACATCAAGGAAAATTCATTTTTGAGCGTTGATAGTTCGATAAGCGACTACATTAAAAATGGCATGGAAAAGGCTCGCATGGCTGTGGTGCAGCGTATAATGTGCGTCGCCGTTTCCGCATGTGTATTGTCTTTGACCAGCGTTGCGGTGGCTGCCGAACCAGCGTCTGACTCGTCTTCGTCTGAAGGGCGTACCGCTTCTGATCAGGCCAACGGGGAAACAGAGGCTGCACCGCTTTCAGCTGGAGCGGCGGAACTCCTGCCAAAGGCTTCGGCGTATGAAGATCTGGCCGGGAATCTGTCTGCCCCGCCGTCGCTCTTTTCCTTTGTGAACGATGCTCATGGTTGGCTCAGGCGTCATGGAACCATTGCTCAGTTCGATAATATGAACGAGATGATGGGCGCTGTGACGGCTCCGACCAAAGGGTATGGTTACAAGCAGGGCGCGTCTAATGCCGGACAGTATGCTCTGAACATTGTGACGGATTGGAACCGTCTGGCGAAGCTTCAGGGCTTTGCGACTCATGTGATTTTTATAGGGCGCTACGGCACAACGGCTAACCGCATGTTTGGAGACTGGCTGGCTCACAGTCAGGAAACCTATGGTGGTGGCGGAAACGTCGTGGTGCATCTTGTGATGGCATATGGGGAGCAGCACCTGTTCCAGAACCGACTGGCAATCGCAGCGGGGCGTATGTCCCAGCTTTCGGATTTCGCAGCCGGTACGGTGTTCTGCTCCTTCGTTAACAACAGCTTCTGTGGTCGCCCCAAAGGTGCTTCTGACAGCGCCTATTACAGCTCTTATCCGGCGTCTGTTTGGGCGTTGCGTGTGAGGGGGCGTCCCTGGCGGCGGGATGTTTATGTCGAAACGGGTGTCTATTTTGCGGAAGAGGGCATTTATTCGGTCGCGCAACACAGAACAGGGTTCAAGCTGAACGGCTCGAATATTGTTGGTGAAATCTTTCCCGTAGAAATCGGATGGCAGCCTATCTTCCGTCGCCCCTCCGGAGAGCTCGCGTATCCAGGCCATTATAAGCTGGGCATTGCCGTGGAAACGATGGGGCGGTCTGAGAACTTTTTGGATACGCTGGGAAATCCCTATGCGGATAGCGGATATTCCGCTGCCCGACATAGCGGTTCATGGTCCACGTGGTTGATGGCGGATCAACGAATCAAAGGCTCCAGAATCAACCCGCAGGGCGGTGTGACGCTCATGGGGGGTGTCGTGCTAAACGAGCCTCGAACGGCACTCAGGGATCGGCAGATCTATCTGGGGGCAACCTGGAAAGGCTTCTGGGCCGCCCGGCCATCAGACACGATTGGACTGGCGGTCTCGTATGTTCATATCGCGTCAGGTGTGCAGAGAACTGAACGGATTCTTCTGGCTGCTGGCAAGTCTCTGCCTTATCGGGCGACGGGATTGCAGACGCATCAGGAAGTTGCAGAGCTGAACTACACGTTCGCAATCGGCCGTGCGATGACGTTTGAGCCTGATCTCCAATATTACCATAACCCGAACGGGCAGGTGAACTTACGGGATGCTGTCATGATGGGCTTCAAGAGTCATATCGAAATTTTCTAACTTCGTTACGTGCAGGGAACCGAGAACGGCGCAGACCGTTTCTGATGGCTTCACCGTCTTTTCGGAGGATTACTCCACGTGCGTAAATCGATATTGCTTCTTCTGGCCCTTTCCGTGTCCTGCGTGACGCTGACAGCCTGTGAACACCACCGGACGTTTGGTGAAAAGGTGCGCGACACCGTCGATCCGCCGAAGGGGCCTATCGAACGTGCCGGCCGCTCTGTGGATCGTTCTCTGGGGAACTGAGTCCCGCACCCTGCAGGAGAGTCTCTCTCTTGCCCCGTGGCTGAATGTGGTCGAGAACGAAGGGATGGCGGAATGGCCGTGCCTTCGTTCGGTGCTCAGACCCGTCAGCATGGGAGAATGATCAATGCTGCCTGTTTCGGAAAATTCGCTTCTTACGTCCTCTGACCCTCTCGGCTCTTTATGGTGGTCGGTGTGAGGGCAGGCAATGCGAATTCTTCTTACGGGTGGTCTTGGGTTTGTTGGAACCCATTTGAAAACACGCCTTAAGGACCGGATGCCCGATCATGTTCTGATCGAAGGGCAACTGAATATTCTGGACCGTGAGGCCGTAGAGCGTGTGGTACAGGACACACGGCCCGATGCCTGCATTCACCTTGCTGCCGTGTCATCGGTTCTGGAGGCCAGTCAGGACACGCAGCGTGCCTGGCAAGTCAATCTGGACGGAACGATGAATCTGGCGGAGACGTTTCAGAAACACGCCCGCCACATCCGTTTTGTCTATGTGTCTTCAGCTGAAATTTATGGTGCCTCTTTTGCGGAAGGCGTTCCCTTAAACGAAACTGCGACGGTAGCACCGTTGAATTCTTATGCGGCCAGTAAGGCGGCGGCTGATATGGCGGTAGGAATGATGGCGAAAGAGGGTCTGCACGCTGTACGGATGCGGCCCTTCACGCAAGCTGGAAGCGATCAGGATCCGAATGCCATCCTACCCTTTCTGGCCGCTCAGGTCGCTCGGGTTGAGGCGCACCAGCAGACGACCATTACGATAAACCATCCGGATGTTGGGTATGACATCACAAATGTTCGGGATGCCTGTGATGCTTATATCGATGCCCTGACGCTACCCGAGGCTCCTGCGGATGGCACGATCCTGAATATTTGCAGCGGTGAGACCAGAACGGTTCGTGCCATGTTGAATGACCTGATGGAGATGGCGGGCGTCAAAGCAGACATCTGCCTGGATTCTACGCGTCAGACACCGTCAGGACTGCAGAATATGCGGGGTGATCCGTCTGAAGCACAACGCATTCTGGGCTGGACGGCGCAGATCTCCTGGAAAAACACTCTTGAGGAAGTTCTGAACGACTGGCGCTGGCGCATCAGGTCCTGATAATTCAGGGCATGGATCCGGCGGACAGTGACCAGGATCTGTCTGCTGGGTCCATGCTCAGTTCAGTGGTGCCTGCTCAGTGCTGTTCGTGAATGGAGGATTGTGGGCACAGCGCCCGCTCAACCAGTGCGCAGACAATGTGTGCAGCTGTAATATGCATCTGCTGGATCAGTGGCGTCCATGCAGAAGGAACGCGGAGTACGAAATCCGCTTCCGGAATTTCGACCGACGTCTGGCCTGTAAAGACGATGGTTGTGACCCCTTGCGAGCGAGCAGCCTTGAGTGCTTCCACGATATTCGGCGAACGCCCGGATGTGGTGATGCCAAGGAAAACGTCGCCCTTGCGACCCAGCGCAAGCACCTGTCGGGAAAAGACGTGGTCGAAGCCATAGTCGTTGCCGATGGCCGTCAGGCTGGATGTGTCCGTTGTTAGGGCAATAGCGGCCAGTGGGCGACGGTCATACATCAGGCGGGCCGTGAATTCGCCAGCAATGTGCTGGGCATCCGCCGCGCTTCCGCCATTTCCGGCAACCAGCAGCTTTCCATCGTCCTGCAGCGCGGATGTGATGGTCAATGCAATGCCTGCCATCATTTCTGAACAGGCTTCATCTTTCGAGAAGGCCACCATCGTCTCGGCTGACTGGGTAAGATAATCCTGCATATAATTCCGTTCGGAAGCAGAAAGATCATTCAGCAGGGTGGATGTCTGGTTCGTGGACATCAGGGTCAAGAACTCCTGGAGCGCAATAGAAAGGGCGGTGGCGTAGCTCCTTCAGGCTCACCGACATGCCAGAGACACAGACTGTTTCGAGGCGCATCTGTCAAGCGACTGACTGATAAAGCAGTCTCGTTAACTTGTACGTTAAAGATTGAAACGCTTTTTCCTGGTGCGTCGTTGAAGGCTTATATCCGCGAGGAGATAGCCCGGATGTCACAGCCTTCCCCCAACGATTCCAACGCACCATTCCTGACAGCCCTTCGTGCCAGTGAAGCCAATACGCCCGACAAGAGGCGCTGGTGGAAGGAAGCTGTGGTTTATCAGGTCTATACACGGTCATTCTGTGATAGCGACGGGGATGGAATAGGAGATCTTCCGGGTCTCATCAGCCGGTTGGATTATCTGCAATCGCTCGGCGTACAGGTGATCTGGCTGGCCCCGCACTATGACAGCCCGAATGTTGATAACGGGTACGACATCCGGGATTACCGCAAAGTCGATCCCCTTCAGGGGACCATGGAAGACTTTGACCGTCTGGTAGCAGGATTAAATGCCCGGGGTATGAAGCTCATTGTGGATATTGTCGCCAACCACACGAGTGATCAGCATGCATGGTTTCGACAGAGCCGAGCCGGGCGGGATAATCCCTACCGTGATTTCTATATCTGGAGGGATGGCCGGGACAGCGGTCCGCCCAACAACTATCTGTCCATTTTTGGCGGGAGTGCATGGGAGAGGGATGAAGCGACAGGGCAATATTATTTGCACTATTTTGCCCGGGAGCAGCCCGATTTGAACTGGGAAAACCCCCATGTCCGGGAAGAAATATATAGCATGATGCGTTTCTGGCTCGACCGTGGCGTGTCTGGCTTTCGGCTGGACGCAATCTGCTTTCTGTCCAAGTTATCAGGCCTCAGAGACCTTACGCTCGCCGAAATGGAAAGTCTGGAGCATGTTTATGTCACAGGCCCCAAGGTGCATGACTATCTCCAGGAAATGCACCGGGAGGTTTTCGCAGGCCGAGATCTTCTGACAGTTGGGGAAGCTTTTGGTGTGCCCTTCGATGAGACCCCGGCTTTTGTTGCGGAAAGCCGACGGGAAATGACGATGGTTTTCCATTTCGAAATTGTCCGCCTTGGTCGCCATGACTGGCAGGTTCAGGATTGGACGATCAAGGATCTCAAAGCAGTTTTAAGCGGGGAAGATACATCTTCTGGCCCAGAGGGCTGGCTGACATCCTTTCTGGAAAACCATGATAACCCACGATCTGTCTCATGGTTCGGAGATCCTTCGCCCAAAGGGCACGGCCCATCAGCCAAGGCACTGGCAACAATGCTCCTGATGCGACGTGGGACGCCCTATATTTATCAGGGGCAGGAAATTGGCATGACGAATATCCGGTTCGATGGGATCGAGGATTTCGAGGACATCAATGCCAGGGGCATTTGGGACAATACTGTCGGTATTGGAAAAATGTCCGCAAAAGAGGTGTTGTCCAGCCTGTCAAAGATCAGTCGGGATAATGCACGAACACCCATGCAATGGGATGGAACGTCGCGTGCCGGGTTTACGACTGGTGTGCCGTGGTTTCGGATCAATCCAAATCATACGGAAATCAATGTGGCCCAGCAGGAAGCTGACCCCGGGTCCATTCTGAATTATTACCGCTGCTTGATTGAGCTTCGCGCTACGCATCAGGCGCTGATTTACGGTACATTTGAAGATGTTGATCCAGACCATCCTTCGGTCATTGCGTTTACGCGTACGCTAGAGGACGAGCAGTTTCTTGTTCTGATCAATATGTGCGGGGAAAAGGAACACTATATTCTGCCGCATGGTCTGAAAATATCTGAGGTTCTGATCGACAGCGCATTTACTCAGGCAGCGGACGTGCTACCTGAGCTGAAGCCTTGGCAGGCAGGCGTTTATCGGCTGGCACCACCCGCGGATATCTGAAGAGACGTCTGCTCAGTTAGGCAGCCTCAAAAAGTTCTTTGCCCACCAACCCAGACTTCCGCGATTTGCAGCGCGTCATCCAGAACGGTGAAATCGGCTAGGAGGTCGGGAGTAATGGTGCCCCGATCATGAAGGCCAAGATAAGTCGCTGCATTGGTGCTAACGAGCCGTGCAGCCTCCGGAAGTGATTTCCCGGCCTGCACGGCGTTGCGCACAGCCTGATCAAGAGTCAGGACACTTCCTGCCAGAGAGCCGCCGGGAAGGCGGACAACGCCGTCCTGGATCAGGACGTCCTGGCCGCCCAGACTGCTGGGGCCTTCCGGTTCACCTGTTCCCCGCATGGCATCTGTCACGAACAGGAGGCGGTCTCCCATAACGCGTGAGGCCAGACGAAAGCTGGCGGGGTGCACGTGGTAGGTATCGAAGATCATCTCTGCATACGCGGTGTCGCTGCACATGAGTGCCGTCACAGGGCCGGGCTTGCGCCCCTCAATTGCAGACATGGCATTGAAAAGATGGGTCGCACCGACGGTGCCGCCAGCTCCACAGACAAGGCAGATGGCGCGTTCGGCTCCTTCATGATCTGTGGTGGTATGGCCAAGACTGACTCTTACGCCAGCCGCTGCAAAACTGCGCATGGCACTTTCTGCATGGTCTAATTCGGGAGCAAGCGTGACCACGCGGACACACCCGGTTTCGACAGCTTCCTGAACCCGGTCAGGGGAGGGCGGAATGGCAAAGGGAGGCTGCGCACCCAGCTTGTGGGGACTCACAAACGGCCCTTCCAAATGGGCTCCATGAATGCGCGGACCGTTTTCCACCCCACGTTCACAGACTTCCGCGACGGCTCTCAGGGCATTCATTACGTCATTCCAGGGTGCCGTAATGGTTGTTGGGAGAATGGTCGTAGTGCCGTGAGACATGTGGAACCGGGACAGTGTTTCAATGGCTTCCACACCGTCCATGGTGTCGGCCCCACCGCCACCGTGAACATGTCCATCAATGAAGCCCGGAAGAATGTAACGGTTGCCAGCGTTTTTCAGCGGCTTAAGATCGTGGATATGGGTGCCGAAGGTCACGCGACCGGGGACGATCCGGTCCCGGAGTACGAGATTTCCATCGAGATGAGACGTCATTGTTTCTGGTCCAGTGGGAGAAGGCCCGTCTGTCCGTAGCGGCGAGCGTAGAAAAGAACTGCGAGATAGGATGGCAGAACGAGGAGGGCGAACATTGCCTGAAACCCGACATAAGGCTTCAGCAGGACATAGATCTGCGGAATGATCGCACCGCCGCTATACGCCATGACAATCAAGGCCGATGCCAACGGGGTCCAAGGGCCGGCACCCCGAATGGCAATTGGGAAGATCGTCGGCATGATCATAGCATTTGTGGCGCCCAGCAGAGCGACGCAAAGTACTGACGCGTAACCATGCGTCAGGAAGGCCGCAATGGTCAGGATGCAGCCGCCAATGCAGGAGAACTCAAGAAAGCGCTCCTGCGTGATGATGCGTGGAACAACGACGAACCCGGCGACATAACCCGCCAGCATTCCGGCTAGGGTCAGGGAGGTGAAGAACTTGGTCTCGCTTAGGGGAAGACCAAAGCCCTGCCCATATGTGCCGATGGCATCACCCGCCATGACTTCGATGCCGACATAGATGAACATGGCCGCAATGCCGAAGACGAGATGCGGCCGGAAAATCTTCTCACTGCTTCCGCTCACGCTTGGAAGTGGCGGAGCCTGAAGTTCCGGCAGGGGGAAAAAGATCACGCCCACGGCAGCGACTACAAGAACAACAGCCATGCTCATATAGGGCGCATAAATGGCATGGACGAAGCTGTTTAGAATGGCGTCTCGTGCTTCTGGTGTTGCAGCAAGCTGCGCTTTCTCAGCGACATTCCCGATATCGCCCATGACGACTGTGGCCAGGACGATAGGCGCCAGAATGCCGGCAAATTTATTGCAGACACCCATGATGGCAATACGCTGGGCGGCGCGTTCCGAAGGGCCCAGCAAGCTGACCAGCGGGTTGATGACGACCTGCATCAGTGCAAGGCCAGAACCCAGCACCAGAAGCCCGGCCAGTGCGCCGCCATAAATGCGCATGGAGACGAATTGCCCGAAGAGGGCCACGCCTGCCGCACATAAAACCAGTGCTCCAGACAGACCGCGACGCAGACCCAGTGAACGGGCAACAAAGGATGCGGGGATGGAGAACAGGAAATACGACAGGTAGAAGACCAGAGGCACCAGAAAAGCGCTGACGTCTCCCAGTGAGAACGCAACCCGGACGAACGAGATTAGCGGCCCGTTCAGCCAGGTCACAAAACCCATCATGAAGAAGATGGCGGCGGCAACACCAAGTGGACCAAGGCCGTATGAGCCAGTCAGGCTGTCCGGGGAACGATTCATGTCACTTCGGCTCCACAGGCCTGATCGTACAGGCCAAGAACTGTGTCGATTGCGGAAAGAATGATGTTGCGCGGATGCCGTGGAAGACGCCCATCGCGGATTTTTTCGTACTGCACCGGCAGGAACTGGCTCAGAAGCGGGTCTGGCAGCCCTGTTTCCTCAAGCTGGCGCAGAAGCGTTTCAACGGCGGCTTCCGCATCAGGTTGAGGCCAGTAATAGCGGATGCGGTCGCTGTAAGCGTAGTGACGGAGAATGGCGAGCTTGCTCTCTGTGCCTTCGTAATGCCCACGCCACTGCGCGGGCTGCTCAGTCATGATCCGTTCCATAACTACCCGCAGGCTTTTCTGCTGTGGCAGAAGGACGGAGCGGATGCTGTCCAGCCCATACAGGGCTTCACGCAGGGCAAAGGTCAGGCCCGGTCCGACTTTCAGGAGCAGGAAGCCGTCTTCCACAAGGGCGCGTAGGGCGGAAAGGGGCTGATAATCGGTTGAATGTGCCTCGAAGATCTGACCCGGCATTTGGTTCAGTATGGCCGAGAGGGACTGCGCGCGCGGCCGGTCGTAAATCACCACATCTTCCACACCGAATTCCACTCCTGGCTGAACGACAAGCCCGATCACACGGCCCCAGACATCATCGCCCAGAACCCGGCGGAACAGCGTTTTGTGAACCTGAAGTGTTGCAGTGGCAGCGTCCGGAGAGGTTGGCTCCAGATGGTCCAGAGCTTCAGCCGCACCACCCGGAACGGGGACTTCCGTTCCAATGATATAGACGGCCTGACCGGGAGCCGCGCTTTCGGCGCGCTGTGCAAGGGCGCAGGCGCGCTCGGCAACGGTTTCATCGGAAAGCGCAACCGGTTCGCCCGCGCAGCCCATGCTGGCATCGAGGTGCAGCTTTACGAAGCCCGCTTTTGCAAAGGTTTCGATCATGGTCAGGGCTTTGTCCATGGCCTTCTGCGGAGGCAGGGATTTCCATGGATTGGGCCCAAGATGGTCGCCGCCCAGCAGAACAAGATGCGCCGGGCAGCCGACCTTAGCGGCAATTCCAAGCACAAGATCCCGGAAATCTGCCGGGGTCATGCCAGTATAACCCCCATCCTGATTGACCTGATTGCAGGTCGCCTCGATCAGAACATGTCTCTTGGTCCGGGCAGCGCGTTGAAGTGCTGCCTCCAGCACCAGTGGGTGTGCGGAACAGACAGAGGTCAGGCCTTGACGTTGGGCTTTCGGAACGTCTGGATCGTGCGTCTGGCGAACGAGGTTCAGGAACGGAGAAAGGCTCATGAATCAGGCGATCGTCACAACTTTGGTCAGATGACGAGGGGCCAGAGTATCCAATCCCTTTGAGCGCGCGATATATTCGCCGAAAAGCTGAAGCACTGGCAGAACGACCAGCGGGCGAACATCTGCGCCTTCCTTAACGGAAAGAGAGACGGTGCCGGGGCCACCAATGCCGAGAACGCGTGCGCCCTTGCCGATCAGATCCTTGGCAAGAATGCTCTCTTCTTCCAGCGTGTCTGGGTGGTACAGGAAGACGACGAGAGAGCTGTTATCAATCAGGCTGATCGGGCCGTGACGGTATTCCAGTGGATGATGCGCCTCCGTCTGGCTGAGGCTCATTTCCTGAAGTTTCAGGGAGCCTTCGCGGGCAACGCCATAAAGTGCTCCAGCGCCCAGGAACACGAAATGGGAACGGCCTTCGATTAGAGCCTTGAGCTGCGGATCTGCAGCGTTAAGGAGTTCCTCGGCAGCCTCTGTTGTTTCCGGCATGACGGAAATACCCGCATAACGCAGGCCCATCAGCAGCATCAGACTGGCCGAAGCCGTCATGACGATGCCTTCTTCCGCATGGGTTTTGGCCAAGACGGTTTCGTCTGCGTTCTTCTCGAGACTGGTGTCTTCCGCGCAGGTGAAAGCTGTAACGTGCAGCCCGCTCTTTCGGCTTTCGATGGCAGCGGCGACTGTCTCAGTCGACTCTCCGCTGCGTGAAAGAGCCAGAATGTTTGGGCGGATTGAGGACGGCACATAATCCTGCGGGCGGCGTGTCCACTCATTGCCTGCGACGGCACGGGAAAACATACCATTGGCGTTCAGGCTTGCCGCGATTGAATCCGCAATATGAACAGATGTTCCACATCCCACGACGACTGTGAAAGTCTCCGGGTCCGGATGGACATCCTGCATGTCTACCTGGTTCCAGAGTGGAAACTGTTCGCGAATACCGCGCTCAGTAGCGTTCATAAGAAAACCTTTCAGGCCCCTGAGCCTACGGTGTCGAGGGTACGGGAGAGGGATTGAATCCAATGTATATCTGCGGCCCATCCGGCCTGGCGGGCAGCAGAAATGAGGCCTCCGCCAATGGGAGGGAGAAGGGGCGGGCGAGGCGCTCCGCATTGTTTTGCGATGGCATTTCGCAGGTACGCGCTTTGAAGCGTACCGCCCGCATAGCTCCAGGGAAGGTCTAATCCCGGCATTTTTCTACGCGCCGCAATGATATGCGTGGCCAGATCAGATGCAGCCTGATCCAGAAGAGCCATGGCCGGGACACAACCGTCTTCGGCCAGAACAGATACGTGACGGGCGAGAGCTGCAACGGCAGAGCGAGGATGCTCAAGGGTGCCATACCACTCCAGAAGAGCAGGCGTGCAGAGTTCCGGGCTGGATGGCAGGCCCATGGCCGCAGTGAAGGGGGCCAGGAAGCAGGCGTCCTGCGTGTTTCGACCATCGAGAATGTGCGTCAGAAGTGCCAGGGCGTTTCGGCCAATCTGGTAGGCGCTGCCTTCATCGCCAAATAGGCTCCCCCATCCACCGACCCTGCAATGTTTTCCAGCAGCATCGGAAGCCCAGGCCATGGAGCCTGTTCCAGAGAGGAGAAGAATGCCGGGCTGTCCCCCAAATGCGGCTGAGCAGGCCATATCCACGTCATTTGTGAGGGAGTATGGAATGTCTTTAAGGTTTTCGGAGACAGCATTTTTTTGCCGGGCGCAAAGCGTTTCACTTTCGCCGTATCCGGCTAGTCCAAGTCCGACAGACTGGGTCTCGGCTGGGAGTGCCTGAAGGAGGCCTGTCAGCCTCTCGCGCCAGAAGGGTTGGTCAAAAGGGTTGGTTCCACCTGTCTGCCGGCTCACGGCGACTGTTCCATCCTGACGAAGGACAACAAGGAGAGTCTTGCTGCCCCCGCCATCAATCGCTGCGATACAGGGTTCAGTCACGGCCAGGCTTTCTTTGCGGGTAGTAGGATCCTCATCTGATCAGACTAGTCAGAGGCCAGTCATGTCAAGTCATCTTTCTGAGCGAAACGTTCCGATTTCGATCATTTTATGCGTGCTTTTTGAAAAATATGGGTATGCTTCGGCGCACCGTGTCATGGCTCAGTAGGGAGAGCGTCTTTTGGCTTCTGACCGGCTGGCTCAGATCCGGCATTACCTTTACCTGAACGGAATGAGTGGTGTCCACGAACTGGCCCGACAGGTGGATGCCTCTCTTGCGACGATCCGGCGGGATCTTCAGTTACTTGAAGAGCAGGGCATTGTCATCCGGACACGCGGCTGTGCTTCCTTGACTGCTTCCATCGATCGAGAGGTCGCGTTTGAGGCGCGGGAAAATCACGCACTTGAACATAAGCGAGCCATTGCGGATCTGGCTTTTTGCCGTATCGAGCGAGGATCAAAGGTTTTCTTTGATGCCGGGACAACCGTTCTGCAGCTCGCGCGGCGTCTGCGCATTTCTCCCATGCCACTGACGGTCTTTTCCAACAATATCATGGTTTCGGAAATGCTGAGCGGTGTTGAAGGTGTCGAGACGATTCTTCTGGGTGGCAGAGTGAGGCATACCAATCGCAGTCTGGTCGGACTTTTGGCAGAGCAGGCACTGGAGAAACTCTGGTTCGATCAGGTATTTCTCGGCGCCAGTGCTGTGCAACCAGATGCGACGATTTCGACGCCTGATGAGGAAGAGGCCAGGCTCAACGCGCTTATGATGAAGCGGACGGAGACGTGCTTTCTTCTTGTGGATAGCACAAAATTTGCGCGCCACTCCACTTACAGTGTTGGGTTCCTGGATCAGGTTTCCTGTATATTTACAGACACCGATCTTGATGCCCGACAGGTTCAGTCTCTGCGAGACGAGGGGCATGACGTCGTGCTCGCAGGGCATGCAGAAGGAAAAATATAGGATGCTGAATGACCCCAAAATTCTGGCTGAGGTTTCAGGCCTGGCTGATCTTTATGAAAAAGCGTTGGGTGAAAATGATCTTCAGATACTGGATGATCTCTTCTATGCGGGGCCAGAGACGGTCCGGTACGGGGTTGGTGAAAATCTCTACGGCATCGAAGAAATCAGGGCGTTCCGGAAGCAGCGTCCAGGTGGTTCTCCCCCACGGGATGTGCTGAAACGCGTCATCACGGTTATCGGCCAGCATGCCGCCGTGGTTGATCTGGAGTTTCAACGCCGGGGCGGTTCGAAGATCGGTCGGCAGAGTCAGACATGGTTTCGTACACAGAATGGCTGGAAGATTCTGGCTGCGCATGTTTCCCTGATGGCCGACATATCCTGAAGACTGACTCTGAAGAGGCAACGGCAGCAGCATGAATCTTTTGGAAGATAACGAGATCGAGGTGCTCGCAAAGGCAAATGGCCTTGTGATACCCGCTGAATTTCATAAGGGGGTTCGGATGAACCTCGACCTTCTGCGTTCCTACGCAACCCTGATTGAGGGATTGGAACTGTCCGACAGGCTTGAACCTGCGTTCGAGTACGAACCATGAGCGGGCTTGAATTTCGCACGCTGGACATTGCTGCGCGTGTTCGAAGCGGCGAGTTATCTGCAACAGACGTAACCAAAGCGGTTTTTGCAGACATCGCCGAGCGGGATGGAGCATTGAATTGCGTCACGCGTCCCCTTACGGATCGTGCATTTGCCGCTGCCGCTGCGGTTGATTCTGCTGTTGCGGAAGGCCGTGATCCTGGCGCTTTGGCGGGTGTTCCATTTGGGATCAAGGATCTGTTTGATGTGGCCGGTCAGGTTACGACAGCGGGTTCGAAGGTGCTGGCAAATGATCCGCCTGCGACGCGGGATGCCGCACTCGTGGCACGTCTGATCGAAGCTGGAGCTATTCCTGTAGCTCTGACCAACATGGACGAATTTGCTTACGGCTTTGCGACGGACAATGCCCACCATGGCGTCACGCGCAACCCTCATGCGTCGGATCATCTGGCGGGTGGTTCGTCTGGTGGATCGGCGGCTGGGGTGGCAGCGCGCCTGTTTTCGCTTGGTCTGGGGTCCGATACCAACGGGTCCATCCGTGTTCCAGCCTCTTTGTGTGGCGTTTGGGGGCTTCGGGGAACGCAGGGGCGTTTTCCAATTGAGGGTAGCTACCCGTTTGTTGCCAGCCTCGACACAGTTGGGCCTTTTGCGGACAGTGCGGGCGGCTTGAGAGCATGTTTTGAGGCATTGGTACGGACGGAAAACGCACCTGTTGATGTTGGTGGCTTGAAAGTGGCGCGCCTGGGTGGATGGTTTGCGGAGAACATGTCCGCTTCCATGCAGGAGGCAGTAGACGCACTGGCGGCCCGGCTTGGTGCCAAAAACACGGTGGAACTCCCTGAAGTCGCGCGGGCGAGAGCGTCTGCTTTCGTGATCAGCGCCTCGGAAGGAGCAGCATTGCATCTGCATCGGCTGCGCACACAGGCGAAAGATTACGATCCGTCGGTGCGTGACCGTCTGCTTGCAGGCGCCCTTTTGCCGGCTTCCCTGATTTTTCAGGCGCATCGTCTGAGAAACTGGTTCCGCGCACGGATGCATGAGGCGTTTGCTGATGCAGATATTCTGCTGGCGCCTGCTGTGGTGGGTGAGGCACCACGCTTTGATCAGCCATTGATTGAAGTAGGGGGTAAAATGGTCTCTGCGCGTGCCAATCTGGGGCTTTATACGCAACCGCTGACGTTGGCAGGCTTCCCGGTTTTGACGATCCCGATGAAAACGGCAGGACTACCTCTGGGAGCTCAGCTTATTGCGCGCCCGGGCAGGGAAGATCTGCTGCTGGCTCTAGGGGAATCCCTTGAGCGGGATGGAACTGCCGAAACTCGATTGGTCTGAACATGAAAAGGAGGCGCTTTTCCAGGAGCGCCTCCTTTTCTTTAAGTTACCAGGCCGCCACGGACCCATCGCTGCGTGGGTCGGTAGCCCCTTCGAGGCGACCATTCGCATGCCTTACGATGGCTCCGGCATGTCCCATGATGGATGACATGCCAGGAAGCTGCTCAATCACATGTCCTGCATCCTGAAGGGCCTGAACTACGGTCGGATCAAATCCAGGCTCCAGTTTTAGCGACGTGCTTTCCTGCCCCCATGTGCGCCCCAGGAGCCAGCGGGGACGGAAAATTGCCTCCTGTAGTGGGACGCCATGTCGGGCATAGCGGCTGAAAACGGCGGCTTGTGTTTGGGGTTGGCCTTCACCCCCCATGGTTCCGTAAACCATGACGCGTCCGTCATTGAGACGCGCAGCAGCGGGGTTCAGGGTGTGGAAAGGCTTTGAGCCGGGAAGCAGGCAGTTCCAGCCAGAGGGTTTCAGACGGAATGAAGATCCACGGTTCTGCCAGAACAGACCACTTTGCGGCAGCATCACACCGGACCCAAACTCGAAATAAAGGCTCTGGATCATGCTGACGGCTATACCATTGCTATCAATGGCGCCCATCCATGTCGTGTCGCCCCACTGGGTTTCTTCCGTCCAGGGGAATGCTTCTGTCATGGAAATGCGGGCGGCCATTTCGTCCAGCGCTGACGGGTCTTGCAGAAGGGCGCGAATATCGTCTTCCGCAGTTGAGCGACCATCGATTTCGCGATTTCGGTAACGAAAAGCCTGCTTCGTGGCCTCGATCAGTCCGTGAAGGTGTTCATAGCTTTCCGGTGCGTCGCATTGTGGAAGACGATCTTCCAGCGCGAGTATCAATAGAGAGGCTGCCCCCTGTGTTGGGGGTGCCATATTATAGAGCGTCCCCATCGACGTCTGAACATCCAGCGGCGCTTTGACTTCAGCGCGATGAGACAGGAAGTCGTCCAGACGCAGGGGGCTGCCAGCGGCCTCAAGATCGGCCGCCATGCCTTTTGCCAGATCGCCCTCATAAAAACTCCGCAGACCGTGATGCGCGAGGCTTCGGAGTGTAGCCGCCAGAATAGGGGAGGTCTGAATTTCTCCTTCCTGCCAGGGAATATCGTCAGGGATGCAGAAAGACCGAAAAGCCTCGTTTCCACAAAGCTCTGCCTGCTTTTCCTTCAGAAGTGCGGCTTCGCTCTCCGAAACGACGCGTCCGGTGCTGGCATAATGGATGGCATCGCGCAGGAGGCGATCTAGCGGGAGGGAGGGCTGTTCTTTGGCACTTTCTTTCAGGGCTGCTTCCCATCCAGAGACCGTTCCCGCGACGGTATTGGCCGCCAGACCGCCCCGCCAAGGGATGACGCTGTGACCAGCCTGAGCATACAGATCCAGCGTGGCATTTCTGGCCAGCCGTCCGCAGGCATCAATCGCGATGGTCTGTCCGTTCGGATAGGAAATCAGCCAGAACGAGTCCCCGCCGAGGCCTGTCATGTGGGGGTAGACCGCAGCCAGTGCGGCGGCCGTTGCTACAATGGCTTCAATAGCTGTTCCGCCATCCTTCAGGACGTCCAGTCCAGCCTGACTTGCGAGGTGATGGGGGGATGTCACCATCCCGCGGAGAGAATTGGGCGTCTGCATGGAAAATACCCGTCAGGAAGGAGAGGAAGATTGGAGGCGGGAGATATGGTCACACAAAGTCTGGATCAGCAGCTCTTCTGGCCCCTGAGCCGTCTGATGACGTGTGGCCGCAATGAAATCGACATTCGGGACAAGCGGGAGCGAGGGCGTCTCGTAGAGGGAAAGCCCCTCAGTCTCTCGCAGAAACCCGGGTTGTGCCGTAATGCCGTATCCTGCCCGGACGGCAGCCAGAATCGCGCTCAGATTGCCGCTGGTGAACGCGATGTGCCACGGCTGTTCGGCACGGTTCAGGGCTTCGATCGCAAGGCGCCGGGTCACGCTGCCTTCAGGGAAAGTCACCAGTGGAATGGACTGGCCTTCTGTGAATGGCGTTTGCGCTGGGCCAAACCACCGTAACTCTTCGGTCCAGAGCTTTTGACCATGCGTTTCGGAAGAGCGCCGCATACCGCAGAGCAGATCAATTTCGTCATTGTCCAGAAGGCGCGTCAGGGACGCACTGAGCCCGACTGTCATTGTGATCTGAAGAGACGGATGGGCAGCGCGAAAGACACCCAGAATTTCCGGGAAACGCGTTAAGAGCAGGTCTTCCGTTACCCCCAGCCGTATGGTGCCGCGCGGTGTACCATCCCGAAAATAGGCAAACAGACTGTCTTCAACCTGCAGAAGGCGTTGCCCTAATGAGACGAGGGCCGTGCCGTTTTCCGTGAGGCGGACGGTCTTGGTGCTGCGTGCCAGGAGACGGGTGCCCAGTTGCTCTTCCAGTCGGCTGACATGCTGGCTGATGGTCGACTGACTGACACCCAGCATCTGAGCGGCAGACGTGAAATGCAGAGTTTCTGCGACCGCCAAAAACGACTGAAGATGCATGGGATCAAGGTGGGTTTGATCTTTCATGCGAATATGTGGGGTGAGTTTTATCACGAGATCAACTTGATCTGGTCCCGTTATGAGCGCAAACTTTATCCAAGATTGTACGTCCTTCTGGTGGAGACAAAATGACAGCCCACGGAGCCCGTGCCGTTCAACGGTGCCGCATTCTCGTTGAACCTCCATTCAGCGAGACGGCTGGTAGCCTTTTCCGTTACTGGCTCGGAACATCTTATCGGCATACCCTCGCTCAGGTCCAGATCTGGATGGAAGAAGCGGGTATGGATGTGCGAACGGATGCCGTGGGTAATCTGGTTGGTCGCTATGAGGGCACGAACCCAAAGGCCCCGGTTCTCCTGATTGGTTCGCATCTTGATACGGTGCGGAATGGGGGAGCTTTTGACGGCAACCTCGGGGTGATGCTGGGAATCGAGCTGGTTGCAGCCTTGAAGGAACAGGACACACGCCTTCCATTCCCGATCGAGGTGGTTGGGTTTGGTGACGAGGAAGGATCCCGGTTTCCTGTTCCCATGATCTGCTCCCGAACGATGACGGGGGAGATCAGTGCCGTTCCTCAGGGCGTAACGGATTCTCAAGGCATGACGGTTGCTGAAGCGATGCTGTCATATGGCCTGGACCCGTCGCAGCTAAAGAATGCAACGCGCCGAGCAGAGGATATTCTGGCCTTTATCGAACCGCATATTGAACAGGGCCCTTGTCTGGAAGCTGCGGATGAGCCTTTGGGCGTCGTGACCGCGATCGCTGCCCAGACCCGCCAGCGCGTCATGGTCAAAGGGCAGGCCGATCATGCTGGTACTACGCCGATGACTCTGCGCCGCGATGCACTAGCCGGGGCTGCGGAGATGATGCTGGCAGTAGAAAAGCGTGGGTTGAACGGGGCCGGAAATCTCGTGGCAACGGTTGGAGAGATGGAAGTGACGCCCAACACTTCTAACGTCATTCCCGGAGATGTCTGGTTTTCACTGGATATGCGTGCAGGCTCCAATGAACTCCGTGACGCACTGGCGGAGGGCATCAGGTCCGATATTCGGGACATTGCGAACCGGCGCGGACTAGAGGTTTCCTTTTCAGCTCCACAGAAATTGGCAGCGGCTGCTTGCTCCCCGCGAATCATTGAACGGTTCGCTTCGGCTGTTGAAACGGTGACAGGGCGTTCCGCCCCACGGCTTCTCAGTGGCGCCGGGCATGACAGCATGGCTATGGCAGGCTTCTGCCCGATGGGTATGCTGTTTATTCGCAGTCCGGGTGGCCTGAGCCATCATCCAGATGAGACGGTGCTTGTGGAAGATGTTGAACTCGCCCATCGCGCCCTGCTCGCTTTCGTCAAGGAATATCAGTCATGACTTCGTCTTTTGCTCAAATTGATCCGCCGTCGCGCCTGCTGATGGGTGCAGGGCCTGCCAATGTGCACCCACGCATTCTACGAGCCATGGCAACGGACGTTATTGGCCAGATGGACCCGGAAATGACGGCTTACATGGACGAGACCATGGCGCTGTACCGGGAAGTCTTTCAGACAAAAAACCATTGGACGCTGCTGATCAACGGTTCCGCCCGCTCGGCCATTGAGGCTGCTCTGGTTTCGCTGGTTTCTCCGGGCATGAAGGTGCTTATTCCGCGGATCGGGCGCTTTGGTCTTCTGCTGACAGAGATTGTTCACCGGTGTGGTGGCATTCCCTGCACTGTGGATGTGGAGTGGGGACAGGTCGTTGACCCCGCCGCCATCGAAGCTGCCATCATCGAACACAAGCCTGGCCTTGTGGCGACCGTTCATGGCGATACGTCCACCACAACGGCCCAGCCACTCGCAGAAATCGGTGCTATTTGCCGCCGTCATAATGTCCTTCTGTATGTCGATGCGACTGCCACGCTGGGCGGAATGGAGTTCAAGACGGACGCCTGGAACATTGATGTCGCAACTGCCGGGCTTCAGAAATGCCTGGGCGGACCGCCGGGATCTGCACCGATCACGCTGTCGGATCGTGCCGTGGAGGCTA
The DNA here is from genome assembly GCF_018812035.1 of Gluconobacter sp. P5B12. Taxonomy (NCBI): domain Bacteria; kingdom Pseudomonadati; phylum Pseudomonadota; class Alphaproteobacteria; order Acetobacterales; family Acetobacteraceae; genus Gluconobacter; species Gluconobacter sp. P5B12. Next base: position 18,184 of record NZ_JACRVV010000008.1, on the reverse strand, counting down.
TTCTGCGTCGGCGCCATGATGAGGCGGGTATTGCTACGGGCCAGCCGCAGGGCGAGGGGCCGGTAATTCAGTCGAATTACTTCGATCTGGCGATGCTCATGAATTACTGGTCTCCAGCACGGATGAATCACCACACCGAAGCGACGTCCATGCTTTATGCGTCCCGCGAGGCTGCTCGGATCGTGGTTGAGGAAGGTGTGGATGCTCGTGTCGCACGTCATACGCGTGCTGGACGGGCCATGGTGGCCGGTCTGCGGGCGATGGGGCTGCGCGTCTATGGCGACGATGCTACGCGGATGACCAATGTGACTGGCGTATGGGTTCCGGAAGGGGTTGATAATGCCCGTGTTCGCGAGTTGATGCGCAAGGACTTTGAAATCGAGATCGTCTCGTCTTTCGGCCCACTGACCGGCAAGATCTGGCGTATTGGCGCTATGGGTGTAAATGCGCAGAAGCACAAGGTTCTGCTAACGCTGGCCGCGTTTGAGGCTGTTCTTGCAGGCGAGGGTGTCAGTCTGCCGCGTGGCGCTGGAGTTGATGCTGCCCGTGCCGCTTGGGATGCCGCCTGAAACATTTATTACCCAGATTGGGCCGGATTTAATCTTTCGGGTGTTTTTTCCGGCCTGACCCACTTTTCTTGCCGCCGCCACTTTCTTTGTTGACGGTCGCCCAAGCACGGCTTTCGGCTTCTTTCTTTGAGACGCCGTGCTTTTCGTAGTTTTCTTCAATATGTTTAGCCTGACGTTTTTGTTTGTCCGTGTAGGCTGATTTGTCTCCACGCGGCATGGTCTGTCCTCCTGAAAACAAGGTGTATGATGCCTTTACGCGTTAGCGTGGTTGGAGTTTTGCCTGATTGTGCTGTCAGATGTGACGTTTTCATAGAATGTAAGATGGTTTTCTTTCATTAAGGGCTTGCCAAGTTCAAAAGCGTTAGTTAAAACGCGCCCACCTCGATGGATGCGCCGGTGTAGCTCAGCTGGTAGAGCACGTCATTCGTAATGATGGGGTCGGGAGTTCGAATCTCTTCTCCGGCACCATCGAGGCATTCCCCCTCAGAATCAGAATAGATAAGCATGTAGGCAAACACATTCAGTGTTGTTGCAAACTGCAGCGCCTGGTTTTTTGTCAAAATATTGCCGGAAAATTTTCTGGCTCTGGGCAAATGCTCTAAAATGGGTCTACCATCCGGCATCAGATCCTGATGCGTGGGCCACTTCGTGCTGGCTGCACTGTCTTATGGCGGCTCCATGCGTTAGGTTAGGAGCGTCATGACTGACCGTTTTCATAAACGTCTTTGGCAGAATGCCGTCAATCTTTCCCGGAGCCCGCAGCGCCCACGTGCGGCGTTGCATGTCGTGGAAGGTCTGCACGAATGCTCTGTCTGTGGGTTGTTCCAGAGAGTTCCGGAACTCAAGCCGGGTTTCCTGGCTGAGTGCGAGCGATGTGGTGCGCAGATTGTGCGGCGGCGCAAGACCTCTGTCATCGGAGCGCCCGCTGCTTTCTGTGTGGCTTCAGCAGCGCTCTATATTGCTCTTTTGATCAGCCCCCTCATGACGCTAAATGTCTATGGGCGTGAGAACACGGTTGCCCTGATGTCTGGTCCTATCGAGCTGGCGCATCAGGGCTACAACACCATGTCTTTCTTGGTTGGACTGACAACTCTGGCCATGCCGGGGATTGTCATTGCTCTGATGGGAGCTGTGCTGTACGGCGCATCTCGTCCCCATATGCCGGATTGGACCCCAAGACTTTTGACCTGGTATGACCGCCTTCGGGGCTGGTCCATGGTGGAAGTCTATGTCCTGGGCGTTCTGGTTGCCTATACCAAGCTGGTTGATCTTGCTCTCGTTGATTTGCAGCCAGGGGTATACCTGCTGGGTGGCCTGATGCTGACGATGGCTGCCATGGATTCCACCTTCGATGATGACCTCATTTGGAATAACCGCGATTTGCGGAAGAGGGTGGATGGTCATCGCGGGCGTGTTCTGGATGTCACCCATCTGGATGCCCATGAAGACGCGCTTCCTCCTGTTGAGCACATGCTCTCCTGTCACGCATGCGGACTGGTGGTCGCCTTCGATCACCCTGTCTTGCAGGAGGCTGATATGGGAGATTGTCCGAGGTGTGACCAGATTCTGCGGCGGCGTAAAAGGCAGAGCCTCGCATCGGCAACCTGTCTCCTGATTGCAGGCGTTATTTTCTACATCCCGGCCAACATGTTGCCGGTCATGACCTACACAAAGGTAGGCTCGGGGGCGCCCAGTACAATTATCAGTGGTGTTATCGAGCTGTGGCAGGCTGGGATGGTGCCTCTGGCCCTGCTGGTTCTGTTCGCCAGCATTACCGTTCCGGTGCTGAAAATTCTGGCCCTGAGCTTTATGATCATCAGCACAAAGCTGCGATCCCGGTGGCAGTTGCCACTGCTTGGGAAGCTTTATCGCATGGTGGACATTATTGGACGTTGGTCGATGATCGACGTTTTTATGATCTCTATTCTCTGTGCGGTCGTACATTTTGCCTTTCTGGCCAATGTTGCTGCCGATCCCGGAATGATTTGCTTTGCACTGGTCGTGATCCTGACCATTTTTGCCGTGGAACTGTTTGACCCTCGGTCAATGTGGGATGCGGCCGGTCTGAACAGCTCCGTCCCCACGGATGCGGCGGGCCGTACTCTTCCTGACAAGCGGGCACCCGATGGCCCCGTTCCTTCTTCTGATACCTCTCATATGGAGCCTGAAAGCGCGTGAGCGATTCCCGAAATGATCGCGGGCAGCAGCCGGCCTTTCCGGAGGAAGCTCCGGTACGCCGGACCCGCTTCTCCCTGATCCTGCTAATTCCGGTTCTGGCCATTCTGATTTCTGGCTGGCTGGCCTGGAAGCATTTTGCCACGCGTGGACCTGAAATCACGATTACCTTTGATACAGCGGATGGCCTGACTCCCGGCCAGACGCAGGTCAAGAACAAGGCCGTGACGTTGGGTACTGTTCAGGAAATTACCCTGAGCCGTGACATGCGCCATGTGAGCGTCAAGGTTCAGATGAATGCGAATAGTGCTCATATCCTGACGGACAGCACACGCTTCTGGGTCGTGCGGCCACGTATTAACGGTGCAAGCATTACCGGGCTCGATACACTGATTTCCGGTGCCTATATTGCCATTGATCCTGGAACATCCGGACAGCACTATCAAACCGAATTCCGCGGCCTTGAAGCTGCTCCTGGCGTTCGTTCTGATCAGCCTGGAACAACATTCTGGCTTGTGTCGCCAGCTCTGGGCTCCCTGGGCGAGGGAGCTCCTGTCTTCTTCCGGGATGTGCCTGTTGGTGATGTGCTCGGTTATACCATGCCGCCAGGCGGCGAGGGGCCGATCGTTGTGCAGGTCTTCATCAAGGCTCCATATGACCACTACCTGCGGACCGACAGCCGCTTCTGGAATGTCTCGGGTATTCAGGTTGGTCTTGGTGCGGGTGGTCTGAAGGTTCAGATGCAGTCGCTGCAAGCGCTGTTTTCCGGCGGCGTGGCGTTTGGCCTGCCGGATAACCGAAATGCCATTAATGCTCCGGTCGCGCCTGCAAACTCGGTTTTCAAGCTCTATACCAGTCAGGCTGACGCAGAGAGTGCCCGGTATCATCAACGTCTTCGTGTCGTGACGTATATCGACACGTCCGTGAAGGGGCTGGCTGCCGGAAGTCAGGTCAGCCTGTTTGGCTTGCAGGTTGGTACGGTTACGTCCGTAAAGCTGCAGATGCCCTCTCCGCAGGCGCACCCGAAAGTGCGTGTGGAAATGCAGATCGAGCCTGAGCGCATGATGCCGGAATGGAATGAAAGCCAGCTTGCGCGCGCCAAGGAATACCTTGCGGCGTTTGTGGCCAATGGTCTGCGCGCTTCTGTGCAAAGTGCCAGCTTCCTGACGGGTGAGTCTCTGATCGGACTACAATTCGTGAAGAACACGCCACCTGTCACCATGACGTATGAGGGTGACATAGCAGTGCTGCCCAGTCAGCCAGGTGGCATGGATGGGATCATGGAATCTGTTTCCACCATCACAGACAAAATTGCCGCGATGCCGCTTACGCAGATTGGTGAGCACGTTAATGACCTGATCGCTCATGCGGATGGTCGTTTGAACAGCCGTGAGGTGACGCAGTCTCTGGTTGCCCTGCGTAATTCTCTCCAAAATCTGGACGCCTTGAGCAAAAACGCAAATCAGCATCTTCCAGAGCTTATGACTGCGCTGCAAGGAACTCTGACCAACGCCCAGACTCTTCTGGGGGCCTACGGTGGAGATACGGATTTCCATCGTAGCCTTCAGGGTATGATTACACAGATGACGCAGATGGCGCGCTCGCTGCGCTTTCTGACGGATTATCTGGGACATCACCCATCAGCACTCATTACAGGCCGCAGGAACTGACCCCATGGCAAAATATTCGTCTTTTCGTATGCGCCTTTTGTCCGTGGGATGCATGGTTGGTTTATCGGCTGCTCTGGCAGCCTGTAGCAGTGACCCCACCCTTTATACGCTGTCACCCATATCTGGAGCGGCTCAGGGCGGTGGACCAGTCGTCGTAGAGGTCCGGACGCCTGTTGTCCCTTTGCGTCTCGATCGGGATACGATCGTCCGGCAAAATCGGGATTACCAGACCAAGCTGGCTACGGGTGATAGCTGGAGTGAAGCGCTTCCCGATATGATTGCTCAGACGCTCACGACTGATTTAGCGCAGCGTCTTCCGGGCACGGCGGTCGTGTCACAAGGAGATGCGGTGACAACAACCCCGACAGCTTACGTAGAGGTGACGATTCGGAACTTCGAAGCTGATTCAGTGGGGCGGGCCTATATCACGGGGGCAGTGTCTGTTCACCCTGCGCAAAAAATGATTGGTCCCGTTTTGACTGAAGCGTTTGCCTGGCAATCTCCTGAGAGTGCGCAGCTTAATACCGGTAAGCTGGTGGCATCTCTCAGTCAGGGGCTGTCCGTTCTCGCGGATCATGCGGCTTCCCGGCTGCGATCACTTCCCTCCACAAGCCGGTAAGAGGGACTACTTGAGGCAATAAAAAAAAGGCTCCCAAATGGGAGCCTTTTTTTTATTCATATCGTCTCAGCAGAAGAGATTAGAGCTTCTCAACCTGCGTGAAGTCCAGGTCCACCGGGGTCGAACGACCGAAGATGGAAACGCTGACCTTGAGACGCTGACGTTCTTCGTCCACTTCCTCGATCATGCCCGTAAAGGACGTGAACGGGCCGTCTGCAACGCGGATCTGCTCGCCGATCTCGAAGGTGAGGGCAGAACGTGGACGTTCCACACCTTCCTGAGCCTGCTTCATGATCCGGTCTGCTTCTGCAGCCGTAATCGGGGTTGGGCGATTACGCGTTCCCAGAAAGCCGGTGACCTTGGGGGTGTCCTTGACGAGATGCCATGCATCATCTGTCAGTTCCATCTTCACAAGAACGTAGCCCGGGAAGAACTTGCGCTCTGAATTGACCTTACGGCCCCGGCGCATTTCCGTCACGTCTTCAGATGGGACAAGGATCTGCTCGAAATGGTCAGATAAGCCCTTCTGTGCAGCCTGCTCCTGAATGTGGCTCGCGATCTTTTTCTCGAACCCGGAATAGACATGCACAACATACCAACGTTTTGCCATGCTGCGGACCTAGCCTCCAACGCCAAACAGCTCGCGGACGCCCAGGCCAATGACCTGATCCACGATGAAGAAGAAGATGCAGGTCACGGTAACCATGGCAAGCACCGCACCCGTCGTAATGAGGGTGTTACGACGTGTAGGCCACGTAACCCGCTTGGCTTCGTTGCGCACGTCTTTGATATACGTGCCCAGATTGAAGCCGGATCCGTTTTTATGAGGCGCCGTCTTACGCGACTCGTCTTTCGGGGTAGTGACCGACACCATCGTCCTCGAATCAAATGAAAATCCGCGTCCCGGTGCCGGAAAAGCTATCCGGTAAAGCGGGGTGGCAGGGGCGGAGGGTCTCGAACCCACAACCTTCGGTTTTGGAGACCGACGCTCTAGCCAATTGAGCTACGCCCCTATCATCGGGGGTACCACAAAGACTGTGATACACCAACGACAGTGGGGCGGAAAAGATAATGTTCAGAGATGAAAGTCAAGTACCCATAAGCATCTAGGTTCATATTTTTCATTTCTGGCATTCCCCCTCTTGCGAGGATGCTGAGGAATGGAGTATGACACCGGCAACCTAAGGGCGGGCGTAGCATAGTGGTAATGCAGTAGCCTTCCAAGCTTCTGAGGAGGGTTCGATTCCCTTCGCCCGCTCCAGCAGGTTCCCCAAAAAAACTGATCCAAGCGACTAATCAGAGCTGGGTATTTCGTATGTGCCTTTTCTGCTCTGCCAAGCGTCTGGCCGCAGTTCCTGTGAGCTGATTGCATACTCCGCAACTCTCTTGCTCGATGCCCGGCGTTTTATCTCTGCCTGAACACAGTCCCCAATGATTGTGAAGCACTTCCGCAAAATTGTAGAAATTCTGAGCTCTCCCTGACAGCAGCAGGCTGGCATGCGCGCTACTGTTTTTGGGAATGAAGAATTTGCCTGCAAAGAGCAGTGTTACGCTGAAAAATTTAGTTGTGCGGTAAGGTTGTAGCTCTGCCTCGGTTGCACTGGATCATGGGGACGTGCTAGAGGCGGCGCCAAGTGGAGGACCGGGTTCAGACGAATCCTGCGTAGGGTCGTGTGTGCCTGAATCCCAACGGATTTGGAAGCAAGGGACCGGATAAGCCGGTTCCGGCCGCATCCTGCGGCGGAAAAGTGAGACGGAACACGCGTGTGACGGTGACACAGGTGCCGCAGATGGGACCCACAGGTGGCTTGGCTCAACGCTATGCCCGAGCGCTTTACGACTATGCCTCAGAGCAGGGAGCGCTTTCTGATGTGCTGGCTCAGGTTCGGGGACTTCGCGATGCGATTTCCCAGAGTGCTGACCTGCGGACGTTCCTTGCGGACTCCCGCCTTGATGCGCATCGTTCAAGCAAGGTAGCTGGTGCCCTGACCGAGAAACTCGGTTTCGGAGATGCCGTCCGTCGCTTCGTCGGCGTGATTGCTGCTAACCACCGTCTTGCTGATCTCGCTTCTATTCTAGATGGCGTGCTGGCCCTTGATGCGAGCCTCCGCGGCGAAACCGTTGCAGAAATCCGCTCCGCTCAGCCTCTTACTGACATGCAGCGCAGCCAGCTTCAGGGCCGTCTGGCCGAAGCGGGTTACAGCCGCGTGTCCATGATCGAACGTACAGATGCCTCCCTGATTGGCGGCATGACTGTACGTGTCGGTTCTACATTGTTTGATACTTCGATCGCCGGGCGCCTGACTCGCCTGCAGAACGCCATGAAGGGAGCCGCGTGATGGATATCCGTCCCGCTGAGATTTCGGACATCCTCAAGCAGCAGATCGCGTCTTTCGACAAGGTCGAGACCGTTTCCGAGACGGGCACGGTCCTGTCGATTGGTGACGGCATTGCTCGTGTTTACGGCCTGACGAATGTCATGGCTGGCGAAATGGTCGAGTTTGAAGGCTCTGGCCTCAAGGGCATGGCGCTGAACCTCGAAGCCGACAACGTCGGTATCGTGATTTTCGGTGATGGCGACGAAATCCGTGAAGGTGACACGGTTCTTCGCACGAAGTCCGTTGTTGAAGTTCCGGTTGGCAAGGGGCTCCTTGGTCGCGTTGTTGACGGCCTTGGTAACCCGATCGACGGTCGTGGCCCGCTGACGGACGTCGAATATCGCCGCGCTGAAGTGAAGGCTCCGGGCATCATGCCACGTCAGTCGGTCAGCGAGCCGATGCAGACGGGCATCAAGGCCATTGACGCTCTGGTGCCGATCGGGCGTGGCCAGCGCGAGCTGATCATTGGTGACCGTCAGACCGGTAAGACGGCGATCCTGGTTGACACCATTGTGGCCCAGAAGCCTGTCAATGCCGAAGGCGACCCGAAGAAGTCTCTTTACTGCATTTATGTTGCAGTTGGTCAGAAGCGCTCCACGGTTGCAAACCTGGTTCGTACGCTGACGGAGCAGGGCGCGATGGAATATTCCATCGTCGTTGCCGCCACGGCTTCTGATGCTGCACCAATGCAGTATCTGGCTCCCTACACGGCTTGCGCCATGGGTGAGTACTTCCGTGACAACGGCATGCATGCTCTGGCTTGCTACGATGACCTGTCGAAGCAGGCTGTTGCATACCGTCAGATGTCACTGCTGCTGCGCCGTCCGCCGGCACGTGAAGCTTTCCCGGGTGACGTGTTCTATCTGCACTCCCGTCTTCTCGAGCGTGCAGCCAAGATGTCTGATGCCAACGGCGGTGGCTCTCTGACGGCTCTGCCAGTCATCGAGACGCAGGCTGGTGACACGGCTGCATACATCCCAACCAACGTGATTTCCATCACCGACGGTCAGATCTTCCTTGAGACGGACCTGTTCTACAAGGGTATCCGCCCGGCTGTGAACGTCGGTGGTTCTGTGTCCCGTGTGGGCTCGGCCGCTCAGATCAAGGCGATGAAGCAGGTTGCTGGCAAGATCAAGCTTGAGCTGGCTCAGTATCGTGAAATGGCTGCGTTCTCGCAGTTCGCTTCCGATCTGGATGCTGCAACGCGCAAGCAGCTTGATCGTGGTGCACGTCTGGTCGAGCTGCTGAAGCAGCCTGAGACGTCCCCGCTTCCGGTTGAAGAACAGGTTGTTGTTCTTTTCGCTGGTACCCGTGGATATGTTGATCCGATCGCCGTGGATAAGGTTGTGGCCTACGAGGCTGCACTGCTGACGGAAATGCGTGGCGCTGGCGCCGGTATTCTGACGGCCATCCGCAACGATCGCCAGATCAAGCCGGAGACGGAAGGCAAGCTCAAGGAGCTGCTCGAAGCTTTCGGTAAGCGCTTTGCAGCCTGAGGATAGTCCATGGCTTCGCTGAAGGAACTGCGCGGTCGGATCACGGGCGTCAAATCGACGCGCAAGATCACGAACGCCATGAAAATGGTCGCAGCATCCAAGCTGCGACGCGCCCAGTCCCAGGCTGAGGCGGCTCGTCCCTACGCCGAGGCCATGGGCCGCATGATGGCGGAACTGGCAGCGGCAAGCCGCGGCGCTGACGCGTCCAGCCTGCCGACGCTGCTGGGCGGTACGGGTAAGGATCAGGTCCATCTTGTTGTGGTCCTGACTTCGGATCGTGGTCTGGCGGGTGGCTTTAACGCCAACATCGTTCGGAGTGCGCGTCAGCTGATCCGCACACTGCGGGATGAGGGCCGGACAGTGCGTCTTCTGCCGGTTGGCCGTAAGGGTGCTGATATTCTTGCAAAGGAATATCCGGATCTGGTGGTTGAGCGCGTGGCAGGGACGGAAGGCCGTGACGTCGGTTTCGACAAGGCTGAGTATGTGGGCAAGAAGATTGTCGCCATGCTTGAAGCCGGCGAGATTGATCGCTGCACGCTGATCTACAACCGCTTCGTCAACGCGATGACGCAGATTGCCATCCAGCTCCCGCTGGTGCCTCTGTCCGTCGCGGAAAATGACAATGCGGCGCCTGCCGAGGCTGCCCAATACGAATTCGAGCCCGATGAGGCTACGCTCCTGGCCAATCTTCTGCCACGCAATCTTCAGGTGCAGATTTTCTCTGCCCTGCTGGAGAGTGCAGCAGGTGAGCAAGGTGCACGGATGACGGCTATGGACAACGCGAGCCGGAATGCCAGCAAGGCAATCGACCGTCTGTCCCAGAAGTACAACCGTACGCGCCAGGCCAACATTACCAATGAACTGATCGAGATCATCTCCGGCGCAGAAGCCGTTTGAGATCACGCAGGAGACGAACCGATGTCTGAGACTCTTAACCCTTCTGCCCCGGCTGCAAATAACGTCGTCGGCCGTGTCACGCAGGTGCGTGGCCCGGTTGTTGACGTGCAGTTCGAAGGCGATCTTCCGTTTATCCTGAACGCCCTTCATGTTCAGAACGGCGATCACACGCTTGTTCTGGAAGTTGCACAGGAAATCGGTGAGCGTCAGGTCCGCTGCATTGCCATGGACACGACGGACGGCCTGAGCCGTGGCGCTGAAGTCCGTGACACTGGCAAGCAGATCATGGTTCCGGTTGGCCCGGCTACACTTGGTCGTATCCTGAACGTCATTGGCGAAGCCATTGACGAACGTGGTCCGATCGTTAGCGACAAGTATTTCCCGATCCATCGCAAGGCTCCGTCCTTCGAGGAGCAGGCTGCTGCGTCCGAAATTCTCGTAACAGGCATCAAGGTCGTTGACCTTCTTTGCCCGTACCTGAAGGGCGGCAAGATTGGCCTGTTCGGTGGCGCAGGCGTTGGCAAGACCGTTATTATTCAGGAACTCATCAATAACATCGCGAAGGCACACGGTGGCGTGTCCGTGTTCGCAGGTGTGGGTGAGCGTACCCGTGAAGGTAACGACCTGTATTTCGAAATGCAGGACGCTGGCGTTATCAAGATCGCTGAAGACGGTTCCACGGAAGGCTCCAAGGTTGCTCTGGTCTATGGCCAGATGAACGAGCCGCCGGGAGCACGTGCCCGCGTTGCTCTGACGGGTCTGTCACTCGCAGAATACTTCCGTGACGAAGAAGGTCAGGACGTTCTGTTCTTCGTGGACAACATCTTCCGCTTCACGCAGGCTGGTTCGGAAGTGTCCGCTCTGCTGGGCCGTATTCCTTCCGCCGTGGGCTATCAGCCGACGCTGGCAACGGAAATGGGTGCCCTTCAGGAGCGCATCACGTCCACCAAGAAGGGCTCCATCACGTCCGTTCAGGCCGTGTATGTTCCTGCTGACGATCTGACCGATCCGGCGCCTGCTGCGACCTTTGCTCACCTTGATGCCACGACGGTGCTGAACCGTTCGATCGCAGAAATGGGCATCTACCCGGCTGTTGACCCGCTGGACTCCACGTCCCGCTCGCTTGACCCGAAGATCGTCGGTCAGGAACACTACGACATCGCTCGTAAGGTTCAGCAGACGCTTCAGACCTACAAGGGTCTGCAGGACATCATCGCGATCCTGGGCATGGATGAGCTGTCTGAAGAAGACAAGAAGATCGTTGGCCGTGCACGTCGCATCCAGCGCTTCCTGTCCCAGCCGTTCCATGTGGCTGAAGTGTTCACGGGCGCACCTGGCAAGCTGGTTGCTCTGGAAGACACGATTCGTTCCTTCAAGGCCGTTGTAAACGGTGAATACGATCACCTGCCAGAAGGCGCGTTCTACATGGTTGGCGACATTGACGAGGCCATCGCCAAGGCCGAGAAGATGAAGCAGGAGGCCTGATCCTGATGCCCCTACGCATCGAGATCGTCAGCCCGGAAAAGCGCCTTGTTGACCGTCAGGTCGACATGGCGGTGGTCCCGGGCATGGAGGGCGATATTGCAGCCATGCCGGACCGTGCACCGCTGATGCTTCAGCTGCGTGGTGGCGTCGTGGCCCTGTATGAAGGCGACAAGATCGTCGACCGTTATTTCGTGGGCGGTGGTTTCGCAGATATGGGCGCAGAGCACTGCACCATTCTGGCAGATTCTGCTCAGCTCATGAGCGAGCTGTCTGCGGATGATGCCCGTGATCGTCTGCGGGATCTGGAAACCACATGGGCCCAGATCGAGCCGAACGATACTGATGCGCATGACCGTCTCAGCCGTGAAATCCAGAGCGTTCGCGCTGAACTGGAAGCTGTTGAAGGTCCTGCTTCAGTCTGAGGCTGAACGCAGCATCTATGAAAACAGGAAGAACCCACCCGGTCAGTTGACTGGGTGGGTTTTTCTTTGTCCGCAAGCTTCCTGTATGCTGCCGTCCAGACTTTACCAAGTGATGGTGGCGCGTAATGACGGACTCTTCTCCTGACACAGAAATTATGTCCGAGGGCGTTGATCTCGCCCCTGTAGAGGCAATCGAATGTGCAGGGGATGTAATAGATGCAGAGCGGGAAGAAGGCGCGACATCTGAACCAATTGCAGAAGATATCGTCGAGCTGACGGTTGTCGTCCGGGAGAGCGTCAGTAGTGCTCTCTGGGAAAACAGCGTCCCAGTTTTGCTTGAGCTTGCGGTTCGTAATCTTGCAGATCGGGATCTCTCAGATGTTGAGATTACGCTGCATTCCAAGCCCAGTGTGCTCCGAACAACCTCCTGGCGAATTCAGTCTCTCGGAATGGGACAGTTTCGGGCGTTAGAGCGCCTCGATGTGGAACTGGATGGCGCCTATCTCGCCTCGCTGAGTGAAGCAGCGCGCGCTGAAGTTCATTTTACAGTCTCGGAGGTACAGCCCCATGGTGCGCGGGCAACGCTTCTCGAACGCGTTCTTCCTCTGACTGTCCGCTGCCGGAGCGAATGGGGCGGATTACAGGGGCTGCCCGATCTGCTTGCTGCCTTCGTTCTACCGAATGATCCTGCTGTCGCAAAAATTCTCCGTTCAGCTTCTCTTCTTCTACAGCAGGCCGGCCACAGTGGCTCATTGGAAGGATACCAAGGCGGTCGAAAGCGGGCGTGGGAACAGGCACAGGCGATCTGGTGCGCAATCGCTGGCTTAAACATTACGTATGTCAGTCCCCCGGCCTCTTTTGTGGAGGCTGGCCAAAGGGTGCGTCTTCCCACTCAGATTGTGGAAGACCGACTGGCGACTTGTCTGGATACAGCCTTACTGTTTGCGTCCTGCCTAGAAGCCGTTGGCTTGCGGCCATTACTGATCATGCTCAAAGGCCACGCGTTTGCTGGTCTATGGCTATCTCGAGAGCAGTCTGGAACCTCAGTCATTCAGGATCTGCCTGGACTGCGGAACAGGGTAGCCCTTGATGATGTCTGTGTGTTCGAGACAACGCTTGTAACGGCAGCGTCTTGCCCGGATTTCGCAAAGGCATGTGAGCGTGGGCTTGCCCAGCTTCAGGATGATGGTGAAGCCTCGAAATTTGAAGAGGTCATAGACGTCCACCGTGCCCGACTGCGCCGCATTCGGCCGTTGTCATCGCTTTTGCCTAATACTGATCCGGCCGAGAGCGATGATGTAGAGACTTCTGCCACGCCTCAGTTGAAAGCAGCGCCTGATCTCCGGGAAGAACTCGGAGACCATGAAAACGAAGAGACACCGGAATCCCGTTTGGATCGCTGGTGTAAGCGGCTACTGGATATTTCAGGCCGAAGCCGCCTTCTGAACCTGCCACGCTCTGAAAAGCAGATCATCGAGATCTGCTGTGCAGATCCGGGAAGGTTGGAAGACCGTCTGGCAGAAATGCGGGGAGGGGAACGGAAACCAGCGCTCAGGCTTCGAGCTCGTCCCGAACTGATGGATGGGTCTGACCCGAGGAGTGCTGTGCTCCATCAGCAGCGTCATCATGACGATCAGCACAGGGCTATTGCCGCAGAGGCTCTGGAGCACGGTGAACTGCTGGTTGCCCGGGATGAAGCTGGCTTACAGTCCGCTCTTACAGAAATCTATCGCAAGGCGCGTGCGGCTGCGCAGGAAGGAGGGGCAAACACACTTTTCCTGACTCTGGGAGAACTTGTGTGGGAACCTCGTGGGCGGGATCGCAAGACGAGAGCCCCATTGATTCTGGTCCCCGTTATTCTGGAACGTAGCAGCATTAACGCTCCATTCCGCTTGCGCGCCCATACAGACGAAAGTCGGGTGAATGGCAGTCTTCTGGAAGTTCTTCGGCAGGATTTCGCCATGCGGTTTCCTGAACTGGAAGGAGAGCTTCCTCAGGATGAGGCTGGCTTGGACGTTGCGCGCATCTTTGACATTTTCCGTGCAAAAATCCGCCAGCTCCCGCAATGGGAAGTGCAGGAACGTGTCAGCCTGACCACCCTCTCTTTCGCCAAGTTCCTCATGTGGAAGGATTTGCAGGAAAGACGGGACGCGTTGCGTATTAACCCGGTTGCCAGTCGTCTGCTGGATGGGGTTTTAGAAGCTGATAGCACCGGAACTGGCTTCTCCACGGCCTTGTTCGAGGAGCAAAAATCGCTGGATAACGCTCTGGATGAGGCTTCCCTGCTTTGTCCCATGGAAGCTGACTCGTCCCAATTGACCGCCGTTGCCCGGGCGGCGGCGGGTGAAAACTTTGTCCTGATCGGTCCGCCGGGAACCGGCAAAAGCCAGACGATTGCCAATATCATCGCTGATACGCTGGGACGGGGTAAGACGGTCCTGTTCGTCGCAGAAAAAAGAACTGCGCTGGAAGTCGTACGGAATCGTCTGCGTTCTGTAGGGCTGAGTGAGTTCTGCCTGGATCTGTTTTCGCCTCAGGCTGGGCGCGGCGCAGTGCTGGAACAGTTTCAGCAGGTTCAACTGGTCAGGGAAGAGTTTTCAACAGCAGAATGGACCTCGGCCCAAAGCCGTCTGATGGCAGTCCGCCAGGATCTGAATGCCTATGTGCAGGATCTGCATAAGCGGTGGAGCAACGGATGGACTCCCTATCAGGCCATAGGCGTGGTTCTGGAGGCTGATCGTAACGGCACTTATCCGCTTGCTCTGAAATGGTCAGCTGCAGACGCCCATGCTGAAGCAGACTGGGAGTCGCTTAAGAATGCGGCCAGTCTGTTGGCGGGACTCTATGAGCGCTTCGGGCGGGATGCCCTGTCGCCTCAGTTGTCGGGAATAGAGCAGGAAGAGTGGACGTCTCGCTGGCAGGATCAGATCCTTCAGCAGAGTCAGGCCTTGAGAGGGCAGATCGATGTGCTGTCTCAAGCAACGGATGATCTGTGCCGCGTACTGGGTTTGACTGGAACTGACCGATCATTGGCCCAGCTCCATCGACTCCAGTCGTTCTGTGCTCTGTTGTATCGACCGGAAGCGGCCTGGGGAGCATGGTCCCTTTCCGAAGATGCGCAGGACAAGGCTCAGGTTGTTCTTGCAGAAAAAGAACGGATTGCACGTCATTACACTCTGGAGCAGGGGCTGGCTGTGCGTTGGAGTGATGCGAAAACACTCCCGTTGGAAGACTTGCATCGTGAGTGGAAGGACTCCGAAGACAAATGGCTTCTTTCGCGCAGGAGTGCTCAGAAAGCTGTACGCCGCCGACTTGAAGCGAGTGCGAAAGGCGTCTTGCCGGACGACTTGAGTGATGAGCTGTCCCGGCTTCTGGAGCTGTCTGCGCTGGAACGCGACCTGAAGGGAGCCCCTCATAGGGAGTTTGTCGGTTCTCTCTGGAGTGATGTGACGACCGATTTTGGCAAGATCGAAGCCGCTCTGCTCTGGGGAGCTGAGATTCGCGCCGCATTGGCAAGCTGCGTCCCGGATCTCGCAGGATTGCTCTCTGTGAGACGGCAAATCCGGGAGCTGCTGACAGAAGGGCGTGATCTTCTTGCAGAGAGTGGTCCGGTAGGTCTGAAAATTGCGGGGTTCAGGAAGGCACTTTTGGCTGCTGAGGAAAGCCTGAGCCTTTTGGCTGACCTGGCGGGAAGTCCTCTTCTTGCAATCGAGCCAGATGGCGAAGACTGGCTGCTGCGTTTGTCTCAACATCTGACTGGCTGGCTTGAGCAGGGTAAGAATCTGCGGGACTGGTGTGCGTGGCGAAAGGCCTGTCACACATCTGAGCGTCTGGGACTGGGTCCGTTAGTAGAGGCGCTTGTGGCAGAGCGCGTGGCTCCGAAAGAGCTTCAATCCGTTCTGACTGCCGCTTATGCCCGATGGTGGTTGGCAGCAGCCGTTGATGAGCAGCCACGACTGCGCGGTTTTGTTGCTGCAGCGCATGAAGAACAGATCGAGCGCTTCAAGACGTGGGATGGTGATGCTGCCAGTCTGGCAGGGCGTCTGATCCGGGCAAGGCTCTCAGGTAATATTCCTGCTCAGGACGTTCGGCGGCAGGACTCACAGTATGTGATGATTCATCGTGAAGCGCAGAAGAAAGCCCGGCATATGCCGATTCGTCAGTTGGCTGCTGCTGCACCCCGGGCGGTGAGAGCGCTTACGCCCTGCTTCATGATGAGCCCTCTTTCCGTAGCGCAATATCTCCCCCCGGACAGTGAGCCGTTCGATCTGGTCATTTTCGATGAAGCCTCGCAAATCCCGACATGGGACGCCATCGGGGCCATCGGACGTGGCCGACAGGTGATCGTGGTCGGAGACCCCAAGCAGCTACCGCCGACCAGCTTCTTTGCACGAAGTGAGAATGAGGACGAAGACGGCGAACTCTGCGATATGGAGTCCATTCTCGATGAGTGTCGTGCGGCTGGTGTGCCGGAAATCACGCTGAAATGGCACTATCGCAGTAGGCACGAGAGCCTGATCGCGTTTTCCAACAGTCAGTATTATGGCGGCGATCTCATCACGTTCCCCTCGAACGTGACGCAGGATCGAGCTGTTTCTTTCCAGTTTGTGGAGGGTGGCAACTACCAGAGAGGTGGCAGCAGAACCAATCCCGCAGAAGCCAGAGCTGTTGCGGATGCTGTTGTAAGGCATTTGAAGACTGCCGGAGAGAAATCCGTTGGCGTCGTAACGTTCAACGGAGAGCAGCAGACACTGATTACTGATCTGCTGGAAAAGGCCCAGATGGAGGATTCCTCGCTGGTGCCGTTCTTTAGCGAAGAGTGCCCGGAACCTGTCCTGATTCGGAATTTGGAAAATGTGCAGGGCGAAGAGCGGGACGTGATGTTCTTTTCCCTCACCTATGCGCCGGAGCTAAAAGGGGCGCCTTACGTTTCGTTTGGGCCGTTGAATCGTGCGGGCGGTGAAAGACGCCTCAACGTCGCTGTGACGCGGGCGCGTGAAAAACTGGTTGTTTTTGGTTCCCTGCGCGCTGAACAGATCGATCCGTCCAGAAGCTCTGCAGAAGGTGTACTGCATCTTCGGAAGTTCCTGACTTTTGCAGAGCACGGTGCAGGTGCACTTGCTGGTTTGCATCAAGGGTCAGTCGGAGAAGAAGAAAGCCGCTTTGAACTCGAAGTCTCGGCGTTGTTGCGTCAGCGCGGATGGGATGTTCGTCCCCAGATAGGTGTCTCCCGCTTTCGGATTGATCTGGGCGTGGTGGACCCGGACATGCCCGGAAGCTTTCTTGCGGGCGTCGAGTGCGATGGCGCGACTTACCATCGCAGTGCCACCGCGCGTGATCGCGACAGACTGCGTCAGGCCGTTCTGGAAAATCTTGGCTGGGTGATTTTCCGTGTTTGGTCGACTGACTGGTGGCTGAATGCGAACCGCGAGGTGGAACGTCTGGATCAAGTCCTAAAGCTGAGATTGGAAGCCGTACGAGAAAGCCGACTTAGTCTTCCGGTCGAGGAGCCAGATACTGAGGTCCAGGAAGTGCCGGAGACTGAAAGCGCTTTCGTAGAAGAGCCATCTCTCTACGCGGGGTTTGTCCCTCATGACACGAGCGCTGCTGTGCCTGCTCCCTATATTCCGGAGGACGATAGTGAAGAGGCATTATCGGCACAGCCCGATGCGGCGCGTTTCACAGATGATGACTATCTGCCGGTTCTGCAGTCTCTGATTCAGCAGGCTCTTTGTGAGAAGGGGGTTCTGCATGAAACGGCCCTGATCCAGAAAATCGCGAGACAACATGGTTTCGCGCGGGCGGGACGACAGATCCGGGAGCGAGTTCTCACAGCCATCCCTGATGGCGTGGGAAAAACTACCGAAGACGCTGGAACCTTCTTTTGGCAAACAGAAGACGTTGTCTGCGATCCTGAGAGCGTCTTGAAGCGAGACTCTGGAGAGAGTGTTGATCCTGCTCAGGTTCCGATGTCGGTTCTAATGGCCTTGGCCAAGGAGCAGCAGGACAAAGGGCTTGGAGAAGAAGAGGGTATCGGAGAGATGCGAAAAGCCTGCGGATTAGGGCGTGTCGGGGCGGCGAGCAGGCTGCGTTTCCACGACGCATGGCTTTCTGCGGCGGCAAACATAGAAAACTAAGGAAAAAGGGACGCCAGATGATTTTTCTGGCGTTTTTTTTGATTTTTTTAGTTTTGTTTTGTGAATGGAAAGTGTGTGTAAGGGGGGAAAGTGTAGGAAATCTGTGGGTTAGTTGTGTGGATAAGTATCGTATGATGATTGTTTGACAGTGTTGGGTGGTGGCCGTATAAGCCCGTTCACCGACGCGGCGGGGCCTTCTTCGAGGGCTTGGCCGGGGCGGTTTGAGATGATGATCTTTGAAAATTGAATATGGAATTGGAAGGGATATGTTGGCGGCGTTTTGGTGCTGCTGGTTTTGGGATTATTTTCCTGAGACCTGAGTGTCGAACGTTTAGA
>NZ_JACRVV010000007.1:0-157250 GCF_018812035.1 Gluconobacter sp. P5B12 | reverse complement strand
CCTTCATGGCGCTCGGCATCACGCTGACTGTCCCGATCCTCGTCGGGTTGGGTCCTGTTTATGGCGGAGACTTCGCTGAAGCCATCAATAGTAGCATCGCTCTGTTGATGGGAGTTGGTTTCGGAGCGGCAACTATGACGTTGTTCCAGACCGTCTCCCCAGATACCGCGATCAACCGGTTGCTGCGGCTCGGCCGCCGAGACGCGGCCTATCGCGTCCGAAGCAGGGTTTCCGCCGAAGCCGTCTGGACCAATCTGACAATCGATCGCATCGCCCTTCTGCGACCCCGTCTAAGTCTTTCTGCGCGGCCGACAACGGAGACGATCGACATGATCGTGCGGGACCTTCGCACTGGTCACGCAGTAAGCCGTCTTCGCGAGCACCTCGACCAGTTGGAAAGTGAGCCCCTCAGTGCCATCCAGGCGCTGCTGCTCGATCTCGTGCACCATTTCGACAGAGGTTCACCATCGGTCGACGAACTGAATACGCAGGTTGAAGAGCTGATCGCGCGCACTGTCATCGGAACGGACGCGCACCATCACCTGCTTGATCCACTCATCGACCTGCGTTTCGCGCTTTCTTCCGTCCAAAACAGCGAGGCTAGAGCATGATTCCAGACCTCTGCATCAGTGGCGTCTTTGTTCCCGGCTTGTTGGGGGGCGCCTGCATCGCCTTGGTAACCACCGTTGCGCTGCTACGTCTGCTCACCGCCCTCGGCGCGTGGAGAGTGTTTTCTATCCGGTCGCTCGTCGAACTTGCCGTCTTCACCATCCTGTTCAGCCTGCTCGCGCAGGGTCTCTCCATCATTGGACCCCTCCCATGAAATTCCTCCTCACCTTTCTGGGCCGCCATGCCTTGACGCTTGGGTCCGTCGCCATCGCTACGGCCGTCGCGCTCCATCTGTGGGAACGCAATCAGCGCACGCCCTGGACCCGTGATGGCCACGTACGGACTGACGTCGTACGGGTTTCGACCGATATTGGCGGTCTCATCACCCAGGTTCTGGTCCATGACAATCAGGTGGTGCGCCCCGGACAGCTCCTGATCGTCCTTGATCGACCGCGTCGGGCCGCGGCGCTCGGACGTGCAGAGGCCGCCATAACGGAGGCAAGGGCGCAACTCGATCTGGCGCGCAAGGAGGCGCGGCGCGACCTGGCGTTGCGCGATCTCGTCGCGATGGAAGCGCACGAGCAGAACATTGCAAAGGTCAGGACAGCGGAGGCAGCGCTGACGCGCGCACTCGCTGACCGCGACGTGGCCCAGATTGACATGCAGCGCACTGAAATCCGCGCAACAGTCGGGGGCACCGTCACCAATCTCGACCTTCATCCTGGTGATTATCTGGCCGTTGGCGTCCAAGCCATGGCACTGGTGGACGCCGAGACGTTGCGCGTGGAAGGGTATTTCGAAGAAACCAAACTGCGCAGTGTCTCCATCGGCGATCGCGCGCGCATCCATCTGATGGGAGACGATGCCGATATCGTCGGTCATGTCGAGAGCATTGCCGCCGCAATCGCCGACGACCAGCGCGACAACACCGGAAATCTTCTGCCCAAAGTCTCGCCAACATTCTCATGGGTGCGGCTCGCTCAACGCATTCCTGTCCGTCTGCACATAGACCGCGTACCAGCGGGCACGAAGCTGATCGCAGGACGAACAGCGACGGTGGAAATCCTGCCCTCTACACCCTTAAGCGTGGTTGGGAGGCACCTGTGAGATCTATTTTTGCCCTATGTATGGCGCTTCTGATGACGGGCTGCGTTGCTGGGCCGGATTATCGTGTTCCCGAAATGGCCTTTGCCAATCGCCCTGGAGTGACGCAAGCGCTCCTTGGCGGCAGGAACGACGGCGTGGTCCCGGCGCCCCTGCCACCGCATTGGTGGCATCTCTACGAGGATGCCCGGCTCGACGCCTTCGTCGCCGAGGCGCTGGCTGCAAACACGGATCTTCGCACCGCAGAGGCCAATCTCGGGAGAGCTGACGCGCTTGTACGCGAAGCAGAGGCAGCCCGTACCGTAACTACGGATCTCAGTGGGCAAACTACTGGCTCGCGGATCGGAGGTCCGACCCGGTTTCTGCCAGCGCCTTTCAGCTACGCGTTGGGTATGAACGTCAGTTATCCTCTCGACCTGGCGGGAGGCATCCATCGCGCAATCGAAGAGGCGAACGCTCAGTCAGAGGCGGCGCAGGCAGCGCGCGACCAGGTGCGTGTGATCGTAGCCGCCACTGTCACGCGCAATTATGCCCGCGTTTGTGCTGATGGCGTAGCGCTGGCCGCCGCGAGGCACGTTGTTGCCATTCAGCGCGCGACACTTGATGTCGCGTTGCGTATGGCCGGCGAGGGACGCGGCACGCGCTTTGACAGTGAACGCGCGCGAACGGCAACATTCGCCAGCGAAGCCGCCATTCCAGCCATCCTCGCTGATCAGAAAACAGCGTTATTCGCATTGGCCGCCGTCATGGGGCGCATTCCATCGGACTATCCGCGCGATCTGGAGCCATGCACTACTATTCCGTCGCTTACGCTCCCGCTGCCGGTTGGCGACGGAGCCGCGCTATTGAGGCGTCGCCCCGACATCAGAAAGGCAGAACGCCTTTTCGCCGCGGCGACGGCCGGCATCGGCGTCGCCGAAGCCGATCTCTATCCCCAGGTCAGCCTTGGCGGCTCGGTGGGGAGTACCACGTCGATCACGCATGCCCTGACGTTATCGTCGTTCGGTTTGAGCGTCGGTCCATTGGTCTCATGGTCGTTCCCTAACCGGGTATTGGCAAACGCGCGTATCGCGCAGGCTGGAGCAGAAGCCCATGCCGCGCTTGGTACGTTCGATGGAACGATTCTACTTGCATTAAAACAGACCGAGACCGCACTGTCTGTCTACATGCAAACATGTGAGCGTCTGGGAGACCTAGAGCGGGCGGCGAACTCCGCCGGCAAGGCGAGCGCCGATGCCGAAACACTGCAACGCTTCGGCCGCACGCCATTCCTCGACGTCCTTAACGCGCAAGCAAATTACGCCGACGCCCAGGCACGCCTGTCATCCACCCGGATCGAACTTGTTGATCGGCAGATTGATCTGTTCCAGACGCTCGGCGGTGGTTGGGAGTGATAGTGGTCTGTCTGGATATTGTGTGCCGCGTTTAGAGCTCTCGTTGAGGACAGTCGATGTCTTCTTCCGAGTATTCCTGCGCTGGAAGCGGACAGTCTGCCTCCCCCCCATAGCTGGCCAAAGGTGGCCATATAGCGTGATGAAAAACCGGCCGTTTAGCGTGAACATTCACACCCATGAGTGCGATTGCAGATGCAGGCCCTGTCGGGAAACGGATGTTTTTCTCAGCGCTAGCTAGAGGACACAAACCGACATAAAAGTTCAGAAGTTGCCAAAACAGCACATAACAGTTTTAAAATCTTAAGGGCGCACGCGAAAAATAAGAACAAATATTGACTGTTGCATTTAAGGCGCACGTAAGTGTCTTTCGCAACGTATTGATACAATGCGGTTTGGTGTCCTAGCGGTCGGAGATCCTGGCTCCTCTAACCGAGATACACCACCCTCCATGACCGCATCGTCACCTGTTCACTTCATTTCTGGTCTCCCCCGGGCCGGTTCGACACTTTTGGCCGCGCTTCTGAGTCAAAATCCAAAAGTGCTCGCGCATGGCCGAATATCGCCTGTCGCTCCCATGATCATTCGACTATCGGGTCTGATGGCCGAGGGGGAGTACGCTTCTGATTTTTCTGAGGAGCAACGCAAGCGTCTGCTCCGAGGCGTTTTAGAGGATTATTATCATCCACAGCCCGGTCAAATTGTCCTGGATACGAGCAGGGAATGGTGTACGCGACTTGCCTTGATCGACCGGCTCTACCCGAAAGCGCGCGTGATCTGCTGCGTGCGTGATCCTGTCTGGATCCTTGACTCTCTTGAGCGCCTCATTGTGCGAGATCCCATTTTATCGTCACGACTTGTCCCTATCACTCAACGAAGCACGCAGCATGACCGTCTCGATCATCTGCTGTCTCGGGAAGGTGTTTTTGGATACGCTTGGCGGGTTCTGATGGAGGCTTTTCACGGTCCCTTTGCCGATAAGCTTATTCTTGTGGATTACCAGACACTAGCTACCAATCCGCGTCAGGCCCTTGAAAAACTGACACGGTGTCTCGGTCTGCCCGCGTATTCATATGATCTGAACAATGTCACGAACAGGGATGCAGAAGCCTTCGACAGTCTGCTTGGAACTCCGGATTTGCACAGGATACGTCCGGTCGTTAGTCATGAAAGGCGACATTGTATTCTTCCGCCGGATGTTGTCGCACGGATGCAAGGCGGCATGTTTTGGCGAGAGGCATCTCTTCATCTCCAGTCAAAGGCACAGATCATTGCCTAGACTATATTTACGATCTCGGGGGCTGCGAGGGATGGTTGTGACGTTATGGCTTCTTGAGCCAGCAATATCATATGCCGACCCTACGCCTTACTTCATGCCGCCAAAAGCAAAACAAGTATTACCAATGCCCTCAGAATTAAGCGGTAAGGCCGGATTTCAGGATTTTAGGGCAGTAATTGAGAAGAAAAGAAGGGACATTACACCAAAGGCTCAATTGCTTCCTGCAGATTTGTCCCAACTTTCTAAAATTGGTCCGCTCGACATTGAGCGAGCGAGCCAATCCCCACTCTTTGAGGAAAAGGGCATCACAACAACCTTTTCGTATCCTGTGAAATCCCTTCCTGGTGTGGACCTCACAGCCAGCTTTTTCGGTGGCCATCGAGATACGATACAGGGGGCCGCAGGAGGGTCAGCAGCAGTGACAGGAGGCGTTCGTATTCACTGGTGAATGCTTTGCCAGTTGGTTCCTTATGCAACCGCGCTGAAACCGTGTCGCGGCTGGAAAAGGCGTCCGCTTCCGAAGATTGACGCCACAAAGCCGACTTTCCGTTTACCCCCCCAAGTCAGCCGCGAGCCTCAGAATAGTTACAGACCTGCGTGAGTTGGAATGTCTCTCGCAAAGAGGGCCAGAGACGATCAGACTGGCTTTCCGGCAGCAGACGTTGTCCTTGCATGAGCGTCTGTGGAACACGCCTCGAATAGATCTTTGTGGGTCTTTTTTGTGCTCCACCCCCTATGTCCGATAATAGAAATTAACGGACATAGGGGTGGGGAGGGGGACGATTCCAGAAAAAAAGCAGAGAATGACCTTTTGGAAGCGTTAGGGTGTCTTACGTGGAGGCCCTCGAGATTTTTGGGGCGAGCGGCTCTTAAGGTTTTGTTGCTGTACTCGCTATTATTCAGCTTATTTCAAAGTGCAGTAAAGAACATTACCTAAGCGCTATCAACTTGTCGCTTAGGTTCTAGATTGATTGTCCCTGCCTCTGAAAAGAAAGCGGTGCAGACAACTCCGCATCAGAGATGCAGCGACAAAGAACCGCAGCGCTTCACACCGGTAAAACCGCTGTTTTATATTCCGTGAGATCCCGCAACGTTCCACTTCTTAGTTCGCTCATACCGCCTTTCCCCCTTCATCCACAGGAAAAAGCTGCATCTCAAACCCATGCCCCGGCACATCCAACGGTCCAATACTGGAAAATCCGCTATCCACTCGCGTGACGAGCATGTCTTTTCTGACCAGAAGTCACAGACTTGGCTGTTCGTCCGGACTGTGGGCATAACGCGAGCCACCATGAGGATTGGGCTAGCCAATATCGTCTACAATATGCGCCGCTTCCTCTTCGTGGAACAGATCAACGTCGCTACGTAGCAATCCAGAGCCAAGGCCCTCCGCTATGCGACAGACGCAGAGCGAACGCCACCACGGCAGCCATCAATCAGCACGCCAAAACTCAGAAATCAGGAGCCAGGAGCATCAACCAATGGTTCCTCGATTCCTCCAGATGGCTACATTTCAGTAATGCCGTTCAGGATGCTGTCAGCTTCAGCTGGTATGGTATCGATCATATCGCGGTTATTTCGTGTGATGATACATACAGGTGGCATAGATTTATGCTTGTTCGTAATACTTATTATCTTAATTCCTCGTTAATATCGAATAAAATAAGTATATACCTGGGATCTTCAAATATATCTTATATTATTTTTGTTTTTTCATTAATTTTATTTCCTTTCAGTATATTTTCAGAAGCCAAAGCAGAAAATATCACATTCGCTCAAGCCGTTGAAGCCGCGTGGTCTACCGATCCCGGTCGGGCCGAACTGAATACGAACTACCGATCAACATCGGCACGGGCTAGAGCAGCCGGTTCCTGGTTTGCTGGCGGCCCGACTGTTTCAGCGCAGTATTTCGATGATCATGCGGTAGGTAGCAATGAAGGATACACAACCTACCAGGGGGGCGTGTCTGTGCCACTCTGGCTGCCGGGACAAGGCAGCGCTACCGTCGAGGTCGCCAGAGCGGAAGCGCTGACCATACAGGAACGGCAGCATGTGGCGCGGATGGCGGTAGCCATGAGGGTTCTGGATACATCAGCCAGCGTCATCATAGCTGAGCGCCGACTGGCAATCGCACGCATCCAGAAAGAGACGCTGGAGAAAATCCAGACCTCTGTAACCCGTGGGATGCACACTGGAGAGATGACCCTTGCCGATCAGCAGGTCGTCGCATCCGAAATCGCAAATGCGGCTAGTGAATATTCTCTGGCGGAAGAACAGGTCGAGACAGCAACGTCAGCGCTTCGTATCTTACTGGGTCGCCCGGCCGTCCCCGATATTCTCTCTTTTGACAATGTGGCATTAGCGCGTGACGGACACACACCCACCCAGGCTCTCGAAGATAATGATCCCCGGGTCAGGGCCGCCCGTCAGGCCGTGCATACGGCAGAAGCGGGCCTGCATCTCGCCAAAACCTCCTTCATGCCAAACCCGGAAATCGGTGTGGCTGCGATTCACGAAAAGCAGTATGGCAGTCCGTGGGACGACCGCGTGGGTGTAACAGTTTCCATCCCGCTCCCCAGCGATGTCCGCGACGTCCCCATGAAAGCGGACGCCAGGAACAAGCTGGCTGCCGCTGTCAGCCAGGAGCAGCAGGCCCGCCGCAATGTCAGGCAGGAACTGGCCCAGGTTTTTTCTCATCTGACGGCTACAAAAGACATATTCAGAAATTCGGTTCTGTCCGCAGATAGCATGAACAGCCGCGCAAATGAGATGAGCCGGTCGTGGCGGGCCGGTGAGACATCGCTGCTCGAACTGCTGCGGGCCAGATCCGCCGCCTACAATGCCCTGCAACTTCGCAATCAGGCAGAAGTCGCCTGGCACGCCGCCATCATACGCACACTGATCGCAGCAGGAGAATTCCAGTGATTTTCTTACCCGCCGCCATGAAGAACTGGAGATACTTGCTATGTACCGCCGTCATTTTTAGCGTCACTGAGCGGCCTGTATGGGCCGCCGAAAGGGCGCCGGTTATCATGATCGGAGACGCAGCGCAGAGTAATTCTGCTTTGGTTATCGCGATCGCGAAGAGCGGTACGCTCGGAAAAATCCTGGATGCAATGGGAACCGTCACCGCAGAGGCAGGTCATGTTGTCCGCATTCATCCGGCGGGGTCCGGTAAAGTTCTGCACATTGCTGTCGTGCCCGGTCAGCATGTGCGCAAGGGGGAGACGCTTCTCACCTATCAGGATCATTCGCTGCATCTGGTCCGTCTTGAAATGACAAGAGCACAGGCTGCACTGGCGACAGCTCAGGCGGCTTCCCAGAATGCGTCGGCAGCCTACCGCCGGGGGCATGAACTGGAAGGAACGACGGTTGCCGCAGGAGAGACCAAACGTCGTCTGGCCGTATTCCAGGCGGCAAGAGACGACGTTATTGCCCGACAGGCCGATGTCGATACGCTGAAACATCAGCTTGAAGAAGAATACAATTCCGTTACGGAATCAGATAAGGCCCAGACTGACCCACAGGATGAGACATCGTCAATCATTGCACCGACCACAGCGGAAGTGCAGAACGTGTTCGTCGGTGTTGCAGACGACGTCTCCCCCGCGACGGAACTGATGGGTCTGACAGACATGTCCTCGGTATGGATTGTCTCTGACATCCTGCCTCAGGATGCCGCGCAGGTGGTCGAGGGCGGCGAACAAACCACTGAACTCGTATCGGATACCGGGACGACACTGTTGACGTCGAGGATCACGTCTATCAGCGACCTCGCGGACCCGACCACCGGACTCGTTCGCGTCATCAGCCGGACACCCAATCCGGATGGCCGTCTGCACCCAGGCATGTTCCTCAATACACAGCTGCCATTACGCGAAAAGACAACGGGAATCATTGTGCCCGAAAGCGCGCTCACGGAGATCAACGGCGTCAGCACCGTGTTCGTATCTGTGGGCCCGAATCAGTTCAGGCCGCGCGAAGTTCACGTTGGTGCTGCGGGTAACGGGCAATCAGTCATCACAACCGGTCTTTCTCCGGGTGAAAAAATCGTGACACATGGGGCATTTGCCCTGAAGGCTGCGATGTTGGTGTCAGATGCGGATGGTGGGGGCTGATCTGACCATGCGGGCCTTTCTTTCTGCTTTCCAGTCCCGGCGCTGGCTGGTCCTTGGAATTCTGTGTCTCACGTTTATTGCCGGTTGTGTCATCGTCCGGGGCCTTCCGGTGGAAGCCGTGCCCGACATTTCACCGCGTCAAGTTCTCGTTTCTGTCGTTGCTCCGGGCCTCGCCACGGAGGAAGTCGAGCGGCTGATCACCTTTCCGATCGAGGCCAGCATGGCGGGAATCCCGGACATGACCGATCTACGCTCGGTCTCCCGCTCCGGCGTCTCGGTCGTTTACGTCCAGTTCGCGGATGAGACGGATATCAATCTCGATCGCGCCCGTGTGGAAGAACGGATTCAGCAGGCAAGAGGCACGATATCCGTGCCGGGGGTCAGCGTGAATATCGGTCCGCTCGCCACAGGTCTTGGTGAGATCATGCAGTTGCAGATCAAGGGCGATGGTTATTCGCTGATGGATCTGAACCGTCTGATGACATGGACTGTCGCCCCGCAACTGAAGCTGGTTCCGGGCGTCGTGGACGTGAACGTGAATGGTGGCGCGGAACAGACGTTTCAGGTGGCTCTCGATCAGGCGCGCCTCCTTGCACTCGGTGTGTCGGTCGATGACGTTTTCCGGGCGGTGGACGGTAACAACTCCGCATCGGGCGGCGGCTGGATCGAGCATGGAGAGGAACAGCAGATCGTTGTCGGACGCGGGCTGATCGGTTCACTTGATGACTTCGGGTCCATTCCGGTCCGGACCAACGCCAATGGTTCCGCAATCTTTCTACGGGATGTCGGACGCATTTCCATGGGACCGAGAACACGCCTAGGTGCCGTCACGCGGGATGGTCAGGGCGAGATTGTCATCGGCGTCATCATGATGCGCATGGGAGGGAGTTCCGACGCCACGCTGACAGCCATTAATGCCGCCCTTCCCGGCATTCGTCAGTCTCTCCCCAAAGGTGCGACGCTTGATCCTTATTACGTGCGTTCGACGCTGACAGACAGCACCATCCGGACGGTGAAGGAAAATCTTGTCGTTGGAGCACTTCTGGTCATCAGTGTTCTGATCGTGGTCATCGGTGACTGGCGGGCGTCACTGGTCATTGCCTCCGTCATTCCGTTTGCGCTCGTCTGCGCCATGGCCGGTATGCGATGGTTCGGGATTTCCGCCAATCTGCTCAGCCTCGGTGCCATCGACTTCGGCATGATCGTCGACAGTTCCCTCGTCGTGGTCGAAAATCTCATGACCCATCGTGCGCGTGACCAGGTCAGCGGACAGAATACGCCGCTGGCTACCCTCGTGGTCTCGGCGGCAACTGAAGTTCTCAGGCCCGTGAGTTTCGGCA
Organism: Gluconobacter sp. P5B12; assembly: GCF_018812035.1. Classification (NCBI taxonomy): domain Bacteria; kingdom Pseudomonadati; phylum Pseudomonadota; class Alphaproteobacteria; order Acetobacterales; family Acetobacteraceae; genus Gluconobacter; species Gluconobacter sp. P5B12. The sequence continues at coordinate 147,409 of NZ_JACRVV010000007.1, read as the reverse complement.
TTCTTGTCATTGTGATGGTTTATCTGCCGATCCTGACATTGCAGGATATCGAGGGCAAGATGTTCCGGCCCATGGCGCAGACGGTCATCATGGCTCTTCTGGCCTCACTGCTCTACTGTGTTGTCGGGATACCGGTGATTGCGGCTTTGGCGATGAAGTCTGCTGGCCGTCACGAAGATACCCGTCTGGTTGCCTTTCTTCGTCGTGGTTATGGTCCCCTGTTGAGCTGGTGTGAAAACCGGCCACGGACCCTGTTTGGCACGACTTTTGCGATTTTTGCTTTTTCTGTCTGGCTTGGCCTGCATCTGGGTGGCGAGTTCATTCCGTCTCTCGACGAGGGTGCCCTGACGGTAACAACGACACGACTACCAGGCATTTCGCTGCCCGAAGCCCTGAAGGAAGTCAGTCTCCAGGAACGTATCCTGCGCCGCTTTCCCGAGGTCACCAGCGTTGTCAGCAATACGGGAACATCGGCCATTCCTACTGATCCGATGGGTGTTAACGAGACAGACAGTTTCATCTTTCTGAAGTCACCATCACAGTGGACCACGGCGCATACACAGGAGGGGCTCGTCACGGCGATGAGTCAGGTGCTGAGCACTGAACTGCCCGGAATGGAGCAGTCATGGAGCCAGCCTGTGCAGATGCGGATGGATGATCTCCTGTCCGGTGTCAGAACGCAGATTGCCGTCTCGATCTATGGCGATGATCTCGCTACGCTGGCGCGTCTGGGGGACAGGGTCGCCAGTGTCATGAAAACCATTCCCGGCGCGGCTGATGTGGCTCCACAGGGAGACGGTACCGTTGCTTTCATCCATATCGACATTGATCGTCGGAAGGCGGCACGGCTGGGTATTTCCCAGCAGGAGCTTCTAAACGTGGTTGAAGCGGTCGGCGGTCATATTGGACGGCCCGTCACAGTTGGTAACGCCCTGATCAGCACGCAGGTCCGTTTCGATCCTGCCCAGGCGGCCACACGCGACCAGATCGCCCGCCTGAGGATACGCCGCGCCGATGGGCGGGGCGCGGTCCTGCTTTCAGAGATCGCAAAGGTCACGGTGCAGGATGGCCCTCCCCGTATCAGCCGGGACAATATCCGCCGCCGCCTGATCGTGCAGGCCAATGTACGCGGGCGTGACCTCAGTTCCTTTGTTGCTGCGGCGCAGAAGGTGGTCAGCAGGAAAGTCATCCTGCCTCCCGGTTATCGCATCGTGTGGGCGGGCCAGTTCCAGAATCTGCGCTCGGCCATGGCGCGTCTGGAAGTTGTCGTACCGATTGCACTGGTGTTGATTTTTGCCCTGCTTGTTGTTGCACTGAATTCCGTCTGGCTGGCGGGGCTTGTTTTCGTCAACCTGCCAGTAGCCGCGACAGGTGGCATCCTGGCTCTCGCTCTGCGTGGCCTGCCATTCAGCGTCTCCGCCGGGATCGGCTTCATTGCCCTGTTCGGTGTGGCTGTGCTGAACGGCGTGGTACTCATCACCGCCATAAATTCCCTGCGTATGGCGGGCCGGGAGGCTGCGCGTGCCGCGTATGAAGCCGCGGAAGAACGTTTCCGGCCGGTCATGGCGACGGCTCTGGTCGCCAGTCTGGGTTTCATCCCCATGGCGGTCTCAACCAGTGCCGGCGCCGAGGTCGAGCGCCCCCTCGCCACGGTCGTAATCGGTGGTCTGATCTCCTCGACACTCCTAACGCTGCTTGTGCTCCCCTCACTATACGCGCGTATCATGAAAAATCGTACATCATGAAAATCCTAATTATCGAAGATGAACCCGCCCTGGGCTCGGCGGTAAGAGACCGCGTCCGCCAGGCCGGGCATGTCGTCGACTGGTTCAGAACCCTGACCGATGCCCGTGCCGCCCTGCGCGCCTCTTCCTATGATTTCCTGCTGCTCGATCTCGGACTTCCGGATGGTCATGGCCGGGATCTCCTACGCGAGATCCGGAGGGACCGTTCATCTCTGGCCATCCTGATCACGACAGCTCAGGATCAGGTCAGTGACAGGATCGCGGGACTGTCCGAAGGTGCTGATGATTATATCGTCAAACCTTACGATCTCGACGAACTCGTCGCCCGTATCGATGCTGTCGCCAGACGCTACGCAGCCCTGCCGGACAATGTGGTCATGGTAGGCACTATCGGGATCGACCTCGCGCGCCGTCAGCTTGAACGCGACGGCCAGACGATCGACCTGTCCGCGCGCGAATGGGCCATCGTCGAACTTCTTGCCCGCCGTCCGGGCGCGCTGTGCAGCCGCGAGCAGATTGAAGATGCTCTTTATGGCCTCAGTGACGACGTGGAAAGTAACGCCATTGAAGTTTTCATCAGCAGGATACGGAAGAAGACCGGGCCTGGTCTGATCGTGACGGTCAGGGGCAGAGGCTACAGTCTCGCGGGAAATACGGTCCGATGAAGCGCTGGAGCCTGGCGTCCCGTATCGTCTCCGGGACACTGATCATCGTGCTCGGCGCGTTGGTAATTCTCAGTATTCTTGTCGCGGCCTTTACCCGCTACGAAGTCACGGAGCGCCTCGACAACTCGCTACAGGAAGTGGCCGAACGCCTGGAGTTTGTCATTAGTGAGCTGGACAGAACCGGTCCGGGTTCCGCCACCTCGGGTGGTCAGATCGCGCAGCTTCCCGGAGTGAGCCGGCGGACACTGGCCTATCAAATCGCTTCAACGGGGGGGCGCCTTGAGGTCAGGTCGCAGAACGCGCCGGAGACGCTGTTCGTACCACGCCTGAAGTCAGGATTTTACAACATCCCGTTATTCAGGGTGTATGTCGTGCCATCAGCGTCTGGTCACCATTACATTCTGGTGGGCGAGCCGACTTTTCACAGAAATGAAGCCGTCAGGCGGGCTATTCTGATTTCAGTGCTGCCAATGGTGGTCTTTTTCCCGGCGATCTGGCTTCTGGTCCGGTGGCGGGTCCGTCGTGCCATGCGCCCCCTGACCAGCCTTCAGCAGGAAATCAGGAGCCGGGGCGGATCAAATCTGGCCCCTGTTCCGCCACTGGATCTTCCCGAAGAACTTGTGGCCATTCACTCGGCCGTCAATCTCCTGCTGGAACGTCTGAAAATGGCGCTTTCGACCGAGCGTGCCTTTGCCACCAACGCAGCTCATGAATTGCGCAATCCGGTGGGCGCGCTTCTTGCTCAGGTTCAGGTTCTCAGGAATTTTCTTGTGGGATCAGACTATGAAGAGCGGGCAACGATCATCCTGCAGCAGGCTCGCAGAATTGGCAGGATGATGGAAAAGCTGCTTCAACTTTCACGAGCGACATCGGGGATCGCTCTGACCGGAAGCATGTTCGATCTGGTGCCTGTCATCCGGTTCCTGGCGGAGGAGCTTAAGCGGGAAAAAGGCCGGGCGATTGAACTTTCAGGGTTATCTCATCTCATGATCCGGGGCGATATGGATGCAACAGGCATCCTGTTCCGTAATCTCCTCGAAAACGCCGTTCTTCACGGTTCATCTGCTCACCCGGTCAGTGTGATCGTCACGCCGGATTATGAAGTTCTGATCTATAATGATTGTGAGCCACTTACATCTGAGGTTCTTCGGGATATGGAGAAGCCTTTCGTCAGAGGGAAGACAGACGCCGAAGGCAGCGGTCTCGGTATGGCGATCGCGCGGCAGATATCACAGCAACTGCATGCTGACATGACGGTGAGTTCACCTATTCCTGGAACAGCCAGAGGCGTTCTGGTAACAGTTCGATTGCGAGTCAGCGAGATCAAAGAGTGCATCCGAACAGACCAGAAACTCTGACGCTCTATCCATCAAATTCCGGAACGCAAACCTCTTTCCCATAGGAGTTGCAGGCTCGAAGCCATGCGGTGCACCTTGCGATAGGTCGCATCAATCATGGCAGTTTGCAGTTCAGCCGATTTTCCCGCCCTCCCGGCAATCATCCGAACAAATTTCCCAGACGCCCTAGCGTCTGCCGAGTGTTGCAACAGAATACAGACGACGAAGTGTTCACATCTCGCATGCCACGTTGACCAGTAGAGTCCATGCCTGACTTTTCGCTACGCAGCTTGTCCCAAAACAATTCCTCCCACGGCACTGATAGCGACCACGACCAGTGGTGGCGCTCGCCAGAGCGTCAGCAGAGCGAAGCCGACAAGGACAAGCCCAAAATCGTCCGATGATTTGACCGCGCTCGTCCAGACCGGTGTGTATAACGCGGCACCCAGCAGGCCTACCACAGCGGCATTGACACCTCGCATGACCGCCTGTGCTGCTGGACGACTACGCAAGGAATCCCAGAACGGCAATACACCGATGAGGATCAGGATCCCTGGCAGAAAGATGCCGAGCAGAGCCAGGAAGGCGCCCGCTACTCCGTGGGGTGGCAGTTTGACGATCACACCGAGATAGGCGGCAAACGTGAAGAGTGGTCCCGGAACCGCCTGTGCAGCGCCATAGCCGGCAAGAAAGGCATCGTCACTGACCAGACCTGGTGTCACAAAGGCTTCATGGAGCAATGGCAGCACCACATGACCGCCGCCAAACACGAGTGCGCCAGACCGGTAGAAGGCATTGAACAATGAAAATCCCCCCGGCGCACCATGCTGGCCGAGAACAGGAGGAGTGAAGAGCAACACTCCGAAGGCCAGAAGCGCAGCCGTCCCGACACGGCGCGACACAGGCACGGCGACATGTCCGCTGTCCGATGGCGAAATGGTGCGACAGAACCACAGGCCGACAACGCCCCCGATGGCAATAGCGCCGATTTGGGCAAACGGCGAGGTGACAAACAGAATGATGAGCGCGGCCACCACCGCGATGGATGCACGCACCCGATCCGGACAAAGCGTTCGTGCCATGCCCCACACGGCCTGTGCGACGATCGCCACGGCGACGAGTTTCAATCCATGCAAAAGACCGAGGCCAATCGGCCCCCCGAGTGCGCCCGCGCTATAGGCGAAGAGAACAAGGGCGAACGCCGAAGGCAGAGTAAAGCCGGTCCACGCGGCGACGCCACCAAGATACCCCGCCCGCATTAGACCGATGGAAAATCCCACCTGGCTGCTCGCCGGACCGGGCAGAAACTGACAGAGCCCGACGAGATCCGCATAGGCGCGCTCATCAAGCCACCCGCGCCGGACGACAAATTCGTCGCGGAAATACCCGATATGCGCGATCGGTCCGCCGAAGCAGGTGACGCCCAGCCTGAGGAAGATAAACAGGACTTCCCATGGTGAGCCCGTCCGTTGACGTTCTGGCGCTGCGCCGCAGGGCACAATGGTCATCGGGTTGAGCCCTTATCTTCCGGACAGGTTCGAGACAGGTATCATTGTGCATTTTAAGAGCGCCATGCCGACAGATCGACTCCAGAAATCATAAAAAGTCTGCATAACTCTTGCGAGGAATCGTAATCATCCCTCCCTCAATAAGGCGAACCATAACCCGGTGCTGTCGGGTAGGCCGGCGCAGCGGAACCAACAATCGCTGCGACAACCCCTGCTATAAGACCGGTCGCTGCGGCCATCAGAAGATACTGTCCGCCTGACTGCATCCAGTAGTAACCCGCGGGAGGTGCCCAAAGCCCCGGCCGTCCGCGCCAGTCACTGACCATCCAGCGCTGCTCACGCGGACCGGAATAATAGTCGCCTCTCCGCCAGTGTTTCATGTGGCCATAGCCATGTCCCCCACCATGATGGTCATGGCCACCACCATGGTCATGCCCTCCGCGTGCCCAGGGAGGGTCTGCATAGGCAGTGGAACAGGTCATAAGCAGACTGACTGACAGGAGAGCAGCCGGGAATCGTTTTGTCATAGGCATCTCCATATGAAGCTCAGGAAGGAAACGTTATCTTATGGCTTTTGTGTGAGCAGAGGATTGGCGTCTTTCTTGATCTCCACGCAGCAGCATGCGTCCTAAAACCCCGTCTTTCAGAATGACCTGATGGAAAATCGCCGCCATGCCATGCGCTGTGGCAATCGCGACAATCAACCATCCGTTCCAGTGATGGATGTTTTGAATCCAATGGAGAAGTGGCGCGGGGAAGCGGACAAATGGTGAGGGCATCAGGAGACCGAAAAAACTCATGGCTTGCCCTGCCCCCCATCGCCAGAGGTAGCCGAGCACGATTTCAGCCAGAAGCAGCACATAGAGCGTATATTCCACGCCCCGCGCCAAAAAACGGTCGAGCGGCCGCAGAAGGTCGGATAAATGTCGGCCTTTCGTCAGGCGCCAGGCAATGCGGAACCCCATGATGGCCGTCAGCAGGATGCCCGCTGTCAGATGCGCAACGACCATCAGATGATGAACCGGTTTTGCAGGCCAGCCCCAGCTTTCGCCGAGAGCAAACTGAAACAGCACCAGAAAGGCAGTTGCCCAGTGAAGGGCAATCGTCGGCCTGTCATATCGCTGGGTATGCGTGATATCCGGCATCGCATCAGGCATGCACTTTCTCCCAGATAATGGTAAAGAAACTATAATTCATATCACATCAAACCTGACGGGAACCTGAACAAGAAGGCATGATAAATAATAAATTTTATTGAAAATAACTCGCAGTATTATAATTAATTATTTGTTGTCATGCGGAAATTGAAGACCTATTCCTGAACACAATTCAGATTGCCAACGGATAATCTTATGTCGCGACTTCATCCTCTCGCTGAACGTCATGCTGTCGAGAAACTGGGCTGGCTGCGCGCCGCCGTCCTCGGTGCCAATGATGGAACACTCTCCACCGGAAGCCTGATTGTTGGTGTTGCCAGTTCTCACGCGACACACGGCAGTATCCTCATCGCAGGATTATCCGCGCTTGTGGCTGGTGCCCTCTCCATGGCGGCCGGGGAATATGTTTCGGTCAGCTCCCAGCGGGATTCAGAACAGGCCGACATCGCCCGTGAAAAACAGGAACTGGCCACGGACTGGGACGGAGAAGTGACTGAGTTGGCAGGGATCTATCAGCAGCGTGGGCTGGAGGCAGATCTCTCCCACAAGGTGGCCGTCGCCCTCATGCAGCATGATGCCCTCGGCGCTCATGCCCGAGATGAACTGGGCCTTTCGGAAGCCACAGCGGCCAGACCCATCCAGGCGGCCTTCGCTTCGGCTTCTGCCTTTTCGTCAGGGGCTGTGCTGCCCGTTTTGGCGGCTGTTCTGGCCCCTGTTTCTTGGGTGTCCTGGAGCGTTTCTTTGACGTCCGTTGTGGTTCTAGCCGTTCTGGGGATCGTAGGTGCCGTCGCCGGCGGTGCAGCGCCCCTGCGTCCGGCGCTGCGCGTGACGTTCTGGGGCATTGTGGCGATGATTGTCACTGGTGGAATTGGACACCTGTTCGGCGTATAATGCGAGGCAGAGGCTTTGCTCTTGATCCCTTCATCAGAGGACTCGAAAAACCCGTGGTTTTGAGGTCTTCCGACCTGATCTGGAGATTGCTCTGTCCTATGCGGACGGTAGTAAAGGTGGATATTCGGAATGGGCGTATTCTTAAGAGTTGGAAGGGTAAACCGACTAATGCAGCAGTCAGTGAGGGCGCCAAGCTGCGCGAGGACTAACTGGAAATAAGCAATACCGCCTCGAGCGTCTGGACAAATATGGTCTATACAACATGCGCCGTTTCCTCTTCCTGGAAGCTAATCAGCGCGTTCGCGCAGAAAACCAAGATACAACACACTCGCCCTGCTCAAAACGTACAGCAAGTGTTATTACCAAGAACCATCAACCAATACGTGATAACCCGAAACTAGGAGCCGATAGCACCAATGGCTTGGCCTCAACGGTGGGATTTTCTCCCGTTCTTCGTCCGTCATGTCAGACGGATAGCGTTTCGTTTTGCGGCTGATCCTGGCCATTCGGCCCCGCCGTTCTGACCCCACATCCAGAGCTTGAATCACGTCAGGCCGAATTTCCAAACAGGCTCTCAAAGGTCAGAAACTAAGTTACGAAACATCCAGAGGCGGCAAAAACGATCTCGCAGCGGAGGCCGGGCTTATTATCCGCAAGCCGGATCGAGCCTCCGTGCAGGTGCACGATTGCCCGGACCATGCTGAGTCCTAATCCGGTACCGGGCACGGTTCGGCTGGTGTCGAGCCGGACCATCTTTTCGAAAACGCGCTCATGTTCTTCGGCTGGAATACCGGGACCATTATCCGAAACGATCATGATGATCCTGTTGTTTTCCATGTGAGCTGACAGGGAAATAACCGTTCCTGCTAGAGAATGGTTGATGGCATTTTCGATGAGATTGGACAGTGTCTGCGTTAAAAGAATGCGGTTGCCTTCAATCGTCAGACCGCGATTGGGACTGATAATTGTAAGTGTCTGCTCCTGTTCTTGTGCGACGGGCTGATAGAGGTCAGCGAGCGTGTTGAAAAGATCTGCAACGACCAGTTTCTGGCTATCGGGGATACGGTCTCCGGCTTCAAGCTGTGCAAGTCTTAAAAGAGACGAGAAAATTTCCAGTGCGTCCTGAAGATTGTCTTGTGCCTGCGTGAGTGCAGTCTTCTGTACATCATGCGCTGTTGCAGTTTGGGCTCTGCCGAGATTCTGGCCCAGCCGTGCCAGTGGTCGTCGCATATCATGTGCGATGTCGTCACTGATCTGACGGACACTGGCGATCAATGTTTCATTTCTGTCGAGTGACGTGCCCCCCGGAAATGTAACCAATTAAAAGTAGAGTCCGATCGAGAAGGCTACGGACGAATGAAACGCAGTCGTTTTACGGAAGAGCAGATCATAGGGATCCTGAAGGAACAGGAAGCCGGGGTGAAGGTCTCAGATCTGGAGGGTTCGAAAAACCCCCTGGTTTTGAGGGTGCCTTTGTGATTCCATTTCCCCCGAGTTGATTGGGGTATGGATCATGAAGCAGGCTGGTTTCTTTGATGTTGAAGAGAGGCTTGCCCGGCTGAGCGGGCTGGGTGATCAGCTCGAAGCCTTTTCCCGGACTGTGGATTTTGAAGTGTTCCGCCCTGATCTGGGGCAGGCTTTGGCCTATTCAGACGGGAGTAAAGGCGGACGACCGCCATTTGATCTGGTGCTGATGTTCAAAATTCTGGTGATCCAGACGCTCAACAATCTGTCTGATGAGCGGACGGAGTATCTGATCAACGACCGCCTCTCCTTTATGCGTTTCCTTGGGCTGGCGCTTTCAGATCGGGTGCCTGATGCCAAAACGGTCTGGCTGTTCCGTGAACGCCTGACCCAGTCGGGAGCGATCGAGGGCCTGTTCAACCGCTTTGACGCGACCCTGCGCAACGCCGGGTATTTACCGATGTCAGGCCAGATCCTGGATGCCACACTGGTGGCTGCTCCAAAGCAGCGGAACACCAATGCAGAAAAAGCCGATCTTCGGGCAGGACGTATTCCTGAAGACTGGCAGGACAAACCCGCAAAGCTGTGGCACAAGGATCGTCATGCGCGCTGGACGCTGAAGTTCACGAAGGCAAAGCGGCAGGATGATGGAACCATGCCATCCAGTGACCTCGCCATCCCATTCTTTGGCTATAAATCGCATGTCTCCATCGACCGGAAATACCGGTTCATCCGAAAATGGAAGACGACGGACGCCGCCGCCAGTGATGGTGCGCGATTGAGAGAGGGGCTGCTGGATAAAACCAATACGGCCTCAAGCGTCTGGGCAGACACTGCTTATCGCTCCAAAGCCAATGAAGACTTCATGGAAAAGCAGGGCTTTGTCTCAAAGGTTCATCGCAAAAAACCGCAGCTCAAGCCGATGCCCCGGCATATCCAGAAATCGAATGCAGGGAAGTCGGTGATCCGCTCCCGCGTCGAGCACGTCTTTGCCGATCAGAAATCGCAAATGGGTCTATTCATCCGAACTGTCGGTATCACCCGGGCCACCATGAGGATCGGTCTGGCCAATATCGTCTACAATATGCGCCGCTTCCTCTTCCTGGAGCGGATCAGTACCGCAGCATAGCAATCCAGAGGGTAACACCCACCGATCCGCTCAAAACGCAGATCAAAACCGACCCAAGCGCCGTCAATTAAATCGCCCAAAAACTAAAATCACGGGCCAAGCACATCAATCAAGGGTTCTTCGATCCCTCCAGGTGGCCCCGTCACAATCGCCAATGCTGTTCTCAAAGCAGGCTTGCAGTGAGGCGTTACCTCTACCGCTTAAACACAATTGCTGGTGGTACCAATGGATCGGATAACACCCCTATTTGTAAGTTGTGATCACGCGAGGACCATCACAGGAAAAAATAGAATCGTAGAAAACGCGCCGAAATTACACGGACTTTTAATTTTCACATCTCCTACGTAAATTTTTGATGCAAGTTCGTTAAAAAATAGTCATTCTAGGAATTCCGAAACGAGAGATTACCTAAATTTCTTGCCTCAGGTGGAACGCTCGCTTCGTAAAGACTAAGGATACAATAGATATGTCACGAGATAAGATCTTTCATCGCGGCCTTCGAGTAGCGCTCGTTTGTACGGCCCTTCTTCCAGTTGCAACGATGGCCGAAACAGCCCCACTTGCAAGTATTATGAAAGATCGCCAGCGTCCTGCCAAACCCGGCATGATGCCTAACAAGGCCATGCTCCAGCGTATCCCTGTTGAGCAAGGCTATCCCCAAGCCACACCCCACACCGGAGATGCTCACGATCCCGACGAGGCTTATACCTCTATCTGGACACGCGCCGACGCGCGCCAGATCAAGGCAATGTCGAATCCTAATGTGACGACAGGCGCCAATTCGTTACCTGCCGCCCTAACCATGCCAGCAATTCCGAGTAACTTTCCCGCGACGAACGGCTATGTCTGGGTTTGGGACACATGGCCGCTTACCGATTACAACGGCAATCAGTATACTTATAATGGCTGGGATGTGATCTTTGCCCTGACTGCGCGGCGCGACGCAGGCTATACGTTTGACGATCGACACGTCCATGCCCGCATCGGGTTTTTCTATCGCCCACATAAAACTCCACGAGGTGGACGCCCAGCCAATGGCGGGTGGACCTACGGCGGCAACGTCTTCCCGGACGGTCAGAGCGCCGAGGTTTACAGCAAACAAAACACGCCTTTCACGCAGCAGGCAGAATGGTCCGGCTCGACCCGTATCGAAGGGAAGGGCAAAAACGGTATCAAAATCTTCTACACGGATCTCGCATTTAACCGCACAGACTCAGGCGATAATATAACCGCGCCGGTTGCAACCATTACACTGGCCATCGGTTCGATCCATGCCGACTATACTCATGTGTGGTTTGGAACCTTTAACCCGCATACACCGCTGCTCGTGCCAGACGGAAAATATTATCAAACCGGTCAACAGAACGAGTATTATTCGTTCCGCGATCCGGCCCCCTTCACGGACCCTGCGCATCCGGGCGAAACATACATGGTTTTCGAAGGTAACTCGGCCGGCGTTCGCGGCGAAACACCTTGTAACGCTTCCGATCTGGGCTATGCAGCCAACGACCCTTATGGCGAGACGGTCGATCAGGTGAACGGGTCGGGAGCAATCTTTCAGCGCGCGAATATCGGCCTCGCCGTAGCGACAAACGCTGACCTTACAGCCTGGAAATTCTTGCCTCCGTTGATCTCGGCCAACTGTGTGAACGATCAGACCGAGCGCCCTCAGATGCATATTCAGCATGGCAAATACTATCTGATGACCATTTCGCACCGCACGACCTTCGCTGCAGGCATTGACGGGCCTGACGGCGAATATGCGTTCTATGGAAAGGGAATCCGTAGTGACTGGGTGCCTCTAAACAACAACTCAGGTCTGATGCTTGGCAATCCGACCGACCTGAATGTCGCCGCTGGCACGGATTTCTCGCCTAACCCCGAGCAGAACCCGAACGCTTTCCAATCGTATTCGCACTACTTCATGCCAAACGGCAAAGTAACGTCGTTCATTGACACCGTCGGAACGCGACGTGGCGGCGACGAAGCACCGACCGTGCAGATCTCCTTAAGCGGCCCCAATAGCTCTCTTAACTATGCATTCGGAAGTTATGGTCTTGGCGGGTACGGCGAGATCGTTCCCAACAAGCTTAACATCGACAAGCAAGATTTTATCGCCGACGTCGCCTACGGCGAAGAACACCCGTATCACTACGCTGGTGAACCGGTGATCAAAGGCCTCTCAGTAAAATCCGATACCAGTACTGATGCGGCCCTCAAGAACGATATCGCCGCACGTGCTGATGCCTACCTCAATGGCGACCTAACGAACTAACAAGCGCATTTTTAACTAGGAGGGGCGTCGCGCGCGGCGCCCCTCTTCGTTATCTTCTAGGCACACAAACCTAGAAGTCTGCTAGCAAAGAAGCAGCCAGATTTGCTTCGTTCTCTTTTTGAGTAAATTTCTATTCTGCTTCTCCCGCAAGGATCGGCCGGATAACGATATCCGGCCATGACCTACGGGTATCAGCAAAAACGATTTGTACACGAACCAGAAGTGGCAGTTCCCGCCGATCCCATCGTTCGACCCATTCGCTAGTACCGCCCGTCGTGCCATAATATGAAAACCGTATGCGCTGTACCCCGCGGGCTAGATCTTCCTGGCGAGGTGGTCCAGCCTCTGGCTGACATCCCGTACGAACCGTAGGCACCCAGCGCACCACCAGCACACCACGCTTGTCGACACCGATCCCAACACGAACGGCCGAGTGATATCCGGCCGCCTCAGGCATCCATGCCACGAATGCCACCACATCCGGCCGCCCCTGAAACACGCCCTCGCCTCGCCCAGCTTTTTCGGCTCGTTCAATTTCGGCGCGTAAAATCGTCTCCATCCCGCGCATCTCTCGTGTGTCTGCTGCTAGTCGCTCTCCGGTGCTCCATCCCCGCACGCCAGCTCCAAGCCCGGACCAAAGAACGAGCGACAACATGCCGAACACAGCCAGAACTACGAGCATCTCGATAAGCGTAAAGCCGCTTTCCCCGCGGTGGGGGAAGTGATAGCGAAACGGAGCCACCACTATCGTACATTCCGCACGAGGCGCTCAGTGAGCGTTAAGGTGTGTGTCCCGCCGTAAGAAACGTCGACCCCAACGTCGAACAGTCCAATCTCACGTCCGGTTGTCATTCGACCCTGCTTTTCCAGTTTCATCTCGATGGTAACTTTAAAAACCCTCTCTACAATGAGCGTTTGCCGCGTGGGGCCCAACTCGGGCATTGCCTCCACCAGTGCAAGCTGGGAGCGTGCGATGCTTAACGCCCGATCGGCCCGAGCGACGCGGCGCTCCCCGCTCAGCCCAGTAGTCATCGCTGACAGCATCGCCCCGAGCGCAAGAGCAAGGATCATAAGTGCGACAATAACTTCTAACAGGGTAAACCCCTGCTCGCGGCTTACTTCTTTAGCAGGCCTGCTCAATTACTCGCCCCGTCAGTTCACTCACGTCAAACACGCAGCGTCGTCCATCATACATCACGACAAGAGGCCCTCCGAAAGCGCCTCCTGCCGTTCCGCCCGCAGCTCCGAACCGTATGGCCTGATTTCCTCCTGGCACTCCGGAAGCCCTCCCGCCCACCACGATCTGCACCTTTGGATCGAAACCAGCGCGCCACACGTGGGAAGCGCTGCTCACGACGAACATGTGCGCGCCCTGATCGACCTGCACAATAACATCCCCTCCCCCAGAAATTGCCTGCTCTCGCGCTTCTTCTAGTACTTGCTCGACTTTGTCCCGAACCATTGCAAACGCCAGAGCCCGACTACGCAACGGCCCGCGAGACACAATCAGCGAGGCCAAGAGTCCGGCAATTACAATTACGACTAGCATCTCCAGCAGTGTAAACCCTGCAGTTCCTACGCGCCTCATTGCACCAGATCGTTCAAGCTCAACATCGCCAGCAGCAGCGACGATACGATCCCCGCAACAATGAAGCCCATGACGATCGTGATCCCGGGCACAAGAACCGCCAGCAACCTCTGAATGGCCTGCCGGGTCGCGTCCTCATGCAGGTCTGCTGCCCGCAGTGCAATCGGACCGAGCTGGGCACTTTCCTCACCCACTTGCAGAAACTGTATTGTTTCAAGCGAGAATACTCCTCCTCGCTCCAATGCAATCGCCAGCCTTCCCCCTTCCTTGACGGAGGCTATCGCTCCATCGATCGCCCGAACAGCCGCGGTATTACCGACAACCTCAGATGAAATCTTTAAGGCCGCGAGTAGTGGAACACCGTTACCCAAGAGTGTGCCGAGCGTGCGTGTCATTCGCGCAGCAACCACATTACGAACAACGCTACCTAAAATCGGTACCCGCAGAAGCCAGCGATCCACCGCAAAACGAACTTGCGGCCGCTGCATTGCGCGCCGGACGCCAAGCGCGGCCAAAAGAATGATCAGCCCAGCCGGCAGTCCCCAACGTCCCAGCCCATCACCGATCGCCATCACAAAGCGGGTCATCGTCGGCATTTTCACGCCGTTTTCCGCAAATAGCGAAACGAATTGTGGTAGAACATGCGTTAAAAGCAGCACGATGGATCCGCCGGACGCAACAACGAGTATCGCAGGATACACCATCGCCGACTGGACTGTTGCTGCAAGCTTCTTTTGTCGCTCCAGAAGGTCAGCGAGTTCAAGTAGCGCACTTGGAAGCGAACCTCCTGCTTCCCCTGCTCGCACGAGCCCGACATACATCCGTGAAAAGCACCCTGTCTCTTCCAGCGCATCGGCGAAGCGCGCTCCACCGCGAACCCGGTCGCGTATCCCAATAAGAACCATCCCTGCACGGTCGTTACTCCCGGCTCCCGTAACGAAGCGGAGCGCTCGGTCGAGATCGAGGCCGGCGCCAAGCATCGTTCCAAGCTTTCGGGTGAACCCCGCAATAACATCCCCCCGCAAGCCCCTCCGACGAGACGGTAGCAGCCGACCCCAGCCCGCGGCACTTTTTCGTCCTGGCCTGACCATGAGCGGTGTGAGCCGCTGGCGTCGCAGGATCTCCACCACGCGCGCTTCACTCTCGCCATCCAACATTCCTGTAACAACAGTGCCGTCATCCCCGATCGCGCGATACCGCCAACACGTCACTGCTCTTACTCCTCACCCCCGACAGCCCTACCGACTTCCTCAATCGTGGTTTCTCCCGCCAGCGCTGCCATGAGCCCTGCACGAAACATCGTGATCATACCGTCGGCTACTGCTTGCCGCTCAATCGCCGAGCTGTCAGCCCCT
Organism: Gluconobacter sp. P5B12; assembly: GCF_018812035.1. Classification (NCBI taxonomy): domain Bacteria; kingdom Pseudomonadati; phylum Pseudomonadota; class Alphaproteobacteria; order Acetobacterales; family Acetobacteraceae; genus Gluconobacter; species Gluconobacter sp. P5B12. The sequence continues at coordinate 132,295 of NZ_JACRVV010000007.1, read as the reverse complement.
GAGAGGATCAACTGCACAAGTGCAGGAGTAGGGCGCAAGAATTCTGCAATCGCGAGCCTTCCGCGATACCCTGTTTGGCGGCAGTGGGGGCAGCCGGTTGCGCGCCAGAGCCTTGGCTCTTCCCGCTGATCGAACCCGAAACGCGTAATCAGCACTTCCGGCACCGGTTCGGCAACCCGGCAAGACACACACAGCTTGCGAACGAGCCGCTGTGCAAGAACGCCGCGCAACACAGCAGTCAGAAGATAATCTTCAACTCCCATGTCTCGCAGGCGCGTAATCGCCGCAGATGCTGAATTGGTGTGCAGCGTCGAAAGTACAAGATGGCCTGTCAACGCTGCCTGGACCGCGATTTGCGCCGTCTCAATATCACGAATTTCTCCCACCATGATGACATCAGGATCCTGTCGCAGCAGCGAGCGCAGCAATCTGGCAAAACTTAACCCGATGCCAGCTCGCACCTGTATCTGATTGATCCCAGCAAGCTGGTATTCGATGGGATCTTCAATCGTCACCACGTTTCGGTCCGACACGTTCATCCCGGTCAGGCCTGTATAAAGCGTCGTCGTCTTTCCCGATCCCGTGGGCCCCGTTACCAGAACGATACCGTTAGGAAGATCGAGCGCGTTGCGAAACTCTACCACCACGTCATCGGCAAGCCCCAGTCGTTCATACTCGAATCTTACGACGCTTCGATCCAGTACGCGAAGAACTACGATTTCCCCGTGCAAACCCGGCACGATCGACACCCGGAAATCGACATCATGCCCCCGAACTGCCAGTTTGATGCGACCGTCCTGTGGTAATCTCCGCTCCGCAATATCCAATCGAGCCATGATCTTGATACGCGAGATCAGAGCAGACGTGACCCGCACGTTCTGGCTGTCTACCTCTTGCAGGACCCCATCATAGCGAAACCGGACCGCTAACCTGTTTTCCCCAGGCTCGATATGAATGTCTGACGCCCCGGTTTCTACCGCCCGGAACACGATCTGATTAACCAGCCGGATGATAGGAGCCTCACTCGCGAGATCCTTGAGGCGGTCCGCATCGTCTTCCGACTGATCGCCGTCTTCCCCGTTGGCTGCTTCTTCAGCCGTTTCATGAGGGTCCTCATACAAGCGCTCAATCATGGCTTCGATAAGTGATATCCTTGCAACCTCACGCTGTACTCTCATCCCTGTCGCGGCTTCTATCGCCTCCGCAACGAAATCGTCTAAAGGATCCGCCATCAATACACTCAGGACACCTTCGCCTTCGACAAATGGAAGCGCCCGCGCAGCACGTATGAAATGCGCCCCTACCTGCTCAGGCCTCAGCGGCCGCTCGATACCAGCCAGATCAGACGCATCCAGAACAGTGCGTCCCAGTATTGCACTGTAAGTCTCGGCCAGATCGGTCTCTGTCAGTAAGCCAAGCTGTAAAAGAACCGCCGAAATATCCTGCCCCGTCTCGACCGAAACTATCCGCCCACGCTCTAGGACCCGGGCATCGCATACGCCGCGTACAGCAAGAGCTTCCTCAAGCGTCATATTCGATACAATGTCCAACCTTGCATGCCTCTCATTCACGAACCGTCCCTATTCACCTTGCTGATACTATCCGCTTTCGGCATGCTTCCCAGCATGAGCATACTGTCTCCCTTGTACCCCTACCTACTATGGCCAGTCAGTAGCCCGTCAGACGCAAGCAAGACGATGCCTATTCTGACTGTGGCAACATATCTTGCCCCCGCAGCACCAGCCTTCTCATTTCTGATTTCCCTGCTCGTCGCACCTTTAATCGGAAGTTTTCTCGGTGTTCTTATATACCGGATACCACGTTCGTTACCTATCGGCATGGCCCGTTCACGTTGCGATACCTGCAAAACCTCCCTTAAGCCCATCAATCTCTTGCCAATTTTTTCCTACATCTTTCAACGTGGCCGCTGCGCCCGATGTTCGGCGCCAATTGGTAGGTTTCATGTGACTGTCGAACTAGCGGCGGTCCTTGTTCCCTCGAGCCTCGCAGTGGCCGCATTTTTGCAGTCCGTGTATTACCCAGACGTTTTTTTCTGGGCAGACTGCATTCTTGGGTGGGTGCTTCTAGCCCTGGCTTGGATCGATACTCACTCTCTGCGCCTCCCCGATATCTTCACACTTCCACTTATTCTCACTGGCCTAGCCCTCTCGTTGCTCGATGCGGCTACTGTCCTGACCCCTACCCTGACCGACCGTGTCGTCGGTGTCGTCTTAGGATGGGCAGCCTTCACACTGCTCGACCTGGTCTACCGTGCCATCCGTAAGCGCCGAGGTCTCGGCGGAGGGGATGCGAAACTCTTCGCTGCTGGTGGCGCTTGGCTAGGAGCGGAAGCTCTCCCCTCCATCGCACTGATCGCAGCTATAATCGGCCTGACCGCTGCGTTGGCCACAAGCCTTTGCGGCAAGCCCCTTTCGACGAGAACGCGCCTGCCATTCGGCCCCTGTCTCGCTATGGCAATCTGGCTTTGTGTGCTCGGCGGAGCATAGGTCAGCCCTCTTCTCCGGGGCGGAGTTAAAGATAATTTCGTCAAATTTTCGTAAAAAACCTGCTCCATGGTCATGGACAAAATTCCAAGAATAACGTCATGAGCGTTAGATGACCCGCCAAGCTTCTTACATACTGCGCGACGGCCTGAGTGCACTCTCTATCTCTGCACCGGCCTTTGCGCGCGCATTACCAGCGTGGTGGCTAGGCCAACTCCTCGACCTGCTGCCTCAGCGATTCAAACCTCGTAGCCGAGAAACTACACTCACCGTGTCGGCGGAAGGTGCGCTGGCCCCTGAAGCTCTCAATGCTGTGCGGACGGCATCATATGAATCCGGCGCTCGACGCTCTATACCGATTTGTCTAGCGCTGCCTGAAGGCGCAATTCTCACCCGGACCGTTATTTTACCTATCACTGCACTGCGTGACCCTGCCGAAGCCATACGGTTCGATTTCGACCGCCTAACTCCCTTTCAAAGCAGCGATGTTGTTTGGGCGATCCGTGCGGCCACCGCTGCAGCTCCACCTGGCAAAGCCGCATTGACCCTGCTGCTCACACCACGATCCCGCTTTGATGTCGCAATTGAGCAACTCAGGGAGTGCGGCTTAGAGGCGGCCTGCATCACTTCCACAACCCGGAGTGGTACTCCTGAGCGTCTGCCTCTTAACCGCAAGGTTGCGCGTCGTTCACTTGTGGCTCCGGCTACCGCATTAGCCGCCGTTTCGCTAATCCTGTTACCCTTTATCTTCCAACAATACCGTATTTACCGCGTCTCACGAGCGATAGAGGTGCTTTCTGCTCCGCTTCAGCTTGCCGAAACTCTCCGCCATGAAGCGCAGGCTGCCGGGTTTGGCAAAGAGACCGTCGCTCGCGCCGAAAAAACTCTCGGCTTGCCAATCACCTTTATCGCCCGCATCACACAGTCTCTGCCTGACGATACATATCTGACAGCCTTACGGATACATGGACGTCAGATCGAGCTCGAAGGGCAGTCACCTCAGGCCAGTCGCCTCGTACAGACACTCCGTACAACCGGTCAGTTCGAAGACATTACGTTCGTCGGGCCTGTCGTTCGCGCGCAAAACAGCCACAATGATACGTTTGAACTCTCCTTCCAAGCGCCCGAACCAAGATAGATAAGGGCCATGCAACCAAACATCAGCTCCATTCATCTTACTGCGCTTCCGTCTGGCCGCTTCGGCCGCGTTATTGCGCTCGGGCTTTTGCTCGTCGTCATCCTTGGTACCTTAGGGCTTACTCTTATGGGGGCAAAATTTTACGCGTCCCTTCAGTCGCGCCTTGATAACAAAACCGCTTTTCTGGCGCATGCACGGACGCTCGTCGCCTCGATCCCTCACTTGCAAGCCCGTGCGGATGCCGCCAAGTTGGAAACTGATCATACCAGCCCTCTGCTCGGCGCTCCATCCGATGATCTCGCCCTCGCAATTCTTCAGGAACAAGTCCAGTCCTTAGCCGACGATGCTTCAATCGATCTGGCAACACAGGAGCCCGTTTCAGCGTCACGCCAGCGCGCGATGCGAACAATTGCCTTGCGTGTCACATTCATGGCACCATGGGACTATACCGTACATTTCCTGAATGCCGTCAGCGCGACCAAATCACCTCATCTTCTTGTTCAGAACCTTCAGGTCAGCGCTGGAGATATGACCCAAGATGAGCCGATGTCCGGCCCTTCCCGTCGCCTCTCCGTATCGGTTGTCATTGCCGCGCTACGCGATGGCTCCGGCCACTCCTTGCCGCGTCCCGACGTGTCGCATTGAAGCACCTCAACGCCCACCTATTGATTCGAGTCATCCCCGCGTGATCCTTCGCCTTCCCTCTGCCCCTACCCTCATTCGCCAACCGCGCAGCCGCGCATGGGCGTCACTTATCGTGTCGCTCGGTGCCTCAAACCTGCTCGCTGCTTGCACGGAACCAGCTGGACAACGTCAGCCGCGCACTTTGGGCTCGACTACGTTTTCCGGATGGGAAAACCCACGTATCAATGGCCCGATTGTGGCCGCCTCTGCCCGTAATGGGGGATTTGCGTCGCTAGGTCGCTCAGCCAACGGTTCGACCAAATATAACGCAGATGGAAGAAGTAAATCTTCTGGAGATATTACACTAAATTTCGCGAATACCGATATTAGGTCCGCAACAGATCAGATCCTTAGTGCAATCTTGCACGAAAACTACTTGATTGATCCTTCTGTCCACGGCACCGTAACACTCCGCACAGCACGCCCCCTGCGGCGCGAGCAAGTACTCGATGTTTTCCGGAGCGCGCTTGCGGCTTCAGGCGCAAGCCTGATTGAGGAAAACGGCCTATTTCGCGTTACTTCTGCGGGAAACAGCCAGAATGGCAGCGCGCAGGCCGAAGTCACGCTTATTCCACTTCGATACGTCTCGGGCGACAGCCTCGTGCGGGCCCTTACCCCACTGTTGCATAATAACGGCCGGATCGTGGCCTCTCCGGGTGGCAATACCGTAGCGGTCAGTGGGGATCCGGCAACCCGCGCCTCGTTGGCCGAGATGGTGCGCACTTTTGATACCGATATACTCGCAGGTCAGTCTTACGCCATTTTCCCGACCACAAGTGGTTCGGCGCAGGAGCTCGCCCAAGCGCTGCAATCTGCCCTACTGGTCAAGCAGGGCAAAGCACTCTACGACCGCGTACAGATTGTCCCCATGCCTCGGATAGAAGCGGTCATGGTGATCGGCGCAGATCCCCGTTTCGTGAGCGCCGCGCGGCGTGCATTCGATACGATCGAAGCTCAGCGCCGCCGCACGCTGCGTCGTTGGAACATTTACTATCTTCAGAATAACCGCGCGAACGATGTAGCTTATCTCCTCCAGCAGGCCTTCACGCCTGATCACGTCACGGCCCAGCCCTCCGCAAAAATGGACACAAGCTCGAACAACAATCAAAATACCACGGGAACGAACAGTGGGAACGCCACGACGTCCTTCGGTGGAACTGGGCAGACCGGCCAGCAATCAAGCTCGAATTTCGGCCTGAACACCAGCATGGGCACTGGAAATGCATCCGTTAGCCGCACCGGTGGAGCAAGTGATACCGCCAGTAATGCGCAGGGCGCCAATGGCGATAACCCCCTTCTCGGAGGTCTCGGTAATTCGGCCAGCGCCGAAAGCACGTCTTCACGGATCCGCATCATTCCGGATCTCCAAAATAACGCCATCCTTACATACGGCACAGTCGAGGAAAACGACGTGGTCACGGCCATGCTTCGTAAGGTCGACATTATGCCTCTTCAGGTGCGCGTGGATGCGACGGTCGCAGAAGTGGACCTTAACGACAACTTAAAATACGGTACCCAGTTCATCTTCAAATCCGGCGGTATCAACGGCCTGCTAAGTAACGCCTCGGGTTCGATCGGCGCAGCAAGTCTTGCCTCAGCTGCTTTGTCGACAAGCTTTCCAGGCTTTGTTATTGGCGGCGCATCCGGTGCGGGCGCGCCGTTCGTCATCAACGCGCTGCAGGACATTACGAACGTCCGCGTACTCTCTTCTCCTGAGTTGATGGTCGTCGATAACCAACCGGCGTCCCTGATGGTTGGCGATGCAGTCCCTTATCTTTCAGGCACGACCACCGGCGTCCTCACCACAAACTCGACAATTACCAATCAGATTAACTATCAGAACACCGGCGTGATCCTCCAGATTACCCCTCATATCAGCAATGGTGGGCTCGTAACGCTTGATCTGTCACAGACCGTCAGCTCGGTGGCGTCTTACACAACCTCAACGGGCTCAGGCTCCATCAATAGCCCGACCTTCTCCCAACGTCAGGTCTCCTCACGCGTGGTCATCGCAGATGGACAGACTGTCGGCCTTGCGGGCCTGATTTCCGATCGCTCTTCACATGAAAACTCTGGAATACCGTGGCTCAAAAACGTTCCGCTACTCGGCCTGCTCGGTGGCACTCAGACTAATACTAGAACCCGAACCGAGCTCTTGGTCTTGATCACCCCGCACGTGATCCATAATCAGGCCGATGCCCTGTCTCTGACCGAGGATCTGCGTGACATGCTCCCGCGAGCAGCAGCAGCCCCCCGTGAGCTCGATCAGATGCCGATCTCGGGTCATTCCGACCCGCAGCACAGACTGCTGAAAAAGATCGGCCTCCACGACTGACTGCCGCTATCGCCGCTAATTACAGATCATCTCAGCTTCGCCGGTACCGGAGGGACCATGAGAGCACAGATCGTAGTCTTTGCTCTCGCGCTCTGAAGGCGAACGATAAACGTAAGGGTGGTTCCACGGGTCAAGCGGTACCTTTCCATCCTTGAGGTAAGGACCGTTCCAGCCTTCCTCTCCAGCCGGAGCGTGCACAAGAGCATCAAGCCCATCTTCACTGGAAGGGTACGTGCCCGTATCAAGCTTGTAGATGTCCAAAACCGTACCGATCCGAGTGATCGACTGCTTGGCAACGGAGACCCGCGCGCCTCCCAGCTGCCGCAAAGCAGCCGGGGCTACAAGCCCGATCAACAGTGCTAGAATGGCGAGAACAACTAGGATTTCAAGGAGCGTAAAACCCTCCTCGTCCCCCAGATTTTCATTGAACGCTTTGACCCGCCTTAAAATGAATTGTTTCATTACATGCTTATTCCTATTCTGCATCAGCCCAGAAACCTTACCGTATGCACGGCGAATGGCCCACTCCTCAAAAGAGAGCTAAAAAAACCGCAATATGAAGATTACTACCTGAAATGTCCGGATCCCTCGTCGCCTGCATGCTAGCAGCCTCTCTTCATTTCGGTATTCCGCCGCGCGTTCTCCCGACGATCTGGCAAATCGAAAGAGGTCGCAACGGCGTAGCGGTCTCTAATACTAATGGTAGCTTGGATATCGGCATCATGCAGATCAACTCGCTCTGGATCCCGGTTCTTGCCCATATGGCGCGCCTCTCTCCCGATGAGACCGTGCATCGCCTTCTACAGGACAGTTGTTTCAACGTTACTGCATCGGCACTGATCGTGCGGTCTTACCTTGACGAAACACATGGTAACCTTATGCAGGCAATCGGCGATTACCACTCTCACACGCCGTCACTCAATGGCGCCTATCAGGTGCGCATCCTGCAGGCCGCTCGACGTCTCTTTCAAAGATGAACGACCGAATTAGTCGCTTTTGACCGGAACGGTTTCCCACCGTACTACATGCCAAGGCTGCATAGACGCATCTCCGGCAAAGATGACTTCGGCATGACGACGTATCCGAACTCCGCCGCGCTCAACTTGCGCTTCGACGATCAAGAGCGCGCCCTCAACCGCAAGCCCGCTCCTTGGCGGAACAGGTATCGATGCGCGCGCTAGCGCGCGGCGTACAACGGGTGCTGCAGCACCTGGTAGCGGATCATCCATTTCTGCAAACGAGAGTACGTTCTCGATTGCCGCGGAAATGCGGGGGCCCACCATCGGAAAAGCTGCCAAATCATCTAGTGTTTGAATTGAACCGTGCATAGCGCCCTGCCCACTTCGACACATGAGTAAGCGCGCGCGTTGGCCTAACCCGCTCACAGTGGTAAAATCACCCCGTTCGGTCCCTATCATGATGGCCGCCGTCGCCCGTGCGGCAGCTGCTTTGCTAATGCCCCGTTCTTCCAGCAGAGCCTCCAAAAATACTGGGCCGACCTTATTCGGATTAACCAACCCTTGCTCGATCCGCATCCGCGTCCGGACCAGGATACCCACGTTGCTGGAGACGACCCACCCATATCCTGACTTCAGCGCTGGAGCACCTCTGGTGGCCAGATCATAGAGCCGTTCCGAAAGAGCTCCGTCCGCGGCAAGCTCGGCAGCCACTTCCGCCTGCTCGGCCAGAGTTGCCTGCGCGGCATGGCGCCCAACCAACAAAACATGCATTCCGATTAGCGCTAAAAAGCCAAGAGACCAAAGCACAACAAGTAAGGCAAAGCCCCGATCGTGCGACAACTTGCGAGCCCTGTTCCGCGTTTTACTCAAGCTCAGCCTCTCTGCCAATTCAGGGTCACCTCCCATACGCATTACCCAAAAGCGTACAGTTCAATATCCCGGCTTTATACCCTGCAAAATTGCCTGTGCCGGGACGAGTGTCTGCGTTTCCCGGTCTCGGGCCAGTCGAACAAGGCTCGGCGAAACAGATACGACGCGCCAGCCATCAATCTCGCCCCCAGCACCAATCGCAAGCGCGCCATTTACACCGGGCGTTCCGGAAAATATCGCAGTCCATCGATCGCCCTCGCCGACGACTCCCGTGACATGTAGCTGTTTTTTCGCAACAGATACTTCCGATCGCGCGTGCCTGTCGGGCTCAAAAAGAGGTCGTGCCAGTATGATGTCAACATCTCTGTCATCTGCCTGAGCACATCCAACAGCAGGCGCAAACGCAGTGAAAGCTACAACCAGACTGGCAAGGAAACGCCAGCAGATTAATCGGGAAATGGTTTGAACTGGATGCAACATTGTCTTTTTCTATAGTTCTTTCTTTACCTAATAAACGGAAATCGTTCCCACAGAGAAAATATTTAAAGCAGAATATGAAGCATAATCATGTCGTCTGCTGACGCCTTATAGGCGTCCATATCGGCAGATTAATGATGAATCGTTCTGGGTCTACCCTCCAATTTGCATATATATTTGTAAATTTGGAGCCCATTCCAGATCTTAGGCTTTTGCCCGAAGTTAGAGGCGGACACGGAGGGTTGAAGCAGGCCTTCAGTTGCGCGCGACGATCGTAACAGAAGCGTTTGAATATCGCCACTTTGATGGACCAGTCGATGGCAACAAGGAGATGCAGCTAACTTTCAGCGGTCTGGACTTCCGTTATCTCAATATGAAAAAATAGTCGGATTGCGTTTAAAGCGCTGACGCTTGAGTTTGTTTCTCTTAATTTCTGGCAGCCGTAAGATCTCGTAACACTCAAAAGCACCACTGCAAAATCGGGCGTGCCAGGCAAGGTGTAACCAGCCTACAGGGCATAAAGGCAATCATCCAGCGGCGGTAAAGTATGCAAATGGAAAGCGATTGCCATGGCTTTTTCAGTTTGTGCGACACGCGCTGCGCAGGCTTCGTTAGGATCTGATCTTCAATAGTCTCAAGCCTCTGTCACTTTGTGACGGCTTTCGGGGTGATCTCGAACTCCTTGCTCAGTGTCGCGAACCCAGCCTTTGGTCGCTGCGGTAGCGCTGGTCGCACGACGTGCGTGGTCATGGTGACATAATGTCGCGCCCGCGCAATGTTTCCTTCCAATCATATTGGAGCAACATACCATCCTACCAAAGAAATAAAAAACTAGACATTTTCTTAATTAAGCGGTATTTTGATAAAAGTATACCATTGAGAAAATGCAAATATTCAATGCCCAGGCCGTTCATCAACGACCCCCAGCCGCCATTTTTTCACAACGGACTTTGGCATCTTTATTATCTCTGGAATAACGATTTCCCATCGGGAAATGGTACAGATTGGCGTCATGCCGTATCCGAGGATCTTCAAGACTGGCGGGATGCCGGCCTTGCAATCAGAAAATATCAAACTCCTTACGGCGATCCATGGAGTGGATGCGTCGTAGTTGATCACGATAATACAGCGGGATTTGGACCTGATGCCGTGATCGCTTTGTGCACCATGCCGATGCAGGAAGGAGGGATCGGCCAGTCCACGACACGCTGGGTGTCGCATGATGGCGGATATTCTTTTGCGTTTGACCGCACTGTTATGCACCATCCGAAAACAGTTGCACCAGGGAGCGCATTTCGTGACCCTCGACTTGTCTGGATGACGCGCTCTCGCTGCTGGATCCTGGTTCTAGCAGAAGCGAGCAAGATCGGCTTCTATCGGTCTTCAGATCTCGCGAACTGGTCATATGTATCGGGATTTCTCTGCGACACTCTGGGTACACTTGAATGCCCAGCTCTCTTTCCGATCCGGGTTTCTGGACACAGCGATGCTGCAAAGGCGGTAAAGTGGGTTTTGATCTGCGGAGCCAACGGGTTTGCGACAGGGTTCACCACTGGTACCTATTACTGGATTGGCGCTTTTGACGGGACGAACTTCACACCCGACGATCCGACGGGACAATGGCTTGACAGCGGTTCCGATTTTTATGCGACCGTCGTCTTTGGTCAGACCCAAATTACCGACGAGCCGCAAGAGCGTTTGTTTGCGATCGCCTGGAAAAATAACTGGAACTACGCAATTCCTGTGACTAAAGCTGGATACTTTGGCTCTTATTCGGCAGTGCGGTCGATCGCTCTGAGCCAATTGGCGGGAGAACTCAAATTAACCAATGTTCCTTGGTGGAACGGCAGCCCATACAGCTATGAGAGTATGTTTGGTGTTCATAAACTCCGACATAAACTCACTCCTGAAGCATCACAGGATTTACCTAAAATAACGTGCGGGACTTACCTATTTTTTGCATCTCTCTCAAAAGGAGTGGAGGCGTGGCCGGAGAATATCCAGATTGATCTGCAAAGTGGTGCTGGTACCCCTGTGCAAATTATTCTTTTCCCCCGCGAGGGCTACGTTACGCTAGATCGCAGTCAGTCTGGCTTTACACCTAAAACCGACCCCGAATGGTTGAAGCCACGAAATGCCGCCCTGACCTTTGAGGACCACGTAAACATATTAGCCATCGTCAATACTAGTAGCATAGAACTTATATTCAACGACGGGACATTATCAATGACGTCTCTTGTTTTTCCAACCAAACGCCGCAATCAACCGCGAATTACTGTTCATGACGGCGTTTGCATACTCGACCATTATGGTACCGCTTCTTATAATAACGTTTTCAAATAGGTTATTTCATGCTCGGATTTTTGACCCGCAGACAGTTAAGCGCCATGTCACTTACAGCCTATCTTGTAAAAAGTGGAAGAGCGTTGGCCGGGTCAAGCGCTAGTGATGCGCCAGCGTATGCGATGGCCATAGTAACAAGAGGAAGCAAGTCCAAGTGCGTTCGTTTGGAGTTTAATCATAAGGATGCGGTTCTCCGCATGACAACGCACAACACCGCTCTCCCCTCGCGCTACTACAACCATAAAGTAGCAATTCACAGCACCAGAATGAGCGTCGACGACACGCTTTCAGACAGGCTGGTCAAGCGGCCACTGGAGGCTGAAGGTGCGCTGCGCCTCCTTCAGTACCGTCGCAACCAGGCTTTTTTGTTTGATGACCATGACGATAGCTTGATTGTAGTCGCGCTTTCAGCGCGCATCGCGCCGCAAGTTCGCGCCCGGTTCTGGCTGGAGGGGGCACGGCTGGAGGCGGCAGGTATGTCGTCAGAACGGCGCATTCTTTTTGGTTGGGATAACCGCAATCAAAATATACTAGCCTTTGACATGCTGGCAGGGCGAGTGGTCGGTACTACGGCCTGCGAGGCAGGTTATGTTACGTTCTAGTAACTGTCTTTTAGCGGCGGAGCTAGCAACTGTGTTTAAGCGGCGGAGCTAATGCGCCATGGCAGGCCTGTTTTGAGGACGGCGTTGGCGATTGTGATGAGACGCCGTGCGATAGCGACGATCACCAGTTTATGTGGCTTACCCCGCTGTTTCATGCGTTTGGCGACAGCTTTCAGAACAGGATTATGGCAGGCAGCTGCCAATCCTGCTTGGAACAGGACGTGACGGAGAGATCTTCTTCCCCCTGAAATGACACGTTTCCCCCGCATCGCGCCACTATCGTGGGCCATTGGTGCAAGTCCGGCCATGGCAGCAGCTTCTGTCGCCGTCATACGGCCGAGTTCCGGCATTTCTGCGAGAAGCATGGAGACTGATACCGGGCCGATACCAGGAATGGATCGGAGAAGTTCTGCTTTCGCGGAGAGTTCTTCTGCCTCTGCGATAACGCTTTCAATCCGTTGTTCGAGCTCGCTGATCTGGCTTTCGAGAAATGCTCTGAGACTGCTGTCCATGTCCTCCAGTTCAGCGCTCACACCCTGTTTGCGGCGCGCCGAAATCCGGGCAGAAAGCCGTTTACGTGCCTCCACCATCTGAGCTCTGCGCACCGTCAGTGCCCGCAGAAACTGGAGTTTTACATCCGGCAGTGTTCGTCCTGCTTCTGGACGAAAAGCCATAAAGCGCGCAATCAATTCCGCATCGATCTGATCGGTTTTCGCGCGTTTCCCCATGGAGAGTGCGAAAGCTTTGATCTGTGCAGGAGGCAACTGGACTGCATTGAGTCCCATACTGATGAGAAGACGCCAGAGTGCCCATTCCTGTCCACCGGTGGCTTCAAACCCAATTTTGAGACCGTCCGGCATACTCTGAAGAGTTTCCAGTAATCTGGCATGGCCATCAGGTGAATTCTGAAAACGAAATCTCTGCTTTTCTGGCAGGCAAAAGCCATCGAGCCAGTCTCGGGACACGTCTATTCCAATGACGGTTTGCGCAGACATATCACTCTCTCTTTCTTATGTTCGCGGTCCCGAAAGCGGGCCGCCGTCAACTGTTCGAGACGGTGAAGAGAGGCGAGATCAGCCTGCTAGAAAACGTGGTCAGGCTACCAGGTGTTAAGCGCTGTATCTCACCTCATGAACGCCCCTGGCCAGGGGCGTTCATGAGGTCATCATAACAGGCTGGAAACACATAAGGTGTTTAGTCCCGGGATTTGATGGGTTGGATTGATGATGAATCTTTCTGGCTCTGAAGTCCAGATTTTGCAGACGTATTCGTAAGGGGTAAGGCCACTGAGGGTCTTGAGTCTTCGCCCGAAGTTATAGGCTGCCATGAAGTCGTTGAGGTGTGTCCTCAACTGCTCATGACTATCGTAATGGAAGCGTTTGACGGTTGCTTCCTTGATCGTCCGGTTCATCCGTTCAACCTGACCGTTCGTCCAGGGATGATTGGGTTTCGTCAGACGATGTTCGATCTCGTGAGTTTCGCAGATCATGTCGAAGCGCATGGGGCGAGACCAGGCCGTATTGCGGTTACGGGGCTGATCAGCGAGCTGGATGCCGTTATCGGTCAGAATGGTGTGGATCCGGTAAGGGATGATGCTCAGGAGATGTTCGAGGAATTCCCAGGCTGTCTTCCGATCAGCTTTCCCGACGAGTTGTGTGACAGCGAATTTGCTTGTCCGATCGATGGCAACGAAGAGGTACAGCTTGCCTTCAGCGGTCTGGACCTCTGCGATATCGAGATGAAAGAACCCAATCGGGTAGCGTTTGAAGCGCTGGCGTTTGGGCTTGTCTCCCGCGATATCCGGCAGTCGTGAGATCTCGTGGCGCTGAAGGCAGCGATGCAGGGCCGAACGTGTCAGATGAGGAATGCTGGCCTGCAGGGCATAAAGGCAGTCATCCAGCGGCAGCAACGTATGCCGGCGAAACGCCACGATCATCGCTTCGTCCGTCTCGGACAGAACCGTGGATCGCGGCTCTTCAGGACCTGTCTTCTGATCCTCAATCGTTTGACGCTTTCGCCATTTTGCAACTGTTTTCGGGTTGATCCCGAACTCCTCGCTCAGCGTCGCGAGCGAAGCCTGCGATCGCTGTAGTGCTGCTCGCACGGCGTGCGTGGGCGTGGCGCTGCCATGACGTATCTGTCCCATAAGGCTTCCTTCCACTCGCGTGAAAATACCACACCATCAAACCCCGGGACTAAACAGTGAAGGCATTGGCCTTTTCCTCGCCTCCAACATTGTCATAAATCTGCATCGGCCAGACCTTCTCCTACCTTTGACGTGCCCCCCGGAAATGTAACCATTTAAAAGTAGAGTCCGATCGAGAAGGATACGGACGGATGAAGCGCAGTCGTTTTACGGAAGAGCAGATCATAGGGATTCTGAAGGAACAGGAATCCGGACTGAAGGTCTCTGATCTTTGCCGTAAGCACGGGATCAGTGACGCGACCTTCTACAAATGGAAGACCCGTTATGGTGGCCTTGAGGTATCCGAGGCCAAACGGCTGAAGGCGCTGGAAGATGAAAACAGCCGCCTGAAACGTCTTCTGGCGGATGCCATGCTGGATAATGCGGCGCTGAAGGAGATCGTTGGAAAAAAGTGGTAACGCCTGTCGCGAAACGGCAGGCGGTCCGACACATTCAGGAAGCTCTGGCCCTGAGTGAACGCCGAGCCTGTGCGCTTGTTGGTGTTGCCAGGCGTGTCGCGCGGTATGTTTCTACCGGAGCGGACGATGCTGCCCTGCGCCAGCGCCTACGGGAACTGGCGGACCAACGACGCCGCTTTGGCTATCGCCGCCTGGGTTATCTTCTGGCGCGGGAAGGATTCAGCCCCAATCACAAGAAGCTGTTCCGCCTTTATCAGGAGGAAGGGCTGAAAGTCCGCCATCGGGGTGGCCGCAAGAGGGCACTGGGGACGCGTTCTCCCATGACCATCCCTCAGGAACCCGGGCAGCGCTGGAGCCTGGATTTTGTCTCGGATGCCCTGACTTGTGGCCGCCGGTTCCGCATTCTGGCTGTTATCGACGATTTCAGTCGCAAGAACCTGGCATTGGTTGCCGACACGTCATTGTCAGGTGGACGTGTGGCGCGGGAACTGACGGCCCTGGTGGAACGATATGGCAAACCCCTCATGATTGTCAGCGACAACGGTACGGAGTTCACATCCCATGCCATCCTGAAATGGGCCGATGAGATGAAGGTTGAATGGCACTATATCGCCCCCGGGAAACCGCAACAGAACGGCTTTGTCGAAAGTTTCAACGGCCGGTTGAGGGATGAATGCCTCAACGAGACGCTGTTCACGTCTCTCAGCCATGCCCGACAGGTTCTGGCTGACTGGCGGGAAGACTACAATACGGTGCGCCCCCATTCCCAGCTGGGTGGCAGGACACCGGATCAGGTCGCCAGACAAGTGTTTCGGGGGCATGCCCCCGAGACACTTGTCATCCCATCAACCCAAAGCCATAAAAAACGGGAACTCTCCTTTTGAGTGGATACAAAAAAGGGGGCACGTCACCTTCAATGGCCCTGGTTGTCGGGCTTCACTTCCTTCCCATTGCTTTTGCTGCTGGCTTCCGTCCGTTCTATGTTCTGGGAGCGGCTTTGATTGTTGCCGCGACCGTCGGCTTCGTGATGGGACCACCTATGGGCGGCGAGGTTTCTGGCCTTATGGCCGCAGGAGCGGTGGGCTTGCGTCAGGCATAGCGATACGTCGCGATTGGCTGGCAAAGCGCAAGACGCCAGCTACAGCTTGAGCTTTTCCCGGCCAGCCGTTCGTCTGATAAGAGGACGACGGCCGCCTGCCTACTGCTGCATCTGTAAGTCGACAGGCAGATCAGGGGGGAAAGCAGAAGGTCCGGTAACAGATAGCCAGAGAGAAATAGAAGACGTCCTCTACGGTCGAACTCTCTTTGACAGGCACGCTTTCGTCTTCACCAATCAAGGGTTGATGCCTTATCGTGTGCTGTGTCGAATACGATGCAGTGGCAAGCCATCTGTCTGGCGCTCTAGAAGGCAGAAGATTGCGTCGCTCTTGATGGAAAAACCATCGACTTCAAAGTGAAGGATATTGCCTGATCATGAGAGATCCATTCGTTGATGTACGTCAGGCGCGTGCTCATTTGATCCGCACCCGGAAGTATGTTGCGGTGATTTCCATGGACAAGCGCGGGGGCAGCTTTTTCTCTGTCACCGGGTGGTCCACGTTCATTGATCGAAAAGACGCTACTCCACAGTGGATCGGGGAAAATCTGAAGAAGGCCCTTCAGACAAGTCGGGATCTTTTCATGGAGTGGGGAGGATTGCCCCTCCCGCAAGACAAGATTGATGCAGAGCATAAAAAATCCGGTCCGCTCTTTATGGAATTCTGGGGGCGTGTTCAGCATAAATACGGCTTCAAGGACTGGCGGGATGCCCGGAAGAAATCAGCTCTGGTTTTTGCCGATTGGGAATGCGAGCAGACAGATCAGGTTCGTCTGGCGGCATCGAAGGGGCGGGGAACAAGTCACTCCGCCTGGTATTCGAACGAAAATGCCGGAAAAGTTTTTAATGCCTCGATCAATGCCAGCGATCAGGAATTTGGCGAGATCGCTGTACAGGCTCTCAATGTCTGCCAGCCAAACTATCTGTAAACGTCCGCTTTTGGAAGTTCCCATTAGGGCGTTCTATGTCCGACAAGAAGGCGTAAGCGGACCTGCTGCTTTCGCCTTCTTCTCAGACATACATTTGCTCGAGTCGTTTTCCGCGTAGCGGACATGAATCATCCAACGCTCTTCCCGCAAAGACGGATAGCGGACTTGCACCCGCATTCTACCCAGTCGAGGTTCGAATCTCATCACGCGGGCCACGCCCAATGATGATGAGCACTACGTCTACGCTATAGCCCTCTAATGCCGCACTGTGATGATTACCGGCATCGCCCGTGTTGATCGGTCCCGGATCGTAGGGAACTGCTCTAAAGACGATCAAGGCCCGTCCATCAAAAACAGTTGCACAGAGACCAATATATCCAATATGCTGGATATATGGAATCAGAAGCTGCCATTGCCGCCTTTGGCGCGCTCGCTCAGGGTACGCGCCTCGACGTGTTCCGTCTGCTTGTCCGCCACGAACCAGCCGGCCTGGCTGCTGGCGAAATTGCTCGCCAACTCGACGTGCCGCAGAACACGATGTCTGCGCACCTCGGCATTCTCGCGCGCGCCGGCATTGTGCGCTCCGAACGGCATAGTCGGTCGATCATCTACCGGGCCGATCTGGATGGGCTGCGCGCGCTAACGCTGTTCCTCGTCAAAGACTGCTGCGCCGGCTCGTCTGAACTGTGCGCGCCGCTCCTGGCCGAACTCACCCCCTGCTGCTGAAAGGACGCCCCGTGGCCGTCGATATCGTGATCTATCACAACCCCGAGTGCGGCACGTCGCGCAACACGCTGGCGATGATCCGCAATGCCGGCCTCGAGCCGCATGTGGTCGAATATCTGAAGACGCCGCCCTCGCGCGCGCTGCTGGTCGAGCTGATCGATCGCGCCGGGATCAGGCCCCGCGATCTGCTGCGTGAGAAGGGCACGCCCTATGCGGAGCTGGGCTTGGGCGACACGTCGCTGTCGGACGACGCACTGGTGGACGCGATGATGGCGCATCCGGTCCTCATCAACCGGCCGCTGGTCATCTCACCGCTCGGCGTAAAGCTGTGCCGACCTTCCGAAGCGGTCCTTGATCTGCTGCCCGAGCCGCAACAGGGGGCGTTTACCAAGGAAGACGGCGAAAAGGTCGTGAACGTCTCGGGTCAGCGCATCCCCTGATGCTGCTCGCCCTTGCTACCTTCGTCGTCACGATCGCGCTCGTCATCTGGCAACCCAAGGGCCTCGGCATCGGCTGGAGCGCGCTGGCCGGAGCGGCGATCGCGTTGCTCGTCGGGGTCGTCTCGTTCTCCGACGTGCCGGTGGTGTGGGGTATCGTCTGGAACGCGACCGCAACGTTCGTCGCGATCATCATCGTCAGCCTGTTGCTCGATGAAGCCGGATTTTTCGAATGGGCGGCACTTCATGTCGCGCGCTGGGGCGGGGGGCATGGTCGCCGGCTATTCGTGCTGATCGTGCTGCTCGGTGCGGCGGTGTCCTCGCTGTTCGCCAATGATGGCGCGGCCCTGATCCTGACGCCGATCGTCATCGCGATGCTGCGCGCGCTGGGTTACAAGGACAAGACGACGCTGGCGTTCGTGATGGCGGCAGGGTTCATCGCCGATACGGCCAGTCTCCCGCTGATCGTCTCCAACCTCGTCAACATCGTGTCGGCCGACGTCTTCCGGATCGGCTTTGCCGATTATGCCTCGGTGATGGTGCCGGTCGATCTCGCGTCGATCGCGGCGACGCTAGTCTCGCTTCTGCTGTTTTTCCGGCGCGACATACCGGCGAGCTACGATGTGGCGCAGCTCCGCGCGCCCGGTGATGCGATCCGCGACCATGCCACGTTCAAGGCGGGCTGGGTCGTTCTTGCCCTGCTGCTCGCCGGCTTCTTCCTGCTCGAACCCATCGGCGTGCCGGTTAGTGCCGTAGCCGCTGCCGGCGCAGTCCTCCTGCTCATCATCGCCGCGCGCGGCCACGTCATCCAGACGCGCAAAGTGCTGGCCAGCGCGCCGTGGCAGATCGTGATCTTCTCGCTCGGCATGTACCTGGTCGTCTACGGCCTGCGGAATGCTGGCTTGACCGATCATCTT
This sequence comes from Gluconobacter sp. P5B12, assembly GCF_018812035.1. Lineage (NCBI taxonomy): Bacteria > Pseudomonadati > Pseudomonadota > Alphaproteobacteria > Acetobacterales > Acetobacteraceae > Gluconobacter > Gluconobacter sp. P5B12. Next base: position 113,674 of record NZ_JACRVV010000007.1, on the reverse strand, counting down.
GCCGGCCTGCTCGATCGCACCACGCAAGGCGGCGTGTGGGGCGCGGCGTTCGGCACCGGCATCATCGCCGCGCTGCTGTCGTCGGTGATGAACAACATGCCGACCGTGCTGGTGGGGGCGCTGTCGATCGACGCGACGCACGCCACGGGCACGATCAAGGAAGCGATGATCTACGCCAACGTGATCGGTTGCGACCTCGGGCCGAAGATCACGCCGATCGGCTCGCTCGCGACGCTGCTGTGGCTGCATGTCCTCGGGCAGAAGGGCATCCGCATTGGCTGGGGCTATTACTTCAAGGTCGGCGCGACGCTGACGATTCCGGTGCTGCTGATGACGCTCGCCGCACTCGCCATAAGACTCAGTCTGTAATGCCGCTCCGCACGCTCTCCGATCCCGATCATCTGCCCGTGCTCGATCGGCGTTATGCGCTCGAACGTCCCGCCCTCGGGCTGGGCTCTGGTGATCCGCCGCCGCGTATCTTGCTGCTCTACGGCTCCTTACGGGAACGATCCTATTCGCGTCTCTGTATCGAGGAAGCGGCCCGCCTGCTGCAATTCTTCGGCTGCGAGACGCGCATTTTTGACCCCGCCACGCTGCCGCTGCCCGATCAAGTGACAAGAGACGATCACCCGGCCGTCCGTGAGCTGCGCGATCTTTCGATGTGGTCTGAGGGGCATGTGTGGTGCAGCCCCGAGCGGCACGGCCAGATTACCGGCATCATGAAGCTGCAAGTCGATCACCTTCCGCTGTCGATGGGCGGGATGCGCCCAACGCAGGGCCGCACGCTCGCCGTTATGCAGGTGTCGGCTGGATCGCAGTCGTTCAACAGCGTCAACACGCTGCGCGTCCTCGGCCGCTGGATGCGGATGGTGACGATTCCCAACCAGTCGTCGGTCCCAAAGGCGTTCAATGAGTTTGACGACGCCGGCCGGATGAAGCCGTCCAGCTATTACGACCGGATCGTGGACGTGATGGAGGAGCTGGTGCGCTTCACCGTGCTGCTTCGTCCGCATGCCGCGCAACTCGTTGATCGATATTCGGAGCGAAAGGAAGCAGGCACACCGATTGATGCTGCTACCGACCTGTCGAGTATAGCACTCACCTGAACGAACCGACGGGAACAACCACTGAAAAATCAGCGTAGCAAATGATACGGTGATTGGCGGTGTTTTGGTCGCTGTAGCGTAGTATAGCGTACAATCGGCGGGGCTGGCGGACCAAGTGGGATTCGAACACGTACACTGAATCAATTAACTGGCGCTTGGCTGATTCATGAGCAAATGTCGGCTTTCAGAATGTCTCACGGTTTATTTGAACGATCGGAATGGGGTGAAAGCCTTCGCGAGGGTCGTCCGTGTGCATGTCCGGTTTTACCGATCGCCCTACACAAAGCCGACATTCCGCTTTCCCTCATCCCTTTCCGATAACGGACATTCCGCTCTCCCTCCCTGATCCGCCTGTCTGCTCAGTGATGCAGGAGCAGACAGGCCGCAGTCGCCTTCATGTCAGACGTAGGATGCTCCCAATTAGATACCGATAGCGGACATGCATGACTGCAGGCCTATGAGGCAATGTTCGTAAAGAACTAACCAAACTGGGACGCATCAGAAAGAGGAAATCAATGGCACGAACATCCTTCGGCAACTTCCAAGACAGATTATAAATGCTGCGGAGCAAGTGGCCAAAGATACTGTTCACAGGATAGTGAGGGAGCTCCTCATTCTGCGACAGACAGCCTTTTATAAGCGTAGCTAGTCGCCGCATTCTCTACCAAATTTCGGAAAATATCTATACACGCTATTACCTTAGTACAAACCTCGTTAACATTTTCCTCTGCGATGAAAATATTTTCCCCATGAGCAATAGAGTTTCTCTTCGCCAATAAGATTTTATCAATAAACCCTATATGATCGTAGAATTTAAAATAATCTAACCCCAGATTCATGCAGATATCTTTGAGCGCGTCACTATTTAGATTATCTTGCGTAGAAACTACGCCCTTTGTCTTAATGTGAACTCTTTTTCCGGAGTGGCTTTGCAACATTTCGAGCAAATCAAGAACTCTGTGACGTTTCTCCTTTCGAAGTTCCCCTGCGAGTTCGACGCTAAAATATATTGATTGGAAAGGTGGTGTTAGATCACCTAGACACAGTTTTTGAGTGGCAACAAAATCAAGATAATTTTGTCCTGTATTCTTTACGAAGCCCTCCCAATGAGCATACGCTAGTGGAATAAGTGCACGCCGTTGAACTTCTTTTTCTCGCCGACCAATTTTGGGGTCGACACAATTCCTCTTCAAGAAAGTAATTTCTCGTATTCGCCAAACTCTCTCCTCTGCATTACGCTGGAGGAGTTCGTCTAAACTTCGAATTTTCATACGGAAAAGTGTAATCTTGAGAATGGAATTATTCGACGAAGGCGTCTGGAGGCGGTGACGCCAGACTTCGCCCACTCAGTGAATTCATTTCTGAACCACAACTCTTGTATCTTGGTTACGACAGTTTCGTTATTCAGGCCAGCATCCAAAAGTGCTGCAGCCCCAGCCGTCACGGCTTCATACTGCGAAATGACAAAACCGCCTTCATGCCTTTGTTTCCCAGTAGAATACCGCTTGAAGGCCCCATCTCCCGCGCAATCGGCAAGTAATTTGAAGACACTGCGAAAGCGGTTTTCCCAGTATATTCGATCAAATTCCCCGTCTTTTGCCAATTCGATCATTTTCGTACTGAGATAAACACCTACGTCTCCGACAGTCTTCAGCTCGTCTTCGCTTGCGTCGACAAAAAGCAGGAATCGCAGCACTAATTCTATATCGTAAGCTTCTTGAAGGTTCTTATCACTTAACGCGGTGGTGGAAATAAAATTTTCATCGTTTGATAGATCACGTATCCAATTATAGAAGTCGAGATTGACCATGACCAAGATGCAGTTGCGTACTTCCTGATCGCTCAGCCTCGTACCTCCAGTATTTAATCTTTCAAAAAGATCGTATTTTGTATTTTCATCACTCTCTCGGAGAATAATGCTAACGTTAATCCTACTTCTTCTAATAATTCTTTTGAGTTCGCTGGGTATAGAATTATTACTGTCCCACGTTGCCCCTTCAAGGGAAGGAATATATTTGGTCTTAGAGAGAATCAGCGCATCGTGCCTCACCCCACGATGATCGACGAATACGCCCATAAGTTGAAAAATAGTGGAAAGCCTTTGGAGACCATCGATTACATCCCATATACCATCATCTCGTTGAGAAACGAAGATCGAAGGCAAAGGAATTCCGAGTAATATGGATTCAATTAAATTGCTTTTTTGCTCATCAGTCCACCGAAAAAATCTTTGAAATTCGGGGTGAATATCGAGATCGCCCCCTTCGTACATTGAAACCCACTCCCCAATCGACATTGCATAGTCGTCAGTTCTGATTTCTTTACGGCCTCTTTCGACTTCTTCAAGAATTGTCATTGATGCATCCTACGTTTAATATTATCGACTATATATAATTACATAGCTACCTCAACATCACATTAAGCGCCTTATATTTGAATGGCTGCTTCGCAATGACGTTCCATACGGTATGTTTGTGTGGCGGATGACCTATTACCTTTGCCGTTCGTATAGGCTCTGGATACCGTACTGCGCAGATTACAAAAGTCATCTTTCTGGCATTCTCCGCGAACAGCTGACATTTTGCTTTCCCCCCAAAGCTGCCTGCATGAGACCAGACAGGCAGCCAGATATTGTGATCAGAAAACGGCTATTTAGCGCAATAGTGCGACGCATCTGACACAGTAGACACTTCGTAAGTTGCCTCGGATGAGGCGGAACATAGTACTAGCTGACGGGTACGCTCACTCCGCATTACCAGACAGGGCCGCCTGATTGGCCGCAACAGCCTTCTGCGAGCTGATCGAGTTCAGATCGTCTGCCGTCGCGCCCGCCTGAACCTTGGCCTTACCTGTCTGAACCTGCTGCAACCCGGTCGTCGCTTCCTGCGCCATGTTATCCAGGCTGATCGCACCGGCTGCTTCCGCCGCCTTCGGCGCAACGGCCTTTTCGTAGATGATTGGTGCACCATCGGCCGTCGTTGTCGGCGCACCCGGAGCGGGCGCAGTAGCTTCCACAGGCGCAGGCGCAACAGCAACCGGTGTGACACTTACAGGCTGACCAGGCTGTGCTGTCACCTCTGCCTGCAGAGACGCGGTGGCCGGTACTGCGATAACCGGCGTGCTGTAAGCCGTGCGATTAATGATCAGATGATCGGGTCCGGTGGAATCCGTCGGATCCTTGTCATAGATGTCGACAAGCTTGTCATTACTGCCAAAACAGAACAGTACCGTATGGAGCTGCGGACGGGTTCCAGCCTTCACCGGTGCCCAGATCACCTGCGCCAGACCAAGTGTTGCAACGCTGGTGACAACTTCACCCGCCTTCATGGCCGCGCGGCCACCAGCTGTCAGGCCGGTGGTGTAGATCTTGTAGATATCGCAGGAGCGACCGTTCTTCTGGATCGTGCCTTCCGCCTTACCGACCGTGCTGACGACGCCGAAACGGTCCGTGTTCTGGTTGAACTGACTGAGCAGTACGGGCTCAGGCGCGGGCATCCCGCTGCTGCAAGCCGCCAGAAGCAGAAGGGCAGAGCTGGAGAAAAGTGTTTTTGAAATGGCTTTCAGTGTCATGACGGACCTGTCGATCACGGTCCCCGCCTGACCGACAGGGACACAGTATGTTGCGTTACAAATCATATTAAACGCTATCGTTTATCCGTCAATAGACGATATCTTTTATTTATGTTTGACAGGCGCAGCATGAGCCGTGTAGCGGAGGCGTATGGGAAGACCGCCACTCAACTTCAAAATGACCTCCGTTCGCCTGAGTCCTGAGGAGCGCGATCGTATTATCGCGCTTGTGGGCGACAGGGGTATGGCGCAGTTTATCCGGGAGGCCGTTGAGAAAGAGTTAAAGCGCCGCGAGCAGTCTCTCCGTCGTCAGGGCGATCCGCCTTCAGATCCCTGACGGCTTCCGCCAGCCCTGCCCCCAGAAGCAGAAAAGCAATCCCGCCAAGCGGCATATTCAGGAAAGCGCTCTGCGACGACAGAGGCCACTCATGCAGAACAGCGGCCCCGAAGAGACCGACACGCCAGGCAATCTCCGCTGCGGAAGAACCGACCTGCCTCCTGGTGGTGCGCCCCAGAACACGCCACCAGCTTCCGATCATCGTAATAAACAGAGCAGCTCCCGGAAATCCGCTGTTTGTCCCGGCTTCGAGCACATGATTATGGGTGTGCTGAACACACACAGACACACCTCCTCCGTCCGGTTGCAGATGGCTCGGACCGGGCCTGAGAAACTCTTCAGATCGACAATAATGCCGGAATGCATCGTCCCCTAACCCCATAGCCGGGTGTGCTTCGATCATCACGGCCGCCCGATTGTAGATCTGCCCATACGGGGAACTGGCGAAGTGGAGAAGCTGCGTCTGGGTCTTTGTCACCAGATGCCCGAAAGCCTCCGGGGACACGAACGCCAGCAGTCCAATGAGAGCCGGACTGGCGACCAGAAGTGCGAGCGCAGGACGCCGCAGTGACGGGAGCACCAGGGCACAGACACCGGTGCCGAGAAGAAATGTCGCCAGAGACATCCGCTGGCCAGCCAGCACGAGCAAACCGAGAACCGGTAGCAGGGTCGCACCCGTCACGAGTGCTTTCTGCCAGGACCTTCTCACCCGTTCCCCCAACAACGCCCCGACAAACAGAGCTGCCGGAAGACCCAGCAGTGCAAAAGGCGCAGATACACGCGGCTTGTCGTAGGGGCCAGTGAGTGTCCCATCCCCGAAACGCGGATTGCCAAACAGGTTATGACCCGTCACCGCCTGAAGCAGCATTTGCCCACCCAGATACAGCACGCAGGCGACAACCAGACGGCGACACCATGTCCGGGTCCAAGAATTCTGCAACGTCCAGAACGCCAGAGCGAACGCCGCGAGCGGAAACCGGATAGCCAGCAGCGCCTGGGTGAGGCTGGCCGTCGCCTCGGCCGGAACCGGCATCTGCCGTGGCAGGGAGCAAAGAACCAGCCATCCCCACCAGACAAGGGCCGGCCAGACGAAGCCCTGCCGACACCAGGACCAATCGCGGGTCAGGGCGCTCCGAAGCAGAAATCCGACCGCCAGGCCATCCAGACAGCCCTCGGCAATACCGCGCCAATGCACCAGAAACAGCGGCAGAAGCAGGGTCGCGAATGCGCCGAGACGATCCAGCAGTCGCAGAAGAACGGGCTTTTCAAACATCATTCTGTCAGATCCAGCTCGCTCGCGTTTTCGGTCCCTGCACGCTTACAGCGGCCATTGAGACCCCGGCCTCGGCCAGCATCCCCACTTCCCGGGTGCGATGATCCCGCAGTGCATACAGGCTGCGATCAAGGAACAGCGTGTTTCGTGCCCCGCGTTCGATGAGGGAGCGGAAATAAGCGTCCCGGAACCGGATGACAGCACCCCGCTCCAGCCGTGACGCCATGACGATCACGGCGACGGCTGCCTGCAACCGGCCGAGCACGACACAGGCCTGGGACCAGGCATGACAGGTTACACCCACCTGCCCCGACAGATACTCGGCGGCCTCGATCAACTGCTCGGCAGTCGGTCGACCGGAGGAACAGAGATCCCGCAGACTGCTGCAGATCTCGAGATAGAACGTCGCTGTCCCCTTGAATCCGCGCAGCGCTGTCCGGTCATACACGCTCGAACGGTCGGACCTGGAGCTTTGCCCTTCACGCCGCATTTTTTCAATGCGAATGCCGCCATCGGCGGCTACGTGATCTACTTCTTTAGAAGATTGAATGTTTTTAGTATCTGTATAGTGGGCCCCGTTTTGAGGACCCATGGGCCTCATTTCTGCTGGATACGACGTTGAAAAAACAGCGTTTTCCACAGGCGCATCATCCGGGCCGGTTTCAGGCTCGGCGCACTGCTCGGCCAGAGCCGTAGAAAGGGCCAGCATCTCCCGGTACAGCCCCTCCAGAGTGCCGGGCTGGGCCGTCCTCAGACGGCTGCGCATAATCCCCACCGCCTGCTCCATGATATTCTGAAGCCCGAGGTCTTCGGCCTGGGCGCGGACCGTGTCGTTCAGGCTGGCAATGCTGTCGCGCAGAAAGGACACGCGCTGGCGCAGTCGCCGCTGTTCGGCACTCAGGGCCAGCAGATCAGGCCAGCGGTAGCGAAGCGAGGCCAGATTGAAGCCAACCTGTGTCTGTCCCTCCTCCACCTGCCACCGTCGGCCGCGCTGTCCGTTGCGTCCGTCCTGCGGCACCAGCAGCCGCGCTTCCGCCAGCTCCCGGATATGACGCTGCAGCGTACTGCGCGACAGTCCTGTCCAGGACATGAGCGTGGTGTTGTGCGCGTAGATGAAGGGCGTCTCAAGCGTCGTCCAGGCGTCCGGAGAGGTCTTCTCCACCATGATGATCAGCGTCGAGGCTGCCCCCCGGCTGACGGGCAGCACACCCCGCAGGGATTTCAGCATGTTCAGCATATCCCGTTTGCCCGGCTCGGCCGGGACGGGGGTGGTCAGTTCGTCGCGTGCGGCCAGCATGGCCTCACTGATCCGGCGTCGTCCGCGCCGCGTGCACGGGGCCTGCGCCCTCTGCGTCTGTGCAGAATGCTCCATTGATCGGTCCTGTCTGAGGGTGAAGGGGCCACCTCACGGCCGGACACCAGACAAAACGCTCCCGTTCGCAATTTAGTGCTTGCGTTTCGAAAAGAGCTGACGCTAGATGAAGTTACCTTGTGTTCACCTAGCAACTGTTTTGCCGGAGCCCTGGCTCTTCCGATCGCCAAATCGGAGGAGGCGGGGTTTTTGGTATGCGGGCGCTACGTCATCGGGGGTCCTCTGGGTCGACTCGCTGGCGTCGCCCACAGGGACGTCTCCAGACATCCGGGCATCGTGCCTCCGTTCGGGCGCTGTAACAACCTCGAAAGCGCTGTGACAGTGAAAAAACTGAGTAAAAACGGGCGTTTAGTGTGTCCATTTTGGCGCGCTTTTTTCAACTTGTGACGGCCTCCGAAGCGCCACTGCCCATCCGGCTGGCCACCGTCTGTTGGTACTGACCCACCGTCCAGCCGCTCATATTATTGGCCGCGAGCGTCTTGGCGGAGACATACTGGCTGAGCGGCGTACTCGCATTTGATTCAGTTGCAATGGCCGCGCCGGCTTTGGTGCCGAACATGTAGGCGCCATACACCTGCGTTCCGGTGGCCGGTGCGCCTGTCGAGCGACTCACGGCGGGCGCGTAATCGCTGATGATAGCGCTCGCCACCTTGGCCTGGGCGACAGGATCGGAGCGGTCCGCGGCACTCAGACCGAGTTCTGAGGCGTACTGGTTCCAGGTGCCATCCGTCACCTGCCAGACCCCCTGTGCACTCGAGGACGTGTTCCCGACATTCTGGAAATGGCTTTCGATCTGCCCGAACGCCGCCAGCGTGTCCGGATTGATCCCGGCCGCCTGCGCCGCCGCCACCGCGTCCGCACCATAGGTCTGTGCCATCAGCGTCGCGTAAGCATCCGCCGTACCCCAAGCGCCCTGATACGAGGATGTGGCGGTCGTCTCGCCAGTCGTCGTCGCGGTCGATGGCCGCGTAAAGACGGGCGATCCGGGTTCCGGGTTGGTCGGCACGATCTGCTCAGGCACCGCCCCGAAGGCAGCGGTGACAGGACTACTCACGCCGAGAGTCAGCAGGGCCAGAACCGGGAAGGCTCTCACTTGGCCAGATGCGTAAACAGGACCATCCCGGCCGCGTTCTCACCAGAGACAACACACGCCCGAGACGCCCCATCCACGAGCGGGCGATAGGCCACAACGTCGGCCTCCGGAATCCAGGCATAGGTCGTTCCCGAGCGCAGAACCTGCCGCCAGCCCTGAAAGACCGTGTCCGTCACAGCGATCTGCGGAGCGGCAGTTCCAACATGGACGGCACCACGACGCGGCTCGGCAAAAAGCGGCTCGAAGTCATGGGCGGGACTGCGGCAGGTCACGGGAACCGGCGTGGCGTGTAGCGTTAGCGGCGCCTGTGTGACTGTCGGGGGCGGACCCCAGTTGCGAGAACCGAGCTCCGACTGACGCTCCTGCGACAGTCTATCGAGCTGCTCAGGCGTCAGATGCTGCGCTGAGGCCTGGGACACCAGAGGGGCCGCCAGCGAGACACAGACGGCGAGCCAGAAGCGAAAGCGCATGGTGCAGAATCCTTTAGAAAGTACCTCTCCATAGTCTGACCGATCCGAATGTGAGTGCGAACAGGACCCTGATTGACGCGCTCGGATCGCACTCACATGTGCGCCCGTCATGATGTCCGCAGGAGGATCAAACCCATGCGCTCTTTCATCCCGATGCTGATGCTCGGGCTCCCGGCTGTTGCCCTGGGAGCCTCGACCTGCCCCGCCGCGGAGCCAATCCGTGCTGCTGGTGGCCCGCCCCCTTCACGGCCGCTACCTGTTATGCCGGAGATGGGGCCAGCGCTGCCCGCCGCCGACATTGCAGCCTCACCTGCCTTGACCCGCCTTGCGAGCCAGGGCGCGCAACTCTATCGGCTGAAATCCGAACACGGTCTTGAGGCCGTCTTTGCCCGGAGCGGCACGCAGTTCCGTGTCTTTTACCTCACGCCCGATCATCTGGCCGAAATCGGAGGGGTCATGTGGGATGCGACCGGTCATAACATCACGCGCGACCAGGTCTCATCGATCCCGGGTGCGATCCCGACTGTACAATGGAATCCCTCGGGCTCCGGCCCGGGCTCAAGGCCGGGCGCCGCATCAGCGAACACTGCACCTCTCGCTGTGGATCCTGTTGAGCGCGTGAAAGCGGTTGCCTTCGGGCTTGAAGGACAGGACACGGCACCTCGCGTCTATATGTTCATTGATCCGCTATGTCCGTTTTCGACCCGTGCCTACGCAGCCCTGAAGCCTGCTGTTGCTTCCGGCCGGCTACAGCTTGCGATCGTTCCGGTCTCGATCAACGATCATGAGAACAAGGGGGCCAGTACGCCGGCTGCGCAACAGATGCTCTCTGCAAAACCGCATGACATGGCTGCACTGTGGAACCAGATCGATGATCTTGGTCACGCTGTTCCAGGCCACGCGACCTCAGACACGGCGGGCGCCAGCCTGATGCTGAATCTCTCTGCCGCTCATTCGATTGGCCTCAGAGGAACGCCAACCTTCGTGTGGAAGGATCGCAACGGCACCCCGCATGTTGAGGCAGGCCTGCCAGACGATCTTGATGCGTTTCTCGCGAGCCTTCACGCATGAGCGGTCGTCCGACAGTGAAGCAGCGGGCCGGACGAGCCGCGTTATGGCTCGTCTTTCCGTTTATCTTCGCGCTGAGGCCGGGTCTGCGCACGGCGCAGCAGGGTCTTCGGATCCTTCAGGACGTTCCTGTGATCCAGCCCGTGGATCAGACGACGTTCGAGGACCAGCCTCCCATGTCGCCGCAAATGGCTGCAATCCGTAAGCGAACCCGGACCCTGGGGCGACTGTATGGCACGCTCTGTCTGCTGGCGAGCCTCTGGTGGGTGATGATCCTCATGTGGAGCGGCGGGGCCGCTTTCAGCGCATCCTGCGTAGAAGCGCTCGCCTGTGCGATTGTTCTGGGAAGCCAGTTTGTTATTCAGGGCTTCTCAAACTGGCAGGCCCGGACAGGACGCGCCGGAAAACTCTCGGAGTATCTTTCGGACGGGCGGCTGCTCTGGCCCCGGTGAAGCCAGTCTCCGGGACGTCTCAGAATGTCCCGGACTGGGCGGCTTTGCGGTCAATCGACCAGGCGGCCTTTTCATAATCAGGTCGATCACCCTGATCGACCGGGTCATTGGGTTTGACAATGGTGCCGGCCCGCGTGGCAAGCGCAGGACGCCAGGTCACGGGCGCGGAGCCATAGGGCGCGTAAGGATCGTAAAGCGGCTGCTTCACCTTGGGTGGTGGTGGCACATTGTAAGACGAGATCGAACGGATGTTGCCGTGAGCGCAGGCTGACAGGCTGCACAGCAACGCGAGCCCCGCGACACTTTGCCTCAACGAAATGACCCTCAAGCCCTGCTGCCCTTTGCCTTTAGCTCGGCTTCAAGCGACGCAATCTGCGCTTCAGCTTTCTGAGCACGCTTCCGCATTTTCTCAGCGAATTCGCTCCATTCATCCCGGTTGCGAATCATCTCATCCAGACCCGTATCCGCGATACGGTGCTTCTTTGCGAGGGCATCGTACCTCCTAACGAGATCGTTATGAAGATCAACGACCTGATTATAGGCGGCCAGGGGAACCGACTTACCGGCAGCCTGTGCCATTCTTTCGGTAGCCTGCGTGATACGGCAGAGCTGGCCAAATTCCAGAATGTCAGCCATTATCCGTTCTCCTTAATCCTCGGCGCGGCCAGAGATCTGCATGAGAGCTCTGGTGGTGGAGTCTACTGGCTCTGCCGCGCCCTTGTCGACGGTATTCTGGGCATTTCCGATTGCACTCACATCCGACACGGTCTGTTGGGCAATATTTGCCACTTTATCTGTAGGAGCGGCGATCCCCCGGCCGGTTGACTTGTCATTGAAGTCGTCACTGTCCACACGACCAATACTCGTCATGCCCGCCATCGCAGGGATATGATGGGGCAGCGTTGAAATCAGCCTGAAGCACATGACGGCGATGCTCATCTCCATCGTGACGAACATGCAGAGCAGGACGATCAGACCAATGAAATTGTCCAGAAGCCAGCCACGCTCAAAGACGAACCCGGTGGCAATCGAGAACGCCTTCATGACCAGCCAGGAGATCGAGGCAAAGATCGTGTAACTGAGCACGAGACCCGCAATCATCATCACCGGGCGAAAGAGAATCGTGAACAGCACTTCATATCCGCGGTTCCCGCGTCCATGAAGGCCCTCTCCCTGAAACACCAGATGCGCCAGCATCCACAATGGGACACCCACCACGGCTTCAACCACGACAATATACCAACCCGCAACGCCAGCCATCCAATAGGCAAACGGGGTCATGGGGAGGACGTAAGCAAGCGTAATACCGGGCGCAAGCAGGAAGAAAGCGGCCGCAAAGACAGGCGTGAGCAGGGCTTTGATAAGACCGCTCAGTGCGAAGCTGCCTGCGGATGCGATGGCAGCCGGGACATCCCCGGTGGCAAGATTGGCCGCTGTCGCAAGCCCCGCCCCTGTCTTGCTGCTGAGCACCGCCGCGCCGCCAATAATCGCCAGCGCCGTGTGAATCAGAAGATGGCCGAGCCCGATCATTGCCCCCAAAGGGTCGGTCCAGTCGCTCCCGGATGTTGGCGACAGGAGATGATTGACGATCAGCGTCATGACCCCGTTCGTGATGCCAAGCGCCTGAAGAACACGGTCCAGAGCGGATTGCCCGGAGCTGGGCAAAGCCGCATTACTGAAGAGCCTCGTCGCCCCGTTCGGCGCACTGGCACTATCTGACGTTGCGAGCTTCTGCTCTTCCGCAGCCTGATACTGTTCAATCGCAGTGATTGGACCCGCTAGGTCTTTGGAGAGAAATGACCCCAATCCCTGCCAGCTTGGCAGCGTGACCGAGGGGACAATGGAGGACATGGACAGCACCTCTGCGTTGAGGCGCGAGATCTCAAGGTAGTAAGCCCCCAGCCCGCTCCAGCCGAGATTTTTCATAGCCACATAACCGGCATCATTCGAGCCGTTACCATCTGAGGAATACTGCGCACGGATCTTGCTGATCATGGCGGTGGCCGCTTCACTCAGCGCGCTCGAATAGGCTGTATTCTGTGCGGTCAGAACACCATCCATGGAGCGGAGGGCGGTCACATCCCGGGTCTGCCAGATCGTATCTGCGAGAGACGACATAGGCGTGCGCACCGCGCTGATCAGATCCTGCAGCGCTTTAACCTGCCTGGTGCCGACATCTGTCAGATCGAGGTTTGACCCGAGCATCTGCTGCTCGACCTGCTGCGGGATTGTCACCGAGATACTGCCGCAGGTTGCGGCAGCTGTCGCTTCGCCGACCGCGAGGCTGTAATCGACGGTCACGGGTGAACCGTTACCAGGATTGGAAATCCTGGGTTCGGGCATAAGGTCAGGATTGTTCGAGGCTTTGTTGACCAAGGCGCGGCACAGTTCGCTTTCCATCACCGCCATAACGACCTGCCTGGTCCCCGGGATGATCGGTTCAGCAAGGGGCAAAGCATCCGGGCCAATGGATTTGGCCACAACATCCGTGAGGTTGCGGGCCATCCCGATCGCCGTTTTCGCACCCTGCACGACGAGCGCCTGCCCGACCGAGAAGCCTCCATTTGCAGGGATCGGCACCATCAGCCCGAGTGCAACAACAACGCGCAGCGGCACCCACCCGGAGAAACTTGCAGAGAAAATCTTTCCGCTTTCTGCCGTCTTATGAACCTGCAGGATGGAGGCATAGCTGATCCAGAACGCCGCAATCAGCATCGCATAAGCCGAAATATACTGTAGCATCGTGCCTGTGGCTGTCTCTGTACCCCCTGACATCGGGAAGAGACTGTCGAGCACGCGGGCGGACCAGTCATCGCCCGCGCTCAGGTTGCTCCAGCTCACGCTGTCTGCCGTGGTTCCGGCAGAGGCGGATCCCACAGTGACCGTGAGGGCCACGACTATCATGGTGACCGCCCGGAAATGCCGGGACGCTCGAAGGAGCCGCATGAACTGGTGCATTGTTTTAGACCTCGGGGCTCGGGCTGTTATCGCGACTTTGCTCCTGACCCTGTTTTCGATCTTTGGTAAAAAAATCATGGAAACGGTCCACCAGACGCTGCAGAGCCGCACCAACTTCCCTCAGAAAGTCCTTGCCCGGCTCCTGGCCCGGAAGAGATTCCAGCCTCTTGCCAACACTGGCGGCGGTTTCTTCTGCGCTCTGCACCGTGGGGTCACTCAAAGCGTCGCGCTTTGACGCTTCATCGCCTAAAACTTCGACCTCTTTGCCCAACCGCTGAGACGACTTGCGAAGTTTTTCCCAGGACTCTGCAAAGCCGGGCGTGTTCTCCAGGGATGCGGTGAGCTGTGCGCGAAGCGCCTTATGGCTCCCATCCCCGGTCATGCCCGCGATGACAGACCGCTCTGACTGTCCGGGCTCTGATGCGGCTTTACTGAAGGCTTCAAAGAACTCATGGCCTACACGCTTGAGCGTGCCAAGATCTTCCTCGACCTCTCGGGCCGCTGCCTTGACCCTCCGGGTCCGGTCCATGATCTGGCGCTCGTCGCTCTTGCCCACCAGACCACTCATAAAGTCGGCCAGGCCATGACGATTGGTCGCCGTTGCGATCGTTGGCGCAACTTTCGCCTCGGCTTGATTGGGCTTGCTCTCCGGCTTTGGCTTGTTTTCCACGGCTTCTTGACCAACGTCCGGTTGTACGGCTTCCCGCTTATCTCCTGCTCGCGTAGGCCCGACAGATTCAGCTTCGTCAGCAGTTCTTTGGTCCTCTCTATGTACCGCACGGTCTACTCCTGCCGCGCTTTGTGGCCGCGTCTCTTCCACTTCTCCCGGCTGCTCAGACGAGCGATGATCTCCTTGGAACTCCTCATTGTCCCGAAAGGGACCGGCCTCGTCTTCAAGAGACTGTAGATATCCTTCGTCCTCAAACGGGTCGTTCGAGGGAAGGCCAGGCTCCAGGATCTCATGCTGTGTCCGGGGCGCCTGCTGAGGCTCGTGTGAGGGGTGTTCACTTTCCGCGACAGAAGGCTCAGGCTCCGTCACGGTCGGCTGGGGCATGTCAGCAGAAGCCGGTTTGTGCACTTCCGAAGATGCTTCCCTCACAGGAGCGGGCTCTGGCGTCGATGTCACTACGGGGTCCAGCTGCTGTGCATCTGGTCGAGGTGACAACTCTGGCTCGGTCTGTTGCGCGCGGGCAGGAGTGCCAGAGAGGGCCATGGTGATGCGATAGTCCAGAACGGCAGCCAGCCGTGCAGCCGCAACGGAAGCCTGTTCTTCCGGAGACATTTCGGACATCTCCAGCGCTGTTTTACGGAGATCACGGACGAGATCTCGATCTTCAAGCGAGCCAGCCTGCGCCAGAAGGGCTTTGATTTCTTCGTTCTCCAGCCCCGGCAGATCTGTGCCATGGGCCTTCAGGCCAGCCGCGAGAATGGGCGGGATCTGCGGCTCTGCACCGGTTCCGCTCAGAGCCTTCCAGTCCTGGACAAGCCAAGCCACCTGAACGGTGAACTTTGGATCGCCTTCCAGCCCCGGGTTTTCGCGCAGCCGCCCGGTCAGGTTCGAGAGATCTTTTGCAAGCCCGCGCTCTGCTTCGGGGATGGTCGACTGGTGAGCATCAAGCGCCTGCAGGACGTAGCCTAACGGCCCTTGCTGAGTGAGAGTACCCGACATGGTCATTCCTATTCGTGATGTTCAGGGGAGTGTTGTGGTAGGAACTGGCAGAGGCGAAACCGCCCGAAGCCTTTGCTCAGCGGAGGTCGCGAGCCTGTTGGCCTCCATCAGCGCCCGGGTCTGGTCCAGTTTGAACTGCTGCCAGGCAATCCAGTTACGCTGCGCGTCCAGCAGCGCGATCTGGACAAGGACCGATTTTTCGGAGGGCATCGCCTGCAGATCTGCCTGCCAGTCAGTGCCACTGTATTTCCGGTTGATTTCCAGTTCCGTGGCTTCGCTTTCAGAGCCAACCGACGTGTTGGTGTACCCCTCACGGACCGCCTCTGCTTTTTGGGCAGCACTCAGGGTCACGGTGTTCGCGTGCCACCCGATAATGTCGTCTCCGACGTGATGGGCGAGCGAAATGGCAGCATTATAGGCACGGCGACCCGGAAGGGCGGACTGCCCATCCACAGAGGTCAGGGCGCTCCCCCGCAGCGCGGCAGGCGCAACCGGCTGGATCAGTGTCGTAACATAATCATTGGCACGGTCGATTGAGGCCTGATCCTGATACGCCGGTGGCGTTAACAGGCTGGTGGCGTTCTGATCTGCATTCTGCTGGTCGGTGGATGCCAGCGAACAAACACCAGCGTCCGCTTCTGCGTCCGAGCAGTAAAGCGTGAAATGGCGGTTATTATTGGCCTGCGCGCCCTGCCCTGCACCTTCCCAGGACGGCGTTCCTTTTCCGGCCTGCGTCCGCTTGTCCTTGCCGCTATCAAGAGCCGTCGCAACGGCAGCACCATTTCGCGCAGCGACAACGGCAGCCTGCCCTCCTTCCAGATTGAGGCAATCCTGTCGGTTGGTCGCATGGTTGTCGCGCTGCTGAGCCGCCCGGACGTCTCGGGCAAGTTCGGCCTGCACCATATTGTTGGCGTCTGCGATCTGTTCCTGTGCCCCCACCTGCGCCTTCATGTAGTTGCTCAACTGCGTAAAGCCGTCTCCCAGACTGCCGTTAATGAGGCCAAGCGTACTGTTCAGGACTTTCTGGGCCGTTGTGATGACGCTGTTCATCGCGCCCTGAAGCGTGCTGATCGCGCCCACAATCGCGGCTGAATCAAAGAAGGCATAAGCCGGCTTCGGGGCTGCAACGGTTGCAAGCGCTAGAACCAGAAGGCTTGCGCCGCCGAGCCGTCCAGCTCTGTCGAGAAGCCGCTTCATTGGCTCACCCGAGAAATGCCGGTGCTCGATCCTATGGCGTCAAAGCTGTACCCCGAAGGAAGCTGGCTTTGTCCGGACACAACCCAGCTCTGGTTGCCGGTCGTATTCGTCCCGGCATTGATTAGGCTGTCGCCGCCGCCGCCAAAACTCAGGTTCGGGCAAAAACTGCCTGCCCCGAGGCCAAGATTAAAGTTCGTATCGAGACCCGTCACAGAGAGACCGCAATGGGCCGAACTCTGGAGGCTGTCCCATTCTGATGAGAGCTGGGAGCAGATCTTGCCCATTGCCGCTTCAGCGAGCGATGCGACATTCAGTTTGCTCGTGACGACATCCAGACCAACGCCGTTGAAGAAGTTTCCCAGGCAGGTGAACCTCGTTACGGATTTAGGCTGATGGATTGTTGCGTCGTCAGCCTTCAGGTCTGCAGCAAGCCCGGTCGCGCCTGCCTGCACGAGTGTCTGGCAGCCGGAGGAAGAGTCTTCTGCGAAGGCAGGTGTCACCAGACTGAAACCGAACGCGGCGATCAGCGGTACAAAAGTGAGACGTGTGCTCTCTCGGCACCCTTTCATTGTGCCGCACCTGAAGGCGTTCCCGAAGGGCGACTGTCCTGTCCTGAGCCAGGCTTTCCGAGAGGCCCAAGGATCTGCCTCGCGCCCTCTGCTGTCAGCCATCCGCCCTTAGGCTTTTCCTGCTCTCTCGTCTCACCAGACACCTTGACCCTCCAAAGCGGTTTCCATCCTGAGAGATAATAGAGGTGGGGGATGTGAGTGCGTACCCGGTGTGTCGCGGCGGCAGGAACGGGTTGGAAACCGAAAAACGTCTTTGCGAGACATTCCGATGCCGGAACGGGAAGCCGCAAAAATCAGATTGTGAGCCATGCAAAAATGGAATGGGGGTATTCCTGGAACGCGGCCTCGTTGGTTTTCGGGACTCTGCCGCCGCTGCCACGAGGTGTTGCAGAAATACACAGTTCCCCAAAAACGACCAGTCATTGGTAACATTTTGCGACGCGAGCGGTTAGGCTGTTTGACGATATATTAACGCTTCGATGGATGTAAAGAATACCATGAAGGCAAGCATTGTAGAAATGAAGTTTCGCTCCGGCTCGATTCCACCATGGATCAGTTTGCCATCAAAAAAGTTCTTTTGTCATGTGACCGCGTTAAAAGAGTTAACAACAAGTAAAGAAATATCGTTAAAGCGAACGAAAACCAGAAGGCTATGGTCTCACAGCGAGACGACACTGCTCACGAAAATCTATCCGACGGACACGGCGATCAAGGTCATTGCCGAGAGGCTCGGAAGAAGTCCGCAGGCTGTCGCGAACAAAGCGAAGCGACTGGGATTGCGCCGTCCGCTGACACTGAAGCGCCAACGTGCTGCACAAGCTCGAAAAAATTCCACAATCGTTAATGAGCATCATAACAATACATCGTCGGCAATGCTGGGCGCGCTTCCAAAAACGGCGTCTGGAAGAGCCATCTGGAACACACAGTCCCTGCATCTGCTGGCTGATCTGTGGAAGAGGCTCTATTCGCCTGCCTTCATCGCTGAATACTTCGGACTGAAGTACAATACTGTCTGTATGGCTGCTAAAAGGGCGGGGCTTCCGAACCGGGCCGGTTTCACACTGTTACGCACTTCTCCGACCGAAAACCCGTTTGCTGTTGCCGAAAATGCAACACTTGCCAGCCAGATGATTGCCAGGACCTGTGGCATCACGAACACAGTGTTTTTCCAGCATCCGAAGGATCGCCGCCAGCAACATTACAGCTACCTCGGCAGTCGTCTTGTCGAGCGCCGCGCGTCGGGATGCTTCCACTGATGCGTAACGCGTCCGCTGCTATCAGCCGGCGACTTCTCGATCCGGAGTTCCTCCAACGCATCGTCAAGCGCGTTCTCGTTGCCTTTTCGGGCAGTCTGATCCTCAACGTCATTCTGGGACTGGCCCTTACCGTATCGGTGATGAAAACACCGCACGTCCGATATATCTATCATGACTCATTGGGGAAGCCCCGGGAGCTGATCGTCACGGACCAACCGTATTTTTCTGACTCCGAAGTCATCAACTGGGCCGCAAGGAAAGTCACCAATCTCTATACGATGGATTTCGTGAGTTACGCCAAGCACCTGGATGCCTCTGCGAAAGACTTCGACCTTCCCGCATGGAACGCCTGGGCTCAGTCCTTCTCCGGGCCGGGCAATATTGATTTCATCAAGGCCAAACGTGTCTTCCTGACCGCAACGCCGAAGAGTGCGCCATCGATACGTTCCGAAGGAAAAACGAGAAGTGGCGACTATGAGTGGCACGTCTCATTTCCAATGTTGCTCAAATGGGAGAATGCCTCCGGCTCGACCACCAACCTTCTGTCGGTGGATGTGACGATCAGGCGCACCAACAGTCCCGAGCATCCTGACGGGCTTGTCATCACAGAACTCAACGCGCCGCGCGCCGCCGATAACGGGGGCTGAATGCACAGCACAATTAGAGCGGTCATCGGGCTTCTGCTGCTAGCAGTTCCCGAAGCAGTGGTTTGCGCGCAGACCACGCGGGACAGCAACGGCGCGCCACGGGTCGATCCCATTTATGAAGGCTTGCCGCCGCCTCCCAGTGCGATGCAACACTTCTATGACCGGGTCGATCAGGGCCAGAAGAACCTGGACGCAGCAGAAGATCCTCACCGTCTGGCCACCCCTGTGTCGCGGTCTGTGCGGATCTCCCTCGCCCCGGGTGCTCAGACCAATATCATCAGGATTGCGCAGGATTATCCCGCAGCCATCACGTTTCTGGATGAGACGGGTCAGTCCTGGCCGATTGCCTGGGATATCGCCACCAACAAAAGCGGCGGGTGTGACGCCCATGGTCAGGGACAGAACTCCGCCGTGCGCAGTGTCGGGATCAATGCGTGTGTTCCGGAAGCCGGCTCGAACGTCCTGCAGCTGACCCCCGTCTCGCGTTATGCTCATGGCGGTGTTCTGGTCAATCTCAAGGGCGCGCCAAAGCCGATCTCCTTCATGATCATCAGTGGAACAGGCGCCTATGACGCCGACCTGACGGTCCGGGTTGCCGCACGCGGTCCAAACGCGAAAGACACGCCCAATTCTGAGCCCGATGCGCCAGCTACGGGCGATCGTAACCTCGACGACATGCTCGATGGTGCGCCACCCGCCGATGCCGTTCCCCTGCGTATTTCCGGCGTCAGCCCGGATCGGATCAGGGCCTGGAAGCTGGGCGACAAGATGTACCTTCGCACCGATTACACGCCGATTTCTCCCGCCCCAAGCGCTCATGCGACCGAGTACGGCATTGGCATTTTTGAAATCCCCGAGACATCGAACGTGCTCCTGTCTTCAGGTGCCCGGATCATCTCTGCGACATTATCGGAGGACGGCCCGTGAGCGAGGCGCATCCAGGACCGGCCGCATCTGCCAGCGGCCTAGCCATCAGTCTCAAGGCGTCTCGTCGCCCCGCCTTCGCGGTCGCAGGCCTTCTCGTGGTGGCTGCAGGTGGGTGGTACATGATGAGCCACGGCTCAGCGCCAAAACCGAAGTCAGCGGCCCTGCAAACCCCAACCCTCGCGCCGCCAGCCGGAGGAAACAATCACTCCGACAAGCTCGACAGCGCAACCGTTATGAAGGAAAAGGCTGACGCCGACGCCGCCAAGGCCAATGGACGATCTTTTGCAAGCGCGCTGACGACAGACAGGCCGCTGGGGGACGATAAAGCCCCTCTGCTGGGTCGGATGCCTGGCACTGGTTCTGCAACAACCGCCGGCGTAACGCCCCCCGGGACGCCTCGGCCAGCGCCACCTCCGCCACCTGCAGTGAATCAGTTCACGCGCGCTCCGGAAGGAACCAAGGCCGCGTCCGAACCGCCCGCGAGCCGGGAGCGGCAGCCAGGAGAACTCTCTGAGGCACAGGAGGTTGAGTTATTGGCTGCGTGGAGCGGCAGGCCGGCTTCACTGGACATGGAACTTCCAGCGGAAACCGCGGCGGCAGGTGGCCACAGGCAGGACAGCACGTCTTTCACGCAGGAGCCCCAGGCGACCTCCTCAGGTGGAACCGGGTCACAGCAGAATGTGGCAACCGTAAAGTCGGCAACCCACAGGCTCCTTGCTGCAGGAAGGGGCGTTTATGGTCATTCTCTTCTTGGTGTTAACAGCGACTATCCGGGCACCCCGGTTCTCGTGGAGATTGATTCAGGACCACTCGCCCACGACAGACTGTCAGGCTCCTTCGAGCGCAAAGACGAACGGCTGGTCATCAAGTTCGATAAACTGATGATCGGTGACAGCGACCCTCTGCCGGTTTCTGCCTATGCCGTCGCACCCGACACCATGGAAACCGGCCTGGCCTCGGAAGTTCACGAGCATCTCCCGACGCGTGTCTTTCTTCCGGCCGCTGCGGCTTTTGTCGAAGGTCTCGGCAACGCGATGCAGAGCACAAACACAAACAGTGTGACCAGCGGGCTGGGCGTGAGTTCGTTCACGCATCTGACCTTGCCCCAGCAGCTTGGTGTTGCTGCCGGACGGGCTGGACAGGAAATGGGCCAGATCCTGCAAAAGCAAACGCCTCAGAACCCGACAGTCCTTCTTCATAAGGATGATCCTATCGGAGTGATTTTCACGGCGCCGGTGGACGCCCCCTGACTGCACTCACAACGGCCTTTGGCATCCTGCAAGGACGACACAGGAGGGACCATCAGCATGCGAGGAAACGCAATGCGCCGTGAGGACACAGGAGAGGTCGTGGAGATGCTGCGACCTCAGAAGCGCTCCACAGACCGGCCCGGTAAACAGGCCGAAGACGGCCAGATGCCACAGGAGGCAGAGCTGTCAGGCAACCGGGCGGATGCGCCAGAGGAAACGACAGAGAGCCGCCGCAAGCCTCTGAAGTCGCAGAATGGCACGGAAGACCGTGCTCCGCGCACGCCACGAAGCAGACTTCTGGTCGGTACCGCTCTGGCGGTGCTTGGGGCTGGAGGTCTGCTTGGCGGTGCTGTGGCGGTCGGTGCACATTTTGGCGTGCCGATCCCGTTTGTAAATGACAGACCACGCGCATCGATCACCACCACACCAGATGCACCAGCGGTCCCATCGGCTCGAAAGTCGGCCTTTACGTTGGCACCACCAGCGCTTGGCACGCCTGATGTCCCGGAAAAGCGGGTCCAGCAACCCTCTGTCGCTCAGAACGACGACCCGTTCGGCGGCGAGGGCATGACAGCCCCGGTTGATCCCCCAGCCACCACAAAGCCGGCTGAGATCAAAGCAGCTCCAGTCATTCCCGTGCCGCCCGCCGTCTCGGATGGAGCGCCAAACGCCTCCGCGGTGCCACCGAGCCAGGCGGTCTCCGCGCCTCAGGCTCAGTCCGCTGTGTCTGCCGCTCCGGCTGCGGCCCCCGCGCCCTCCTTCGCGTCCCCTGCATCCCCTTCACCAGACGCAGCCCTCGAGCTGGAAATGGCCAAACAGCTGAAAGCGCTGGATGATCATGTGGCGGCCTTGCAGAAAAACGTCGACGCCATGCAGGACAATGTGACGGCGACGCTGAACCGCGGTCTTGGCGAGTTCAAGGGACGCCTTGACGAGCTTCAGCATCACGAAGACCAGACAGATCGCGCGCTCCAGGCAAGCCAGTCCCCTCTGGCCCATCCGGCTCGTGAACACAGCAGTGCTGTGCCAGTTGCGCCGCGGGCCGTAAGTGTTGCGCAGCCTCACCCGTCAGCGGAGCCAAGTACGCCCAAGCCGGCCCTTGTGCATCTGCCCCAGTTCACGGTGCAGGCGGGAGCGCCAGGAATTGCCATTCTTCAGGACGAACAGGGCAATGCCAGCCGCGTCGAAGCGGGCTCCGTGATCCCCGGATGGGGGCCGGTCATCACGATTACCTCTTCGGGGTCGAGATGGGTCGTTCGCACCCCAAAAGGTCTGATCCACTAAGATGGAAGGGCTTTTCGACTTCGCTCAGGATCTTGGTGCCGCACTGTCCTGGCTGCTTCCGTTCCTTTGCTACGTCGGCGGAGGCTGCTTTCTCCTGAGCGGCGTCATGGGCATCTTTCAGCGCTCATCCATCAGTAACGGGCTACTCTCCAAGGGCGTGATTCCGGAGATGATGATCCTTGTTGGTGCGACTTTCCTGTCGTTTCCCGAGTTTCTCAATATGGGAAACCGCACCCTTGGCTTTGAGGGTAATGCCGGCATCGGTGCATCATCGAAAGTCAGCTTTTCCTCGGATGCCCTGATGACAGCGGCACAAGGTGGCCCGCTGGCTGCCCTGACGGCCATCCTCAATGTCTTTCACGTCTACTTCGCAGCCTACGGCGCACTGATCGTCTATTTCGCGATCGTGCGCCAGATGGGCCGGGCGAAAGGCGCGAACAACAGTTCCACCGGCCTCAACATGGTCATGGGAATAGCGGGATTCCTCGTGATGAACGCAGACGTCCTTGGTCCTGCACTCCTCAAAGAACTGAAGCTTGTGCAGTGACCCCACACCCTCACCCCACAGTCGACGCCCAGAGCGTCTATTCCGGAGTCATTATGACACAGTCCTCCCGCACACACCTGAAGCGCTCCCTGATGGTCGCGGCCCCTGCGCTTTCCGCATTGTCGTCTTTTGCTTTCGCCTCCGCAGCACGTGCTCAGGCCATTGACGACATCACGCGTGACGCAACGCAGAAAGGGATGAACGCCTTCGGCATGGGTCTTAACGCCTTCTGCTTTATCGGCGGTGGGCTTTTGCTTGCCATCGCCATCTTCGGTTGGTGGCAGCATCAGCGGAATCCGAATGCAGGATCGAAGCCTGGCATGATCATCGCTGGCTTCATTTGCGGTGGCATTCTCCTGGCATTCCCGTTCCTTGCCAAGACCGCGTCCTTTACGATGTTTGGTACTGCGCCGAGCGTCACAGGCGAACAGCAGCAGATGAAGTTCGACAAGTAAGATGCCTTCGTCGCGCCCATTGGCTTCGGCCGCCCCTGAAAGGTTGACGGTTGAAGATCTGACTGCACCGATGAGCGGGCATTGCACCTGCTGCGAGCACATGCTCGCAGCAGTTACCGTGTCAGGCAGACCCCTCTGTCTGACCTGTGCGCCGGCATTCGCGCTCGATGAGCCCGGTATAGACGATGTCGCGACACTGATCTGGCTCCCGCATCTGGATCAAGGCGCTCTGGGACGTTGTGTCACAGCACTTCATGTGGCCGCGAAAGCAGCGGGCCACACCGTTTACGATCAGGGGCTTTCAGGCGAGGCGCTGAGCGCAAAGCGCGCCTTCGAGGCTCTTCTGTCCTGCCGCCTCGGGGCATTGGAGAAGATCGGGACGGACCGCCCGTCTTTGTACCGATCCGCTCTGAAAAGCCTCTCCCGTAACCCTTTCCCGGATGCTCATGAAACCGGGCTTCGGATCCTCATGCGGGGAAAGTGGTTTCCAGACAATCCGCGCCGCTATCTCGACGCGGCTCAAGAATGGGCAGTGTCACGCTGATGCTACGTAAAAAAACGGTGCACTCAGAGGGGCAGGAAGCCCCGCGTCTCGCGCGGTCCAGAGCCTCCCTCTTCGATGGTGTCTTGCGGACGATTGCAGCCACATCAACCTTCCTGCATCGGGACGTGACCTCGTTCTGCGATCTGGCAACCTGCGATCAACGCGGCCTGATCACGTTCCAGGGCGATTACGCCACCGTCATCCGCCTGCGCGGGATGCGGCGGATCGCCAACGGGGCTGAAATCGCCGCGGCATCCTCACGACTTCGTCTGGCTTTGGGAAGTCAGTTCAGTCGGCCCGGCCATGCGTTGCAGTTCTGCTATGTCGCCGATCCTGAGGGTGTCAGTGAGAGCATCCGGCGAAACCTCGATGAACGACGGACCGTTGCAGGTGCGCTGAACGCGGATTTTGAAGACATCTTCACGGAACGACAGAAGGTACTTCCACCTTTCATGCGTCAGGAACGCACGTACCTCGTTCTCTGGACAAGACCTGCATGCCTGTCATCGCAGGAGGTGTCCCAGGCCAAACGCGAGCGGGCCAGCAATCTCAAGGACCTTCCGCCCCTGGGTGATGCTCAGAACCCTCTTCTGGGTAGCCTTGAACTGGGGACGATCCATCAGACCTTCGTGCAGGGTACCTGTGATGCTCTGAGCGCAGAAGCAGTGCAGGTCGATATTCTCAGCCCCGAAGAGGGTCTGCAGGCCATTCGGCAGGAACTCTACCCCGATACGATCGGCTCTGCCTGGACACCGTCCACGCCACTTCGTAAACCGGGCGGAACCGTTCCCGAGACGGATGCTCCGGCTGACGCGGCCGATGTTCTCTGGCCTCCGCTGCGCGAACAGCTCTTCCGTGACGATGCCAGCACGCCTGACTTCTCTACGGCCCGTATGGGTGTCTTCGACTGGAGCCCGATCGAACTGACGCGGGTTCCAGAAATGCCGGTGCCAGGCGTGAGCAACAAACCTGTTCCGACATTTACCGAGCTTGCAGCGCGTCTGTCGGGTCGCCGCATGCCCTGGCGTGCGACAGCTTTGATAGAAGGCGTGCGGCCGGGTTACATGGTGTGGAAGGATACGATCGCACAGTTCCTGAAGTTCGGCTCCAACACCCCCATTAATTCGGGGTTCGAAGAGCTGAAGGCCATGCGTAACAGCCAGAGTGACAGTATCGTCAAGCTGCGCATGGCCTTCGCCACCCGCTCGAACGCGGGTGACACCGAAGCACTCCGCACCCGTGCCTCAAGGCTGGAGCAGGCCATCCAGTCCTGGGACAGTGCTCAGGCCAGCCGCGTATGTGGGGACCCGCTTGCGGGTGTCCTGTCTTCCGTCCCCGGGCTGGCCCTTGCCTCAACCGCACCTCCGACCCCTGGCCCGATGTCCCAGATTCTGACGATGATGCCATGGGCCAGACCGGGGATGCCCTGGTCCGATGGTGCGATGCTGTTTCGCGCGAACGATGGCACGGTGGTTCCTTATGACCCTGCTGGCTCAGGGCGCGAGGCGGTACTTGACCTGTTCGTAGCGCCTTCCCGTCGCGGTAAGTCCATGCTGGCCAATGCCCTCCTGCTAGCCACGGTCCTGAGCCCTGCTGCAATGACAGCTCAAGGTGCCAAACTACCCCTGATCGGGAAAATGGACGTTGGGGATTCGTCTTCAGGGTTTATCGATATGGTCAAGGCCGGCTTGCGACAGGAAGACCGGCACCTTGCAATCCATATTCCATTTCAGCTGATTGACGAACACGCTTACAATATTTTCGATACCGAAACGTGCTGCCGGGCACCGCTGCCCTATCATCGCACGTTTCTGACCAATTTCATCGCGCAGATCTGTAAGCCGCTCGATGGTTCTGACTTCGAAGGCATGAACCAGCTGATCGACGCACTCATTACGGCCGCGTATGAATACTTCTCGGACACGGGGCCCTCCGTGCGGCCAAAGATGTACCGTGAGGGCGTTGATCGCTCGGGCATCGACGCGGCTCTTGCGCATCATCGTCTTGTGGCGACGCGGAATACGTCCTGGTGGGAAGTTGCAGACCTGCTGGCAAGCGCCGGCGACATGCGTATGGCGCACCGCGCAACACAGTTTGCCGTGCCGGTTATCAGCGATCTCGTCGAGGTCGTGCGTGAAGAGCGCATCCGCATGGAGTTCGACAAGACGAACCCGACAGGCGGCGCAGAGTCCTCCATTGATGTCTTCCGACGATACCTCAATCACTTCGTCGCAAAATTTCCAAGTCTGACAAAACCCACACGTCTGGATCTTGGAGAGGCGCGGATTGTGGTCATCGACATTGACCGGGTTGCGCCGGAAGGTCAGGGAGAGGCGCAACGTCAGACGGACCTGATGTATCTTCTGGGGTTTCAGATCGCTTCGCGCAACTTCTTCCTGCATCCAGAGGATGCCCAATACGTCCCTCTCCATGTCCGTCCGTATCATCGCAAGCGCTTCGAGGAGTTCCGGGAAAGCTTCAAGCGGATTGAGTGTGACGAGTTCCAGAGAACCGCAGGCGCGCCCTTCATCCAGAAGCAGTTTGAGGAGGCCGCACGACGGGGCGCCAAGCTCAATGTGAAAATCGGCCTTGCCAGTCAGAAGCTCGCAGATTTTGGAGACTATCTTATTTCTCACTCAACCGGTCGCTTCATTCTGGGCGCCGGCGACGAAGAAGAAGCCAATGAAATCTGCCAGCGTTTTCGCCTGAGTTCAGCCGCCCAGGCGATTGTCCGCAATGGACTGAACGGCCCCCGTGCCGATGGAAGCGGTGCCCCGCTCATCTGGCAGACGCGCGTGAACCACGAACTGTACGAACTGTTCGTTCTCAATCTTATGGGACCGATTGAACTGTGGGCGCTGTCTACCAGCCCCAAGGACACCGCCCTGAGACGCCGTCTCTATGACGCACTCGGGACGACAGAAGCACGTCGACGCCTCGCAAAGGTCTTTCCCAGGGGATCGGCCGAGCAGGAAATTGAGCGCCGCGAAGACGTCCGGATGAAAGCCGGTCAGGATTCAAGCACCGCCCTCGGCGGCGTGATCGAGGACATTGCCAGAGAACTCAGGGATGGCGTCGGGCTGGGTACGGTCATCCGGATGCCTTCTGAAGACGAACTGTCCGCACTCACAAAGGAGTCCGCCACACTAACAGCATGAAGAACGCTCTTTTCATGCTTCCCCTCGTCGGCCTTGCAGCGCTCAGCGGGTGTGCGGGTGAGAATACCGAGACCCCGGTAACCGTCGATGTCCCGGGGATGCCATCACCCGAGCTGGCCCTGCAAAAAAGCCTTGATCGCATCAACGGCTTTTTAGGGAGTCTGAACCAGCGGATCGACACCCCGGCTCGACAGACAACCGCACTTGCTGTCACGCCCTCCCACCCGATCAATCTTGCGCCACAAGCCCAGGCATCTCCACTGCCGGTGACATCCCCACCGGCTGCACCGCATGAAGCCAGTCCGCTTTCTGGCAAGGCGGGGCTGACATGGTTTGCCTACGGCGAGGGCTATGCCCGGGTCCATTGCGCGCCAGGCGCCCTCTGCATTCTTCGCCTTCAGCCGGGTGAGACGGTCGCAAGTGAGGCCCTTGCTGTAGAGCCAAAAGCCGGATGGCGGACAGATCTCGTGCATGGAACACACGGTATTCACGCTGCCTGGGCCGTCGCACTCACGCCTGACCCGACCGCCAGGCAGTCCATCCTGCGTTTCTCGACCAGTCGACGTTCTTATGTCGTCATCCTTGATCCCGTCGGCCCCTCAATGCGCAGCATTGCCTACAGCTATGCTTCGGGCGATCCGCAGACGCAGTCCGAGCCGCCGCCGTCGCCAGAGGCGCTGGCCAAGCGGAATACTCCAGATTTTGACTTTCACATGACAGGCAGCAGCCCGGCATGGAAGCCTCTGCGGATCTACCGCGAGGGCGATCATACCTACATTCAGTTTCCGCCCGGTGGGATCAACAGTGCCCCTCGTCTGGTTGTGCTGTCACCCTCCACCACCGCAACCCAGCCGTATCGAACGGTCGGTGACTCTTATGTCGTCGACCTACCCGTCACTGATGCCCTGTTGATCGGTAACGACCCCGGCTCTCCTACAATTCGCATCTCTCATGGAGGAAAGGCATGACGCGCCGTCCCTATGCCCCTATCGCTGCGTCAGTGCTCACCTTCCTGAGCGCGTGCACCGAGGTTCCACCATCCCAGACGTCTCACGTTAGCGGAGCTAACTTCAGAGATACGTCTGCACTCACTGTGTTTATCGCTGATATCCTTGCTAACAGCCTGGATGCAGGACGCACTGTCGTCCGCCTTGCCCCTTACACCGGCCCCGACGATGCGCACGCCCAGACGCTGCTGACAGATACGCTGCGCGAGCGTGGCTTTGCGCTCTCTCCACAGGGTATGCCTTACCCGGGCGCACAAACGGTCAGGTATGCTGTCTCGCCGCTTGGCACAGATCTTCTTGTTGAACTCGATGTTGAAGACGCTATTGCCACCTGTCTCTACGGACATGATGCCGATGGCGCACTCAGGCGCAAGGGCAGTTGCAGTCTGAGGTCGGGAGCAGCACTGAGCCTGCGCATCCCCACACAGGACATTCTTGTCCCTGCGCCGGAAAAACCCAAGGTCGCCACCTCTGCGCCCCAGGCTGGTCCTGTACAGCTTGCCCCTCACGCTCCGGACGATGCGAAGACAGTCGGCGCCGCACCTGTCGAAGCAACGCCGCGTGCAGTCATCACTGCCGCCGCACCGTCGCCCCCTGTTCATTTGCAGCCACCTGCTGAGGTCTGGACGCTTATCGAAGGTCAGCCGATCCGCGATCAGATGATTGCCTGGGGTGATCGGGCCGGATGGCGGGTCATCTGGCCTGAAGGCATGAACTGGATGGTTCCGGTGACGACCGGCTTCACAGGACCGTTCCGGCATGACGACGGACACGGTGGGGATGACGGTGTGATGTCACAGGTCATTCACGCCCTTTCTGCTCAAGGCAAAACAATCAGCCTCCAGCTCTTTACAGTTAATCATGTCGCACTCGTTACAAATACGGGGATCCAGCAATGACCCGCACCAAACACACCTACCGCCTGCTAACAGGTCTCAGCGTCCTGGCGCTCCTGGGGGGATGCAGTGACTTTAACGATGCTCGGGAAAAAGAGCAGCGCATGGCAAGGCTTGGGGACACGACCCGACCACCGGAACAGCCGATCGTGTCATCCATCAACGCCCCCTATCTGCTGGGGGAAGCGCTCAAGGACCGGGACGCGACGCCCGGGATTTTGAAGGCTCCGGCGTCCATCCTTATCGCTCGTCCGGTCGAAATCCGCGATGCTGCGATCCTGGCAAGCCGCATTACGCACATTCCCGTAAGCGTTGCTCCCGACGCTGAAGAAACGGACAGTGATAGCGCGTTCTCAATGCCGGCGTTGAGTGGGGGATTCAATGGCGTCGCGCTGCCACCTCCGCCAACCATGGCAGGTGCTGCAAACTCTGCGGGTACGCGCAGAAGCGCGTCAGCCGCGCTGTCAGCATGGCACGGCCCCGGTGCCTGGCTGAGTTACGATGGCACGCGGGCCGGACTGTTTCAGGCGATCGCAACACGATTTGGCGTCTGGCAACGGTTCGAAGACGGTCAGGTCCGGTTCTTTCGCAACGAAACGAAGACATTTGTTGTTCCGACTTTTCCAGGATCAACGAACATCAACACGACGATTACCGCCTACACTGGCGGCGGAGGTGGAGGAAGCTCTGGCGGTGGGTCTGGCGGAAGCTCTGGTGGCGGAGGAGGCTCCTCCGGAAGCTCAGGAGGATCTTCTGGCGGCAGCTCTGGCGGTGGATCATCATCGGGCATGGCCTCCATCTCTCGCGAGAGCAAAACCGATCGCTGGAAAAACCTTCAGAAAACCGCAAACACGATTGCAAACGGCGCTCAGGTCATCGCCGATGAAGGTCTGGGTACGCTTTCAGTCACAGGAAATCCAGACCAGGTAACAAGAGTTTCCGACTGGATCCACTCTCTCTCCGAGAGTCTGATGCAGCAGGTCGCAATCGATGTGCACGTTTATACGCTCAAAGAGACACATGAAACGAACTATGGATTCAGCCCGCAGATTGCCTTGAAGAATTACGGCAAGGTCTATGGTCTGAGCATGATCCCCGCCGCGATACCGGGCATGCAGACGAATGACATCCCCTTTTCATTCGGCGCCTCGATCCTGGACACGGCCAAAGGGGCTGCAGGCCAGTTTTCCGGATCGCAGCTTGCCGTTCAGGCGCTTTCCGAGCTTGGAAACGTGACAGAGATGTACAGTCGCTCTGCCGTGGCAACCAACGGTATGTCAGCCCCATTCCAGAACGGGATCAATACGACCTATCTCGCCAATTCGAGCACTGTCCTCGCGTCAAACGCCGGCTCCTCCGCGACCCTCTCCCCTGGCGTGGTGATGAGTGGGTTCATGGGGGAAATCACACCGAGGATCGTGGATCAGAGGATCCTGCTCCACATCAACTTCCTGCTGCAAACCCTCCTGAGTATCCAGACCTTCCAGTCGAACGGTTCGTCCATTCAGGAGCCTAAAACCTCCAGTACGTCACTCGACGATACCGTGGTTCTCCGATCCGGTTCCACGCTGATGCTGTCGGGCTATGTCGATGATTCCTCATCCCGGGACCGCACGGGCGTTGGATCGCCGCTTTTCTGGTTAGGCGGTGGCGGCGGCGACGCACAAACACAGAAAACTCAGGTTATCGTTACGGTAGAGGCGCACACCCTATGAAACGTGCAACGCATACTCGCTGCTGTGGCGCGGCTATCCTGATCTTCACGATGGCAAGCGCTCACGCTGAAGTCCCGGATTGCGCCACCCATCTCCAGCGTGCCGCCCCAGGGCAAGTCCTGACCGCAGAACAGATTGACCTGAACAACAACTGCTTACAGGAACTGCAGCAGGAGAGCGCTGCCGTTGAGCTGAGAGCCCGCATAGCAGATTCCGAAAAGAAAATTCTGGGCAGGACCGAGCCTGGGCCTTCTCCTGCAACCCGAACGTCTGGCGGCCTCCCGCTCCCGGGCTTTCCAACAGTCCTGCCTCCGAACGCTCCCACCCCAGTCCAACCCCGGACACCAACACCCCCTGTCTGGCTGCCGCCCCGCATAGCCATGATCGCCTCCGACCGGGGACGGATGACGGCCTCTCTCAAAATGCCCGATGGAGCGCTGTATGACGCGATTAAAGGGACCGTGCTTCCAGATGGTTCCACGGTAACGGCCATCCGCGCAGACATTGTCTACGTCCGACACGGAAAAGACGTCGTGCCATTGTCCAATGACGATGGGTCAAGCCAGATTGGCCAAGCCGTTGCCTCCGGTGTATCCGGCGCCTCAGCCTTTCCAGTGCTCGGAACCTCCGGGGCGCGGCAATGAGCCTCGACCTTCAGACCCGTGACCATCGGTGGTGCCTCGACGCAAGCTGGATTTCGTACGCTCGTCGACCTGCCGCCTCAGAACTGCGTGCTCGTGCGCGCAGTATCCGCGCGACGCACTATCTGGTTGTCCCTGGACGACCTGCGCTCGTCGGTTTTTTCGCGTTCCGGGACGGCTCCAAACGCAAATCGCTTATACCGGCTGCGTTAGCCGCGGCACGGACACTCGGGCCCGATGCCTACGCGGAATACGAACCTGAACCAGGACGGCTCTGGATTGTTGCAACCGACCATTTAGGCAATTTAACGCCGTTCGCCGATAGCTGCATCAGCGCGTCGGAGCAGGAAGCGTTTGAAGCTCGCCTCGATCCGTCGCTGGTGGCCCGCAAACAGCGCTTTGATATCGATCAGGTCGACGAGAAATTCGCGCAGTTCGAGCCTGAATCATACCCGTTGCGTGAAGTGTCTTCCCGTCGAAGTCTTTTTATCGGGGCCGGAATTGTTGCTTGCGGCGTTGGCATCGGCTTGAGCCTCTATACCTGGCATCTCCACAATATTCGTCTTGCAGCAGACAGGGTCCAGCAGATGCGTGTCGAGAGTGACCGCCTGAAAAGGCTGGCCAACGCGCAGGTTACAACCGTAACGCCGGATCATTGGATCAATGCGTGCCTTAAGACGGCAAAGGCCATTCCACTATTCGCCGCGGGCTGGGCCCAGATGGAGTGGGTTTGCAACAGCACAGGAGTAGAGATCACCTGGTTAAGAGCTGGCGGAACCCTCGCTGATGCGCCTCCAGGGAAGTACACCGATCAAGGAGATCTGATTGTACAGACACTCCCCATGGAGCCTGAAAGAACACGACCACAGGCTCATGCTCCCGTTGACGGCAAGCGCCTCCTGCTTGCGCTCCTGCAACAATCTGGCGTCAAGGCACAGATCCATACCACCGTCGTCCTAGACCAGGATCCCAAGCAGGCGCACGGCCCTCCACCGGCAGCGTCAGCCCAGTTCATCTGGCCCACTGATCCACGGTCAACCTCGTGGGACGCCATTCCCGGGCTACAGTTTATTGAGCTTCGCCATAAGACCGGACTTCAGTTGTCCTCTGCGGCCGGCCAGCAATCAGACCTGAACAGCTATCTCGTTTCTGCCCAGATTGGCGAAGGAGACCATGCCCCGTGAGCCTATTCAACCGGCTGCAAAATCGGACCCGAAAGTCAACGTCCTACGATGGGACGCTGGATGCCACAGAGGCACAGCACGTCGCTATCGATGACCTGACCAAGACCCTCTACGTCGATCAGACCAGACGGAATAGCGTTGCGATCCAACAATGGATGGCAGAGCATCGCGCCAGGACAGGCTTGCTGTACCGTGTGGAGTGGGAACCTTTCAGCGACATCAGTCGCCGTCGCGAGGAAATCCGTCAGACTTATGCAGGTCAAAAGGGACCGCAGGAGACGTCCAATACGGCGCGAAACCAAGCAATTGGTATGCTGAAAATTGCCGCGCAGTGCCGCGCTAGCGACGTGCATGTTCTCAAGCGAAAAGACCATACCGAAATTCAGTTTCGCATCAAAAAAACCCTGATGGTTTATCGCGAGCTGAATAATACGGAGGGCGAAGCCCTGCTGGTCGCGCTGTACCGTCTTTGCTCCAGTCAAGACAACACGATCAAGCCGCTGGAAACCCAGGATGGTGGCATCACCGGGCAGATCCTTGACGGCACCGGCCTGGAGAACGTGCGTCTGGTGCGTGGCCCCGCCTATCCGGCAAACGACGGTGGCGGGCACATGGAACTGCGACTGCAGTATCGAGAGAAGAGTGAAGGCTCAGGTGCGCTGCCAGCCGGTGTGACACTCCGACTGCCGCGGCGGCCGGAAGGTGAACTGAAACTCGCAAGCTATGGGTTTTCCGAGGACCAGATTGATCGCCTGAAGTACATCGCAACACAGCCCTCCGGTGTGCTTCTTCTGACAGGTCCAACCGGTTCAGGAAAGACGACAACAATTTACGAGCTTGCAAAATGGCAAGCCCGAACCGATCCGGGGAAGCGACTGGTCGGTATTGAGCAGCCAGTAGAATATCCCATGCCGTGGGCGGTTCAGCTTGAGATCTCCAACGCCCTGGATTCAAAGACCGCAGGTGAACGTTTTCAGGCAAATCTTCGCTACAGTCTTCGTATGGACCCGGACCGGCTGATTATCGGTGAAATCCGAGACGCCGAGGTGGCACTGACAACTTTCGATGCCGCTCAAACCGGTCATGGCGTCCTTTCTACCCTGCATATCGAAGACCCCTTCGAGTTTCCAACACGCCTGCAAAACATGAATTTCGAACGGCTGTCATTCCGGGTGACCTGCAACAGTTCTGTTATTCGTGGCGTCGTCGCTCAGCGACTGCTGCCTCTTCTCTGTCCGCATTGCAAGGAACTCTGGACCGTCAACGACGAACGTATGCCACAGAGGGCAGCGCAGGCTCTGGCGACCTGGGGCGATACATCCTCAACATACAAAATTCATCCAGGCGGCTGCTCACGTTGCCAATACACCGGGGCCGGCTCTGTCACCTCTGTGGCTGAGGTCGTCGAGACGGATGAGGAGCTGATGAATGATCTCATCACCAAGGGCATCGCGATTGCACGTCGCCGCTTCCGCTCCCGCCCCGAAGCAGACACCCCGATGGTTGAAAAGGCCATCAAGCTCGCACTTGAGGGCCTTGTCGATCCGTACACAATCATCCGCGAAGTCGACAAGATCCCGTCCAGGGAACAGGTCGATCGCGATCGCAGGATCGGACGTGCGGAGCGTGCAAGAGCCGCACAGGACGCAGCGGCTCTCGCCAGGGAAGAGGAGATAGCCTGATGCCCTTCGAAGTTATTTCGCATGAGGCCCCCCGCTCGTATGGCCTCGAGAATGCAACCCCATTCTCGTTATTCGGTCACCGCCTGAACTTCGGTTGGTCCGTGCGCGCAAAATTATATCAGATGATGATCCCCCGGCTTCGGGACAAGAACGGTACGACACCAGAACGGCTCTTCGAGCAATATGCTCGCCGCCTTCGACGGAGAGGTATGGTTGGACGGTCAGCTGCCACGGTCGTTGAACTCCTGCTCGAAGAGATGACGGAGCATGCCCGAAAGCTCGCACCGGCCATGCGGCCTCTGATCCCGGCCGACGAGTTCGCAATCATCGACGCAGGAGAACGCAGTGGCGACCTGGCGCAGGCCCTGGAAAATCTGCTCGAGCAACGCCGCCGCACAGCGAACATCGTCAAGGCAAACCGCAAAGTGGCGCTCCTGCTTCTGGCCTTTATCGGGCTTTTTGGGGGCACGTTCTGGATCATCGGAAAGTTCGCTATTCCCTCCCTCCTGCCCTTCGCCCATGCCTTCTCAAAGCGTCAGACCGGGTCACAGCAGACCCTTCTTGCCGTCACCGGCTGGGTCACAGGGACCGGACCTCTTTGGGTCATCTCTGGAGTTATCGTCGTCTGCGCCGTGGTTTTCTGGAGTTTTCGACGACTCACCGGTCCGTTGCGGCTGGCTCTCGAAAAGATCCCCCCATGGTCAACCTACCGCGCCATCGAAGGATACATATGGCTTTCGACGTACATTATTCTCGTGCGAGCGGGTGCGCCAGAGACGTCGGTTCTGGAAGACCAGATGAAAACTGCCTCGCCATGGCTGCGTGAACGACTGTCCAAACTTGCTGAGCTCATGGGCCAACATGCTTACCTCTTTCCGGTTGCCCTGGAAGAGAGCGGTTTCCAGTTCCCATCGCCCGACATGATCGATGACATCGCCAATGCCTGGGGTGGCTCAACAGACGGATACGATCGGCTGCTTGCCTCCTCAAAGCTCTGGGCTGATGACATCGAGCAGGCAGCGATTCAACGAACCGAGTGGCTTCGGACCATAGGATTCACAGTCATGTGGATCATCGCGGGCGCACTCACATTCGCCACAGATACATTCATCCCGCTGGATCAGTTTTAGGTCCAGCGCATGAATTTTTGTCTGAAGGCGAGACCCCATGACTAACCTAATTGGCATCATAGCCGCGATCATCATCGGATTGTTCGGCCTTGGTACTGCAGCGACTTATGCGATGCGCGCGTACCACGGAACTGGCACAACGACTGCGATTACCGAAGCCACCGATATGTGGCATCAAGCACACTCGGTTTACGGCGGAACAGTCGCCGGTGGTGCGGCGACCTATGCAGCAGTAACCAACTCGAACGCAATCAGGGCAAGCATTGTGCCGCAGTCCATGACAACTGGCGACGGCTCTTACATCGCTGGCCCGTGGAACGGCTCTTACGTCACGCTGTCGGGTTCATCCACCACGTTCTATGAGGACTGGAATAATATTCCTTCGAGTGCATGCGCACAGTTCGCCCTGTCTCAGCCCGTGAATTTTCTGATGGTGAATGGCACGGGCGTTTGGGTCAACACCGGGAGCGATGTGGTCACGCAGGTGACGGCAGCCTGCAACCAGGGTAGCTCAAGCCTCAGTGAGGTGAAGTTCAGCTACGTAGACACCGCAGGCCAGTAAGTCGTCGTGGGCGCTTTCTTTCTCATTGGCCTCCTTTTCGTCAGTATTCTGACTGGGCTCATTATGGAGCAGGGCGCCCTTAACACGCAGCAGAGGAGCGCGGTGACAGCCGGAGCGTCCGACCTGACGGCCTTCCTGTCATTCAAGAGGGCTGTCCAGGGTTATGTCACTGCGAACCCGTCTGTCTCCGGCTCCATCCCTCTCTCGTCTCTTCCTTCAAGCGAGACCGAAGGTGCGACAAGCGCGATGAAGGATATGGTCATTCGTACCGGGTCCGGAACTGAAATCGTGACGTGGTGGGAAACGAGCGGAGCTCGTCTTGATGACCTTCTTGCAGCGGCTGAAGGAGATCGGGCGATTGGAATTTCAACAGGACAGAACTGGCAAACTCCATATGGCGGCGACATGGGTCCACTCCCCGTGACGGTCCCTGCCGGAGACATTGTCTCTTTTGTCATTTTCACAGGATCAGGATTCTAAGATGAACCTTCTGATCGCCTTGCTTGCCGGAACCGCTATTGCGGCTCTCATGATTCCACGCTTTGGTCTCATGATACAGCGTGGACAGGACCGCTCGGTTCAAGCGGTCACGGCGGGAGAATTTCAGGATCTCCTTTCAGCCGCACGGACCTATATCGAAGCTCACTACACTGAGCTCGCCTCTCAGGTCGCGGTAGGGAGCACGTCCGAGCTCCCATTAGGACAACTCCCCCTCCTTCCAAATTTCGGCCAGCAAAACCCATATGGACAGACCTGGCATGTCTATGTGCAGCAACCTGCCAGCGGCCAGATCTCCGCGCTCGTCGTTTCCCGGGACGGGCAACAGCTGGATCTCTCCGCGTTGACGCGCATTGCTGCGCTTGGCGGAAGTCACGCAGGTTATGTCGGCGCAGACAACATTCTTCCAACCGTCAACAGTCAAACAGCCATCGGAGCAAATGGCGGCTGGAGGCTCTCGCTCGCTGGCTCGCCCGTCAACCCAGGCGCAGGCCACTTCGTCGGTCTGGCAAGTGGGACTGCAGGAGCCCAGTACAACAGCGACGCGCTCTACCGCGACGCCGTCCCGAACCATCCTGAGTTGTCGACAATGAACAACACGCTGAACATGGGTGGAAACGATATCGCCAACGCTAATACCATCTCGGGTGTACGCGGGCGCTTTACCAACAATATCGCCACAAACAGCCTCGATCCGAACTCGGGATACCCCAATGGCTGGGCTGGCGGCGCGCACGTCAACGACCTCTACGCCCATGGCTCAATCGGAGCGGGACCAATGAATGGGCCGGCAGCCGCCTGGATGAACGCAAACGGTGACGCAGGCTTCAATCACTCTGTCTCCGTGGGCTGGACACTCAGCGCCAATCAGATTGTCCTTCCCCAGGGCAACTCCCTGCAAATCGGCAACCAGTACCTCTATGGCGATGGAAACAATATCGCCATGCGTACAGGCGGAACGTTCTATCTTCAGCACTATGACGGGTCTGCTGCGAATGAAAACGTGTCGACTCTGTCGGCCGAAAAGCTCGTGCATCTGAACGGTACTGCGGCTCCTGGCGAGGGATGCAATTCTGGAGGACTGACTGCGCAGAACGACGGGAGCGGTCGCTTGCTGAACTGCGTCAACGGAACATGGCAGTCCGTAACCCGCGCGCCCTTTGGCTACTACGTCCCTCCGACAACAAACGGCAGGAACAACTACAACGTCGTTAATCCCTACACTGGCGGCTTCTCTTGCCAGACAGGAACGCAGGACATGCAGTCAGCCGTTCTTTGGTACGGCGACTACGGCTTCTCTGCTCTTCATCTTTGTATCGCACCACAATGAGCGACGCACGCACCCTAGATCGGGCCCGTAAGGGTCGATCCGGTATCAAGCCCGGAACCTACGACTTGACCCCTGAGTTTCTCATCTCGCTGCGCACGGCTTTGCAGCGCCGTCGGCACCGCCGCTCCTCTAAAATGCCAAGCTACGGCACCCGGGAGATCAACGGACAACGCGTCAGGCATACCGTTGCACTCGGAACCCACTGCCTTCCTGCAACCATCCTTCAGCAGGCGGAACTTCGCCAGTTTGCCCTTCCCTTCGATTGGATCCATGCCACTCCGGGAATGATCCGTCACTGTCTCGAAAACGACTTTGCGGACTTCCTGCCTGAACAGGGAGAGCGTCATCATCCAACGTTTCGTGACCGGTTTGGCTTAAAGGAGATCTTTCTACACAAGGACCCGCAGTCGGAAGGTGACCGGACTTATTATCAGCGCTGCATCGAGCGCTTTCGCCTGTTGATGAAATCGAGAGACGCCAAGCTCTTCGTGATGATCTCGCGACCATCCAATCCCATCGGGTGGCATTTTCCTGAGCTTGTTGACCTGCTGAACCGTATGACCAGCAACGCCGAGCTTCTGGCAATCCAGCTGCAACCACAACGGGATAAGGGCGAGAGTGTCGGAATGGAACTGTCGCAGGAACGGAACGGCTCCCGTCTCTATGACTATCGACCGGTCTCCGACGAGAGCGCTCTTGGCTACTTTCCAGACATCATGGACGAACTCATGATCTTGAGACTCATCTATCAGTACCATCTGGATCCGGTCACGTTGCCATGACGGCCCTTCCACCGTGCACTGCCCTCGCCGCTCAGGCCTATAACGTTCCGGTCGCCGCTATTGAGCGCGTTGCAGATCAGTCGTCATCACCGGGTATCGGTCCCATGAAGATCGATCCCAGGTGGCTGCCCATCCTTCAGCGTATGGGCTTTGATCCTGAACAGGTTCGCACGAACGCTTGCATGAATATCGCTGCCGGAGCCTGGATCCTCGCATGGGCTAACGCAAGCCGGTCACAGACGCCTCCGCCACAAAGCGAGCGACCCGTCTCCCGGCCCATGCCGGGCTTCATGGGCCCGCTAGGTGCATGCATCTCTCATGCCGCAAAACAGTACCACCTGCCTGAACTTCTCTACCGGGCTATTCTCCTGACAGAAGGTGGCCGTGTTGGCCACATCAGCCGGAACCCGAACGGCAGTTATGACATGGGGCCTGCCCAGGTGAACTCAATGCACCTTGCCGAACTCGCTGACATGGGCATCTCGAAAGACCAGATCATCAACGATGGGTGCCTGAA
Organism: Gluconobacter sp. P5B12; assembly: GCF_018812035.1. NCBI lineage: Bacteria > Pseudomonadati > Pseudomonadota > Alphaproteobacteria > Acetobacterales > Acetobacteraceae > Gluconobacter > Gluconobacter sp. P5B12. The sequence continues at coordinate 74,528 of NZ_JACRVV010000007.1, read as the reverse complement.
CATTCATATTGGTGCGTGGATCCTTGCGGGCGCACTTGGCGGCCGGACGCCTGATAACGCGGCAGAGTTCTGGAGACGCGTCGGCAATTACAACTCCAGTACGCCTAAGTACAACGTCGCTTATCAACGTAAGGTCTGGAAAAATGTGCAGCTTGCTGCGCACTCACAAACGTCTCCGCCATCATAGGCGGCATGTGGCAAATCCCTCTCTGCCGACCCTTCGGCCTTACCCTTCTGCTGCTGTCAGGACTCTGTGCCTGCAGCAAACAGGCCGCTGCGCCTGTGCATCCCTACGATCAGGACATGAATCATATTCTGTCCGCACTCGACCAGATTGGTGCCGTCCGTTTTCCTCTGGTACGGGCGGGCTCTGTTCTTCCGGCCGAGATGAACCGACCTGTCAGATGGCAGTGGCAGGGACCGCTCGATGAGGGCGTCCGGCTGATCGCCACACAGGTCGGCTATCAGACCGATATCCCGCCATGCGCCTCACCGCCGATCATAGAAGTGGATCAGAAGACGACCACGCTCGGTCGCCTTCTGGACGAGATGGCTGCCGCATCATCTGGTCATGCCGACATCTGGGTTGATATCCCTCACCACGTCATAAGGATTTCCTGGAATGCGTAAGCCTCGGCACTCTGCCTGTCGGGCAGCCCTTCTTGCGGCATCACTCTGTGCGTACAACGCGTCTGCACACGCCGAGCCCCCTCAGGATCTTCCTGTCCCGGAGATACCCGACGGCAACCCGGAAGCGGGCGAAGCAATCGACACGCCTGTCACCGGTGCAGCCGAAGCCCCGGATATCCCTGACGTGGACAGGCCTTCATCGCTCGAAGCGATGATGGCCGTGCGTCCCGGCTACTCCCCAAAACAGGAAAGCGGGAATGGGCGCGACAGTGCCGTGCGCAGTGCGGCGTGGGCCTATGGCGCTCAGGGTGGACGGGCCGCAGAGTCCTACGCGATCAATGAACTCCTGCGTCGATATTCCCATGTTCTGGACCAAAAGGTGGATTTCCGCACTCTGGTGCTCCCCGCCGGCAACGGTCAGACCCTTATCCGGCCGCCCGTGGTCACAGAGGCGCAAATGGCGGTCGCTCTCGATCCAAGTGGCCAGACTGCCCGTGAAACAGGCACGATTTATCAGATTACGCGCCGCGCGCAGCTTGTGACGGCCGTGCCGCAATGGCGCACATGGCTTGTACGCACTGTCTCACCCCCTTCCCCGCCAGCCGACGCGGTCCGGCCACGCACACCACACGAGGTTGAGGTCTGGAGATCCGGGGTGGCTTATGGCTGGGCAGCCGGACAAAGGCAGGCGGTCGAGATCTTTCTCGATGACCTGTCGCGCATGGAACGCGATGTCATGGGCATGGGACGTTACAGGGTTCTGTTAAGGGCCGGAAAGGTGGCAGCCCCGGAGGTTTCCCAGCTGCACCGCGACGTCCAGGGCGGAGCAGATTTGATGCGTCTCGATGACCGGGAGCTTCGCATCCGCAGTCAACCAGGTCTCGATGCGAACCGCGCGCACTGGCACGTTTCAGAAGGAGGTCAGTAATGCCCGTTAACCCGGCTCCCAGCACGCGGTCCCACGATCCCGAGCGCATTGCCAGCCTGCTGATCGGCGTCTGCGTCGGAATTGCTCTGTTTTCGTTCCTGCTCTGGTTGAAGTTCCACACCCAGATCGTCGAAGCCGTCCTGTTCGTGCAGGGCTACGAGCTGCGGCTGATTGGACTCTTCACGCACCGTTACGACGCGGTCCTTGTCAATCTTGGGGACGCCATCCCTGAGCGTGTCTCTGCATCGACCCTCTGGGAACTCTGCACACTGACAGGGTCGGTGCTCCGATGGCCCGCTCTTGTCCTGCTTGTCATTCTCGCGGCCCTCTGCCTGACCCGCGCGCCGCTGGAACGTCACCGCAGACGGTTCGGTCTCGAGGGTATGCAGAAAGCACTCGCGGAGATCCATCCATTGGGCGCAGCGTGGCTTGGCAAGGGGTTAAAGCTGGTGCGGCCCTCGCCTCCCGAAGTGCCGTTGGCGCCTCTCGATCCAGCGCTTAATCTCGATGAGTGGCGCGCACGATATGTGCGAGGCGACTCACCCGCCGAGCTGCGCGAGGCCACTCTTCAGGCGCTGGAGGCGCAACTTGGTCGTCCCTGGCGTGGGCCCCAGGAGGCGTCGGTCGCTGAAAAATGCTTGTTCGTCGCCTTCTCGTTCTTCATCCAGCGCCGGAAAGATGAGGCACAGAACGTCCTGGAAAACCTGTCTGTGCAACTGAAGGGCACTCTGAAGGACGGAGCACCTTCAAACTTCGCGAAAGTACCGAAATCTTTTGTAGCTACCCTTGATAAACAGCTGAAGAAGGAGAGCTTTCGTTCGACGCTGAATATCGCTGAGCAACATGCCTTTACGCGACCAGCACTCCTGTCTCTTCTCCAGGAGGCACGCCTCAAGGCCGGCGTCGTCAACCCAGGGCTTTTCGCGGCCATCCAGTTCCTGGATCGCGACCTCTGGCTCGTTCTCTCCGCAGCGTCCTATCCGCGTGACGGACTCCCACCTTATGTCATGGCGATTGCCGCCTGCCCGGAAGCGGCAGCAGCACTGGCACACTGGAAAGCAGAGTGCCTTGCCGGACGCCCTCTGACGACACCCCAGATCTCCAGCCTTCTCAAGACTTTCGGCAAACCATGACTGATTCCGTAATTTTTAACCTCATGCCTGATTTCATCCGTGCGCGCATTGCGGCTTACACGCTCCGGGATTGGGTGGCAGAGCATTATGCCGTACCAGCCCTTCAGCTCGATCGGGCGATGACACTGACGCTTGTTCAGCTCGAACATGCAGCATCTCGCAAGACCTTTTACGGGTATGACGTTTCCAAGGCTCCTGTGTCCCTTCTTGAGCCAATCTCGCGTTACATGGAGGCGCTCCTGGGTGGGCTCGAGCGGCAAGATGAACGCGAGGGCTTTCCCAAAGAGCTGGCCCGGACCCACCAGAAAGTCATCCATGAGTTCGAAAAGCTGAACCGTCTTGGAAACAAGGCACGATGAGCATGTTGTGGCCGCACGACAGCGAGCCTTTGCGGGGCAATATGCTGGACCAGTTCCTGATCTGGTGCTCAGAGGCCGAATGTTCGAGGATCGAAATCCAGTCGGACATGCCTGTCATGGTGCGTTTGCATGGTGAAAACCATCAGGTAACGCGCGATGCCAGTCTGCCAGGGGAAGTCGAGGATGCGGTCAACTACATCTTCCGGTCGGCGACGGGAGTGACCAACCTCAAGAACGGGGATCCGATCGATGTCGGCCATACAATCTGGCCAGATCGCAAAAAAAGACGATACCCGTTTCGCCTGAACGCCGTCAGTTCGCAAGTTGGTGCCGACGCAGGCATTTCGATGACGTTCCGACCCCTCGTTGATATCCCCCGGCCGTTGGAGGACCAGCAGGTCGAACCACAACTGCTGGACGCGCTCCATGGAGAACAGGGCATTTTCCTGATCTGCGGCGCCACGAGCTCGGGGAAATCAACGCTGATTGGCGGCATCAACCGGGCCCGGCTTGAAGATCCGGATATCCACTGCAACCTGATCGAGGCTTCAGCCCCCCTTGAGATCCTCTATGATCGCGTCGAACGTCGCAACTCAGCGGTCACGCAACTTGAGATTCCCCGGAACCTCCGGAGTTTTTCCGAATTTGTCCGCGCGTCCATGCGTCGAGAACCAACCGACATTGTTGTGGGCGAGTGCCGCGATCCCGAGACCATGGAAGCCTCGATCCAGGCCGGAATCTCTGGTCATCGCCTCCTGAGCTCTCTGCATACGAACAGCTGCTCTTCAACGGTCCGACGTGTTCAGGCACTCTGCCCCGCTGATCAGCGAGACAGCCTGACAATTTCGTTCGTCGAGAACCTCCGTCTTCTGGTGAACCAGAGGCTACTGAAGTCAACCGATGGCAAAAGGACTCCCGTTCGGGAGTTCCTGCCTGTGACCCGGGCCATTCGAACCCGCCTGCTGGATGCACCGAGGGATCGCTGGCCGAACATCACGCAGGCCGCTGTCGAAGAGCACGGACAGACTTTCGCTCAATCCATCGCTGCGGCTGTGAAGCAGGGCAGAATCACAGAAGCCGTCGCCGCCGCTGCCATGAAGGAAGAAAACTGATGTGGCGCTTTACCGCGGACCCGGTCCGCCTTCTCATTATCGACGCCCGTGCGCTTGCGCCATTCGCTCTGTGGATCGCTCACATGCGCGAATGGACGTTTATCCTCGCCATTATCGGGGTCCTGTTCTTCAGCGTGCTGGCATGGCTCGGCCTGACGCTTCCCGTGGCCGTGCGTATGCTCCGGGTCATCCTGTGTGGCCCGGTTCGCCCTCGTCTTCCCTCCTGGAAAAAGCGTGATTACGCATGAGCGATCTTGATGACCTGGTGCGGTACTGCACGGCCCTGATTGAAACGCAGGGATACCGCTTCGAGACGGGCATTCCAGGCGTTGGCACTTTGCCTGCATGGCGTGTCACCCAGACAAACGTGTTTCTTCCGGTATTGCTCCGGCTCGCCGAGGAGTTCTGGAGATCTGAAACAAAAGGAGCCGGCTTCGGCCTCAAGCTCGAGCCAGACACACTGAGCGTGACGGGCTACACGCTTAAAGGGCTTTATCATGTACCGCTCTCGATCGCCCTTCTGGCGCTCAACGCTGTGCTCAGGAACGTCGCCGATCCTGAAGGACGCATTACTCTCGAAGCTCTGACGACCTACGCCCAGGTAGCCACGACCTGATCCGCACTCACAAACGCCTGTCAGATACTGCACAGGCGTCTAACTGTTGAGGTCCGCGATGATCATTTCTGTTCCCCCTGACACACAGTCCGTTTCTATTCGTCGTGAAGGGGAACGGACCATCATCGTTCTCGACCACGAGGTGCTTTCAGAGGCGTCTGACGGTCCCCGTCCCCTCCCGGCAGAAGAAAATGCTAACGAACGGCCGCCACAAAGAGCCAGACGCGTCCCCCTCCCGATGATCGCTGGCGTCTGTATGATTGTTGTCGGTGCCGCCGTTGGCCACCGGCTGTGGTCGCCCGCGAAAGGCAGTGGTCCACATACAGCCGACACCTTGCAGATGCCGCTACTCCGCGCCCCTGAATCTGCGACACGCCGTTCCCTACCCGCCGCGCCTGAAGCCGCCCCGGTACCCAACACTGCGTTCGGGCTGGAATAATCATGGCGACGATCAGACGCCGCATAGACGGTCCGCAGGATTTTCACGAACAAAAGGGTGGGCTGGCATTCCGCGACACCCGAAGCGTTCCTCACCAGATCGCGGAAATCCTGCGATCCGGGTTCTCGTCCATCGGGCTCGTTGCAATAGCCGGCGTGGCCGTCACTGTTCCCGCGCTGACAACCGCCATCGTACCATTGGCCGTCGCCTATGCCGGCTATGTCCTGACGCGGCCGGTGACGTTGCCTCTTCGCTTGCCGGCCAACGCGAAGGGAAAGGACTACGGCAATCCTCAGCCGGACCCAAAACGACCTGGCGTCGAAATCCCGGGCAAGCCTTCTGGAGACTGGCTGATAGGCTGGGATGAAGTCACGGCCCAACAGGTCTGGCTGTCCGGCAATGATATGACGATGCATGCCATTCTGCCCGGCTCAACCGGGTCCGGCAAAACGCAGTTCATTTATAGTCTTCTGTGCAATGCCCTGGCACAGGGCGGCGGGTTTACGATTGTCGACGGCAAAGCCTCAAACAACCTTGCCTTCTCCGTTGCAGCCATGGCGAGACGGTGGGGCCGAGAGGCAGACCTGCGCTTCATCAATATGATGGTGTCAGCCGGCGACAGGAAGACCAACACCTGGAACCCCTTTTCCTCTGTCAATGCTGAGGGCATGACCGAGCTTCTGCTCACGCTCTTTCTGCCGGAAGACAAGAAAGGCGGAGGGGGTAACTCCGCGCATTTCCGCGACAGGGCCGAAGCGCTTATTCGCGGCATGTCCTATGTCTTCGTCTGGGTCCGGGACAACCTTGGCATTCCGATCATGTCCGAGACGATCCGCACGATGTTCTCTGACATCGTGAAACTGCGCGATCTCTACCAGGATCAGATCTTCACCTACTATGATGCGGATGCAGCTGAGACGCGAACAGTCGAGCTTCCGCCAGAATTTGACCGGACCCTGCTGAACCCGGTCCGCGACTACGTGACGGAGACGGGTGGCTTTTCGAACACCAAAAGCGTGGGAGACCAGGACAAGGTTCGCGAGCAGCATTCCTATGTGGTGGGTGGCTTCGGCAAAACCTTTACCCAGATGAGTTCCACACTGGGACATATTTTCCGGTGCAATATCGGCGATGTGGACTTCCGGGACATCATATTCAACCGGCGCATCCTCGTCGTTCTTCTCCCCTCGCTCGAAAACCATCCGGACACGAACGCCGCCCTGGGCAAGGCCGTCATCACGGCGCTGCGTTACGCACTGGCGGCGGCCCTCGGAACCTCGATTGAAGGCGAATACCAGGATCGCGTCGTAAACCGGGCGTCATCGTCCAAGGTCCCTTACCCGATCGTCCTGGACGAAGTCGGTCAGTTCGCGACACGTGGGATCGACGCCATGATGGCGTTGGGTCGCGAGATGAACATCTTCCTGCTGATCTCGTTCCAGGAAGTGGGCACGCTCTACGCCACGCTTGGGAAGGATCTGACCGTTCCGCTTCTCGGCAATCCAAAGCTGAAGATCTTCGAGAATATCGAGGACTCCGGCCCGACCCGGGAGTGGGTCGAGCAATCAGGCGGAATGATGCCTGTCAGCGTCCTTCCCGGGTTCGACAGTTCGAACCCCCTGGGCGTCTATGCGGATCAGCAGCGCGCAGACATCCGGGACGTCAAGCGGATCTCCTGGAGTGATGTGCAGAACCTCCGACAGGGGCAGGCCATTATTCTTTTCCGAGGAAAGCGCATTTACACGCGATTGTTCTACGCAGGGATCAAACCTGAAGGCGTGAACAGAGTGTTCCCAACAGTTTCAGCGACCCCAGCTCTTGAATCACCTGTTTCCCAGGAACCGGCCACAGAAACAGACGACGTGGCTCGGCGGCTTCAGGAAGGGCGCGACCGGATCGAAAAGGCTGATCTCCGACCGTTAACCGGAGTTCTGGGAGATCTGTATCAGCGCCTCGGCGTGGTTCTCAACACGGAAGGCACGCCCCTGCAGGACGCGCAGGAGCTCCTGACCCTGCTTTTCCCTGATGAGACCCCGGCAGACGACAAGCCGTTCGCAAAGCTGTTTGAGACCCTTGTTCCTCCGTCCGCTCAGTTGCCCCGAACAACGGAACCGCTGCATCCGCATCTGGACAAAGCATTGCTGGCCGAACTGGTTGCGTTTGAGACGACGCTGGGACAGGACGAGCGTGGGGCCGTTGAAACCGTCACGCACGCCCTAAATCTCTACGCGCGTGGCAAAGAACTCGCCTGATATCTGAGGCGGCATGTCCTCAGCCGCCTCGGTTTTCCACTCTACATCCCTCGTCCTGTGCCACGGACCCGCGTGCGCTCGCGCTCCCGCAACTCTTCTTCCTGTGCGGCGGCGCGAGCCTGCCGCAGCCGGTCGTAGGCCTGCCGCGCTCTCCGACGCTCCTGCAGATCTTCAACCCGCCGCGCTGCATTCAGGGCGTCCTGCGCGGCATAGCCGGCCTTGCGCAGCTTGCGGCTGACATCATCCCACTGCGCGCGCGGCACGTCCCGGATCGGGGCTTCCTCAACCTGACGACGTACCTGGCCGCCCGGTGACTGCCCCTTCTGGCGGGTCCGCTCATTGACGTGGTTCTGCCGGATCCATCGCGTATTGGCTTCTTCGTGCGCAAGACGGGCTTTTGCCAGATCAACGGCCAGGGACTTGTAGGGATGACGTCCCATATCCGACGCCAGACGGTCATACAGATCGTTGACCGTCACCGGCCGGATATCACCCAGAGCCCGCGAAAACGTCTCGGCCTCCCGGAGAGATCCCTCCGATACGGCCGTCCAGCAGCGATGAACATGCCGGCTTTCGGCAACATAGGAGGTAAAGCCCGTCATGGCCGAGGATCCACGCGGCATGGCGTTGATATGCTCGTCGGACGTCACCCCCTGCGCCGCATCGACCGTCATGGCGTGACCAAAGCCCAGACGGACGCGTCCGGTCTTCGGGTCGGCCAGCCGGATCCAGGGCACGAGCCCTTCCCGTCCCTTCGCATTCTGCAAAACCAGTCCCTCATCGGACCAGCCTTTGACGGTCGTGAAGTCGCCATTCGACCCAAGATCACGCCAGCGGCGCCCGTGAGGTGTTTCCATTCGGACGCTGGTTTTCGCAAACAATCGAACCCTGTCACCTACTGCGAGAGGCAGCTCATAGGTGACGCCACGCTGATCGATGGCGGCCTTGACGATCTCCTCCTGCCCGATCTCGCCGCGCTTGCGCAGCCGGTCGCGGACGGCACGGCTGAGATCCATGACGTCTTCATTCGTCGGCGCCGACATGGTGATGCCCCGCTCCGATCCGGCCTGGGTCAGCATGTCGCGGCGTCGAAGATACAGGTCAGCGATCTGCTCGACGACCTGATCATGGTCGCCCCCCACAAGTCGGATCGTGCCGTCCTTGCGCTTCATGTCGATGGCTTCACGCGCCCGCGCAATATCGGCTTTCTTCTGCTCGTCCTCGGTCTGGCTCAGATCGCGGCCGGGACTGCGGAACATGCTGGCGATCTGCCGACCGCGCGCGGACTTCTGGCGGATCGTGCTCAACAGTTCCGGACGCGCCTCTTTGGGCATAACGCGCAAAAGCAGTTCCACAGCGTCACCGGCCTCGATCGCCTGGGCCTGTTCCCGGTCGCCCACCACCCGGAGGGCAAATCCCTTTTCCTGCTGAAGCTGAAGGATTTCGAGCAACTGACGCGGCGAAACCTGACTGACTTCATCAAGAACCAGGACCGACTGCCGATCGAGGACAATCTTTCCCTGCGCCAGACCATCCAGAAGGGGAGTCATCGCGTAGGTCTGGGCAATGCCCGCATCCTTCAGCGCATCGGCCTGACGCCAGGCAATGGCCGCGCCAATGACGGTGCGGCCATCCTCCTGCCAGGCATCGACCAGAGGCTTGAGAAGCGTCGTTTTGCCGGAGCCGGCGACACCAATCAGGAAGCCCAGTCCGCCCGCCTGACCAAGCGCATTGATGGCTGCAAGCTGCGCAGCGCCGTGTGCCGGTTCGCGTGTGAAGTCGAGACCCGACCGGGCAACGGCAGCGGCAATCTGCTCGTCACTGAGCGCACCGTCCCGGGTCCGCGACGACAGGCCGGCAAGACGGGCCATGTCCTTTTCGAGGGCGATCTGAGCGCTTGTCGCCACCCGGAGGCGGCCGTCCTGCTCGCGTTCCAAAAAACGGACCTGTTGGCCGTCGATCTCGATGCCACGCTCCTGGATCAGATCGGCAATCCGCTCCACGTCCTCCATTCCTTCAATGCCAGCCGCAATGAGACCCCGTGCGGCATGGGTCCGGAACGTATCCCGGTCGAGAACAGCGGCGGTCCGAAACTCCTCGGCCAATTTCTTCGCAGCAATCGCATAAGCCAGCTCGTAGCGCTCAGCGCGCCCTGATGGCTGGACCTTCTCATTGGTCAGGACAGTATCGTGATACCACCCAATTTCATGAGCCTGCGCAAGCCAGAACTCCTTGTCGTTGCTGCCATTGTACTTCTTTGAGCGGTAAGCCAGATTTGCGTTGTGAAGAATTGAAAACTTCCGCTCTGCCGACAATTCGTTCCAGTCCAGACCCTGCCGTTGGACATAGGCTTTTCCCGTTTTCTCCGCCTGCGAATGCCGCTTTGAAAAAAGCTCACAGGCTTCTCGCGGCACACCATCAATCGCGATTGCGCGGCCGCTTTCGTCGACGTGCACCGCGATACCGAGCTTGCGAAGCTCCCTTGCAAGTTCCGCCTGAAAATACGCCCCGAACATGAAAGACGTCGCACTGGTAATGCGAGCACTGTCCAGCGAACCCAAATGGCCGCTTTCTGTCGCTACGGCATTCAAAAGCAGATTGTGAATATGCGCCTGTGGATCCCCCGGCACCGGCACTTCCACCGCCGCCGTAGGGCCTTTTGCGCCGTCCTGAATCTTCATGACAGGACGTGCCGTGTAGTGCCGGAACGATACCCACGCGACTTCCCCTCCTTCCAGCGTGGCTGTCTTTCCTGACCCTCTGCGCGCCACGCCAACCTCCTTGGCAATAAACGCCATAGCCTTGTCGTTGGCCTTGTGAATTGCGCTCCAGATGAGAGCCCGCTCGGCATCCGTCGATGCAAATTCAGCGGCAAGCGTCACGGATTTATCGGGTGACGCTGTGAAGTCGATGGCTGAGTGCTCACGCTTCCGGCCTGTGTTGGCCCATTTCTCACCCGTGTCAGCGCGCTTGGCTTCGAACAGATTGGCCAGCGCCTGGTCTGTCGGGACCTTCATGACATCAATGCCTAACGCATCAGCGATCCGGGGCCCCATATCTGGCGACCACATTCCGCGCCCATCACGTCCGGTATAGTAGGTTGTCAGCCTGTCACCGTTTTCATGGGTCGGATCGCTCCGTTCCCGTTCAAAGCGGGCATCCTTCTCCGGTTCGGACTGATTCTCTCTCAGATATGCGACGATCAGCTTGCCAGCACCGGCCGCAGAGATCTTCCGGTAAGTAATCATCTTTCAGCGGGCGCAGAGAAGGTAGAAGCTTCGAGCCGACCGAGCTGCGCCGAGATTGTCTCAAGGGCAACACCCTGCTGTTCCATGGCCTGGGCCATGCGCGCGACGACCTCGACCAAACCCTCGCCTTCCTCGGCTTTCTCTGGAGGGCTGACCATCTGGTGGATTTGGGCGAGTGCCTCTCCGATCTGATCCAGCCGCTGCAAAACGAGGAGCTGAAACGGCGCTTCGCGATCTACCGGGTGCGGGAGTTCAAATACGTTTTTGTCTGGCATGCATCGTCTCCGTAGGCAAAGGAGACATTCTGCTCGAGGTGGTTGTGAGTGCTCGCCAGCAAAAACTGTCGCTCCGAGCCCTCGTCGTCCCAGATGTTATTTGCCTAGCCGTCGCATCCCACCAGGAGCGCAATCTGACGTCTGATTGCAGCAAGCTGATCAGGTCTCACCTTGCTGCCCGTCACGGCGACACGCTGCTTGGATGTGGTGGTAAGTAGAGCACTGACCGCCCAACAGGGCTTGGTGCAGCCGTTATCAGCCGTTGGGTCGATCCGTACCGCCAGATCCGGAATGACGAGGTTCTCATCGTCGGTCAACGGCACAAGCATTACGTTCGGCCACTCGGGCGGAAAGAGATCGTCTTCGACAACAACAGCCGGCCGACGCTTGTTGGGCTCCTTTGGCAGCGCATCTCCGCGCCAGTCCGCCAGTACAATTTCTCCAGGCGAGAAGATCGCTGCCATCGCGACCGGCCGATCAGGCGCCATGGGTTCCGCCAGCCTCTTCAAAAAGCGCCTGGGCGGAAGGCGTCGCAGCGACGTAGCGGGCAACACGCGCGCTGTCTCTGCGGATACGGTCTCGGCGTGCGCTCTTTGCCCCTGTCTCCAGCAGATCACGAATGAGCTGGCTCAGAGGGATACCGCGTGCCGTTGCTTCCTGCTCCAGGTCAGTGCGCAGCCGCTCGTCCAGACGGATCGAAAGGGGGGATGCCATGACACACTCCATACATTCAGAACGTCGGTATCGTAGCGCGGTTTCGTAGTGCAAAACAACATATTTGGCAGGGCAGCATGCGCCGAGATTTCTTTGGCCCGGGTCCACCCCGGCATCACCGGATGCAACACCCGTAGGGTGGCGCGAAGCGCAAACTGAAAGTTTGCATTTGTGTATGGAAAAAGAAAAAACCTGCAACGATCTTGCCTCGATCTTAGGACGATAGCGCAGCGAACACAGCACGATCTTTGACACGATGTGAGGCTGGTGCTAGGCGTAGCTCAACGAGGAAGGACGTAGACATGAGTGCAGCGATGGCGATGGGGGGAACCGACGGCGCAATGTTCACCGCATTGCTGGGCTGTCAGCGCGGAACATGGGCGCACTCGCCGCTGTACCAGTGGATGACGAACAATTACGAGGCGATGTCGAAGGCCATCACAGGTAAGAAAGTCCGCTGGCAAAAGATGAGCGAAGCAGCGGAATCCGCTGGTCTGATGAACGTGAATGGGGAGCCGCCGAAGCCTGCCACGGTCCGCAGTACGTGGTATCGTGTTCGCAAAGCTGTCAGTGCCATGCACAGCGCACAGGAAGACGCCCGCAACAAGGCTTCTGCGGCTCGTGCCGCGGCCCGCGCTGCCTCTCAGGCACACAAACTGGATGATGGGGATGGACGGGAGACACTGAACCGCCGCATGGCAGAAGCCGATGCGGATCTGCGGGAAAAGCAGTTACAGGACGCCCGCGATCGTAGCCGCTCAGTCCTCTATCCCGAAACGACCTCAGACGTACGGAGTGAAGCCGCCCCGTCAGAAGAACGCGAGGCCGCTCCTGCCGTGAAAATCGGGCAGGTGGCCGAGTTCGTTGTCATGAGAAAGCAGGCTCCACGCTATGGCAGGGATCAGGATATTCCTCTGCCACCGCCCTATGTTGGTCCACGTCCCGCAGGAATGCCGAAGGATCTGCCACTTGAAGCCCTCATGCCGCTTGATGCGTCTGGGCGAACTCCCGAGGGCAAACTCGACTTCGAGCAGATGCCGGGTCTGCCGCGCCGATCCTTCTTTGACAGAGACCGGGAATGGGCACTCGCTTGTCTCTCTATGCTTGAAGCCATTCCGCCACGAGAGCGAAGTGGTCCACTCAAAGCAATGTTCTGCCTCATGGATATGAAGGTACGACGGTAGACATCTCATTTCTGAACTATCGACGGCCCGCACTCACATCTGGTGCTGCGACAATGATCGAGCCGCCTTGGGCGGAGCAACCATTGTCAGGACACCCTTGTGACCGAAAAACCAAAACGCCTTTCAGCGCCTGAGCTTCACGAGGCCATTACGAAGTCTCTAGAACTGCGCTCCCTGATCAAAGCCGGACGCGGAAATCTCGGTGGAACGACTTGCCTCGCTCCGCTTGCGGAGCGGGCCATCTTTCAGGGGCGGCCTCTTCTGTTGGGGGACGGAGATGTTCGTAACCCCGGCATTTCCCTGTTCAAGGAGATTTATAAAACTCACGGGCTTCCTTGCCCTTCGAATGAGGAAGCCGGCCACCTGAAAGAATGGTTCACCAACAGCTTCAACGAAGCCGCGATGCGCCAATCATCCTTGCTAATCGATATTGGGGGTGGTGACAGAACATTGGAGGAATGGGCGGCCGAAGATGACATCATCGGTGCAGCGGATGCCGTCGGGATCCCGGTCACAGGCCTGTTCATGTGTGGCTCCCAGCCCGGTGACATCGCCTATCTTGAAAAGCTGTGGGCCAGCGGCCAGTTTCGGCCCCGTCGTGGGGTCATCGTCCTCAACGAATGGACCGTTCCGGCCGGTCATAAGCCGGACACAGTTTTTGAGCCGATTATGAATGACGATCGACTCATGGACGTTTCGGGCATGGAAACTGCTTTTCTGCGAATTCCAAAGCTATCCTGCATGAAAGAAGTGCTTGCGAGCGGCCTGACCTTCCATGACGCCGCCGCGGGTAAGCCGGGACAGGACGGAACGCCCCTTGGCCCGATGCGGCAGTGGCTTGTCAAAAACTGGCTAGAAAAGATCGAAGAAAACATTGCCAAGGCTGGCATTGAAGACTGGCTGCCATGAGAAGGAGCCGCAAATCCGAGCCGGATCTGCTCGACCGGCTGAAAACAGGCGCCAATCCCTTTGGAGGGATTGGCAACCGAAGATTTCTCGACCTCCTCGCTGACGGAGAGCAACACTTCGTCTGTTACAATGCGGTGGGGGAAGCTGAGCATCTTGATGTGACCGATCTCGGCGTCACCATCCGCTCCCTCTCCACCATCCGGTTTCCGGTGGGGGTATCGTTCTGGGAGTGGGAACCCAATGGAACGGAGCGGCTTCCGCCGCTTCGAAAAAACAGCGTGCCGACCCGGTGTGGATTTCTGGTGATTGCGGATCAGTCGGGGCAACGCGGGATGCTGCACTACGCGGACTACCGTCCGCGCATGAAACTACACGGCAGACCCATGGCCATAGTCTATCCTGTCTCGTTGACGTTCGATCTTCGGGACGACTGCGCTTCACCGGACACGCCACTCTTTTTTGGCGATGAAAGTCACTACGCCCGTCAGCCCGATCTTCCTCCCGAGGCTCTGACGGCGTTTGATGTTGAGGCAAGCCCGAAGGACGCAGCGGCTCTGATGAGCCATTTCGGGGCGATGCCCTCCCCGCTCTACAAAAATAATCCTGAACAGGCCTTCCCTCAGGATGTGTCTCTGTACTCGTCCAAAGACTGGGAGCTTTTCCAGTCCTTGGCCAATGACCTGATCCATGAAGCCACGCCGTTCATGTGCATGCAGCTGCTCATTCGTGCATCGCATGTCCGGAGCTGGACCACTGACCACGGCAGCGGGACGGGGGTTCGAAAGATTACGCTGTACGATACTGAGGTTCTGACGACATGAGTGAGCTCATAGACAAGGCGACTTTTGACGGACTGGCCGAGGCGGGTCGGTTGATGGAAGAAGCGGCCCGACTTGATGGCATTGATGAACATTCTCCCCTTGGGCGGTGGATCCGAGCCCAACGCAAGGGCATGGATGCTTTTGCGCGGGTTGTGCTGTCATGCGCCTCTGAAATGCAGAATTTCAGAGGCGAGGCTCGCGACATCATCGAGATGGCCAAGCAGGAACAAAACACGCTGCGAGACCAGTTTGTCGAAAGTCGTCGGCAGGTCGAAAAATTGGGGGAAGTCGCGGAACGGAATGTCGAGAAACAGGAACTGTTTCGAGACCGCGAATTGCAGGCTACCCTTGGTCGGATCGTCTCCGGCGTGACCTCGGAGCTGCGCAAGGAAGTTTTCGATCAGTTGCGGACGGAAATTCCGACGCATGAGCGCCAGTTTTACAAGGAAGCGCGCTGGCGCGCGTATGTGCGGATGACGCTGGCCGGTGCGGTCCTTATCGGCCTCGGCTTTGCCTCTGGGTACACGTATGACGGTTATGCGGCGCAGGTCGGCCGTTATTGCGAGGAACATCAGGCGTTCGACACGAAGGGCGCATCATGGTGTCAGATCGTCCCGCCGCCGATCCTGCCGAAGTCCTGAGCAGACTCTCGCGCACCGGCTCCAGGGCGAAGCCCTGGCGCAGCATACGTCACAGCCGCGCCTGCGCGGTTGTGTCCATTTTGGCGCGGTCTGACCGGACAACAAAAAAGGCGGCTCCCAGGGGAGCCGCCTTTTGCGTGTGTGGACCTGGCCGAGGCCGATCAGGCGAGGCCGTTCGAGGCGGCCCGGATCTCGGCAGGGGTGGCACCAGCGGCGCGCGCGTCTTCTGCGGCCTTCTCAATGCTGGAATCGAAGCGGGTATTTTCCAGAAAGGTCATGAGGGCGTCCGCGATGGCAAAGCCACGCGCAAGATGCTCCAGCCTTCTCAGGGGGAGGCTCTTGGCGCTGGCGTCGGGGACATAGGGGGCGAGTGCGTGAGACATGGGACAGGCTCCACGACCGGGCGGGGCCGGTCGCTCTTCGATGTGCAGAGGGACAGGAAGAGGCCGCGCCCTGTGGGCGCGGCGGGCTTGCCTTAGAAGCCCATGGCGTCGGCCTGAACGGCGGCGACGTCACGGGAGAGGCTGCGGCCATTGTCGCGGGTGTAAGGCTTCCACGCCTGACCCATGAGTTCCTCATAGGCGGCACATGCGCCGGAAGCGACGCAGGAGAGCGCGTAAGCCTTCGCGCCGTTTTCGGCAGCAATACGGCGCAAGCCGTCCACGCGGTTATCTGCACCGTCCACGCCCATGCGGTCTTCGTCGCGGTCGCCGTTGGCGTAGCTGTCGGCTGCATCCTTGGCGACCATGCGGCGGGTTTCATAGAAATTCGCGGCGCCATAGGCGGACCGGATGAGACCATCCACCACACGGTCAAGGTGCATCCGCAGACCGTTGAAATTCTGCTCGCCCCGGATATAGGTCACAAGGATGGGAAACATCAGCTCGTATTGATCGCGCACTGCGCTGGACCCCAACCCGGTCAGCTCGTCAACGTCACCGGCCTCGACACCGAACGCGAGCACGATTTTTGCCATCTGGTCTTCAGAAGGAACGAGGCGCAGAATGTCGGCCAGAGACGGCGCGGCAATAGCCTTGGTGCGACGTTGTGCTTCACTGAAGCGGCGAACAGCGGCGGGGGAATAGTTGCCCTGAGAAGCGTTCTGGGACATTGTGTTGGATGCGTCGGACATGAAATGTACCTTTCTAGTCTAGCGAAGTCCCGTTCGGTGGTAGGACACCGTTCGGGGCGCTTTGTCTTGAGGGCCAATCCCTCTCGACAAGTAAAAGATAGCCTTTTTGGCCTTTTATGACAAGAGAAAAAGCGCATAAAACCGCCATAAAACGCGCTTTATTTTTGCGTGACAAGTAAAAAGATTTCTTGATTACTTCATGAATACCTGTCGTTTTCCTAGACCCATCCTGCCCGTGCGGCGAGCACACTGACGGCGACGAGAGTGGAACGACAGTGGCGTTTTCCTGAGCCCATCCTGCCACCGGCCAAGACGGTCGACGGGACAGGCCGTCAAGCCCGGAGCGTCCTGAGCAAGGGTGGCTGGCCTGCGGCTGATGCGGGGTCGCGTGCGGCCCTGCAGCAGACGCTGGCCTGACACCTGCCGCCGAGGGTCGCGCAGTGGCTTTACGGACTGGCACGGCGACTGTCAGACTGAACGCTGGATGCGAGGACGCTGTCGTGGAACGGCCCTCCCGGGCGGTCCTTCAGGACCGTTCGGGAGGGACGAGGAGCCGTCTCACGGTCGAACGTGCCAGACCAGGACCGTCCGTTCAGGGAAAAGAACGCGGGTGAACCGTTACCCGGATGGGCCGCCCCGACCCTTCTTCTGTTTTTTCTACCTACGGCCCTGATTTGCACCGGAACAGTCCCGCGTCAGGAAGAACACACCCCCACCCACGGCAAGCACCAGCAGGCCTCCCCGGACTGGATGCAAAAAGCCCTGCCAGATCAGGAGAAGAACGGCTGCCTGAATACTCAGTGCAACAATGCGGATTATGGTTTGTCGTGACATGAGCGCAGTCTAGCTCTTTCCGCTGCCCTGGCGCAGTCCCCCTGTGGGGGGCGAGCACTGGGGGCATCACACTTCGCGCCGACGAGGCGCGTCCGCCTGACTAAATCGGGCGAGCGGACAAAAAAAAGCGGCCCGGAGGCCGCCTGTCGGTGTCACTGATGGGACGTTCGCAACTTAGCGAGCCGGGTGGCAATCGGTCCGATCGCAAGCCCCAGACCTATGGTGAAAGCAGCGGCAGGAAGAAGAATAAACAGGATACTCTGGGTTACGTTATCCATTGGTTTTCGCCTCCGTCTTGTCCTCAGGATAAGGGATATACGCCAGAAAAGTCAAAGAAATTGCCTCAAGCGCGGCTCCCAGAAAAAAGCAGGTGACGGCACGCATGGGGGTCAACGGTCCTGTCCCGGAGATGAGTGGGGTCACGATGCCGAGCCCCCACGCGCTGAGGGCGAATGTCTGAAGGACGCTAGCAATCGCCTTGTAGCGGTCTTCCTTGTGTTTGGAGCGCTGCGGCGGGGGCAGCAGCGCCATGAGGCGGTCTTTGTTCATCTGGCGCTAGGCTCCTTTTTCCCAGAGTCAAAACGGCACGTCATCGTCAAGATCGTTCCCTGCGGGCGCATCCCAGCCGCCATTGCGGTTTCCGTTGCCAGACGATCCCCCGGACCGGCCTCCACCGTTTCCACCACCAAAGCCGGCATCGCCCTCATCGCCATTGCCTCGGTTGCTGTCGATCAGCACCAGATCACCCCGGAAACGGTCAACGACGACCTCTGTGGTGTAGTGCTCCTGACCGCCCTGATCGGTCCATTTACGGGTGCGAAGTTCGCCTTCGATATAGACCTTGCGGCCTTTGCGGAGGAAGCGCTCCGCCACGTCACCAGCCCGCTCATTGAAGATAACGACCCGGTGCCATTCGGTGCGCTCACGACGCTCCCCGCTCTGGCGGTCATTCCAAGTCTCAGACGTGGCGAGTGTAAAACTCACGATCTTGGAACCGGACTGCGTATTGCGGACTTCCGGGTCTTTACCAAGGTTGCCAACGAGAATGACTTTGTTCACGGAACCGGCCATGAGAACCTCCAAGAATTAAGGAACGTATCAACTGGACTGTTTCGGCGCTATTGCCTCCGCCCATGAATAGATATTAGGTTTTTACTTACTCACAGTCAACGAAAAACCGCAGAAAACCGCCGATTCCAAGAAAATAAACCCTAAAGAATTAGCGATTTACTTATTGAATATTGTAGGGATATTTGATGTTTTCCTAGACCCATCCTGCCCGTGCGGCGAGCACATTGACGGCGACGAGAGTGGAAGGGCTGCGTCGTTTTCCTGAGCCCATCCTGCCACCGGCCAAGACGGGCGACGGGACAGGCCGTCAAGCCCGGAGCGTCCTGAGCAAGGGGGGCTGGCCTGCGGCTGATGCGGGGTCGCGTGCGGCCCTGCAGCAGACGCGGGCCTGACACCTGAAGCCGAGGGATGTGCAGTGGCTTTACGGACTGGCACGGCGACTGTCAGACTGAACGCTGGATGCGAGGACGCTGCCGTGGAACGTGCCTCCCCGGACGGTCCGAAGGACCGACCGGGGAGGTTGAGGAGCCGTCTCACGAACAGATCCCCCAGACCGGGACCGCCCGCCATTGGAAAAGAACGCGGGTGAACCGTTACCCGGAAGGGCCGAGACGCGGGGGCCAGACGCCCGACCAAGGGCGGCTGGACCCTGTGGCTCGGTCGAACTTGGCGACGAAGGAGCCTAGCGCAGTAGAGCGAACGAACCCTTCAGGGCCGCCCCTAATCCTCTTCTCGCCTGCCCTTCAAATCACCCAAGGGTCGGTATCGCAGAAAGACAAAAGACTGCTTCCTACCGCCCTGATCTCTTTCTTCATCTTCCTCCTCAGAACTTTGCGCTCCTGGCGCGCTTTCCGCCTCTTCTTGTCGCTGGCCTTCCACCGGTCCCGCAGGACAACACGCAGCTCCGGGCACGCGGCACTGATCTGTCCGTAAGACTGACGCCGGAACCGGGTAACGCCACCGAAGCGGTCGATCCCTGCCAGCAGGGTGCTCCTGCCGATCTCCAGATAGAAGATTACGCCGAGGCCATCCTGCGCATCGGGCGTCGAGGGCGGCCGGAGAAAGAGTGTGGCGAAGCCGTCGGTTGTTTCAACCCATCCCGGCACCGGCCCTGCCAGTTGGCGCAAAGGCATCAGGTCAAAGTGGGGACAGTTCTCGGCTATGGCAGCCGCGAGAGGTGCAGACCTGTGCCAGAAGCTGGCGCTACATCCCGGCCAGTCTTTTGTGGCGTCTGTCGGAAACAGGATTCCGAAGACGGTGATGAGATCCGCTTCATAGACAAGCTGGCCGCCCTGCCATTTGACGAAGCCCGGATCATCAAAGCAGTCGAAATATTCCATGCCCCGGATACTGACGTCCGGATACTCGTCAGACAGGCCATGGCCGTGGTCAAGGAACGACGTTCCGATCCCGTTTTCGAGGGTCATCACCAGTGTGCTGTCGTCTTCCCACGCCATCTGGTCCGGTGCGCAGGTTCGATAGGCGCGCTCATCAGCGATCTGACGCAGACGATCCTGCGGGCCTGTGAGGGTGAAGACGGTTGTGACGTGAGTCGCCATGGGGAACATCCTTTTTCATTTTCTGGATGCTTTCCCGCAGGCGCAGACGGCTGGCCGGGACAATGGCGCGCCCTCCAGGGCGCGGGCCGCGTGCGGCCGAACCATTGTGGCGGCCGGACGGCCTGTGGCTGTCGCTGTTTCTCTTCTGACCCGCGTTCTCCTCTTCGCGTCTTGCCCTGCACCCGGCCCTTTTCTTGCCTGCATGCTGCCCGTTGTCAGAAGGCACCCCGCAGCGTTTGCGCAAGGGCGCCGACCGTCCCATGACCCGCTCTCACATCGCGCAATGGCAGAGTGCAGGGATCCATTGTCATGACTCGGTATACCCATGCACCACCGCGTTTCCACGTCAGCCCGTTCTGACTGTCATCCCCACGACGAGCTTCGCCTGGTCGTGTGCCTGCTTTTTGAAGACGGAACCGTCTTTGTTGGACAGAGCCTTGTCCGCACGATGCCAACCTACCTCAAGCGCACGGGGACGCTTTTCCGGTCCGTGGGATCGTTTCAGCGTTATGACCTGCACGCCTTTACGATCGGGGATGCGCCCCCAAATGATCTGGTTTTTCTCTGGGCCTACCACCTGTCCAGACACGGCGTGCGACTTCGCACCCTGAACGCCCCCGGAATCATCGTTGATCCCCTTGCGCCTCTGGCTCTACAGACGCGCGAATGGACCAGTTACAGCGCCCGCACCAGAAAGGTGCTGTTCCCTGTCCTCCTGAAGCAGGCTCTCGCTTCACGGGGAGAATGGCGCGGCACCCGGATTGTTGCCTATTGCTGCATCCTGTCTCAGGGCGCTTTCGTCCTTGGCAGTACACCTCTTCTTGATGGCGAACCTTTCAGACTGGACGACTGGATGCCCGCAGTCGGAACCCATCATCTGTGGAGCCGCGTATATGAGGCGCAGGTCCATAATCAGGAGGCATATCAGCAGGTGGAAGCCGCTCTGAACCTCTGGCGTGAAACACTCGAAAACATGGGAGGCCGGGAGACATGGTACCGTCAGCACATGTTTTATACCGGCTTTCCGGAAACGGGAGACCTTCACCTTCCAGATACCGAGCTGCTTCTGTCCCTGCCGGCCTCTCTTCTGGCGGGGATCTCATTCTGCCTTGAGCACTGGCCCATGGGTCTCAAAGAGACACGACTGCCGCTCGACAACCAGTCTCAGCACCTCTCTCCACCGGGATTCCCTCGCTCCAGAACCGAGGACCCAACTGACTGGGAGAGCTTGGCCCGCTCCCAGGAGGACACTCTGGAAATCATCCAGACATATGTCGAAGATATCGGAGCGATGTTTGCAGAGACGCTGGCCAGACAGGACGTTCTTCATTCACAGATGAAAACGCTGTCCAGAACTGTGCTGGAGGCCACAAACATGATGGTTCGCCTCCAAGCGGCCTCCCGTCCTGATGATATCTGATCCAGCACTCCGTGCGAAGGATTTGACCTCCCCCCAGACCTCCTCCGGCCAAACGCTACTCGAAAAGCGTGACGAGGCGGGCAAGAACTTCGTCCAGCAGAGAGCCGGACAGCTCCTCTACCTTCCGGCCGCCACGGGCTTTGAGGTCAATAACACGAGGCTGGTCACAGCGTACGATGCCTGTGGTCTTCAGTCCTTCGAGCGGCACGGCGAAGCCGAGCCGTCGTGCGAAGCCCCCGCCGCTGGTGATTGGTACGACAACCGGCAGGCCCGTAGCCTGATTGAAACTGTCAGGCGAGACGATCAGCACCGGGCGCGAGCCCTGCTGCTCATGTCCTTTGGTGGGATCGAGAGACACAACCCAGATCTCACCGCGCTTCACAGGATCTCTTTCCCGGTGGCCCCGCCAGCAGCCCAGTCGCGGCTTTCAGCGTCCGGCTCAGCCGGATACTCCGACACGGCCAGCAGCTCTGCCATCGTGTAGCGTGGTCTGCGCCTGGGCCGCACGACGAGGGCGCCATTCTCCACGTCAAGTTCGACCTTCTCACCGGCTTTGAGGTCGAGAAGACCGAGCAGGGCCGGTGGCACCGTCAGAACGATGGAGCCACCGAGCTTTCTGAGACTGGACGTCGTCATGAGTTTCTCCTCGTTATACTTTTATATAACATGGATAGGAGGGGCTCCGCTAATAAAATCGACCGCGGAAAGCAGGCTTTCAGGCTCGCAGGCTGCGCCTTTCTCCTGTCATCAGAGACCGTACGCCCATCTTCTCATGCAGCGCGCCTCAACCCTCCTGTTGATCATCCGGTCTATGGCTACCGGAAAGTACAGCGTCTGCCTGAAGATAAAGAGCTTCAATCACACACAGCCCGTCCTCTGTCCGGTTTTCTGCAAAAAGACGATCTGCGACGTCTGCCAGAAGTTTCAGGGGTGACGGTCCGGACGGCGCGGCGTGAGCTGCGGGCAGAAGTGGGAGAGGCATCATGGCAGGTCGTTCCGAAAGCTGAGGGTACGGGAAGAAACGGGGGACTGGCCGGGGATGGGCTGATACCCCTGAACGGGCTGCGCAATGCTGCGGCGAATGGCGAGCAAGTCATCAAAAGAGGCGAGCGCGAGACTGACCAGGTCAGGATCAAATGCGCCGCCTGCCTGCTCCTGAAGAAAGGCCTTCACCTGACGGGCCGACCATCCACCTTTGTAGGCCCGCGCAGACAGCAGGGCATCGATCACATCCGCAAGGCCGATAATGCGGGCGGCCAGAGGGATGGCTTTGCCCTTCAACCCGAAGGGATAGCCCTCTCCGTCATGGCGTTCGTGGTGCAGGAGCACCGCCTCATGAACGAGGGTCGGGATATCGGCTGACAGATGAAACAGTGCTCCAAGGCCAAGCGAGGGATGCTGCCGCATCACCAGCATCTGCCGGTCGTTAAACATGCCCGGATGATTCAGGAGGCTGTCTGGCAGCAGCAGTTTGCCCGCATCGTGCAGGCGGCCTGCCAGTTCAAGGGCACTTGACGAGAGGCCAGTTTTCGCCAGGTGGCCGAGCAGGCCAGCAAGGCGCCCGACCCTTTGGCCATGCCCGTCGTCCCCTTTGGCAACCTGTGCCAGAAGGGACGCCAGAGGTGCGCCCTGCTGCCGATAGGACGCAGGCAGTTTCACCACTTCTTTCAGGAGCGTCTGCAGTTCAGGCATCTTTCCTCTGCCGGTTGTGTAGGATCACTTTAGGAGAGGGCAATGTGAGTCCGGTCATCCCGGCTGGATCAGGCTGCGGGCGAGGCCGCCGAGTGCCAGGGCCGCGCAGGTGACGAGGAGCCTTATCCTGGCCGCCCGCCCCTGCACGCGCCCAGTCAGGATCCCGGACGTCTTTTCAGCGAGTTTCACAAGAGCCAGTGTGAGGCAGGCCAGAAGCGTCCACTGCCAGAACGACAGCATCAGAACCGGTTGACCCAGTCCGGACAGATGCCAGGGTCCCTGTCCGGCAAACTGATCCAGGCCAAGAAATCCATCCGCGGCGTTCGTCAGAAGAAACAGGCTGACCCCAATCAGACATCTGGGGCCACAGACCCGACGCTGTATCGTCCCGACAGGGTGAGATGGTCCCAGAGTGGAGGTATAGCGGACACTGGTGATGCGCGTTGGAGTCCAGTCCACGAAGAAAGGTGCAGGCACGCTCAATACCCATCCGGTAAAAGACGAGACAGAGAGAGCAGGCAGAGCACCAGGCCGAGACTGGCAAAAACCACACCGCGCCTGCGCTCGAGACCGTAGTCACGCCCGTCCTCGCCGATTTCGGGGACACCCGGCCCCATCATGGTTGCCAGACAGCCACCGAGCATGAAAACGGGCCCCATGACAGCGCCAAGCCTGGGAACGACAAACGCAAACAGAAGCAGTCCCACACTCGGCCAGCAGACCAGGATCTCTCCTGCCGTCTCGGCGATACGTCGGCGCGGTGGAGCATCTTGCATTCGGTCACATTCCCAGGGCACGGCGGTAGATCTGCAAAAGGGTTTCCTGAGCCTCGATCTCCGCGGGCTCCTGCTTGCGCAGCCGGATGATCGTGCGGATGACCTTGACGTCGAACCCGGCCGACCTGGCTTCGGCAAAGATGTCCCTGATGTCACCACTCAGCGCCTTGCGCTCTTCTTCCAGGCGCTCGACCCGCTCAATAATGGACCGCAGCCGGTCGGCGGCGATGCCCCCTGCGATGACACCCTGATTGTCCTGGCCGTCTTCAGGAAATGATACGCGTTGCAACATGGATCAACCTTTCAGAGATCGGGTGAGACGCAGATGGGAGAGAGGGGGCGTGGCAGATCGCGATGCCCGTCTGCCAGCGCTTCGAGCCAGCGGGACTGCCGCTCCGGGAGATGTCCCTGTTCCTCAATGAGACGGCGAAGCGCCGTCCGGTGTTCGCCAAGGCGATCCGCGAGTGTACGTTCGGACCAGCCAATGGTGATGAGGGCACTGGTCATCGCGTAGCCATTCAGCGGAGGTCTGTTCCCCGCTGGAGGCACAGCCCGGGCCAGTGGGTGACTCAGTCGACGGTGCAGCATCCCAAGGGCCGCGAGCCACTTGAGAAAATCCGGGTCAGGAATACCCTGCCCTGATTGCCAGCGCAGAATCCTGTCCTTGGAGACGCCAGATCGGCGGGACGCCTGACGCACACCCCAGCCTATGACGGAGAGCTCGCCTGCGATGGACAGCGCTACACGCCTGTGCCCGGGGCGAACGGACCGTGAATCCACATGTCCTGCCCGCGGTTGCCCACAGCGCTGTCCCCTGGTTTGGGGGATAACCCGCAAGCGCGACGCCTCCCTCATGCCTCAGCCATGCCGGGCGATATCGGTGAACGTCCGATCCTGTGCGCCCTGCCGGATATGTTTGGCCATATTGGGCGAGACGATCCGGTAGCGATTGGGTCGACGGGGATCCAGTCGCTCCTCGATCAGGCCCGCCTGCTCCAGGGCCTCGAGCGCCTCGCGCACAACCGCAACTTTCAGGCCAAGCCAGGGTGCAATTTCACCAGCGGTTTCGTGCTCGGTCAGGGACGCAAAAACGAGGTCGTGAATAGGAGACGTCACAACAGTCCTTGTCGCGGGCATCCACGGCACGCGGGCGTAGACGCTGTGCCCCAGGGCTGCGATTTCTCCAGCTTTTGCGAGCGTGACCAGGGCATCAGGCAGAGCGCCCGCCTGCTCGGGCGTGAGGTTCGCCCGCAGTTCGAGAACGTTGTACGGCCCGCGGTTCAGGCAGGTCCGAACGTGCTGAAGGACAGACTGATAGGCCTCACGTTGTGTCTCTGCATTCAGTTTGCGGAAAACCCGCGCTTTGGGTTGGTTGCCGCCGATCTTCACTGTGTTGCCTCGTCTGCTGTCATCGTGCACACAGCCTGCCACGTCCGGTTGTGAGTGCGGTGAGGCCGCCTCACAGCTGACCTGCCACCCGCATGCACTCATAGGCCTTCTGCAAATCAGCCAGACCAATCGCCACCCAGACGGGGACGAACACCGGGACGTACCACCGCGGCATGAAGGCTTTCGTCTTCCAAAGCCGCAGCAGATCCATTCCGAGGACGCTGAGAGCCAGCGAGAACAGGATGGCCTGTGCAACCATGGTCCAGACCATCTGGATATCGAAAGGAAAGACCATCCAGCCGAACCCGAGGACCAGTGTCCCCGCGAAAACCATGCTGCCGAGCATCCATGGAGAGTTCAGGGAGGGAAAAGAGAATGCCCTGGGTAGGACATCCTGCTTTGAAGATAAGAGTTGCTCGGTCATGCCGGGCAGTATGACGAAGGCGTTTGTGAGTGCGGTTCAGGCAGTCGATTTCGGGAGGTGCCAATAGGAGCAGGTCAGGACGCCAGTCATCAGCACCAGCTTCCATGGCTTACACGACACAACCGTGTGCCATGGCGCTTTGTCCTAACGATCCTGATGTCGTCCTGAGCGTAGAATAGGAATCAAGAGGCCGAAGGCAATACCCATGGACACCCCGAGAACCGGCTTGCCAATCAAGAGGCCAAACACAAGCCCCATAGAAATTCCCAGTGCCAAAGCGCCGAGGCCATTACGCGGCTTCTTCATGAAATGAAACTCCAGGACACAACGTTCTGTGAGGACCACGGGCCGGGATCGCACCCTACGCGCCCATCCGTCCCACCGCACGCAAGGGCGAAGGCAGCACGTCCGTTTCGCCTCCACCCGGAACGTCTGATGATCCGTCGGAGCCGCTCACAAGGCCGGATAGGAAAGATGCGTCTTATCTCCTGATTGGGCTAAACTCGCATTCACGTTATCAACAATGCCATTGCCAACCTTTCGGATGACTTCCGACAAGGGCTGATCGGGATGCCTGTGGCATTCAACCTCCACCCTGATAAAGAAGCTCTGCGTAATCTGCCCCATGAGCATTTCCATCTGACCCAGATGCAGCGAGGCGAACTCCGTCATATACGGCTTCATCATAGTCATTGCCGAGATCACTCTGTTTCGCGCTTCCGGCGTATTAGGAGATGGTGTGTCCCTGCTCGCATAGTCCAGGTAAGTCGAGCACGGGGTCGACGGTACGAAGACCGTCGTATCTGATGCTGCCGCTGCTGTAAGCCCGGATGCGAGTTGTAATGTCACCAAAAACAAACCTCTGAAAATACGCATTCGATATACTCATCCCGAAAATTATACGTGCCTGATCGGCTGCTCTGCGACGATCATGATCAATATCATTTCTTCCATGATCTCAGTATGCGGTTCCTGAGACAAGCAGCATAGGACCCGATGACGGCTTGCAGCAGTCCCTGGCCCGGCTACGAGCTGCTCCTTAAGGACCTGAGAGGCCCGCTCTGCCTACTTCAACAAGGCTTCGCGGGCCGTTTGCCGTCGCTTTAACAGGTGTAATGAACGGCCCTGAGTTCCTGCGTGCGGCACCGCCAGATGCCTGATGGTCAGAACCCCATCGCCTCTCTCTGAGCCTGCCGATTCACGACCGCTCCCCCTTGAAACGCAGGACGGCGCGTGAGATCCCGTCCCCAGCCGTCCCGCCTCGCCTGAAGCGGGATCTCGTCGATGAAGCAGCTCGGGTTGGCCTGCTCGCCCCGACGAAACTCGCACCAGGATACGCTCACGCGCTGGCGGCCGCGGGTCAGTGCGACATAAGCCAGGCGGCGTTCTTCAGCCGGGTCAATGTTCGTGCGCGACGGAAACAGGGTATCTTCCCAGCCGATCAGAAAGACATGCCCGAACTCCAACCCTTTTGAGCCATGGATCGTCATCAGCTTCACCCGGCCGACACTGTCATCATCCCGGCTTTCCGACCCGAGGGCCGCATGGTCGAACAGCTCCTCCACCGAGCTGAACTCGTTGGCAAGCGACAGAAGCTCGTGCAGGTTTTCCAGCGCCGTGCGTCCATCCTCCCCGGCTGCCTGGTGCATCGCGAGATATCCACTCTCTTCGACCAGAACTCTCAGACGTTCACCCAGACTTGGTTCGTCGCTGCGTGCCCCTTTCAGAATGACGTCCAGGAAACCGCGCAGCTTGTCAGCAGCCTTTCCGGTGCGTCCCTGCACCGTGCGCTCCGCTGCATCATAAAGCGAGATTGCCTCCTCGTCGGCGACCTGCTCGAATTTTGCCATGGCTTTGGCCCCGATCCCCCGGGCGGGCTGATTGACGATCCGCCGAAAGGCTTCGTCTGACTGCCGCTCATACGGAAAACATGTCAGACGCAGGAAGGCCAGCGCGTCCTTGACCACCGCGCGCTGCCAGAAGGCGGTATCATTGACCAGCTCATACGGGATCTTTGCGCGCAGCAGAGACTCTTCCAGCAGCCGGGAGAGATGGTTGAAGCGATAGAGCACCGCCATGTCCTCGTAAGGCACACCTTCCAGAGCACGACGTCCAATCTCGGCGGCAATTCCGGAGGCCTCGTCCTGACTGCCGGTATGGCGCAGAATATCCACTGGCTCTCCATCGCCAGACGCGGTATAAAGCGTCTTCTCCAGACGGCTCGTGTCATGAGAGATGACGGCATTGGCTGCTGACAGGATATGACCGGTCGAGCGGAAGTTCTGCTCCAGGGCAATCAGACGTCCGGTCGGAAACTCCTTGAGAAAGCTTCGGATAATCCGAACATTGGCCCCACGCCATCCGTAAATTGACTGCGCATCGTCACCAACAACGAAGAGCTCGTTGTGGTCTTCGGACAGGCATTTCAGCCAGAGAAACTGGAGCCGGTTGACGTCCTGGAACTCATCGGCCAGCACGCAGTCAAACCGGTCCGCCCAGTCCCGTCTGTAGCGCTCGTCGCGCAGCATGGTCACGGTGGGCCACAGCAGAAGATCCGCAAAATCCGCGCGATTGCTTTCGCGCAGCATCGCCTGATAGGCAGGATAGAGAACGGCCGCATCCCGCCAGACCATGATGTCATCACCCTCAGTGATGGTATCCGTCGCAATCCGTCCCTCGACCCAGGTGACGGCGTCCGGGGGAAGCACCATGTTTTCCTTGAGCATGGCAATGCGCGAGCTGACGGACTTCACACGCTTGCGGAATGTCTCTCCATCGTCAGCATTCATGACGCCTGCTGCAATCGCCTTTTCCAGAAGCCTGCGCACGATCTTCGTGCTGTCTTCGCTGTCACAAACGTCGAACCCCGGACGCAGCCCGGCAATGTCGGGATCGGTCCGTAGCTGACGGCGTCCGTGCGCATGGAAGGTGCCCACCCAGTACGGCGCCTGCGCGATGTTCAGCGCCGCCGCGATCCGCGTCTTCATTTCCCCGGCCGCCTTGTTGGTGAACGTCACGGCCAGAATGCGATCCGGGGCCATGCGACGCTTGACGACACGATCGACGATCCCAGCCACCAGCGTCTTGGTCTTGCCAGTCCCGGCACCCGCGAGAACAACAACGGGCCCCGTCTGACGTGCGGCCTCTGCCTGGGAGGAAGTCAGTCCGGAGAGATGATTATCCACGACCACGTCCCTGCTCCCGGGTGCCATGAAGAACTTCCCACCGGCTCGCACGGCGGCCATCGAGGCTCAGGATCATGTCCGGCTCCACCATCAGATCAAACTCACGCCCGAAGTCCCACGTTCCGTCTGCCAGAACCGTTCCCCCGACGATGAGGCCGCGCAACACGTCGCCACCGAATGCGACCTCGGCGTAGGTCTGCGGAAAGGGCGGCTGATTGTGCAGCAGGGCCCAGGTATGCCAGACGCGGGTCGTCTCGGCGTCGGCATGCCAGGCGGCGGTCAGTTCTGCGACATGTCCCAAGAGTGTTACGGCATCCGGACGGTCAGGATGACGCGTGCTTCCGGGAACGGTGCCAATCAGGACAAGCTGCCGCTCCCCCGCCTGGCAGGTCAGGAACCCACTGTCTCCGGTCGGAGACTGAACAAACAGGACGCTGCGTCCGGAGAGATCCCAGCCTGCCGCACTCCAGCGTCCGCCAACCACGAGACCCTGGCTCCGTTCCCCCTCAGGACCGTATTCCACCAGAGCCCAGGGAATGCGACATCCGAGGTCAGGCATCAGGCGCAGATAATGGTCCGCGTCCGGGTGCGCCAGAAAGGCCGCTCTCAGGGCGTCATTTTTTTCGTGGCCGGGAAACAGAGCCTCCATTTCCCGTCGTGCCTTGTCATTCGTCATCAGTCTCTCCTCAGGCAGCGCGGGCGGCGGCCACAACAGTCTTCAGGGCGTCGTTGAAATCTTTGCAGCCCCCGTGGGGAATACGGCGGATCACACGGACACCGGCTTCTCGGCCCAGCTCTGCCAGGCGCGCGGCGTAGCGGTTGCCGGCTTCATCATGATCGGTTGCGGCCACCAGAACGGCTGCCGGATCTTTTGCCATCTCAGTCAGTTCGGCCGTGAGGGCTTCGACCGTCTCCGGTCCCATGCCGCCTGCGGTCGAGCAGTACAGGGTTTCGCGCGTGCGCTCACTGTCGAGGGCGGCATAGGACAGGGCATCAATGGCGGATTCACTCACCACCAGACGACGGACCGTGCGCGCAAGGCCGGGCTGAAACCGGAACAGCGTTTTGACCGTACCCGACAGACACATGCCCTTGGTGTCCGGACCGCGCAGTTCCGCACCACAGATGGTCCCCTTGGCATCCCGGTGGCCGAACCATGCGGCGTGATAGCCGTCCCGGATGCAGCCGGTCATGATGGCCCGACGCAGAACCCACTCCGGAAGGCCGCGCTCCTCTGTAAGGTACGCCCACACCTTTGTGCCGGATGTCAGTTCCTTCTTGCCATGCCAGCGCTCAGCCGGGGCAGCATCTGGCGTTTTGGCCTGACGCTCACGGACATATTCTGCCCCCTTTGGCGCAATGCCCACCAGCTGACCCAGCGCAGTGCAGGCCTCATGAAACTTCAGACCGGGTGTCAGGCGCTGGATCAGGGAGAACACATCCCCTTTTTCGTCCGATCCCGTATCCCACCAGCCGCGGCCTTCATGGTTGACAATGATCGTCTCACCCTTGCCCGCCCGGTACTTCAGAGCGTTGCGCGTGCTTTCGGGCTTGTCGAGAAGATAGCCATGGCGCTCAAGCAGGAGAGCACAGGAGACACCTTTGACGATATCGGTCCGGTCGTTGTCAGACAGTCTGAACGGCTCAAAGCGTGCCATGATCGTCATCCTTTTCGTTTCGGGACGGCGCAACGGTCAGAACCGGCCTCAACGCCCCTGTGATCTGGGTTTAATTTAGGAAAAATCCGCAAATATTGCAAGTGAAAACGGCGGTCTTCTGCGGTTTAATCGGGTTTTATTTGCCGTTACTTTGCTATATACAAACATCATCGCCACAAACTTAACGAATACTTAAACAAGCCTTTCGTTCGACCCGTGCCGGAGGCAAAAGGGGCGAAAGCAAGCGCAGCGACGCCTTTCGTCCCGACACTTTCAGGTCCGTCACAAACGCAGCGCAGGACAGGATGCCTTCTCAGGGGACCCGGCTGCACGGAGCAACCGAAGGGCGCGGAGGAAGCTGGGGTGGAAGGTCGTCTTGTCCGGAGTGAGGCTTGTGGCACTCCAGACCTTTCCCGTCAGAAGCTCCCAAGCCGTCAGGCACAGTTCCGATCCGTGAAGGGACTGGCCATCACGCTCATCTGCTGTGCGCTCCGCACCCGCTCGGGAAGATGGGCCGATCCCTCGAGCTCGCGGGCAATGGCATCAACCTGAGCCTTCAACGCCTGAATATCCTGCAGGCCGATGCGGTCCCTGCGGATTTCGAGGCGCCCGTACACGGCTATGCGTTCCTCCCCGTTCTCGATCGTCAGATCATCAATCTGAACGCTTTCGCCGGCGTCCAGAAAAGGAATGAAGCTCATGGCATGATCTCCAGCACAGGACTGCCAACGGCAGGTCGGATGCGAACAGTATAAGGACTTTTCAGAGGATGAGGCAGCGTCATGGCAGTCTGACGGATCTCATCGGGAAGAGAGGGGAACGGATCCACACCCGTTGCCTGGGTCAACGCGCCGATGCTGATGATCGTACAGGTCGGCTGGCTGCTGTTTTGGCAGTAATACGCGCCCGCTCCGTCTTCGGCAGGATCGTAAATAGCCTTCCAGGTCGCCGACGGAACAAAAACCCGATGCGATCCGATGGTCTTAACCGACGCTTCGAACGCCGGACCAGTCACGACGTAAAGCTCGCCTTCGCGCTGTGCGAGACGACGCACCGCCATTTCCACACCCGTCCAGAGGCCTTCATTCAGCTCCGGGGTCTGAGGGACGACATTGGACAGAGCAAAACTCTGCTCCTGAGCCCTCAGGCTGGGTTCATCACCCGAGCACACCATATGTCCGCGGTCATAATCCGACGCGTGGTAATCGCTCAGCTCGGCCCGGTCCTCAAAGGACAGACGGGGATCTGCATGAAAGAACCGGACAACCCGGCCGATCTGCATGCTGCGTTCCAGGTCTTCCTCGGTCAGATGCTCTGCCGTCCACAGGGGGCCATGACTGATGCCCGAATGCAGGACCGCAAAGGCGTCATTGCACAGAAGCACGGTCTGCTGCCCAAGCGCCTCGTTGGTCAGAACCGGAAGCTGGCCGTCTCCGCCAAACTCGGCACACCCGGCCGGTGCCGCCTGACTTGCGGTGGCCCAGAACAGGGCGCTCAGGGCAAGCCCCGTTCTGTGGTGTCGCATCGCCATTCCCTTTCCTCCCGGATGCCTGTGGTGTGCATGCCAGGATGACACGGCCTGTTGTGAGTGCAGGTTCGCGGCTGTCAATGGGAGACACTCAGAAGCGTGCGCTGTGCCGAACGATGGGCTGCGCTGGCGTCACGGCGCAGTGCGGCGCGTAACGCCGCGCCTAGACGGACGTCATTCGCGTCATCAACCAGGTGATCGGCTTCCGCGTAAAAGCGCCGTGCGCGACCGATGGTCTGGCCTGCCGAGACGGCGCGGTGAAAGACGGGCGCCTCAAGCGCGGGAAGAAAACTGGACGAAGCTGTGAGGGTCTGGACCTGCACGATGCGGTTCCTTTCTTGTATGTTTTTTGCCGGATGCGGGCCGCGCTGCGGCCCTGATGTCAGTGGAGGGCGGCCAGGATCAGGAGGCCTTCTCTCAGTCTTCCGTCCCAGGCAGGGAAGCGCGCTTGACAGCACGACCGTCGCTCGCAAGGCATCGCTTTCCGTCGTGCATGTAGTGGTTGCGGCGAACCTTTCGATACACGGCTCCCAGCTCTGCCCCAGCCATGCGGAAGGCTTCCCCAAGTTCAAGGTCTGCGAAGAGAACCGTATCCGGCCCAAAGACCTCTGCCTTTTTACGGGCTGCTGTCAGATCTGTTTTCCTGCGCTTGGACATGCTCTGCCTCTCTCGGTTTATTTCGTTCCCGATCGGCAGCCTCGTGGGGCGGGCGGCGTGGCAAGGGCGGCGCTGTGCGCCGGGAGCGGAGCGACGCACCCTTGCTGCGACGCCTGCCCCATGAGAGCCCCCTTCCCTCCCTCCTCTTTCTCCTTACCGCGCGTCTCTTTTCAGTCCCCAAGAGGTTTTCGCGAGGGCCTAATAAGGCCGGTATCTCATTGTTTTTGTTGACTTATATTTGTGGCCCGCTTTACGCTTACGCCACAACGACAGGAGGACGCCGATGAGCGCACAGACAGATCAGACTGGCACGGTGATCCGCTTTCCA
Source organism: Gluconobacter sp. P5B12 (assembly GCF_018812035.1). Classification (NCBI taxonomy): domain Bacteria; kingdom Pseudomonadati; phylum Pseudomonadota; class Alphaproteobacteria; order Acetobacterales; family Acetobacteraceae; genus Gluconobacter; species Gluconobacter sp. P5B12. The sequence goes on along the minus strand of NZ_JACRVV010000007.1, from coordinate 41,614 downwards.
CAGGAGCGGCGTCGTGCGCCAATCCTGGACGCGCTCACCGATGCAATCCTGCCCGAGACGCAGTTGCGGTCGCTTGCAGAAATCCGCGGCGTGACACCGCCCCGACAGGTTGAGCGCCTCCGCGCGTTCGGCCGTGAGAGGGCGCGACAGATTTTCGGAGCCACGCCCTTGCCCGACACGCGGGAGGGGCGTCAGCGCATGGCGTCTGACTGGCTGACGCTTCTGGTCGGTCGGGCACTCGACCGGGTTTCCGACGCACGGTCTCTCACAGAACAGGCGGAGCGGCGCGAGATCGAAGATCCGCAGCGCGACGGCATCTATGACGATCTTGCGCAGGCGCTGCGCGCCGAGATCGTCGCCTGGGAGACGGCCCAGAATATTCTGGGCGGATGGGAGGTCGTTCAGGGACTGATCGACGATCCGGACTCCTGCGCCGTTACGGACAGCGCAACGTGTCAGAGCAGACCCATCTGAACAGGCTGCTGCCGGGACAGGGTCGCAGCCAACGCCGGAGCCAGTGAGATGCGGCCTGCATGATCGGCCGGCACGCCGTGACGGTCGAGCAATCTGCGCAACAGCGCCTGTTCGCCTCGAACAGTCTCCTGGCGCAGTTCGGCGCGGTACAGGTCCGGCACCTGATGCTCGACCAGAAGAGCCGCGATCCGGCTTTCCACGTCTGACCAGGTCCAGGCGGGATCGCCGATCCCGCCACGCGCGATGATCTGATCGAGGAAGGCGAGACGCCCCTGCGTTGTGCTGAAATACCGGCCCGCACAGCCGTTCCGGTTAAAGCAGGCGATAAACCCCCACATCTGGCTGACGCGCTGGTACAGCGCCTTGTTGAACCCCTCCTCCGGCAATCCTTTCGCAACAAAAGCGAGGATTGCATTGGCCAGTTTCGCCTTGTCCTGCGGGGAGCTCCACTGGGTGGCCGTCAGGCCCTCGGCCTCAATGCGGACGCGCCGCAGGTGTGGCAACAGCAGGCTCATGCGTAGGCCTCCTGCGCGAGCGCGGACAGAGCCTCCGCGACAGCGCCGGCAAGATCGGGCCGCCGCGCGATCAGCCAGCCCGTCAGTGCGGTGCGATCCGCCGCGTCCACAAGGGAGACGACGCGGTCGACGTCGCAGCGTCTCAGCTGCTCCACGCTGTCAGCCGCCACAGCCACGGCCGAGGCCCAGATCTGGTCGCGGGACACCGGCCCCTGAGACACCGTGTCAGGCGTCGCTTCGGACATTTTTCTTCTCCTGAAGGATTTCAAGGACGGCCGGTCAGGCCAGAAATTCGAGGGTTTCCGGGGTGATGGTCATGCGCAGTGTGTCGCCTGAGGCCTGCCTGAGGGCCTGCCGCACAAGCGTCGCCTCCAGGAACTCGCATCCGTCATCCCCGCCAAAAGCCTGGCGTTTGACGTCATGAGCCCTGCCCGCGTTCTGTGCCGGGTCCGCTTCGCGTGCATACGCGCACAGATTGGGCTTCTGACCGTCATCGGACGGCAGAAGGGGAAGCCCGTTCGACATCATGTAGATCCCGTGATCTCCAACCAGCCACAGACCCGCAGGGATCTTTGCAGGATCGACGTCGTCCTGACGGCCCCATTCGCGCGCGCCGTGCCCGGGCTTGCGCAGGCTCTTGTCAAAGAGCTGCGTCAGCGTGGCACGGCGCTCGGACGCGGCCTCGGCATGGGCGAGAAGGTGCTCGATCAGCGCGCGGTCGAAAGTGACGATCATGGGATACTTTCCTCGGATCAGAAATGAAAAAACCCCGCACGATGGCGGGGCGTGGGGGCATTCGGAGACGTGGAGGCTTCAGCCCCGACCGTGGGTCGTGTGGGAGGCGGAGGCGAGATAATGATGGGGCACCGGGCCCGCCAGAAAGCTCGGCAGGCACGTAAAGGCGAAGACCAGGGCGAGAAAGCCGAAGACCCCACCGGCCAGTCCGGCAACGTCCTTGATGTCCTGAAGGGTCTGCTGGGAAATCTGCATGAAAGGTCACTCCTGTTGCCGTCATCTCTTTTCTCTGATGACTTCTCCGGCACAGGCACAGGATGGCTGCGATGGCACAGGCGCCGCGCAGCGGCGGGATCTCCACGACCCGGAGCCCGTCAGGGCGAGGACGCGTGGAGACCCACCCTTTGCCAGCGCAGACAGCCTGTGCTGCCCCTCTCTCCTTCTGCTTTTTTCCCTCTCTCTTCTTCCTGCTCTTCCTTCGCCCGGATCTCGAGGATGACGATACGGAGTTCAGATGTGTCCACTTTGGCGCGCGGACTGCGTCTGCTCCGCCTCATCCACCAGCTGATAGGCCGTTAGGGTCAGGTGGCCCGTCCAGCGATGTCTCAGGACGATCATGGGAACACCCTCGACCGTGCCATGCTCCCCGCGGCGGCTCGCCTCGGCGATCTGGGCGCGCGTGACGCGTGGCGGCTGCGTCCGGGTTCGGAAATCCGTCTCCGCCGCCTGTCGGTCCGAATAGGGGCCGTGCCAGTGCCGGGCGGCCTCTTTCGGCCAGAACGACGTCACGCGCAGATAGACACGCCCATCCGGTGCAACGCCAAGATGAACCTTGCGACGATCCAGAAGGCAGGTCTCGATCTGGAGAAGGTTTTCATCGACCATGGAAAACTCGCTCGTCTTTTGAACTGTTGGATCTGGCAGGGGAGACATCAACCGCTCCCCTGCATTGGCCTCAGGCCGCCAGCGGATCCGCTAGCGAAGCTGCGATCAGGACGGCGGCGGCCAGGGCAGGATGCTGGTGGGCGCGATAGCGCGACACCAGAGCGTCCCGGGTCTCGCTGCCCAAAGCAGCCGCAGGCGCGCCAATGGTCTCGAGACAGGCTGCAACTTCCGCGGCCCATCCCTTGAAGCCGAGATGGCCGCCGTCAGACAGGCGTTCGGCCTCGGTGAGCGAAGCCTCGCGCGGCTCTGCACCGTCCATGCGGAACGGCGTGTAGCGTGTTCCCCATGAGGCCACACCTGGCGTGCCCTCGTGGGGTACCGGATCTGCAATCGTGGTCTCGAGCCATTCGGAGGTGCCAAGCTCCTCTGAATCATAAGCCGCGTCGAAGCCGCGCGGCTTGCGGCTGCCACGATTGACCGTAACCATGACCTTGAATGACCGACCAGGATGCTGAAGCGCGGTGTCGCGGCCGAAGCTCAGGATGAGCGGTTTGAGGCCATCCACCGACTTCGCCTCGACGATGCGGCGCTCACCAAGATGGGACATGAGCGCCATCGTGGTGCTGGTGAAGTAGCCCTCACGTTTTGCGGTGGCGGGCGTAGCGCTGAGCGTAAAGAAAGCCATGTCGATCTCCAGATATGACAAAGGCCGCCTCGCGGCAGCCTGGAAGAACTGTGACGGGGTAAGACGGGGTCAGAAGACGTATTCGGCGCTGCCGAACACCTCCTGCCAGGGGCTCCGGCTCTTGGAGTGACAATCCGTCACTTGGTCATAGAACCCGGATCTGAAGCGCTTTCTGATGTCGGAAACGGTCTCCTGCGCCGCATCGTCCAGCGGGTCGTTGCAGCTGATCGACACGGACCCGTAGGAGGATTTGCGCACCCGGAACGTGTGGTGTGGCAGGGCGGCTTTCAGCAGGCGGCGGATGTTCTTTCCTGCCAGTACGCCGCTCTGGTCCGAACCCTGCTCCAGATGGGCGTACTCGGGATCGGTGCGCAGGCGCTCGATTTCGGCCGCGTGCGCTGCCTCGGCCTGCTCTTTCTGCGCCTGCTTTTCAGCACGGCACGCTTCGGCATGAGCGCGCAGCTGCGCAATTTCCTCCGGGCCTGCCTTGGGCTCGTCGTGGAAGATCGTCCACTGCACGCCGTGCAGAATGCTCTCGGGCAGCTTCTTGCTGATACTCCCGCAGGCAAAGACGATATCAAAGCTGGCATTGCCTCCCGCGGCGATGAAGCCACCCGCAAGCCGTCTGATTGTCTCGGGGCGGGGCGTGCCATGAACCGCAGACACGACGCCCCGGCCTCTGTTGTACAGGATGGTGCTGACGCGGGTGCCTACGGTGACAGTCGGCTCTTCGGACATGCTGATCTCCTTCTCTTCATGTCTCTTCAACTGTCCCCTCCGGGGTCAGGGCCTGACTGGCGGGGCAAGGGCGACGCGTCAGCGTCGGTCCCGCAGGCGTCAGCCGAGGACACCACCCCTTGCGGCGGCAGACAGGCTCTGGCACCCCGCCCCTCTCTCCTCTTTCAATCTCTTCTTTTCCTGTTGTTCAGTCCGGTCCGAAGCCGCTCAGGGTTATGGTCTTCCGCTCCGACACAGCCTTGAGGGCTTGCACGATCGGTGTCAGCGTTTTGAGATCTTCGGCAAGGTCATCATTTCGCTTGGCCGCCGCCATTTCCAGACAGAGCACGTCATGCGCCGTCGCGGCCATCCCGACATCGATACGCACGGTCTCACGATTTCCGTTGGCAATCGCGTCCGCCATCTCGGCGAGATCAAGCGAGGCGATGCGCTCCCCGGTTTCAAGATCAATGACACAGGCACCGCCGCCGTAAGCATCCAGCCGGGGACGGCTGCAGTCATAGCTCCAAATAAAGGACCACCGGCTCCCGGCACACAGCTTCTGGCGGACGCATTCCTGAACAAAGGCGATCACGCTCTCCTCATTACCGCAGCCCTGATCGCTCACCCAGAGAGGCGCCGTTCCATCAGGCTCGGCAGGCTTCTCTTCTGCACCAAAGTAGAAAGGCTCGGTGGTGCATGGCTGGGTCTTTCCCCATTGTGCGTTGTGCGCGTCCTGGAGCGCGAGCGCGCAGGCGCGCGCCTCAACGCTCCGGAACGGAATCAACACTGAGAACCTCGAAAAGTAGTCTGCCATAGGGGCTCTTTCTTCTGTCTGCTTACAAAAAAGGCGGCGCTCTTCTGAGTGCCGCCTGATGTCAGGTCTATACGTGGCCGCGTGCTGCCTCAGATCCTAAGGATCTCCAGCCGCCCTCCCATGGCAGCCTGCATGGCCACCAGTTCCTGCGGCACCACGAGGTCCGGTGCTTCTGTCGGCCCATCCTCCGTGACGTCCGGATCGCCAGCGTCTTCTCCGCCCTCGTCCATCACGTCTTCCAGATCCTCCGGATCAGCGCACTCCAGACCGTCTTCATCCTCGTCTTCCAGATCGTCTTTCAGGGCGGCCCATTTCGCGCGGCGGGCCTGCCTGTTTCGAACCTCCTCGGTCCAGACGCCAGTCGCCTGCGCAAAACCTGCGGCCTCCGGGACCCAGTGTCCGTCTCCCACGGCATTCAGTAGGGCAGCGCGCATCTCCTTGCCCGTGTTGAGTGGCGCGAGACCATGCGCCTGAACCGCCTTGGTGATGCCGGGCTTGCTATAAGTCTTCAAGAACGCCTCATCAGCCATGGTCGGCATGTGGGCGTCCGCGTCGAACAGACAGCCCAGCAGTTCCGCTGCCATGCCGGAGCCGGAGTGCATACTGACCTCGCAGTTCATGAAGCCCGCGAGGCTATCCAGCGCGTGCCGACGGATCAGCGCTTCATCACGCACCAGCTCGCCCTCCGGAAACAGCGCTTCCATGGCGGTCTTCACCGCGTTCTCCTGAGGCGAGCTGCTTTCGCAGCCGTAAAGATGGACGTTGTTGGCATTCAGCGCGAGCAACAGCCCGGCCACCAGATCCCACGGATCCGCGTCTTCGCTTTTCGCCGTCAGCGCCTTCTTCAGCGCGAGGGTCCGTACAGAGCCGATCATCTTCAGACCCGTACCGGAGATGTCAGCGCGCTCCTTCTTCGGAGGCGGCGTCTGCTCCACCACGCGCGGTTCGGAGCGGACGGTTTCTTCACCCGTGTAGCGGAACGTCCGCTCTTCGATCTTCAACGTGTTCGGATTGAGCCAGTAACCGACGACATCCGTGTCCTGCTCGCCCATCCATCGCGTGACGAAGTTGTAGCCTTCTGGTCGAAGCGGAGAGCCGTACTCGCCCGTCTCAACAACGAGCGTTCCTTCGGGGCGGTGCTCGGCGATCCAGTCTTCCTGCGCCGCCCGAAACGCCGAGGCATCCGTGACATAGCGATTGTCGTCAGCGCCCTGCCCGAACAGATCTTCGGTCCAGACAACGCCATGTTTTTGCGCCAGCGCATCATCAAACCGTGCATCCCGCGCGTACCACTCGTCCTGCTGCAGGTGCCAGGTGAAGTCGCGCCAGTTCACGGTATCATCCGGATCTTTGGCATTGAGACGATACCCGGCCGGGTCCTCCCCCTCTTCGACGCTCTCGGAGAACATCTCGCCCCAGGCGGCCGCCTGATCTTCCAGCGACGACAGGGCCAGTGTCCGACGCTCCTTCAGGTCCGGGCCACGGCCAATCTCGATGGCGTGCAGGATCGGCGGATGCAGTCTGGCCAGAAGAGACAGGCCCTTGAGATAGGCAGGCGTGATCATCAGCGCCATGCACAGCTGCTGATCCGTATAGCCAAGCTCTTCGCGCATCCGGGTCACGGCACGCCACTGGTCCGGCTCGGTCATGCCCTCGCGGATCATGTTTTCACTGGTTGCCGCAAGATCATCAAGACCGTTATCGACTTTCGTGACATGAACCTGAATTTCCGTCAGACCCGCATAGATCGCCGCTTCCGTCCGTCGGTGGCCCGCGATGATCATCAGGCTGCCGTCCCCCAGCTCACGCACGCGCGGCGGATGGACAAGCCCGACTGCGCGGATATTCAGCGCCAGCTGACGAATGCTCGCCTGACCGGGCTTCGTCTGACGGGGATTGTTCGGGTTCGCGATCAGGGTGTTGGGATCGACAAGGCGCAGTTCGTCCATGATGGGCTCCAGTGATGTCGTAAGGGTGTGGAAAAGGTGTCGTGGGGGGGGAGACGTCAGGCGGTCAGGCTGTGCGCGAGGTGGGAGACCACACGCTCGATGTGCTCAACCTCGAGCTGTCGCGTCTCCAGCGTCAGCGTGGCCGTGCCGTAAGATCCGTCTTCATCGGTGTCGTAATCGGCCTGCACGCGCCGGATAACCGTTTCGACGCAGTGCCAGATCACAAGGTCAAAGGTGTTCGGAAACAGAGGGGCAATCGTCTGGTCAGGTCCAAGCGCTGCAACGGCCTTCTCAAGGGACAGGTCTTCGAACAGTTCCGGGCTGTCGTCCGCTGTCACATGAAGTGTTGTCCACCAGCCTTCTTTGGCCTCGTACTCAACTTTCACAGTCTTCACGCCATGCGTCCGCATCGCGTCAAAGATCAGTGTCAGGTTTGCTCTTAGAGCCACTTCGGCCGTGGGTTGTTCTGCCGGGTCTGACACGCCGCTCTCCTTTTTTCTGTCGTGATGATCTCGGCGCGGGCACGGGGCGTGGCTTCGCGCAAGGCCGCGCGTCAGCGCGCCAGGCCCGAGCCTTGCGCGGAGCCGCGACCTGTGGCGGCTCCCTCTCTCATTTCCGTTTCTCTTCCCGTCGCCTTCTCTCTGTCCTGAGACAGGCACGGCGGTAGCGGCTACTCGTAAAAAGGCAGCGCCTCGTCGATCGACCCATCCCGATCGAAGTGGATGTAATGGCAGTCCTGCTCCCGGGCCTGAGCCATCAGGGCGGCCAGTTCCGGAGACACGTCCTGCGGCACGTCCTCCGCCTCGGTGGGAACATAAATCATCCAGCCATAAGGGCCGCCGAGGCAGCTTCGCCCTGCTGTGCCTCCGCTTCTGAGATAAAGCTCGCACGCATCGCGCTCAGCGACTGGAAGATGCCCGGTACTGAGATCCAGGTGCCGGCAGACGACGCCTGCGGGTGACGGTTTGGCCTTGCTCATGCCTGCCCCTCGGGTCTGACAATGAACGACGTCAGACAACTGCCCCCGGTCCAGCGATCCATGGTCAGCATCATCTCGACGCCCTCAAGAGTCTGGGCAATAGTCCCATTCAGGCGGCCCCGTTGCAGATCCTCTGGGGTAATTACGGGCTGCGCGTTGCGGTCCACGAAATCGGCTTCTGCGCAGGTCGCATCTTTATATGGCCCGTGCCAGTCATTCCCGTTGACGGGATAGCTGTCCACGGTGCGCAGAAGCACCTCACCATTCGGATAGGTGAAAATCTCCACGTTCACACCGCACAGAACCTTGGAAATGATGGCCTTGTCCATCTGGCTCATGCCGCGCACTCCACGAATGGGGTCAGGCCTCTCATGATGGAGTGGCGCTCGTGACACGGTCCATGGACTGTCGCCCGATTATAGACAGGCGCATCGTCCAGATTGGAGTATGCCAGAAAAATGGCTGCATCCTTCGGGTCACGCAGCAGGTTCAGCCAGGACCACACCGGAGTTTCGCCTGTCCTCTCCGGAGACTTAATCGTCGAGAGCTCGTCCACACGTTTCTGGAGCCAAGCCGAAACCGGCCCCTGGCGGAGCGCGAATTTTCCTGTGCAGGTCATGCCCCGATCCAGAAGCGCCTGCGCGCCCACAGCGTCCCGCAACACAGTCCGACACTTGCGGATATAGGTTTCTGCCTGCGTCTCGCTGGCACCGGAGAAGCGCATTCCGCCACCTTCACAGGAGGCGGCATACTGCACGACTTCGCGCATGATCTCCCAGCTCTGTCCCGCGCCAATCAGGGACCAGCTTCTCGCGCGGAGCGACCCGCGGCCCTCATAGACATTATTGTCGCCACCCAACTCCATCAACAGATACTGATCGGCATAAAAGCTGCTATCGGCAACATGAGGGCGCAGGGTTTCTGCGGGAAGTCGCACGGCGGCGAGGTCATAGACGATACGATAGGACATGCTCTCTTCCTTTGATGTCTCTTTCAACCTCTTCGCGGATGCAGGGGCTGCCCGGTGCGGCAAGGCCGCGCGTCAGCGCGCCCGGCCTGAGCCTTGCCGCACCGGGCGGGCCATGCCCGCCCCTTCCCCCTCTCCTTATGCTGCCGCTTCTTCCTCCTCTCCTTCTCCCCCATTGTCGTTGACGCTCAGGCTTTCCATCGCGGCCAGCGCTTCGGCGGCCTCCGCCTCCCGACGCGCTGTATCTTCGGCCAGATCCGCCTCCAGAGACGCCATCTCTTCTTCCTTCTCCTCCAGAAGAGCGGCCTCGCGGAACGGCATCCCGTCGCGGGCACGGTAGCCGGGCAGCTTGCGCTCCGTCTCGGCAAGCAGCCGCTGCGCATCCGCAAGCTCGCTGTCGAAGCGCAGCAGGGTGTTCTCGATGCGGGCGATAAAGCCAAGCGGGGCCGTGTCGTGATCAAAGTCGATCCCGATCATCCGCTCTTCGGCCACGATCGCGATGGTCGCCTCCCATTCGGTCTGGTCCATGAAGGTCGAACTCCAGGTCTCGCACACCAGCTCAAAACCGCCGATCTCGCCAAGTGTCCACCGACCCTTCGTCTCTGCGCGTTTGGCCGTGCGCGCCTGACCCATCAGCCACTTGCCGGCATCCTGACGTTCGGTCATCACATCCGACTTGCGCACAAGCTGGAACGCTTCGCCCCGTGTCGACTGGCGTTTCGCGATATCCGCCCGGATCTTCGGGATAAACGCCTCCGCCGTTCTCTGATCGCGCTCGGCCCGCTCGATCGCACGACGCACGTTGAACTGGTCGTCATAATGGGCGGCCTTGAGGCGACGCAGGCGGGCCAGTTCTGCTTCCAGTCCTGCCTTCTTCATCAGACGCTCGTCACCCGAAGCGAGTGCCTTCGCCATGGCAAACTGGTTCGCACTCTCGCCGATATCCTCCAGACGGCGGATCGACCGGTCTCCCGACATGGCCAGACACAGGAAGCGCTGCTTGCGCTCCAGAAGCTGCCAGTTTGTGGCATCCACCGAACCCTTCAGGGCATAGGCGTAAATCTGGATCACGGGGTTCTGGTTGCCCTGGCGTTCGATCCGTCCCTCACGCTGGATGATATCGGCCACCAGCCAGGGCACATCGAGATGGTGCAGGGCAATCAGACGCTGCTGTGCGTTGACGCCCGTGCCCATTGTCGCACTCGAGCCGATCAGGATGCGTTTGCGCCCTGAATTGAGATCCCGGAACAGCCCCTGCTTGGCCGCACTCTTTTTGTAGTGCTGCATGAACGCGATCTCGTCGCGCGGCACGCCCATCCGCATCAGCTCGTCGCGGATCCACAGATAGGCCGAGAAGCCCCGTTTCTCCAGCGCCGCTTCCGTGCCCAGATCCGAGAAGATCATCTGCACGGCCCCGGGCAGGTCATACGGCTTGCCAGTGTCGGGATCGGTGTAGCGGTTGTCGCGCGTCGCCTTCCAGATGTCGAAGACCCTCGCGATCATGACGTTCAGCTTGTTGCTGGTGTCGTTGTCTTCCGAAGGTCGGACAAAGCGCAGATCAATCGCTGCGTGACGCGCATCGTTGATCACGGACAGGATGATATCCTCACCCTTCTGCGGCTTGCCCTTGCGCTCCTCGATCACCTTGATCCGCGCTTCCAGGTCCTTCTGGTAATCGCGGAAGGCGGGTCCGCTGTCAGCGACGATGATCTGGCGGCTGCCCGTGGCGATTTCAGGCAGCTTTACGTACTGGCGCAGATCGTCCTGCTGCACCACATCCGCGAAATGCCGGTACATGGCCATCAGATCGGCCACGTTCACGAACTCCGCAAACCGCGTCACAGGCTTGTACAGCCCGCTTGGCTGAAGCTCGAGCTCTGTGCGGGTCTCCCCGAAATTGGCGGCCCAGGCGTCGAACTCGTGCAGGCCGCGCTCGATCAGGGCGTCGATCTGCTGGAAGCGCTGCACATTGTACATCTCGCCCAGAGTGTTCGTAATCGGCGAACCCGAGGCCATGACAAGCTCGCGACCGGGATTGAGACGGCTGAGATAGCGGGCCTTGACGTACAGATCCCAGGCCCGCCCGCTGCCATTCGGATCGACCCCCTTGAGGCTGGACTGGTTCGTGCCGAAGCTCAGTTTCCGGAACTGCTGCGCCTCATCCACGAGGATCTGGTCGATACCGATCTCGCCGAGATGCACCAGATCGTCCTTGCGGCTGGCCAGCCCGTCCAGCTTGGCTTTCATTCCCTCCTTCATGCGCTCGATGCGCTTGCGGGAGATGCGGTCGTCGGCGTCGATCTCGCACAGCAGGCTTTCGTAAGACGCGATCTGCGCCTCGATCATCGCCTGCTCAAACGCGGTTTCGACCGGGATGAACTTGAAGGCGTCATGCGTGATGATGATCGCATCCCACTGTCCCGTGGCCGCACGGGCGAGGAAGCGCTGGCGCTTGGCCTTCACGAAGTTCGTCTCATCCGCGACCAGGATTTTCGCGGTCGGATAGAGCATCAGGAACTCGCGGGCCATCTGCGCCAGACAGTGTCCCGGCACCACAACCATGGCCTTCGAGATCAGGCCGAGACGGCGCTGCTCCATGATGGCCGCGCACATCGAGAAGGTCTTTCCCGATCCCACGGCGTGCGCCATGTAGGTGTTGCCCGTGGCGATGATGCGCCAGACCACCCGCTTCTGGTGGGCGCGCAGCTGGATCGTGGTGCTGGCCCCGGGCAACTGCAGATGCGCGCCGTCGAATGCGCGGGGGACGAGGTTGTTGTAGGTGTCGTTATACAGCCGTACCAGACGTTCGGCGCGCTCCGGGTCCTGCCACACCCAGGTCTGGAAGGCCGTCTTGATGGCGGCGAGCTTTTCCTTCGCGGCCTCGGTCTCCTGCGCATTCAGCTGCCGGTGCTCACCGTTCTCATCGCGCCAGGTGTCCCAGATCTGCGGAATGGCCTGATTGAGCGCATCCTCGATCAGCTCTCCTGCGGGACGCCGTTCGGTGCCCCAGACGGACGTCGCCTCCGCCTTGCCCCGGAACGGTCCCTTGTCCAGGGTCCAGGACGCCACCTCCTTCGTATGCCACACCCCGGCTTCGACCCCGATGACCTCGGCAATGAAGCCCTCGATATCGGTGGTCGGGATCCACGGTGCCCCGAGACGGGCCGTAATGTCGCTCGGTCGCAGATCCTCGGGCTGGGCCTCTTCCAGCGCGGCCACGGTCCGGGCAAAGCGGGGATCGGTCTCGGCCGCCTTGCGGGCCTCCGCCAGTTTGGTGCGCACCGCGCCTGACAGCGCCTCGTCGGCTGGCACCCACACATCGCGCCCGGGCTGGCTGCGTCCGGCATCAAGATAGATGGCACTCCCCAGCTCGGCGATGACCTCGTCCTCGGACCGCCCCAGCAGCTCGGCAATGCGCGGGATCTCCACCACACCCGTCTCATGCAGGCAGACCGCAAGCGCGTCATGGGCGCTGTGGACCTCCGGCTCCAGCGTCGCCTGGATCACGCGCTCGGAGAACAGCGGCCCCTGTGTGCCGATCTTCCGGTCCTCGTCGTACTCCTCGATCGAGCTGACCAGCCAGACATCCGGATCGTCGTAGAAGGGCTGGAGGTTCGGACGCCGCTGCGTCGTGCTCTCGTCCCCGGTTTTGGGATCAACACGCGTGCTGGTGATCGTCAGGTTGATCGGGCCGAACTGGCGCACGAACGTCTGGTAGGCGCGCTTGAGGTCCGCCTGGAGCGCACTGTAAGGCAGGTTCTCCACCTGCGCGCGCAGGACCGCACGGGCGGCATCGCGGACGGGGATCAGGCCTTCGATGATGCGCGCGTGCTTCTGGAAGATGCCGTCCTTCTGCTCGCCTTTCTTGACCTTCACCGGCACCGACTGGCCGTCGATGATCTGGTGCAGCGCGCCCTTCTCGATCAGGTAGCTGCCTTCCTTGAGGCTTGCCCCCTCCCCTGCCGTGCCGACATCCGCACGGCGGCTTTCGCGCAGCGCCTCAACATCGAACGTCTGCGGCACCGGGAAGCGTGCCAGTCTGGCCAGACGGGAAAGCGCGCTCGGCAGGGCATCGTCGAGCATCAGCATCGGGTTCGCCGCACAGGTGTATTCCGGCCCGAACTGTCCGCTCGTCCAGCCGTGCCGACCCAGCACCTGCTGACCGTTCTCTACGAAATAGCGGTTGATGCTGAGCGGTCCCTCCCCCTCGTCCGTGTCGCGCAGATCCGCAACGTCCAGCCAGACGCTTTCGCCTGGGCTGTCTCCGATCTCACGACGGCGCAGGACCAGCACGTCCACCACCACGTCGGTCCCGGCATCGTCGCGCATCGCGCCAGCCGGCAAGCGGACCGCCCCGACCAGGTCCGCCGTTTCGAACAGGTGGCGCCGTGCTGTGGCGTCGCGCTTGTCCATTGTCCAGCGTGACGTCACAAACAGACCCATGGCACCGGGACGCAGGCGGGAGACGGAGCGTGCGATGAAGTAGTCATGCAGGGACAGGCCAAGCCGCCCCAGCTCGTCCGTGCCGCGCACCGTGCGGTTGCTGAACGGCGGGTTGCCAATCGTGAGGTCGAACTGCTCGGCAATCTTCGCCGTCGTGAAGTCCTCAGACCGCACCCACTGGTTCGGAAACAGCTTGCGGGCGATGCGGGCCGTGAGCGGGTCGTTCTCGATCGCCGTCCAGGCCGTCTTCGGGGCAAGTTTCTCCGGGATCGCGCCCATGAACAGACCCGTCCCGCAACCCGGCTCCAGCGCACGTCCGCCGCGGAACCCCATCTGCGCGACCAGATCCCAGAGCGCATGCACGATCAGTTCCGGCGTGTAATGGGCGTACTGCGTGGCCCGCGCCAGTCCGGCCCGCTCCTGCTGGCTCGTCAGCGTCTCAAGCTGAACCCCGATCTCTTCCCAGCCCTGACGGAAGGCTTCGCCAGGACGGGGGAACAGACTGTTGGCCAGCTCCCCGGCTCCAAATCCCGTAAACTTCGCCAGCAAAGCCTGTTCGGAGGGCGTTGCATTGCGGCCCTCGGTCTCCAGTTCGGTCAGGAGACGGATGGCGGCGAGATTGTCCCGCGCCCGCGCCTTCCAGCCCTGGGCCAGATCGCGTGTGCCGCACAGGCGAAAATCGATCTTCGGGGCGACAACCGGAGCGGCGGCGGCTTCTTTTGCGAGGGATGCGGCCTCGTCGAGCGCACGGTCTCCCGGCAGGTCGCCCCATAACAGGGTATTGCTGCCGCCCCCAAGGGCTGAGGTATCGAAAAAGCTGAGCTGGGTCTTGCTCATGGGAGGAACTCCGGACAAGCGGCAGCGCCCGGTCTGCGAGGGGGCAGACCGGGGGGCCGGAAAACAAACAGGATGGGTTTGGGAGAAAGGCGCTCGGGCCTTCCGGATCAGGTCACAGCGGACCGAAGCGCAGGGAGATCTGCTCGCGCTCACTGGACGACAGACGCGACAGGGCCTCACGGTGATAGGGGGATCCCTGACGGGCCTGTCGCGCGACCTGCCACCAGGCATTCTGGTCCGAGCAGGTCACGCCGCGCAGCTGGGTGTCGGCGTGCTCGGGGCCGCAGCCTTCGAGAATGGTCCAGCCCTCGCGGTGGGCCTGAACCAGACTGAACTGCTGTGTGGGGGTTGGGCGTGTAAGGGCCATGACGGGCATCGTCTGCTGTCTCCTTTCTGACCCTTTCCGGCGAGCGCGGCGTCGTTCTGGGCCGCAAGGGCGACGCGTCAGCGTCGGGACCGCCCGGCCCGCAGCGCCAGCGAGGACACGGACGGACCCACCCCTTGCGGCACAGGGCGATCCCGTGGTGCCTGCCCATCTTTCCTTCCTTTTCTTTCCTCTTCTTCTTTTACTGTCCGCGTCTTGTGCGACCTGTGCTGTAACGATCGAAGACGGGCGACTATTTCCCAGGCAAACTCAGGAACCTGTTAACCCCTCGTGCAGTACTCTCTGCAGCAACTTGAAATCATGACCTGTGCGCCCCATGTACAAGGCATTTCCAGGACCCTGAGGGACATTTATGACTGACCTGATTGACACCCCGGCACACCCTCATGCCGATCTTCTGCCACTCACCGCCGATATCGTGGCCGCCTATCTGTCGCAGAACGAGCTTTCCGCCGACCATCTGCCCGCGCTGATCCACAGCGTGCACGACGCCCTCGCAGCCCCGACCACGCCGGAGCCTGTCGCGGAAGAAGCCCCGACCCCCGCCGTGAACCCGAAGCGCTCCGTATTTCCGGACTACATCATTTGTCTGGAAGACGGGAAAAAGCTGAAGATGCTCCGCCGTCATCTCAAAACGGCCTACAACATGACCCCGGAGGAGTACCGGGCCCGCTGGGGCCTGCCGCGCGAGTATCCAATGGTGGCGCCCAGCTATTCCGAGAAGCGCTCGTCCCTCGCCCGCGACATTGGCCTGGGCTCTACGACCCGCGCCTCTTCACCGCAGGAGCCCTCCCCTGAGGAAGACACCCTTCCTGCGGTAAAGAAGCTTCCCGAGAAACGTCGCGGCCGTCCGGCCCGCGCCTGAAACTAAACCGGCCCTTCCCCGGTGCCGGAGGCTCCGGCCGGGAGGATCCAGTCCTCTGTCAGAACCGTCTGCAACTGACGGTCTGACAGGCAGGCGGCGACCAGGCTTCCTGATAGACCGTCCCCTCGGACGACAGCTGTTCGAGCCCCTTGTCACGTTTGATCGTGCAGCCGAAATCCTTTTCATATCTGGCCAGTTTCGCAAACCGGTTCGCATCCATCCATTTTAGGGTGGCGAACTGGTCTGCATTGCCGAAGATGCAGAACGCGTAGGATAAGCGCGAAAATCCGGCCTGATAGGGATAGGCTGGCATGACGCGCCAGCGCTCGAGGATGGCCAAGACTTCGGCCTCGGACCAGGCGTGCACGGGCCGGAAGTGATCGACATGTCGACGCCGCCGCGTCCCGTTTCTCGTGTCAGTCCGATGGCGTTCGAAGGCCGCATAGCGGGCCCGTGCGGGACTCTCCTCAGCACGCTCGCCTGTGACCATGAGGGTACGTCGGTTCAGGAACCGCTCCTGTCCCCGCAAGGCGCGATCGGCCACATCAACCTTGAGGCTCGCCGAGCACCAGCGCACGGACAGACTGGCCGAGACCTGGGGAAAGCGCAGGCGTGTACCCTCTGGCCCCTGCCCGCCTGCTGTGATGACCCCGTCAGGGGTTTCGAAGACAACCGGAGCTGTGGGCGCATTGTCCCGCAGCATTTCGTGCTCGAAGCCACCCTCGCGCCAGGAGCGGTAGAGCGGCAGGCTGAAATCCCGCGCCAGGGCTGCGACATACGGGCCTGTGGAGGGCCAGTCCATGAAGGACCGCCCTGCCCCATCCACCTCGTGATGCCAGAGCTCGATACGTTCGGCCCGAGCACCGGCTTCAAGCAGGGCGAGCAGACAGGCCGTGCCGTCCTTGCCTCCCGACACGGCGACAATGATGCGGTCATAAGACGCGAGATCCGGGCTCATGAGGTCCACCGACTGACCGGGGCGCCTGTCCGCACCGAGCGGCACATCAGAGCGTGGGCGATCGGGTGTTCCCGCAATAGCAGCGGCTTTTCATGGCGACCGTCCCAGGTCAGTCCCTCACAACGCGTCAGCAGCCCCATCTGGACGGCGGCTTCGTCGCGACAGGCGCACACACGCTCATTGCCACCCGAGCTGCGGCGGCATGGCTCATTCGCAGGTGCGCCGCAGCCCGTGCAGGCAATCGTCAACGCCGGATCACCATCTTCCCAATGCGTGTTGCAACGGCGGCAGGTTGTGGGCTCCTGCGTGTCGGTCCAGCGCATGGGAGGCCGGCCACGGGGGGTTGGAACATAGGGAAACTGGTAGCGTCGCATGATGCTCGATCCATCTCTGGTTCTTCAAACATCCTTGCGACGGCGTGTCGGGCGACCGGGGTGCAACAGTGCCGCGCAGCGGCAGGATCGGCGTCATCCGGACCCACGCGCAGGCGGCGCAGCCGGCGAGCATGGGGAGGACGGACGGCGACCCACCTGTTGCAGCACGGGCGACCGACAGGCAGCGGTTCTCTCTTCTTCCCACATCTTTCCTCTCCTGTTTCTCATGTGAAGTTTTTTAGTGTTCTGAAATCAGAACACTAAAAAACGCCGCCTTGAAGGGGCGTCTATTTCTTTCACACACTCGTTAGTCAACTTATAGCGTCAACCTGTTTGTGGTGTGTTGACGCTACCACAGTCGGGTGATAGGAATTGTGCATACGGATTAAGGAAGCAGGAAATGGTTGGCGACTTTATGCGCGACGCGCGCGAGCAGCTCCGCATGACCCAGAATGAATTGAAAGAAGCACTGAATGCGAGGCTCGGAAGAGCTTATGACAAGTCACGCGTAAGCCGGTGGGAAAATGGAAGGGAGGCAATCCCTAATGATGTTGGATGTGAGATTGAGGCACTTCTTCAGCAACGTAATGCGAAAGCCAAAATTATTGCGCTTGCTAATCAGAAGGGCGGCGTCGGTAAGACCACCAGCGCACTCAACCTTGCGGCATGCTTTAGAAAATCTGGACATCGGACATTATTAATTGACCTAGACCCGCAAGCGTCAGCGACTGATTGGCTAGTAGGGCAGGAGGGCTTGCAAGCGCACCGGGAAGGCCGCTCGATATATCATTGTTTGTTAAAAGACCGTCCACTCAGCGAATGTATCATACCTGCAACAGACGAAATTGCCGGTGGCACCCGCCCATTCGATCTTGTTTCCAGCCACATTGATCTTTCAGAGGCGGACGGTCGTCGTGAGCCTGGCTTCGAGCAAGCCTTAGCTGAAGGTATTGAAGAGCTGGCGAGCTCTTATGACTTCATAATTATTGACGCACCGCCAAATTTAGGACTGATGACCTATATGGCTCTTGTAGCCGCAGATGTTGTAATTGTTCCTGTCCAGACTGAGCCACCTGATGCAATGGGCGTGGCCCTACTGCTGACCACGATTCAAAAGATACAGCGTCGCCTCAATCCCCGACTTCGGGTCGGCGGAATCCTGCCTACTCGCTATAACAATCGACAAGCGGTCGACCGCGAGGTTCTTCACCACTTAATTCAATACACAGCGGGACGCGCAGCAGTCTTGGAACCCGTACCCGAGAGTAATGTATACGGGAACGCTGCATGGAATGGCGCCATTGCGAGTGACGTGTCGTCTAGGTCCAAAGCAGTTGCACCGTACTTGAGGATCGCCGCTGCAATCGCCACTGGGAAAGAGCCTCCTCTAGCCGAACTCAACCTCGACTGGGCTGAAACTGACAACGAAGGAGCTGATAAGGAATGACTCCAAAGCGAAAAGGACCTTCTCGGCTGATGGCCTCAATGGAGGGGCGGGTAAACGATCTTGGAGGAGCATTCATCGCGAGTAGTAGCGAGATCAATCATTCTTTCGAAGTCCCTCTTGAAAAGATCCAGCCGGATTCCGCGCAGGCAAGAAAGAGATTTGACGAAAATGCTCTCCGTGATCTCGCATCAAGCCTATCGGAACATGGCCAACTTATGCCTGTGCTTGTCAGACCGAACCCTGAAAAGCGAGGGCATTGGATCCTTGTTGCTGGAGAGAGAAGGTGGCGTGCAGCATCCCAAGCAGGTATAAAAACACTATTAGCGATTGAGCGGACGTCGGAACATCAAGTCGCATCGCTAATCGAGAATATTCAGCGCGAAGATTTAAGTTTACTAGAAGAAGCTCGCGGCATTAAGGAGCTGATTGCTCTCAACGGTTGGAGCCAGCGGGAAGCAGCAAAACACCTCAGTAAGAGTGTTTCGGACCTAAACGGAATGCTAGCCGTTCTTAAATTACCCAATAGCTTCGTCGAGAATGTTCTGAATTCAGAACACCCGTTGCCACGTAATCTTCTGATTGAACTTGCCCGTGTGCAAGATAAAGAAAAGCAAAAGCAATTTTTTTCGCTAGCACTAGCCGGCGAGCTTACGATCCAAAAAATTCGGAGTGGCCTTCGATTGGCTGCAGAGATGCAGGAGAAAGAGCCTCATCAGCAAAAGCCTCCGCGTGTAGCGTCGCTTACTAAAGCTTTTGCAAAATGGGAGAACATCTCACCAGGGATGCTGGAAGAGGAAGATCGTGTCGAATTGAGACGGATTGCGCTCTCTATTCTAAAACGTCTTGGAGATGAAGATTAACTCCTAAAGCGATACTCCCGCGACATAGTCACGATGAAAAGGCAGGGGAGAAGGCTTAAGTATTGCCCCTGCCTTTTCATCTACCTCTACGCGAGCTTCCGGATAGGCCGCACAAGCAGCCCTCAGCGCGCGTTTGAAAGGAAATGTAAAGTGCTTCCTTTGCTTAACACCACCTCCGAATTGGTCATATAGTGCTGTCCGAGATATAAAAGTATCCTTAGTAATCCTGCGCATCCGATAAGCAAGCCAGACATATATATCTAGAGCGAGAGAACGCTCTTTAATCTGTTTGATAGCTTCTTCGCGAAGTTTGACATGATGGGCCTCAAAGGCCTTAAAAAAATTCGGGTCGAGAACTACTCTATCGTCAGAAAGGCTATCTAGCTTCTCGTCCGCCTTGGCGACTTGATCTCGAAACATCAAACCAGAAGAGACGATTCCGCCCTGCGCAAATCCGTCGGCACCTTCTTCTGTGGACCAAAAGAACTTCAGGCTACACGCACTGATATGTTTAGACTGGTCTCGAATAGCGTTTGCGGTCTCGCCCCCGAATGAAATGCCCATCTTTTTGAATCAACGTCGTTGGTTTCCACCAAGCCGGATTTCTCGGCTTTTAGTCCTCTAAGCCTCGGACATAAGATAGATAAGAATCATGCGAGCGCGTTCTCCATACGGAACACCAAATTTCTTATGAGGAAGGCTAGTTAAGCACATACCTGAGTACGCGACCCCCACCTCGAAACGTTCATCTGCTAGCAATGCCTTGGAGATATCCAGGAATGGTATGTCGTCACTCCTGCCAAATTGCTTCAGACGGCTCGCACTTTCTTCATAGCCGAGATCCATTAGCATTCGGGAAAACTCACCTGCGTATGGAAAATCGGTCATTTGGTACCTCTAGGTCCTCATGAAATTACTTTCTTATCCCCTTATGGCTATGTCAACTGAGGGGTTAAGCGGCCTACCATAATCGCACGTTTTTAGTCTTCCCTTAGGGAACATGCGTCGGAATGTGTTCTGATATCAGAACACATTGATCAAAACCGACTGCGCCCTGGATGTTTGGTCATAGCATCTTCGACCTCGATATATTTCTCCACCACACCGAAGGTCTGGTGGCGGGAGAAACGTTTGAGCGAGACCAGATCCGTTCCATCCCGTGCGCCTGTGGTGATCGCTCCGCGTCGCAGGCTGTGCCCGCTGAAATCGCCTGTCAGTCACGCATCGAGGCAGCGCCTCTGAATGATGCGGGCGACAGACCGGTCAGATAGCACCTCTGTACCCATGGCAGACAGGGCAGGGGGTTGACCGACCTCGGCGGCGGGCGGGAGCCACACGCGCCGGAAAACAGGTGGAGGGTTCGAAAAACCCTTGATTGATTAGCCTTGCGCCTGATTTCTGGTTCCTGGTCCTGATTTTCACTCTGCGTTTTGAGCAGAGAGAGGGTTTCATGCTCTGGATTGCCACGCGGCGACGTTAATCCGCTCCAGGAGGAGAAAGCGGCGCATATTATAGACGATATTGGCCAGCCCGATCCTCATGGTGGCCCGCGTTAAGCCTACGGTTCGGACGAACAGTCCCGTCTGTGATTTCTGATCGGCAAAGACATGCTCGACGCGAGATCTGATCATCGACTTCCCTGCGTTGGATCTCTGGATATGGCGGGGCATAGGCCTGAGATGCGGCTTTTTCCTGTGAACCCTTGAGACAAAGCCCTGCTTTTCCATGAAGTCCTCATTGGCTTTTGAGCGGTAGGCTGTGTCTGCCCAGACCGTTGAGGCTGTATTGCTTTTATCAAGCAAGCCCTCTCTCAATCGCGCGCCGTCACTGGCGGCGGCATCTGTCGTCTTCCATCTGCGGATCAGTCGAAATTTCCGATCGATGGAGATGTGCGACTTGTAACCAAAAAACGGGATGGCCAGATCCGTTGCGGGCATACTCCCGTCTTCCTGTCGCTTCGCTTTCGTGAATTTCAGGGTTCAGCGCGCATGCCTATCCTTGTGGGACAGCTTTGCCGGTTTATCCTGCCAATCCTGTGGGATCCGTCCTTTCCGCAGATCAGTCTTTTCATCGTTGGTATTGCGCTGCTTCGGAGCCGCTACCAGCCTGGCATCCAGGATTTGGCCTGACATCGGCAGATAACCAGCGTTACGCAGGGTCGCATTAAAACGGTTAAACAAAATATCAATTGCTCCCGCCTGTGTGAGACGCTCCCTGAATAGCCAGATGGTTTTGGCATCAGGCACACGCTCCGACAGCCCTAGGCCTAAAAAGCGCATGAAGGAGAGACGGTCATTGATCAGGTATTCCGTCCGTTCATCGGACAGATTGTTCAGCGTCTGGATCAAACGGCGGACGACCGCCTTTACTGCCGTCTGCATAGGCCAGCGCTGTATCCAGATCAGGACGAAATGCTTCGAAATTCACAGTCCGGAAAAAGGCTTCGAGCTGATCACCAAGCCCGCTTAAACGAGAAAGCCGCTCTTCAACATCAAAGAAACCGGGCTGTTTCATGTCGCCACTCCTCCAATAAAAACCGGAAAAATGGAATTACAGAGAGGGCCTCAAAACCAAGGGGTTTTTCGAACCCTCCAGGTCGGATTATAGCTTAACTCCCTGTCCGAAGAACCGGGGCCACCTCTGTTAGATGTGTAGTGATGGCTACTTTCAGCTTCAAAAGTGCACATCTATCGTCCCTTCGACCTACCATAGCTCCAAAAGTGCACGAAAGGAAAATCCACGGTAGCAATGTGAGATTAAAGAGCCCCTAAGCTTCAAAAGTGCACGTTCTTATAGCTCCCAAGATTTTCATCGGCTTCAAAAGTGCACGCCGATAGCCCAAGAACTCTCTTTCAGTGGATGTGCTTCAAAAGTGCACACCGTGAAAGGTCCCTTATGATTTCAGGCTTATCGTTCTTTTACCCACTGGCGGGTGGCCAGGATAAAGTACAATCCCCTTTCCGTCATCTTGCTCCACCACTTTGGCAGCTGGATAAACAGCAAGTGCAAGATGAAGGTTAGGTAGAAACCGAGCCTTGAAGTTCTTTAATTGCCCGAAGTTAAGTCCGAACTGCGCTTTGAGTCCATGCCACGTTATTGATGTAGGCTTGTTTAAAGAGTGTAGTCTATATGCTAGCCAAGAATATATATCTAAAGCCATGCTATTATTACTCAATGCCCTAATCGCCGCTTCATCAAGTGGGACGGGATGACGACGAAGGCCGTCAAAGAATCCCTCTGATAGCCGGGCCATGTGCATATATGTTTCCCCTTCACCTTCAGTTGAAGGATCCATAAAAACTGCAGAATCCATAATATTTTGGTTTGTGAGCCCTAATGTATTTCCCCTTTTAACTTCAAAAGAAAGTCGAGAGCGAGAGATTCTCTCCATTTGATCACGAACAATTTGAAGGTTTTTCCCACCAATTGGGATATTCATCTTTCCCATCCACGAGCGTAAGCTTTTTCCAAGCTCTATGTCTCTGGAGTTGGTTCTTATTGCTTCTGATTGTAAGTAAATTAGTATTAGCCTCGCGCGACTACCATACGGTACCCCCACAGGTACTGGTTCTCCTGTTGAACCACGTCTCATTCCTGGCTCAATAATAAGGCAAACTTGGTCGCTTTCGAGCTGCCATCCTTTGTGATCAGCTAATCGTCTGTGAGGAAGAGCTGCCTGACACCATCCTGAGTAGAGAAACCCGATCCCGTTTTGCTCATCAGACATGTAGGCTGCAGCGGCTTCTACAACCTCTCGATCCACGTCGAGTTGAAGCGCTGCTTGGCGCCCGCTGTTTTGCAGGATCTTATGTAGGGTTTGCATCACTGTTTCTCCACCCACAGGACTATGCGGAACATAGGCGGCTTTGTCAGCGTGCACTTTTGAAGCGAAAGCTATTAGATTTATTAGTTATTATTAGTATAGGCTTCAAAAGTGCACGGGATAAGGTCTTTTAAGCGCGGTTTCCTCGCATAGGTCAAATGTGGCTCAGCTTCAAAAGTGCATACTCTGGCTACAAGAGTGCACAAGAATATGTGGGCGAATCAGTTAAAACCGACTGCGCCCTGGATGTTTGGTCATAGCATCCTCGACTTCGATATATTTCTCCACGACGCCAAAGGTCTGATGGCGGGAGAAGCGCTTGAGCGAGACCAGATCGGTGCCATCCCGCGCGCCAGTCGTGATCGCGCCACGGCGCAGACTGTGCCCGCTGAAATCGCCTGTCAGATCAGCATCAAGGCAGCGCTTCTGAATGATGCGGGCCACAGACCGGTCAGACAGCGCCTCTGAACCCATGGCGGGCAGGGCAGGGGGCTGACCGGCCTCGGCAGTAGGCGGGAGCCATACGCGTCGAAAAACCGGTCCTTTGGCGTTTTTCAGTCTGGCCGCGCGTAGCCAGGCCTCGTAAGCCCGGACCGGGCAGAGGCCGGTAATCCCCCTCGGGATCGCCACCTCGACACCCTGACTGGTGCGATCGCCCTTGGAGCGGTCCAGCCGGATCCGCATTCCGTCATCATCGAGCGCCACGTTCTCCAGGCACAGCGCCGCCACTTCGGACCGTCTGAGGGCCCCGGCAAAGCCGAGCAGAAGAATGGCCTTGTCCCGAACGCCCACGAGCTCGGTGGTATCGATCTGCTCAATAACTTCGCCCAAGAGATCCCAGGTCAGCCCCTTGACCTGACGGGATGCGCTTCCCGTTGACGTCCTGCGAATACCCGCAACAGTTTCGGACACCAGGGCATGGGAGGTCGGGACGGGGACCTGAGCGATATGGTGCAGATAGCGCAGTGCGGCGCGGTGCAGGTCGACCGTGGCGGGTCGCTTCTTCTGCAGCGCAAGATCAGCCAGATAGGCGGCCACATCCTCGCTGCGGGCGGGGAGGGCAGGGAGCCCATGTCCTGCCGCCCATGCGCACCAGGAGCGCACGGCCGAACGGTAGGTCCGCCGTGTGTTCACCGCCTTCGCGGCGCGGGAATAGGTCTTCGAGGCGCGCTCCGCAGTCACCAGCGTCCCATCATAGTCGGGCAGAGCCTCATCGGTCAGGGCGTCGAACCACTGCAGGACCGCGCCAGACTGCTGACCCAGAGGAGAGGCCAGAGGAGCCAGCGTGACGGCCTGCGATCCTGCCTTGCGCCGTCTGGCGGCCTTCGGCTTGAACCAGGCGACGAAGACGGGATCGGGTTCGAGGTCCAGAGCGATCGCCAGATCGTGCCCGGAGGGCAGGGTGGTCACATGGGCACTGGCGATCGCCAGTGCGTCTTCAGCCGTCTCCACTGTGGTGGACAGGACCGTGTCCTCGGCAAATTCGTTATGCCGGTATTCGATGCCGCGAATGACCAGAGAGAGACGGGGGGAGAAGCGACCGGTCGACAGGAGCGCGACAGAGTTTTCCAGACTACCGACAGGGAACTGTTGCCGGGTCTTCTGGTCCAACCGGTCCAGGAGGGCCTCACGAGCTACGTCTGCCGAGCCTGCAATGTGAATATGGCTGAGCATGAAAGCCTCCGTGAAACCTGAACCCGGCTCCTGATAGCACGAAGCTGCGGCAGGGCAGAGAGGAGAACAAACACTGTCCAACGACGTCTGAAAATGTGTTAACGAAGACTGAATGCCAATCCGACCGGAACTGAAGCCGCTTTATCCCTCAAACTGGTCCGAACTGAGCCGACAGGTGAGGTTCGAGCGGGCAGGGGGTGTCTGTCAGCGTTGCGGTCGGCCGCATGGGCATTACCTTCAGGTGCTACCGGGTGGCCGATGGAAGCATCCGGACACGGGACACTGGTTCAATGGTCGGGGCAGGCGGGTCTCACCTCCGGACCTGATCGAGCTTCTGCAGGTGCGTCAGACGAAAGTGTCTCTGGCGGCGGCGCATCTGAATCATGATCCCACCAGCAACCGGCTGCGCAATCTGCGCGCGCTGTGTCAGCGCTGCCATCTGCTGCACGACCGGATGTATCATCTGACCCAACGACGTCTGACGCTGCGACGGCGTCTGGCACTCGGGGATCTGTTCGAAGGTCTGTATCGGGCCGGGGTCACACGCCTGGGGCTATAGAAACTGGACATGCTACGGTTATGTGCCGGTATGTGATCCTGTTAGGCGGCTTTAGCCTCGAAAGCGAGAGGGCTGATGTTGCCCAGATATGAATGGCGCCGTCGCGGGTTGTAGAAGCCGTTGACGTACTGGAAGATGGCGGTGGTTGCCTGCTGCCGAGTGGGCCATGTCTGTCGCCAGAGTATTTCGGCCTTCAGGCTCTTGAAGAAGGTCTCTACGGCTGCATTGTCGAAGCAGTTTCCCCTGCCGGACATGGATGGCATCATTCTGTATTCCGTCAGTTTCTTCTGGAAATCGTGTGAGCAATATTGGCTGCCACGATCAGAGTGGAAAATACAGCCAGGCGATGGATCGCGCAGTCGCACCGCCATATCGAGCGCCCGGATAGCGAGATCCTTTTTCATCCGGTCGCTTGCCGCCCAGCCGATGACGCGTCGACTGAACAGGTCGATGACCACGGCGAGGTAGAGCCATCCTTCGGTGGTCCATATAGAGCTGATATCGCCTGCCCATTTTCGGTTGGGTGCGTTGGTCAGAAAGTCGCCGTCCAGAACATTGGCTGCAACACCAAGGGAATGACGGCTGTCAGTTGTGACCCTGTGGCGACGGGTGCGCACTGGGCGGATCCCGTTGAGTTTCATCAGCCGCCCCACACGACGTTCGCCGACATCGAGCCCCGCCTCCTTGAGTTCCATGGTCATCCGAGGACGACCATAGGTGGAGTTGCTCAGGACAAAATGCTCACGGATATGCGCCAGAACCTTCAAATCGGTGCGCTGGCGTTGGCAAACGGGTCTGGAAATCCAGGCGCGATAACCACGTGTCGATACACGCAGCACACGACACAGGCTCTCGATCGACCAACGGCTACGATGCTCACGGATGAAGGCGAACCTCATATCTTTTGGCTCGCGAAAAACTGTGTGGCTTTTTTTAAGATTTCCCTCTCCTCCCGCAGAACGCGGTTCTCCAGGCGTAGGCGCTCGTTCTCCCGGACCAGATCGGCCTGCGGTTCAGGCACTGACAGATCAGCGGTCCGATACTGCGAAACTCAGTGTCCCAATGTCGATTTTCCAATCCCCAGATCCGCCGCCACGCGGGTCCGTGACAAACCGCTGCTCAAGGCAATCCTTACCGCCTCACGGCGAAATTCTTCTGTGTGCGTCACTGCCATGGTCTCGTATGTCCCCCGATGTGAGCTTAAAACGCTCAGTCAACCGGCACATAACCGTAGCAAGTCCAAACCCTGATCGGCGTATGATCAGGCGGCGGCGCATAGGATCATATCGAAGCGGTTGAATAGGACGTCGATGGCACCAGCCTGCGTCAGACGCTCACGAAATAGCCAGATTGTTTTGGCGTCCGGGAAGCGGTCTGACAAACTCAATCCCAAAAAGCGCATGAAGGACAGGCGGTCATTGAGCGGGTACTCCGTCCGCTCGTCGGACAAATTGTTCGGCGTCTGGATCACCAGAGTTTTGAACATCAGTACCGGATCGAAAGGCGGTCGACCGCTTTTGCCCCCGTCTGAATACGCCAAAGCCTTGTTCAGACGGGACGGAAGCCGTCAAAATCCACAGTTTGGGAAAACGCTTCGAGTTGATCGCCAAGCCCACTTAACCGAGCAAGTGTCTCTTCAACATCAAAGAACCCCAGCTGCTTCATCTTCCACCATCCCCAATCAACGCAGGCGAGATGGAATCACATAGAAAGCCTCAAAACCAGAGAGTTTTTCGAAGCCTCAAAAGGTCGCAACGTCGCGGAAAGAGGCCAGTCCCGTAAGACCGAACAGGCGATAGGAGAGGCTGTGTTAAAATGCGATCAGAATTATCCATCAAACCCGATTTTTCTTTCAGTCAGTCACAGATTCCCGAAAAATATCATATACTGTGTAGAAACATGACCGCACGTATCCTAACGTTTCTTATAATGTATCCAACTTCATCTTTGTTTTTTCTGAATCCGCATTATCCTTTGTGAAAGAAAGTTTGGAATGACTGACTTTTTAAATGGACTGTTCGCAGCGCCGCAAACTCACGACAGCCTGTATGAAGTATCTGCAGGTCACAGTTCTTCAGCTCTACTCGATCATCAAACTTATGGGGGAGCACCGATAGGATTAACTGAAAACAGTTTGTTCGGTTCCATTCAAAACATAGACTATCAGGCATATGGCAGTCATTATCAGAGTATCATCGCGAACTTCGATAAAATATCGGGCAAAAGCGATACTGTCATGGCAAATATCCCCACGACTACGCAGGCTGATGACCAGTCTTCGCTCAATACCTTGCAGTCGATTTCCGCAACGGCGGATATCATACCCGGCACAGAAGTAGATCAAAATACAACGGATGCTCTTGCATCCCCTGTTGCTTTATTCTTGGCTCCTTCCCAGATTACGCCTTCCGAATTCTCCTGGCCAGATTTTGGGCAACAACAATCGCCCGCGTTTCCCAATTTTGACGATGCGGTCAAATATATATACTCAAATATCCTTCAGCGCGATCCATCTTCTGCGGAAATTACTCATTATTCGAGCGTAATCGCCGCTAACTACCTATATACCGTAAATTATGTAAACTATTATAATTATGATCCCGCTTTCTCTGATGTGGCTCAATCAGAAGAATCCACGAACAAGATTCAGGCAGCTTTTCAGGCGACACTCGGTGCGCCCGCCTCATCGGATCTGATCAAGACCGCTGAAGATGATGAAAGTAGCGGCGTACCCTATACAAGTCTGGTAAACGCGCTCGCAACCTCCAGTATGGCTACCCAGTCCATCAACACGATCTTTCAAGACGAGCTTGGGCGCGCAGCGTCCTCTATGGATATCGCGAATGAGGCGAACGCTCTGCAGAATGGAGAAACACTCAGTCAGATCCAACATGATGTCGCGTATTCACCTGAATCCGTCAGCCAGATTTCTACGATATTCTCAACTGTCGACGGTGTAATTGCTGATCAAAACCAGATCAGCAATTACCAAGGGTCACTTGCAACTGGCAGTAGTCTTGGTGAGATCCGACAGTGGGAAGCGTATGGCAGCAACGCTCAGACCCAGATCAATGGCATTTTCCAGGATGTGGACGGAACATCGCCATCATCTTCGGATCTCGGCCGTTATCAGGCCTACCTTGCTGGAACCGGGGGCAATCTCGCCCAGATCCGTCAGTGGGAAGCGTATGGCAGCAATGCTCAGACCCAGATCAATGGCATTTTCCAGGATGTGGASGGAACATCGCCATCATCTTCGGATCTCGGCCGTTATCAGGCCTACCTTGCTGGAAMCGGGGGCAATCTCGCCCAGATCCGWCAGTGGGAAGCCTATGGCAGTAATGCTCAGACCCAGATCAATGACATTTTCCAGGATGTGGATGGAACAACGCCATCATCTTCGGATCTCGGCCATTATCAGGCCTACCTTGCTGGAAACGGGGGCAATCTCGCCCAGATCCGACAGTGGGAAGCCTATGGCAGTAATGCCCAGTCCGTCATCGATCGAACATACCAGTTTCTTTACGGCCGCACTCCCCAGTCCGATGAACTGGGCCAGAGACAGAGCGATCTCGTAAACGGCGCTAGCCAGAATCAGATTACACTCAATCTGACGGGAACATCCGAAGCCTTTGCTGAGTATCAGAACATCTATGCCGACTGGGGACAGGTTCCGCCGACAGACGACCAGTTGAAGATGGCCGGCCAGGCTATGTACAATCTTCATTCAGCCTGGATCATGGTCAGCAGTCAGACAGGAGATCAACTGCAGGCCGAAGCAAATGAATATCAGGCTCTCCCAGCCAATAGTTCCTTTCAGGATTATATCGATAATGTCGCAGGATCAGCCGACCAGGCGAGAGATCTGGAAGCGAGCATGCTGGTAGACCCTCTGATGGAAGAGGCAGATAACGTTCAGGATGCTCGAAACCTTCTGAGTCAGGGAGGCGGTCCTGTGGAGGGCGCCATGGTTGATCAGAGCGTAATGAAAACGGTTATTCAGAAAGATAAAGAAAATCCCCTGACACCGTGTGACGACGTGTCGGCCTTTCGCGATGCACACACAAAAGTTGTCTACAATACCCCCCAGATTACGTCCGCCAATGCGCAATGGCAGACAGTGAATCAAAGAGACTGGTCGGCATCCTATGTAGCCAACGGGGTGGTCTGGAATGAGAATAGAGGTGGGGCTGGAGCATCTGCGCAAGGCCTGCCTTATGAAGCCTATGTTCAGGAAAAGCTGAATGGCGGCAATCCAACAGGGGATTACGTCTGGCTTCAGGATCATCGTAGTAACTGGATGACATTTGATCACTGGAACGAAGACACGGGAGATGCGGTGAGCGATAAGGCTTTGAACACCAATCGCGATATGTACAAGATTGATCCTGCAAACATCAAATATCGGATCTGGGCTGATATGAAAGAAATGGCTATGAAATATACGTCAAATGGAAGCCGACAAGGAACTGCCACTCCCGTCAGTTTTACCCAGGCTGTTATTGATACTTATACATTTGAGCTCGGTGTTAGAACCGCGACGACAACGGATGCACAGTGGAAACAGATCTGTGAAGCCTATCGGGGAGCAGGCGCAAAAATGGCCAGCTATGAACGCAATGGCTATAAACCGCTCGATTTTGAAATTGATGCCATCTCATGAATGAATCTCGCTATACGCCGGAACGTATCCGCAGTTTGCATTATAAAAGCGCGACAGTCACTCTCTCGCCCAAGTATATTGCGATTGTGTCTGAAGAGATCTGGCGCGGGACCTACTTTTCGCGGACAGGTTGGTGCGCGCACGCGCCCTGCGACGCTTCCGCTCTGTGGGTTGGCGAAAATTTTCGTAAGGCTCTGGAAAGCAGCGAATATTTTAACAAGCCTGGCATCCCCTCTCTGGGTCGTGACGAAATCAATGCGATGAAAGAGGTTTCCAATACGCGGAGGCTGGCGTTTTGGGGCGAAATTGCACAGACCTATGGTTACAAGGACATTGATCAGGCCGGGCGAAGATGTGATCTCGTATTCACGTCCTGGCACGATCTGATCGAGGACTTCGTGACCCTGATGGCGACACTCCGTCTTCCGGGGAGCCATCGGGCTTGGGGGCCCATGGAAAAGAAGAAATACGCGGAGAAGCGGATTACCGTTCCCTTGTCCGTATCAGACGAAGCGTTGGGGCTTGCCATCCGTGATGCCCTCTCGCGTTGTGAAGCCTCGGGACGACAGAAAATCAATACTCTATCAGAGTAGTTTTATTACTGGGACGAAAGCGAAAAACAGTTTTCATGCAGATTTCAGGCCGCGCTTCCTTGCTGATCTACGACCGACAATAGGCGGACACTCTTTAAGTCACCGCTCAGGCAGCCTCGTCTGCCCGGACATAGACGTAAGAGTGTTGGCTTTCAGATGCCGAGCATTTCACAGATCTCGGCGATGGGCAGATCATTGTCATGATAGAGTTTCACGGCCAGCTTGGACTTGCTACGGTTTTGTGCCGCTTGACTGAGTGTTTTAAGCTCAAATTGGGGGACATATGAGACCATCGCAGTGACACACACAGAAGAATTTCGTCGAGAGCGGTCAGAATTGCCTTGAGAAGCAGTTTGTCACGGATCCGCGTGGTGGCGGATCTGAGGATTGGGAAATTGACGCTTGGACACTGGAGTTAGCAATATCGGATGGCCGATCTGAAGTTGCCGGAAGTCCAGACAGAGCTTGCTCTGGATAACAAGCGTCTTCGCCTGGAAAACCGCATTCTTCGGGAGGAAAGGGAGATCCTAAAAAGGCGACGCAGTTCTTCGCGAGCCAAAAGACGGGAGGTTCGCGAAGAACTGCGAGCACCGCTATGACTCGTCCATCGAAAGATTGTGCCGGGTTCTGCAGGTCCCGACGCGCGACTCTTGGGCGTGGAGGGTAAGGCAGGTGTGCCTGCGCCAACGCATCGATTTGGAGGCACTGGCGCATATCCGGAAGCATTTTGTCCAGAGCAATCACACCTATGGTCGCCTTTGGATGACCATGGAACTCAACGGAGGGAAGGGGAAGCGGCCGGTCGACAGCAACACAGCGAATTTTGTCACATTACCGGCAGGAAGCCGTCGCCGGGTCTTCTGGCTCAGCCGGTCCAGTGCGGCTTTATGGGCTGCATTTGGCTAGACTGCAGTGTGAATATGGCTGAGCATTGAGCCTCCGTGAAACCAGAACTTGGTTCAAGATAGCACGAAGCCGGGGCAGGGCAGAGAGGAGAACAAACACTATCCAACGAAGTCTAGAAATGTGTTAGCGAAGACTGAATGCCATTTCGACCGGCATTGAAAGCGCTTTATCTTCTTAACTGGCCTGACCTGAGCCAGGAGGTGAGGTTCGAGCGGGCAGAGGTCCACCATAAAGAACTCTGGTCATGCCTGTTCTCCAGTCAGAAACCTTGATGATGCAGCGGAGGACGCCCGCTGCCAAATGGTTTGCTCCGGACGGCGTGTTCGTCGGGATGGGGGAACTTCCTCTGTAGTTCTAACAGCAGAAACATCAGCATCTTCTGAACCTGCTGGATAAGAGCCTGTTTCTGTCCGTCATCACCGTGATGGAACTGGATATGGGCATCCTGCGGATCAGATCCGGGCTGAAATCTCCTACACCGTCGCCGCCCTGTGATTCGGGCCAAGCGCGGTGGGCGAAGCCCCGCCAGTCACGATCGCTATGCTTGCAAGCTGCGAAACTGGATACGTGTCGCCAAGCGATAGTGACAAAACCGCACAATCTTACTTCGGCTTCGTCACTATCGCTTCTGACTTGCTTCAGATTAATTTTTTCCACAAGAAGTAAGCACTTATATCTGATTTTGAAAAGAGGAAGATCTATCTGTATCTTGCCTTCTGAACGAGATAATTTTATCTTTAAACAAGATTTGGTATTATATTTTTAATGTTATTGTTTAATATCGTTAATAAACATAAATATTAATATATATAACCTGGAACAGAAACAATAATTTCAAGAAAAAATAAAATATTAACTTATATATACTATGATTACGTGTTATCTTTTATTGATATTTCTTTTGTTTATATTTCAAGGTTTCTCAGAAAACATCCAACCTGGAGAAGGATGTTATTTTTACGCGTCATGAAATTCGGGGCATATCTTGGTGTAGATTCCTGCAATATAGAAATCGGTAGTATATATCTCAATAACTGTGCCTTTTCATGGTCTAGATATGATGCTGCTTTCTGGTTTTATAAGTCTTCGTTACGAGGGAATAAGGGTTCCCAATATATATTGGGAACATTACTTTGTTCAGGACTTCCTGTCGGAAGTTTATCTTTAGAATATAATCCTAATTTTTTTTCGCGTGATAATACGCCTAATCTACCCGAAGGAATAAAATGGCTTAGATATGCCGCCGAACAAGGGCATGCTGCCGCTGCAGGGAAACTGGGAGACCTGCTTTTAAATGGCCCTCCCGAAATTCGAAGCCCGGTTGAAGGCGTTCAATTTTTGCTGGCGGCAGCAAAACAAAATATACCTGCGGCACAACTTTCTTTGGGGCAGTGGTGGGTCACAAATGCCGTTGATGACGCAATGCGGCGCGTCGCAGCTTCATACGTTTCACTAGCAGCTGACAACGGGCACCCTCCGGCTATCTATATTAAGGGTATAATGCTCGAAAGAGGGTTTGGGCTTTTGCAGGATAAAGCAGAATCCGTTCGTTGTTTCCAAATATCATCCGCAAGCAACATTCCTGCTTCGCAACGAAAATATGCAATTGAGCTCCTTAAAGGGAAGATCGTGAAAAGAAATGCATTCAAAGCAGAGACGCTTCTCAGAAAATCCGCTCGGGCAGGCGACTACGAATCTGCAGAGCTCTTGGCTTATCTCTACGAGACAGGTTTAGCATTTCACAGGAGTTCCACAGAAGCGTCTATTTGGAGAACAGTTGCTTTGTCCAATCGGCAAGCTTTGTCCTTCACCTGAATGACCAGACTAGGCGGCGTGGACGAATTGGCTGACGCAGCGCGAAAGGCTTGCTGCCGATTGATGCGGCGAACCGGGGACGCGTCCGGATCATAATCGCTCAATTATTAACGGCATACTTTGGCGCCTCCGCTGCGGCACGCCATGGCGTGATGTTCCGCCAAAATATGGAAACTGGAACACAATTTACCGCCGGTTTCGACACTGGAGGGAAGCCGGGGTCTGGGAAGCTGTCGCGATCATGCTGGCAGAGATCATGGCCGACAGTGGCCACTACGGCATCGATAGCACCACCGTTCGCGCCCACGTTTCGGCTGCGGGCGGAAAAGGGGGGCTTATCGACGAACTCTTGGCCGCTCGCGGGGCGGGTTCACCAGTAAGCGTCACTGCCTGGCTGATGCCCGGGGAAGACCACCTGCCTTCCACTTAACGGTCGGTGAGGCGGCGGACTGCAAGGCCTATGATGCGCTGATCGCATTGCCGGAACGAGCCCCAAAGGCGCTGCTGGCTGACAGGGCTATGATGCCGACGCCATCAGGACGGACCTTGCGAAACGCAACATCCAGGTTGTCATTCCGGGCCGATCAAATCGCCGGATGACGATCGGGTATGACCGGACGCTCTATAAGCAGCGCAACCGTATCGAGCTCATGTTCGGCCGGATGAAAATCAACCGCGCCATCGCAGCCCAATACGATCAGCTCGCTCCCAGTTTCATGAGCATGGTCCATATCGCCACAGCCAGATACTGGCTCAAATTTGCCCAAGACGCCTAACGCACGAATACCGATTTCTCTATCCCTTATCAATTAATGTCTATATTAAAACAAAATGTTTCTTAGCTCACGTTATTTATCAAACAAATACGAAGGTGGCCTACTTCATGATAGATTCAGGTTCGTTCGTTCTGCCCAGCTTACAGCCTTCAGAGTTGCCATCCTTTTCCGGAGCAACAGTTCAACAACTAAATTCCCAAGCGGTAACTTACATTTTCCAAAGTGAGCTGCAGAGAACTCCAAGCGATTCTGAAATATCCCAATACGGATCCGTAATACAAAATAATTTCTTGGGTTACGATGCGGCTGGTGGTGCGCATTACAATTATGGTCCGGCAATGGTGGATATTTCTACGTTGCAGGAGACTACAAACAAAATCCAATCCCTGTTTGTCTCAGATCTAGAGGACACCGCCAGTCAGGATATCGTTTCCGCAACAGAAAATGACTTAGGCATCGGGGTAACGCTCGCCACAATACAATCCGCTATTACGAGCTCCCATGCTGAAGAAAATGCGATCAACTCAATCTATCTTAGCGTGGATAATCGGTCCGCAGACAGCAGCGGCCTTTCGTCATTCGAACAGAGTATTGAGAGCGGGAATTCGCTCCATAATGTACGCAACGCGATTGCCTATTCACAAGAAACACAAAATAATATCAATGATATTTATGAGGCTCTTTATGGGCGACCGGCCGACTCATCAGGCTTGAGCAGCGTGCAAAACTATCTGGCCAATGGTGGCTCTCTTCAGGGCGAACGATCCATCATGGCCACCTCTACGGAAGCGGCGAACGATATCAAGGGTCTGTATAATGCCCTGTTTGACCGGGAAGCCGATGCAAGTGGACTGAGTGCTGCGCAGAGCTATCTGGCTAATGGTGGTTTCCTTCAGGGCGAACGGTCGATCATGGCCTCCTCCACGGAAGAGGCGAGCCATATCAATGGCCTGTACAATACTCTGTTCAACCGGGAAGCTGATGCAAGTGGACTAAGTGCTGCGCAGAACTATCTGGCTAACGGTGGTTCCCTTCAGGGCGAACGGTCGATCATGGTCACCTCCACGGAGGAGAGGAATGATATCAATGGCCTGTATAACTCTGTGTTTAACCGGGAAGCCGATGCAAGCGGACTGAGCGGCGCACAGAGCTATCTGGCCGGCGGCGGTTCCCTTCAGGGCGAACGATCGATCATGGCGTATTCATCGGAAAGTAGTACCGATCTTTCTTCGGCGAACCAGTTTATTCTGGGACGATCAGCATCAACTTCAGAAATCTCTGGATACCAGAAGCAGCTTGCCAATGGGACAGCACAGTCCCAGATTATGCTGACGATTGTCAATAGCTCCGAGTTTCAGAATATCGCTCGGAATGTTTATGGCGAATGGGGACAGGTTCCGCCGACAGACGACCAGTTGAAGATGGCCGGCCAGGCTATGTACAATCTTCATTCAGCCTGGATCACTACCATTGAGAACCAAAGCACTGACCAGCTTTCTGCTGAAGCCGCAGCCTATAATTCGCCTGCATCTTCTTCTTTCCAGGACATGGTCTTCGACCTTGCGTCTTCTGCCACCCAGGCCGTTGGACTGGAAGCCAATCTGTTGGTTAATACGTATCTCGAGACGACAGCCGATTCTGGCGATGCCAGAAATCTCCTTGTGGCAGGCGGTGAAAATGCCATGGCGGCAGCCTTTGACGAAGGGTCAGTTCTAACGGCGCTCAAGAAGATCAAAAAAGAAGACGACAATGACTGTGATCCGGTTGCTTTCCGAAAAAACGAAGCCATCGTGAAGAACATTTCTAACGATACCGTCAAGTCTGCCAACCAGACGTTTGGAAATTTCAACGGCACGGACTGGAATCAGAGTTACAAGGATCAGGGCATCCAGTGGAAAACAGCTACGAGCGGGACGAATACGAACCAGCAGGGGCTGCCTTACGAGGCCTGGGTACAGAACCAACTCAATCCATCCCAGGATCCGAACGGCGTGATCTGGCTACAGCCTCTGAAGGCGAACTGGAAGGTCTTCGATCATTGGGATAAGGATAATTCCATTGCTACAAGCGACAAGACGATCAACCTTGCAGCTCCGAGCTACACCAGCAGTCCTTATGCTGTCGCGGCCCGGGTCGAGGCAAGTGTCGAAAAGATGCTTGGCTATACAACTGACGGAACCAAAGATGATACTGTTAGTTTCAATTCAGAGAATATTGGCTCTTACGTGCTGAATCTGGCTGTTCCCTATATTGCAGACCCTGAGGCGATGGATCCGCAGACCGCTGCGGAATGGAAGGCCCTTTGCCGCGCCTATCATGATGCCCTAGCCGAAATGTCAGCCGAAGGTAAAATCTTCACGTTCAATATTAATGCGGTGATCTGATGAAAAAACCGAAGCCTCGGGGCCCCTTTCGTCCTCCGCGCACAAAGCACAAAACGTGTTTTGTCGGCCGAACTGATAAATTTATTGCCATTGTCTCCGACGAAATCTGGGCCGGGATGTATTTCTCCCGCCATGGGCTCGCGATCCACGCAGACAGAGAGGTCACGCCTGAGTGGATTGGCGCTCACGTGCGGCAGGCTCTTGAAACAAGCGAGTACTGTGCGCCTCCTCTGGGCGTCCCAATAGATCGAGAACAGCGCATTGCCATGGAGAAAGCCTCAACCGAGAGACGACTGGCGTTCTGGGACGAGATTGCGAGCACATATGGCTACAAGGACAGGGAGGCGGCCTGGAAGAAGCGCGATCAGCTTTTTATTTCTTGGTTTTACGAGAGCGAGCCTGACATCATCATTAGGGCCTCGAAAAGTTCACGAAGCGGAAGTCACAGCGCCTGGCCACGGGGCATGAACGAGGGGCGGGTGTTTCATATTCCTTTTGTCGCATCCGATGAGGAAATCGGTGAGACTGTGTTGAAGGCGCTAGCCAAATGCGAAGGGCCGGGCAAGTCCACACAGCCGGTGTTTCCATAAACCGAGACTCCGGACATCTTTCATAGCCGAGGGCCAACGAAGCTCGATGTTGGAGGGGCGGATAAAATCCCTCCATCACGATCTGAAGGGTTCTAAAAGCCGTTTGGTTTTGATGTGCTCTCTGTGATTCCGTTCCTCACTCCAATGGAAAAGCCCTCTGCATCACGAGTGCAACGCCGCTTCAGAGAACCCACGGTCACGGTACCAGACCGTGACACGTTCAGGGTTTCTAGAAGTCGCCTTTGTGCGTAGACGATCTGTGGAACACGCCTCGAAAAGACCTTTGCAGGTATTTTTGTGCCCCGTACCCTATGTCCGATAATAAGGATTAACGGATGTAAATTTACCTTGTCAGGCTTGCTGAGAACGGTCAGTCCAATGAGACAGGGAAGGGCGCTCTTAGGTAAGTTCAAGGCAATAGAAATTCTACCATGTAAAGCATCCGTTTACATTGAGAACGTAAAGCTGTACCTTACATTTATGGAGATTGAAAGCATCAGTCACAAAGGCCTGCGCCGGTTTTTTGAAACAGGTAATGCTAAAGGTCTGGTTGGCGATGTGACCCGGCTTCGGAAGATGTTGGCATTCATTGATGCAGCAGCGTCGTTGGACGAACTCGCTGTTCCTCCAAATTATGGATGGCATCCATTGATAGGGGATCGTGCCGGAACCTGGTCTATGGCGGTTACCAAAAACTGGCGTCTGACGTTTCGCCTGAACGAGCAGGGTTCACTCTGCGATATAACACTGGAGGATTATCATGGCGCTTAAAATGCATACCTCACTGGCCGTTCATGTGGGTGACTGGCTCAAAACGGAGATCCTGGAACCTTATAATATCAAGGTGAACACCGTTGCAGAACATTTTGGCGTCTCGCGCCAGTCGATCAGTGCTCTTCTGAATGGACGGTCCAACCTGTCCGCAGACATGGCCATTCGGTTTGAAAAGGCCTTTGGAGTACGCGCCGATACCCTGATGCGTATGCAGAGTGCTTTCGAGTTGGCTCAGGCACGAGCGCATGAAGCCAATTTGAACGTCCAGCATTTCAATCTCGTCGCACCTTCCAAGACTGAACAACGGACAATTTAAGGTCTGCTTAGGGAGGGCGGCAAGCCGCTCTTCAACATCAAAGAAACCTAGCGGCTTCATGATCCATGCCCCCAATCAATGCAAGAGTGATGGAATCACACAGAGAGGCCCAAAACTGGAGGGTTTTTCAAACCCTTCAGGTTGGAGGCCGCGTTTATCAGCGAACCATGTCAGGCTCGGCCCATCACACAGGCGGTGTCGGCCAGACAGCGAATCGTTCCTGCACGCGGTCGATCATGTGGCCCTGCTCAATAAGTCCGGTCCTTCAAAGGTCTTAATTTTCCGGAGGAATCGATAATACCCCCAATAAAAAAAGACCAGAATAGTGAGAGAATTATTTCAGGAAAATAATCCGCAAATTCTATTATGTAGTCACCATGGAAATAAATATTTTCTATCATCTGGTAGATGATAAACGCAGGAAAAACCAAACAAAAATAAAATTTTACAGTATTATTTTTTATAAATCTAGACAATATTGCTATTGTCGTACAGGGAATTGCTCTTCTAAAGAATTCTAAGACCATTATTTCAACGGAATTTTCAAAAAAACCTCCAATACCTTTTATATTGGAGAAGGATCTACCATCGCTATGAAATAGCGAAAGGACGATTCCCCCGAGAACGCCCAAAGAAATAACGTAAATGATAAAATAAAATACGTATTTCATCATTTTACAGATCCATTTTTGTAATCATCATAACCTTGCTCCCATAACGGAACGTCTCTATTGTATGTATCAGAATAATTAAACGATGCATTATAAGTCTGGGTTCCGGCTATGTATACTCCTCCCAGAACAATCATTTCTATTCTTCCAAGTCCGGCAGCGGCCGCCCATAAACCAACGTTGTAGTTTGCATTATCAATGAGGTTTGTATACAGGATATGAGAATTCTTATCTCGCTGTACATCAAATTTTCCTTCGTGTCCTACGGCATTATTTAGAGATTCTATTTGTGAGATAATATTTTCATTCTCATGTAGTTTGGCGTCGCTTATGACATCTGAGAATTTGATAGTAGACTTTATCATAAATGTTCGTCCGCTACCGTCTTTGTATTGTATCGCGTCCGCAGGCATACCAGATGCAGAATTGTAACTGTTTGGGGCCTTATTATGATCTATCGTAGATAAACGGGTTCCTGCATTTATGAGTTCTTTAACTCTACCCATTTTTAGAGAACCGTCATCCAAGTCTCCTTGGATATTATTAATGAATGTGTGAGCATCATTACTTATCGTT
Organism: Gluconobacter sp. P5B12; assembly: GCF_018812035.1. Classification (NCBI taxonomy): domain Bacteria; kingdom Pseudomonadati; phylum Pseudomonadota; class Alphaproteobacteria; order Acetobacterales; family Acetobacteraceae; genus Gluconobacter; species Gluconobacter sp. P5B12. The sequence goes on along the minus strand of NZ_JACRVV010000007.1, from coordinate 2,602 downwards.
TTTCCTGTTCGATTTTGAAATTCATTTGCAATTTCGTCAAATGTTTTTTCAGAATGCGCGAGTTGGTGGCGCATGTCTGTCAATGTCGAATTATCTGCAAGTTTATCTTCGACGGCATTACGTTCGTCAGTGGTTGGAGATCGCCCAAGGATATCATTCCAGTAAGGATCAATGACCCACGCCTCTCCTTCGAAATGGGCAAGATCGTGTCTGACCTGCTTATAAGTGCCGGTGCCAGAAACCTGATCTTCTTGCGCGTTCACCCAGTTCTTGTCCTGATCGTTTGGTGTTCTGCCCTGAACTTCAGGAATTAAGTCAGTATAAAGTCTGGTTGCTTCTTTTGAATGAGCAATCTTATGGCGCATGCTATCAAGTGTTTGATCGCGACCCAATTCATCCAGCTGATTTTGCAACCCGCCAGGATCAGATGGCCTGTTAAGGATCTCCTGATAATCCTGCTCCACCTTAGCCTTGATTGCATCGCTATGTGCATACTGGGAGCGAACGTCATTAATGCTATGATTGTCTGAGGCAAAATATTCGTAAATGTTCTGTATTGTTTGCTCGCTGGGTGTGTGATCACCAATATCCTGCGCTGCTTTGCTAATTTCGTTATCAAGATCACCAACCTTGAGGGATTTCCATTCCCCTGAAGGCGTCTGATAAGTCACCAAACCACCTTTATTTGCCTCAAGATATGCTACTCCCTTGATAATTTTTACTCTATGTCCATGTGTATTGATTTCTTCAGGTATGTCCGGTGGAAGATTATGGTCTGAGTTGCTTGATCCAGGTGCGACGCCAGAGCCGGGTGTAAATGTTCCTCCTGGGTTGTGTCCTGTAACCGGAACGTCTTCTCCACCGGGTGGGGCTTCTACGCCTCCTGCGCCATCTCCTCCAATGCCAGCGGAAGGGGACGGGCGGTCAGGATTATCAGTGTCGTCGGAAACACTCATGAGCGAGATAGGTGCAGGAAGAGCACTCAAGGTCTGTAAGGACCCTCCGTTTTTCTCGTCTGCGGTTGTCACACCCAGAATTTTCTGATGAACGCTCTCTATTTCAGGAGAATTTTTCCAGTAATCATGACCTTTTTGAAAGGTCTCCGCAGAAAGATCGTACGATAGAAAGCTTCCGGTTTGTTCAGAGCCTGTGGCACCAAATTGAGGGGAAAGCGCAGGGAGGGAGTGACCGTAAGCAGAAAAATCATGTTTTAACGGGCCCGATTTTCCTGTTGCGAGAGATGTCAGATGATGCTGCTCATTTGAAGTGGCTGCAAAAATGGAAATGGGGTCTGACATCTGAGGCTCCTGAGCATCGCTCTAACAGATTGTTTCTTAGTAGTAATATAGAGTATCATTTTGTTACGAACCAGATTTGTCAATACCAATCTCAGCCAACCTCCGTTTCGGAGATGAGAAACAAAGAATAGTGAGTTAGAGGCTCTATGAGGAGAATGGGAATGAGCGACCTGCACTGACTGACGGATGACCAAATGGAGCGTCTGCGGTCATTTTTCCCGATGGGCCACGACAGGCCCCGCGTTGATGAGTGCCGTGCGTTGAGTGGCACCATCTTTGTGAACCGGAACGGCCTGAGCTGGCGTGATGCGCCCCGCGACTACAGTTCACATAAGACATTGTATAACCGCAGGAAGAGAAAGAGATAAAGCCCTGCATTCCAGGACGGAAATCTCGCGGATAACCTGTCAAATACAATAGGCGAAAATACAAACGTCGCAACTGCATCGAGATCATGTTCGGAAGGCTCAAAGACCGGCGGCGGGTCGCAGTCCGCTACGAAGATGATGTCTGCTTACGAGCAGTAATTTTTATGCCTGTTTTGTCTGGGATGAGGGCGGAAGTGGACCTGCTGCTTACGCCTCTTGTCGGTCATTTTTGTTGCCCAATGAGTGTCTACTAAGCGGACATTACTGACGAAGCTGCTTGACCGCTGCTGCTGGTGTCAGCAAAGTCGTTTTTGCCTAAAAAGACAGCGATGCAGGTATGGTGACAACCTGTGGTCTCTCTGGAGAGACAGTCACGCTTGAGGGAATAAACCCGCTCTTGGCCATGGCCGGACACGACGAGGATAGGCCTCGCCCGTGGTCGGTCGTCCTTGTCCAGATTGCGATCGGCTCGTGTCCGTCTCACTAACGGAAAGACACAGTCATGAAGCTAAACCATATCAACCTCTACAGCCACGATACTGAGGCTGATCGCGTAATGTTCGAACAGTATTTCGGCCTGCGCACTCTCGTTGTGCGTGGGATCAAAATGGCCATCATGCAGGACAATGATGGGCTGGTTCTGATCGTCAATCATTTCGATAACAAGCTCGAAGGCTTTGATTACCCCAGGCAATTCGACGTCCTGCACATTGGTTTCATCCAGAAGTCTCGCGAGGACGTCGATGCTCTCTATGAGCGCCTAAGCGCCGATGGCTGGGAGGTGAAGGCTCCATGCAACGCACATGGCGCGTGGTCCTTCTACTTTCGAACGAAGGGTGGTTATTTCATCGAAGTGACGACATTAACGCCGGTTCGCCCCGAAGAACCATATCAGAAAAACTCATAATAATGCCCGCCATGAGCAGCTGAGTAATT
>NZ_JACRVV010000063.1:0-500 GCF_018812035.1 Gluconobacter sp. P5B12 | reverse complement strand
TAATAATAATGTCAAAAATATCTTTTTGAACTCGTGGCCCAACCCACATTATGTCGTTCAAACTTTTGTTATTCGTAGTTTTTGCTGAAGCATCAAAAACTACTCTCAATTTGGTCGTAAGGCTTGAATCTCTAATCACTGCCTGGTGCGGTAAAAAATATTTGCCTTCATCACTCACTTCAATCATGTGTCCTAAATCCATGTATTCATTCATGAATTTAGTGTAGTCAACCTTAAGTTTTTCATTTCTTTTTAGTTTTTTCTCCAGATTCATGTAACGAGCTATCGCTTGTTTCTTTGAATCTCCTAAGGTGACATCCTCCTTGAATGGAATTGACACAATGTATCGCCCATCTGAATCTTTTTTTGTCGTTTTGATAAATTTATTTTCACAGATTTCAGACTCGATATCATCTTTTTCTTCTTCTTCCACTTCCCAGTAGCGATCTAACTCTTTTATTTCTATTGTTGTGGCTACAATGGTTTCTTTTCCTTTGGAT
>NZ_JACRVV010000062.1:0-504 GCF_018812035.1 Gluconobacter sp. P5B12 | reverse complement strand
CTCTTGGGGCAAGAGACCATTTTCGTCTGGGTATTAACTGGTCCAGTGTCAGCCTCAGMCCAAAGCAGAATKTCCTCTTTTTCGACACAGATCTCCCACGCGTACGATAATTCACTGGACAAACTCCTCACAAAATTTTGGGAGGTGGAGGATATACCAACAAAGTTGGTAAAAGAATCCGATTCCATGTGCGAGAAGAATTTCCTTCAAACGACCACGAGAAACGAGTGCGGCAAATATGTCGTTACTCTGCCTTTTCGCGACCCCGAACATATCGGTTCCGGGCTAGGGCAAAAGCACGCACAATAGTTTTACTTGCCGTGGCCGGCATCACACGTTGTTGCACCGAAACAACCTCTTTTCCAGCAATTCAAGCCCTTCAAATCCTGCAAGGCCAATTTCCGCTAATCAGGCCAATTTCGTTCCAAATTAGCAAGCCGGTGTTCAAATTATTTCGCCACGGGCAAATTAGCAAGCCGGTGTTCAAATTATTTCGCCACGGGC
>NZ_JACRVV010000061.1:0-513 GCF_018812035.1 Gluconobacter sp. P5B12 | reverse complement strand
CTCAACGATCATTGCCTTGTTCATTTTTCACACGCCGCAAGCTGAATACTCTAATGGCAAATATTCTAATCTAAAGTCATTTTTGAAATTTATTTTGTGATATTATGATTCGGCTATTAGTATTTCTAAGCTATATTTAAATAATAATAACGTTAAGGCAATGCAAAACAAGAATTTTTCGCATGCTGCCAATTGATCAAAAATAATATAGATTTAAAGTCTAAGAACTTCTAAGGTGAAGGGCATATTTTGTCAAATTTACAATGCATGAGCATACGTGTGCACACATACAGTTGTCTGCTATCACTTTGTGCGTTGAAAAGAGCTGTTCGCTGTAGCGCTCTTCGCTCTCTCGCTCTCTAACAAAAATTCGAGAGAGCCTGGAGCCACCTCTAGAGCCACGGCCAAAAAATCGTGTGCCAAAAAATCGTATGGCGTTACGCATCTTGTTATTCTAGTGTCTTTGCTTTTTGCCTTGCGGCGCCTAAATTGGGATGCAAACCGTATATTACC
>NZ_JACRVV010000060.1:0-518 GCF_018812035.1 Gluconobacter sp. P5B12 | reverse complement strand
GTCCGCATCTGTGCCTGTGTCCGTGTCTGTGTATCCTGCAAGTCCTGGTCCTTGCTCGTTGGTCCTCAGCTCGGGGTTGTTTGCTGAATGCTCTCGGGGCGAAAGGAAAATGGCGTCGCCTTAATTTATTTTAAGTGGTTGATGGTTTTAACTTCGAGCCAAGGATGCCGCACAAAGGAGCCGAGCCCTTAAAGCCACTCGTTTTCCGGTTTTAGAAACGAAACGGACAAGAGTGGGCGATATAGACCACAACAAAACCGAGGAAAATCAACCCGGGCATTGGATGGCATTGTGCCGTGTTCTTTGTCCAGCAACCGAGAACCCAGGAATCCGAGAACCCGGGAACCCAAACCAAGGACCCAGATCCGAAGCCCCGGCTTTGTCTTTTCTATAAACCATTATGCAAATAGCCTCAGTGGGTGCCCCATAAAGCCCCAAACTGCAAGAACAAGTCAAATTTATGGGCGACTTAACAATTTGCCGGACCCAAGCAAAAGTTTGGCGAGGACGAAGACCCC
>NZ_JACRVV010000059.1:0-520 GCF_018812035.1 Gluconobacter sp. P5B12 | reverse complement strand
CCACATGCTTGTTTACTAGCATCTGTGGTTATGCAAAATTGTTTGCTGAAATCTGTGTACTGAAGGAGTGTTGGTTTCATTAATTCCCTTTTGAGATATTCGAATGCATCATGGCATTCGCTTGTCCATTCAAATGGAACATTCTTTTTACAAAGCCTCGTTAAATGGCGTGATTTCTCAGAAAAGTTCTTAATAAATCTTCTGTAATAATTGCAAAATGCCACGAATCGTCTAGCTTCGTCTGCGTTTATTGGTTTGAGGTAATTTTTTATTACCTCATATTTAGAGTCATCTGGCAATATACCTTTGTCAGTACACTTGTGACCTAAATAAGTAACCTCTTTCATAAAGAAAGTGCATTTTTCTGGATGTAATTTTAAATTATGTTGCCTACATAATTTGAAAACGTCGGTTAGATTTTTAAGCATGTGCTTTTCAGAACAGCCTATGACTACTAAATCATCCATATACAGAAATGCTTGCGAAGGCGTTAAACCTGAAAATGCAAGGGTCATCATTC
>NZ_JACRVV010000058.1:0-258 GCF_018812035.1 Gluconobacter sp. P5B12 | reverse complement strand
AAAAATACTCGGGTGTTTCCAAAAATACTCGAGTGGTCTCGTAGGTAGTCGAGTCAAATGGCGCCATACATAATGATTGTTGAGTTCTTGTGTCTTTGGTCCAGTGTCTCGGCTGTTAATTGCCCCTTTTTTGTTTTTTACGATGCAATTACTAGCTTGTTAGGATTCAGTATTATTTGGAAGCCAAAGGAAAAGGTCACAATAATGGCAGAAGCGGCTGATTTCGTTAAAAATAAAATTAACAATGGAACATACTCA
>NZ_JACRVV010000057.1:0-543 GCF_018812035.1 Gluconobacter sp. P5B12 | reverse complement strand
CTGCACCAGTCTGGAGCAATGCCACTGGCAGGGTCTCATACCTGAAAGGAGCTCGTTCGGTGCTACGGTCAATGKCYCTSAGGCTCAWTAGAGGATTCAGGACMATATCCGAAGACGCGGCGCTAGCGCTGGCAGGCCTGCCGCCRATTGATCTGGAGATCAAGGCTCTCAGCCTAATGCGGAGTGGCGCTTCCAGGCARRAGGCAYACGAGTGGCTATTAGGTGAATGGCAGAGCAGATGGCAAACGTCGCKACGGGRGAGGTGGACYTATCAGYTCATCCCAGAGATGACGGTTTGGGYAGAGTGCCAACACAAATGCTTGGACTACCAMCTAACCCAGTTCCTCACGGACCATGGCTGYTTCCGGGCCTATCTACTCCGGTTCCRTCACGTAGAGTCAGCCCAATGCTTGTTCTGCGTCGACGGTGAAGAAACAGCAGAACATGTGCTAATGCACTGCTCCAGGTTCACGGCGGAGAGAGAGCAGCTAAAGACGCTGTCAGGTTCCCCGTTCAGCCCTAGTGGCTTGTTCGCGGCTATGC
>NZ_JACRVV010000056.1:0-546 GCF_018812035.1 Gluconobacter sp. P5B12 | reverse complement strand
AACAATCATCTCTGGAAGGCAGTTTTTTTTGCACAAATCAGTCGGCCAAATTCGATGACTAAATCGTCTGCCACGTGCCGATCAACCACTTCATATGTCAGGGCATCATCGGTCAAATCCTGTCCATTGAAAAGGAAAGACATTCCCCCTGAAACACCCACCAAACGATCATGTTCTTCTGTTAGAGATCCCCTTACTGACGGACCAATTTGTCCGCCACTCCCGTCTTGTGAAGAAACTTTTTGCAACAAAAATTCCCAAGATGCCAAAAATGGTCGATTTGTTCCGGCCTGATTTGAGACAGTTTTCTGCGCAGACGAAGTTAGAAAATCGGCCATTTTCTGGGAATCCCTAATTGAGTTTCGGGTATTTTCGAACCTTTGCCCGAAATGACCGTTTTTGTCAACCTCGTCCCTTCAAAATTCATGAAGGTAATTGCAAAGATCTTCAACCAACGATCCAGTTTGGAAGGTCATTTATTTGATGTATTTGGAGTGGTTTATATGATCATCGGCTACGCTCGGGTTTCTACAGAAGAGCAAAAAC
>NZ_JACRVV010000006.1:0-237173 GCF_018812035.1 Gluconobacter sp. P5B12 | reverse complement strand
TATACTTACATTATTTCTATTTTCTTGATTTATTATATATAATTGATATATTTGTAAACTTATGATGGACGCGCTTATTGATCCTTTTTTAATTGCAAGAAATTGGGTACGGAAGCAATTATAAGTGAAAAAATTATCAATTAAATCATCAAACTCAGATCTCCAAAAGTAATTTAAAATAATTATTTATCAATTAACGAGTGTTGGAAGTCCAAGGAGGATAAAATAATTTATTTCAAAGCGTGCCTAAAGCCTCTAGATTTAATTCAGTGGAAATAGGAAGATGAGCATCGTCGCTTCAAAATTTTTTCTTTCATAACGCTCTCATCATGCTCACAGTGATTGTTTTCTAGATGCCTCTTAAGTCGCCCCTTAGGCCAGTTTCCGCTTTTCAAACCGTCGTTCTTACGGGGGCTTCTGGAGGCATCGGAACGATTGTCACCCGAAAGCTTTTAGATCAAGGCCATAGAGTAGTTGCGTTGTCTCGCACTGCTCCAGATATTGCCCATGAAGCACTGACGCATATCTATTACGATGCCTCTAACCTGCACGACATCAGCCGAGTAAATGAAGTCCTTTTAAAACAAATTCCTGGTGTCGATATCTTGATTCATTGTGCGGCAATTATAAGCCCGGGCATGGTCGAAGATACTCAACCGGCAGATGTAATACGGCAAATTTCGATTAATCTGACAGCACCGATTGCACTTACGTCTTTATTATTACCAAAAATTCCGGCTGGAGGCCGTATCATAATAGTAAACTCCATGGCCGCGACGATTCCTTTAGCTGGGAGTAGTGTTTATGGTGCGACCAAAGCAGGACTGCGAAACTTTGCCCTATCGTTGGCTCAGGAAATAAGCCCTAAAGGCATTGCCGTTTCATCCATTTTTCCGGGAGCTGTGGAAACGGAGATGCTACGTCAGGAGATGGAGACTGGTGGTTCGGTTCTAAATTTTGTTGGCACCCCCGCAACACCAGAAGTTATTGCCTCTGAAATCCTGAAGCTTATTCAAAAGCCAAAACTTGAGAGATTTTTTCCTAAAATCGACGGAATTTTTGGTGGTTTATGCTTACTAATGCCGTCTCTCCTGCGCCTCAGCATGCCTTTACTGACTTTCTTGGGAAACCGGGGTTTTCAAAAATTTCTTCGAAATAACAGAAAATAGCAAATATAATTACCAAATATTGTCATTAAGGATGAATTTATAGAGGAGAATACTGGTCATGAAGAACGATCCCAGAGAAATTGCTACCCACAAATCTGTTCTTTTGACAAGAAAAGAAAGTCATTGTCAGGGAGCCAAGCTTAGAAAGCAGACGCCCCGTGGAGCCCATGCTGAATGGAGCGCCTCAGACGTACGTCAAAACCCTGTAAATCTTTTATTCGAACAGGGAAAAGGTCGCATTTCGTCTCTTCTTCCGGTGCGCTATCAGCGAATGAAAGTCTCACCTTTCACGTTCCTTCGTGGGTCTGCGCTTGTCATGGCCAAAGATCTTGCTTCCACCCCGGCATCGGGCATCAATGTTCAGTCTTGTGGAGATTGCCATCTTGCCAACTTCGGAAGCTATTCGTCTCCGGAAGGCGTTCCGGTTTTTGATATCAATGACTTTGATGAGACCCTGAAGGCACCCTTTGAATGGGATGTTAAGCGCTTGGGGACTTCGCTGGTGCTTGCCGGTCAGGAAAGCGGGCTATCCAGCAAGGCTACCAAAGACCTTGCGACAAGCATGTCTCTTTCTTATTGCGAGCAAATGACGCGGCTGGCCGCGATGACCCCTCTTCAGATCTGGTCAGAGCGCATTGACCTCACAGCTGCAATTGCCGGTTTTGAGGACCCAAAAGTCCGTACTCGCGCAGAAAAGCTTCTTTCTGAGCGGATAGAAGCAGCAAAAGGGCATTTCGGCCTGATTGCAAGTGATGGAAAAAATCCAGCGTTCAAGGAAAAGCCTCCGCTGGTCATGCGGTTACCCGAACAGGAAGAGACCATCCGGCTTGCTTTTAGTCGATATGTTGAAACACAGCCGTTAGAGCGGGCCATTCTGTTGCGCCGGTACACTCTTAAAGACGTTATTTTTAAGGTTGTCGGGATTGGGAGTGTCGGAACGTTCTGTGCAATTGGACTGTTCTCAACTGCCGATGGAGAGACCATGCTTCTGCAGATCAAGGAAGCCCAGATGTCCGTTCTGCAGACTGATACGCTGACTTCACCCTTCGCCAATCAAGGAGAGCGCGTCGTAACGGGGCAGCGGATCATGCAGGCTGTGTCTGACACATTTTTGGGGTGGACGCACAGTAATGCCTCAATCTCTAGCGATACACCTGATCTCTCGGGAAGCGGGCGCCAGTTTTATGTGCGGCGCGTCAAGGATAGCCGATTGGCCGCTGTCGGCTCAGATGTGGCTCAGGATGGTTTGGCTGATTATGCAAAATTGTGCGGACGGACTTTGGCGCGGGCACATGCACGTTCTGGCAATGTGAGCATGATTTCTGGCTATCTGGGTAAAGGCGCTTCTTTCGCCTCAGCCATATCAGACTTCTCTGAGACGTATGCAGATCAAACCCATAAAGACTGGAAGATGTTTTGCTCAGCCGTAGAAAACGGTGAAATCCATTAGAAGCCCTTCTGAGGATTTTCTGGCGTGTAAGTCATGGTTTCACTTCTCGTGCGTATTCGTCCTCACGTCAAATCCAAGTACTTTTCCTGTGCTTGGATCAAGATGACACTCCCATGTAAATGAGACCCACTCGATAGGGGATGCTTTCCTTTGATACTGTCCCCGCCCTCGTATCAGAGACGCGTTTACGACCACCTGGCTTTCTGGCCTGTCATCCTGAAGAAAAAAACGATTGTTTGAACTTCCTCGCTTAACGAGTTCGTGCCGCGCGGCAGGCTGGCAGAGATAGGTTGTCATAAGCCAGGCTGTTCCTTGCGTCGCCACAGCGTTCCTCTCCCGTGGGTCACGAATAGACGCGATCTGACGCGAAATGAGTTTTTGCTCTGCCGGTGACGGAATACTTTCTTGCCGTGCTGATGCATCTGCATGCCCGAACAGAACAACGATTAGCAGGCAAGATCCTGCAAACAGATAATCCCGTATCGTCATAAAGTCCTCTGCCCGGTGTTTTGCCTGTCTACCATCTGGGCGTATAGGTAGGGACCGATCCGTCACCATGCCAAGTGGCAATTCAACGCTGGACCCCGCCTTTCATGATTCGTCAGTCATCTACGCTTACAACTTTCGTAGTCACCTTAAGCTGCCCTAACCGCCCTGGCATTGTAGCTGCCATCAGCCAGCGTCTTTATGAGCTTGGTGCGAATATCACGGAAGCACAGCAGTTCGACGATACTGACAGTACCCAGTTTTTCATGCGAATTGTTTTCGATGTGGCAAAGGAGGCATTGTCCGAAACCCAGTTGAAAACAGAATTTTCCCGTCTGGCTGAAAATTTCTCGATGGACTGGCAAATCAGTGACATCTCAAAGCGCCAGAAAGTTCTCCTTTTTGTGTCCCGCTTCGATCATTGCCTTGTGGACCTTCTCTATCGCTGGCGTATCGGTGAACTACAGATAGATCCGGTGGGAATCATCTCCAATCATGCGCGGGAAACCTATGCTGATCTGGATTTCCATGGCGTTCCATTTCACCATCTTCCCATTACCAAAGATACCAAGGCGGAACAGGAACAACGCATCTGGACTGTTTTTCAGGAGAGCGGGGCTGAACTGGCTATTCTGGCGCGATATATGCAGGTCCTTTCCAACGAAATGGCCACTCGCCTTTCTGGACGTTGCATCAACATTCACCATTCCTTTCTACCAGGCTTTAAAGGCGCTCGCCCCTATCATCAGGCGTTCAGCCGTGGCGTAAAGCTTATTGGTGCGACGGCCCATTATGTCACCAGCGATCTGGATGAAGGACCGATCATAGAGCAGGACGTAGAGCGGATCTCTCACGCTGACGACCCGGAAGACCTGATCCGTAAGGGACGTGATATCGAGCGTCGCGTACTTGCTCGCGCCGTACGGTATCACATTGAACGACGGGCCATTCTAAATGGAAACAAGACGATTGTTTTCACGCCCTGAGCGAGAAGGCGGCCGACCAAGGCGCTTATTGAACAAGCGCCTTGACGAGAGCCTTGATCGCCTTCTGTGCCGCTTTGGACCCCCACTCCTTGAGGAGCCTGTTGCTACGCGGACGCTTGGAGAGTGCATAAGGGCTTTCCCTGATCGGCGGCATGCCTACAACCTGTTCCTTCATGGACTGCGGAAGTGCGGGAAACGGATCCACGTTCACGAGCTGCATCAGAAGCGCAACGGCTATGATCTTGCAGGTTGGCTTGCGTGTATTCAGGCACACATAGGCACCAGTACCATTGGCGGCCGGATCGTAAATGGCCTTCCATGTCGCAGCCGGAACCGGGATACGCCCTCTTCCAATTCTCACGCTGTGATCTGGATCGTATCCGGGTCCAGTAACAACGAAAATTTCGCCTTCCTGACGTGCCCACCCTCTGACAGCGCTTTCAACACCTTCCCACGGGCCACGGTTCAACTCACCCGTTTGGGGAACAATATTGGACAGCAGGAAAGACTGCTGCTGAGACGCAAGACCCGGCTCATTGCCGCTTGGTGTCATATGTCCCCGGTCGTAGCCTGAGGCTCTGTAGTCCGTCAGCGACGCGCGCATGGAGGCCGGTAGCCTCATATCGGGAAAGAATTTTCCTTGTCGGTTCGTGTCATCAGCAATTTCAAGATTTTCTTCGGTCAGGTCTTCAGCAGACCAGAGCGGACCCTTTGTCGCTTCTGAAGCCAGAACGGCATAATGGTCATTACACAGCTGAACAGTGCCTGATCGCGCGGTCTCTGACAAAAGTGCGGGGGGAACACCTTTGGCAAATAAGGCCGGGCACGAAGCCGCATGTGCGGGACATGCGATAACCAGAAACCCGACGAAACCAAGCGGAAGATATTTCAACGCCCCTCACAGACCTAAAGCCAGACAATCTTGTCTGCCGGAACAACGAGGATATTGAAAATGACTGGTACGGGCAGAGGGACTTGAACCCCCACAGCTTGCGCCACCAGAACCTAAATCTGGCGTGTCTACCAATTCCACCATGCCCGCAGACTGTGAGGTGGGTCTAGACGATCTCCACGGCTCTTGCAATGGCTATCAACGACCTAAATGACTGAAAAATCACACCTCACAGAAAGAAAATTGATTTAGGAGTTAATTTCCAACCTTCTGGAATTTCAGAACAAAATTGTCCCCTTCCCCGATGGCGGCATATTTGGCGCGATCAACTTGGCCCAGAGCGTATGTTGGAGGAAGGGTCCAGATCCCTTTGGGCCACTGTGCCGTATCCCGGGGATTGGCGTTGATTTCGGAGCTCCCAACAAGCTTGAAACCCGCTTTCTCAATCATCTGGATGGCGTATGCCTGTCTCACATACCCATCTTTTGCCTGCGGGTCCTGCGGAGCGCTGGTGTTTCCGCGATGGTCTTCAATACCCAGAATACCGCCTGGCTTCAGCACTTTGTGGATTGCCTCCAGCATCTGCGGGGCATTTCCAGCTTCCATCCAGTTGTGCATATTCCTGAATGTCATGACGAGATCCGCACTGTCTGCCGGTGCGAAATTCAAATTCTCTGCATCAAAACGAGTGGTTTTGACGGCTCCGTAGATATCCGGATGCGTAGCCTGAAGCTTGGCAATACTCTGCTTTTTGATATCTGCGGGCCCGAGAGCAACCGTATAAGTGCCTTGGTCATGAAGATACGGCGCGAGAATTTGGGTCCAATACCCTCCAGCAGGCCAGATCTCTATGACATTGGACGTCGGAGATATCCCGAAAAACTGCAGCTCTTCCAGCGGGTGCCGAACACTGTCACGGGCGACGAAAGCCGGCGTTCGCTCTGAAAGTTTGAGAGCTTGATCCAAACTTGGGCCAGCCAATGCTGGCGTGGCTGTCAAACATGACAAGGCCAACAGAAAACCGGATTTCGACAGCATCATGATAACTCCTGTTGCAACTGTCGTGACTGTGACACGAGGTCGTAGAGGATGTCTTCACACTTCTTCGAAGCCTGGTGTCCAAACGGTGCCTTGCGCTCACGAAATCTGATAAAGGATAATTTAACAATTTTCCCATCCGGGAAACGGCAACAGGGCAAAACACACATGCGTCTCGACGACCAACGGGAAAGCACCAACATTGATGATCGACGCGGTTCCGGAGGCGGAGGACGCGGCCCTTTGAGGATCGGAGGGATTGGTGGTGTCATCCTTGTCATTGGCGCACTGTACTTCGGCGTTGATCCCCGAGTGGTTCTGAACCTTCTCGAGAATGGTCCGGCAGCAAATACACCGGCGACCAGCCAGCCGCAGGCAGCAAAAGACGACCCGGGAAGAAAATTCATCGCCCGTATTCTCGGATCTACCGAAGATGTCTGGAGCAGCACCTTTCAACAGATGGGGCGAACGTATCATGATCCCGGTCTGGTGCTTTTTTCAGGCGGCACCCAGTCTGGCTGTGGCTATGCTCAAACGTCTGTAGGCCCGTTCTATTGCCCCGCCGACCGTAAGGTTTATCTCGACCTGCAGTTCTTTCAGGAATTGCAGAGTCGTCTGGGAGCGAGCGGAGACTTCGCGAGGGCCTATGTAGTTGCTCACGAGGTCGGGCATCACGTTCAAAATGAACTGGGCATTATGCAGCAGGTCAATCAGCAAGGGAGCGCCGCCCAGAAAGGGGCTAACGGCCTTTCCGTGCGCGTTGAGCTACAGGCAGACTGTTTCGCTGGTGTCTGGGCCAAGCGCGCGAATGATACCCGCCATTTCCTTGAGACGGGAGATATCGAAGAAGGTATGAACGCAGCCTCAGCGGTTGGTGACGATCGCCTGGAACGGCAAGCCCAGGGATACGTTGTCCCGGATAGCTTCACGCATGGAACATCTGCGCAGAGAGTAGCGTGGTTCAAGCGCGGGCTGGAAAGCGGCGATATCAAACGCTGCGACACGTTCAACGCCCCTGCTCTCTAACCTTCTCTGGTATTGCGGGTATGGCGTTCCCAACCATGCCCGCGCTTTTATGGGCTGGCCATCTGACACGTTTCGATGCCGTCATACCTCTGGCAAACTTCCATATTCAGGTGCTTCAATAGACGCACCTGAAAGCTTTGCTGGAAAACATAACCATGAAGCGTGCCCTGCCCGGTATCCTCTCCTTAGCCATGCTTTTTAGTGCCGGTACAGCGTTGGCTGACCCCGCAGCTTGCAAACCTGGAACAACCTCTCTGCCTGCTGGGTATGAGGGCTGGAGCCATCCCACTCCCTTGACGGCCGCCACAAATCAAGCCGGTCTTTCTAACGGTTACCTGACGCTTAATCACGCGGCCACCGTTCATCTGGACCACACTCCTGACGTTCATTTTCTGCAGAGGCCCGCTGAACCGGGCGGAAGTGTCAGTTACGGAGGGATGATTGCTTTCGAGGCTCCCAAGGGTGGGACCTATCGTATCATGCTGCCAAATAAAACGTGGATCGATGTTCTTGGACAGGGTGGCCCAGCTACTTCAACACATCATCAGCATGGTCCCGACTGCTCTGGCATCCGCAAAATGGTGGACTTTCAGCTTTCGGCGGGAAAATATACAGTTCAACTTGCGGGAAGCGGCCTGCAAGACATGCCTGTCATGGTCTCTGCGCTTCCCTGATGCTCCATCAGCTACTGCTATCTCTAGGGCTTCTTATAACCGGGATAGCATTACCAGCGGTTGCCACGGATATTTCCCCACTCGATGCAAAAATCGAGTTAGGGCACAGACTCTTCTACGACGCAGACCTCTCTCTTGACGGCAGTATGTCCTGTGCAACCTGCCATGAGCAGCGTCATGCCTTCTCAGATGGAAATCCGACCCATCCCGGCGTAACAGATGAGGACGGAATCCGGAATGTTCCACCACTCGCGAATGTCGGGCAATTTCATACGCTCACTTGGATCAACCAACATGTCATAACACTGGAAGATCAGTTTTTTATTCCGCTGAGTGGCCATCACCCTGTGGAAATGGGTATGACCAACATGTCAGAACTCTCTCGTCGGCTTTCCCGAAACCTTTGCTATCGCCTTTTGTTTTCGAAAGCTTTTCCTGAAAAACACACTCCGATTGATGCCCGCTCTGTTGCCGAGGCGGTGTCAGCATTCGAGCGAGAGCTAACTTCCTATAAGTCGCCGTGGGACTTGGGATTATCTGACGCGACACGCTCACGAATAAACGGAAAAGAGATATTTCTTGGTAAGGGACAGTGTAGCTCATGCCACCAACCACCTCTATTCACTGACCAAAAATTCCATGCACTGTCGATATCTTATTCCGAACCTATCCGGACCCCTTCTCTACGAAATGTCGAGGTAACCGCACCTTATTTGCATGACGGTTCTGCTTCTACGCTCAAGGACGCCATTCTGGCCCACCCAAAAGGCCAAATACTGTCACAAGCCGAACTGACAGATCTCACCGCATTCCTCAGGCTGCTGACGGATCAGGATTTCCTCTCCGACGCCAAGCTAGGCTTGCCATCTGAAAAATGCCCCCTGAGCACACTGTGATCGAGGCCTGATGATGCGGCTAACTTGCACGATGAAGGTAAAATCGACCGGGCGTTTCCCTGGAGCTGGGCCAATGACTTGGTACGAGGCTTTGATACTGTTACATCAATTTGTTTTTGTTTCACTCAGATGATCTGTCGGGAGCCATCCATGATCAAACGCACAGTTCTTGTTATGGGATTTCTATTCGGAACCGCGCCCATAGCTCATGCAGAAGATGGCCAGGCACTCTACAGCAGCAAGTGCAGCGTGTGCCATCAGGCCGCTGGAATTGGATCGCCGGGGCAGTTTCCCCCCTTAAGCGGAAGAGTTGGTAAAATCGCCTCTTCTCCTGAGGGAAAGGCTTATCTTACAGATGTTCTTCTAAATGGGCTGCATGGTGCGATTGACGTTTCCGACGAGACATACATGGGCTTTATGCCTTCTTTCAAAGCGCTTACAGATAGCCAGATTGCTGCTGTTCTTACGTATGTCTCGTCGCTGAATACGTCTGGTACGGCCCCGGTCTTTTCTGATGATGAAATCAAGGCTGCTCGCGCTACTCCCAAAAAAGCGAAAGAAATTGTGTCGGAACGAGCAGCGCTGAACGCTCTTCATCCGCTGCCGTAAGAGGAATTCATTTTCTGAAAACGAAATTTATTTTCCTGTGACTTCCCTTTAAAAACTATATTGGAAGTCACAGCCTATTCCTTCACCTTTTTCCATATTCTATTTTTGAGAACGAATACCAACATACTCATCACAATAAGATAAATTAACGTATAAATGCCTATTCTATGCCGGGTTTGAAGGTGTGGACGAGCTGTCCATTCCAGGAATGTGCCTACATCCTGTGCCATCTGGGAAATGGTTGCCGACGTCCCGTCTGAGTACTTGACCTGACCAGCATGCAGAGGTTGAGGCATTGCAATATGACGATGCTTCATGGCCAGATTGTAATAAGACCCTTGGGGGAGCACCGCTCCTTCCGGTGCCGAGGCGTAAGATTCCAAAATCTGGATAATACGGGCCGTTCCGCCCTTCTGCGTGAGGGCAAGCCGTGAAAAATCCGGTGGCAAGCCGCCATGATTGGCCATACGGGCCAGATTTTCACTCGGATAGGGTGACCCAATTTTATCGGATGGGTGGGCTGGACGCGTTTTGAGGTCTCCATCGTCATCCAGACCATCAGCAACCTGATGCTGTGCCGCATAGTCCTTGATAGCCGAGACAGACAGGCCGAGTTCTGACAGATCCGAGTAAGCGACATAATTCAGGCTATGGCAGCTACTACAGACCTGCCTGAATACCTGAAACCCACGTTGTTCAGGCGTAGAAGCCATGGCCTGTAAAGGCGAAAGAGCAAGCAAAGCCACGAAAAGATATTTCATTCCGAGCCCTCGTGCTGGACGGTCGGGGATGGTGATGTTTCACGTCGCGACTGAAACGGCAGAAGTACCAAAAAATAT
Organism: Gluconobacter sp. P5B12; assembly: GCF_018812035.1. Taxonomy (NCBI): domain Bacteria; kingdom Pseudomonadati; phylum Pseudomonadota; class Alphaproteobacteria; order Acetobacterales; family Acetobacteraceae; genus Gluconobacter; species Gluconobacter sp. P5B12. The sequence goes on along the minus strand of NZ_JACRVV010000006.1, from coordinate 227,108 downwards.
AAATACCAGTAGCAAACAGCCACACGGCTGAGCCATAGCCATCCCCCTGCTGGTGGATGCATTCCCGCAAAACCTAGAGCAACAAACGAGAAGAAAAGCAATAAAAGCGCAGGTCGAAGGAGAGGTCGATACCGTGCAGATCTGACAGGGGACTTATCCAGCCATGGCACCGCAAATAATACGCCTATACTTCCTGTCGCGAGGATGAGGCCTCCAAGTTTGGAAGGAACCGCCCTTAAAATCGCATAAAACGGTGCAAAATACCATTCCGGCGTAATGTCCTGAGGCGTCACAAGCGGGTTTGCCTGTACGTAATTCTCTGCAAGAGTCAGAAAATCCGGAGCGAAGAAAACAACTACTGCATAGACGATAAGAAACAAACAAAGCCCCAACCCATCCTTGGACGTATAATAGGGATGAAATGGGACTGTTTCATCAGAGTATTCAGGATCTATTCCTGTCGGGTTATTTGATCCCGCAACATGCAATGTTGCAATATGAAGCGCCACGACGCCAATAATAGAAAATGCTGTCAGGAAATGAAGAACGTAAATTCTGTGTAAAGCAACATTACCAAGGCCCTCCCCTCCCATTAGCCAGGACGTCAGGGCTTTGCCGATCAATGGCACAGTATTGAGCGCATTCACGACAACTGTTGCGCCCCAATAGGACATCTGCCCCCACGGGAGAATATATCCCGCAAAAGCCGTTATCATGACCATTAAAAGCAGTCCGAGCCCAGTGAGCCAGATCAGTTCACGAGGCGCTTTGTAAGATCCGTAATAGAGCCCTCTTGCGACATGAACGTAGAGAGCGGCAAACAGCATGGAAACGCCGCCCATATGAATGGATCGAACCAGCCAGCCCGATGCTACCTGCCGATCTATGGTCTCAATGCTGGAAAATGCATCTGACACTGTCGGAGTATAATTGAGAGCAAGAAAGATCCCGCTCAGCAAAAGCATCCCGAGCGAAACCGTGGCAAAAGCACCGAAATTCCATAGATAATTGAGATTTTTCGGCATTGCGAAATCAACGTATTCACGCCGAAAAGAAGAAACAATCGGGAGACGTTTCTCTACCCACCGGGAGAGATCTTGAGATTTATCGGTCATGAGGACAATCAGATCTGCTGGATAGTCGCGATATCAAAATCTGGATCGCCTTTACTCTTCCCAATGAGAAGGTGCTGATCAGAAATTATCGTCACGGGCGGAACAGGAAGATTATAGGGCGCTGGCGCATCCTTATACGCCCGCCCTGCGATATCGAATTGGGACCCATGGCAGGGACAGGCATATTTCCCGGATCGATCGCCTGACGATGGCGCGTCAAAAGATGGCACACACCCCAGATGCGTACAGATCCCGATCAGAACGCCAATCTCAGGCACAACAGAGCGATGCCAGTTGATCGCATCCTGAGGTTGCTGGTGCATTTTGGACTCTGGGTCACGCAGCCGATGCGCTAGTTCAGGAACACGGAGCGAAGCCAGCATTTCTGGTGTGCGCCGCTGAACGAACACCGGCCATCCACGCCACGTCACCACAAGCTGCTGCCCCGGCGCCAGCTTCGAGCAATCAACCTCAACAGTATCATCTTCGCCAATGCGACTGCTCTGCGTACCATTCAAACTGTTGAGAAACGGATATGCCAGCGCGCAGGCCCCTGCACAGCCCATCCCCAGCGTAACTGTCGCGAGCACATCGCGTCGGCGAGGGTGGTTTTCCTCTTCCAATCCCTGTTGGGATGAGGAAGGAGGTGCATCATCCTGTGTCATGGTGTCCTACTCAAATAACCAGCACAAATCATTCAAGCCCCTATAGGCGAAGTCAATCTCAAACACACTCTGAACCAAACGGCGGCCTGTTTCCGCGCATTCACCTGCGGGTGCCGACGTCCGCTCTTCAACGCCATGCCCGTTCACAAAAGTGACATGAAACATCCTGAATTTCCTTGATGATTTCATCTCCGGAGGCTGATAAGCGTCTTATCACAATCGAGTGTATGGAAGAGATCAACGGTGGCAACAAAACTGAACCGTCGCGGCGTGCTGGGTCTGGGAGCAGGTTTTTCCCTGAGTGCGCTTCTTCCATCCATTCAGCGTGCCCGTGCCATCCCTGCCCGTCGGGACACAGGAACGATCGAAGACGTCCAGCATATTGTTGTACTGATGCAGGAAAACCGATCTTTCGATCACTATCTTGGTCATCTGTCAGGCGTTCGAGGGTATGGAGACCGGCATGTCGTGCGTGGTCCAAACCGCGAACCGATCTGGTGGCAGCAACGGCAGAAAGCCGAAAATGGCTGGATCACGCCGTTCCATCTCCCGACACAAACTACCAGTGCAGAATGCGTGATTGATCTGGACCACAGTTGGGCTCCTACTCACGCAGCGATCAACAAAGGCTGGAACAACCAATGGCCTCGTCACAAGAAAGATATGACGATGGGCTATTACACACGGGAAGATATTCCCTTTCATTACGCTTTGGCTGACGCGTTCACGGTCTGCGATCACTATTTCTGCTCCACACCGACCCAGACACACCCCAACCGTTTTTACCTCATGTCTGGCACCGTTGATCCCAATGCGACAGGCGGTGGCCCGATCCTCGACAATGTGGATTGGGTAGACAGAGATTTTTATCCCAAAGTGCCTGAGCCTTTCACCTGGACGACCTACCCTGAGCGCCTTCAGGAGGCCGGTGTGTCATGGCAGGTTTACCAGCAGGGCCTGTCTGGCGCCGATGTTGAGAATGGTAATTTCGGCACAAACGTTTTGATGTGTTTCAAGAATTTCGCTGACGCCAAGCCGGGATCAGCCCTGCATGAGCGCGCCATGACTGCGCGAACCCTTGATCACTTGAAACAGGATGTTCTGGCGGATCGGCTGCCACAGGTGTCATGGATCCTGCCTCCGGCGGCATATTCTGAACACCCCCGGTGGACGCCCGGCTACGGTGCAACCTTTATTGCTCACGCGCTCGATGCCCTGACGGCAAATCCGGATGTCTGGGCCAAAACCGTTTTTCTCGTGATGTATGATGAGAACGACGGGTATTTTGACCATATGCCGCCCCCACAGCCTCCCACACCGGTTCTCCCAGGTCAGAGCACGGTGACGACCAGAGACGAAATTCACAATCATCTCCAGAGCTTCAGGCCAGACCGCTACAAGGCAGACGATCTTCCTTATGGCCTGGGGCCGCGTGTACCCGCTTTCGTTATCTCTCCCTGGAGCACAGGGGGCTTTGTCTGCTCCGAAGTGTTTGACCACACCTCTGTGCTACGCTTCATCGAAGCCCGTTTTGGCGTCAAAGAAACCAATATTACGCCATGGCGCCGCGCAGTCTGCGGCGACTTAACCAGTGCGTTCGATTTTTCGCGCAAAACTACGGTTAAGCCGCCGCTTCCGGACACGGCCGCCTACAGGAAAATTGCTGACGCATCCTGCAAGCTTCCCTCGCCCGTTATTCCTCATCAGAGCACCCTCGACGATATCGGCAACCAGGAACGAGGGGCACGCTTGGCAAGACCACTGCCATACAAACTCTCTGCAGACCTCCTGGAGACCAGTGCAGACAGCGTGACTTTCGAAATCCGCAATGACGGCACATCCGGGGCGTGTTTTTACGTTTATCGTGACGGAACCGAGGAGACCCCTCGCCGGCATACTCTGGAGCCGGGAAAAGCCATCACTGACATTTGGAAAATAAAGAGCGCAGGACAGCACGACTTTACCATTCTCGGGCCAAATGGTTTTGCGCGTTACTTCCAGAACGCGAAACCTATGGATATCCACGTTCAAGCGCGGGGAGACGCTCGAACCGGCAATCTGGTCCTAAACCTCAAGAATACTGCGTCCACAGAAAAGAAGGTCAGGATCCAGGATAACGCTTATGGTGCGGAAGACCGTTTTCTTACCCTTGAAGGAAATCAGTCGGCATCCGTCTCCGTTGATCTCGATGCCAGTCATCACTGGTATGATCTTGTTCTCTCCTGCTCCGATGAACCGGGCAATCAAGCTCGATTTGCCGGGCATGTAGAAACCGGACAAACGAGCATCACAGACCCTGCCATGGGCAACGTCCTGGCCTGACGGACACAGTCATACTCTCGGCAAGAGCATACTTTGGAATGCTCTTGCCGGAAAAACCAGCTTAGCCGCTTATATCAAGGCCGATATCCAGCGCTTTGACCGTATGTGTAAGCCAGCCCAACGACAAAACGTCCACCCCGGTCTCTGCAATCGGGCGTGCCGTCTCCGGTGTAATTCCACCGGATGCCTCAGCAATAGCGCGACCATCGATAAGTCTGACAGCTCTACGAAGTGTTTCCACACCCATATTATCGAGAAGGTAAGCATCTGCTCCGCCAGCCGCGAGGGCTTCTTCGAGCTGATCGAGCGTATCGACCTCCAGCTCAATCTTCATCAGATGCCCCGCCCGCTGACGCGCCGCCTTCAAAGCTGCTGAGACGCCCCCGCATAAAGCCAGATGATTGTCCTTGATCAGGATGGCGTCATCAAGCCGATATCTATGACTGGCACCACCACCTGCACGTACCGCATATTTCTGAACCGCTTTAAGGCCAGGAAGCGTTTTGCGTGTACAGCAGATCCGAGCCTCCGTGCCATGAACGGCATCCACGATCGCCCGCGTCGCTGTAGCGATACCGCTCAGGTGCGAGAGTAGATTTAACGCCGTGCGTTCGCCTGCCAGAACCGTACTCGCAGACCCGTCAATGACGGCCAGGACATCCCCGGCCCCAATCCTGTCGCCATCCTGTCTGTGAGAAATAAACTCAGCCTTGCGGTCAAGAAGACTGAATGCAAGGTGGGCCCCCTGCAACCCAGCCAGAACGCCGTTTTGTCTTGCACGAAAAACTGCCTGAAGGGGCTGTTCAGGATCAAGAAGAGCCTGTGTCGTCAGATCTCCGCCCGTTCCCAGGTCTTCAACAAGCGCGGCACGAACTACAGGTTCCCAGAGAAGATCAGGCAGAAAGGTCTGAAAGGTCATGCAATGTGTCCTTATGGCGAAGGAAGATCAGTTATGGTCAGCACAGTTCGGTTAGGCATCGTTTGACTTGGAAAGTCCGTGCGCCAGTGGCTTCCACGGCTCTCCTTACGTTTCAGGGCAGACGATGCAACGAACGCGGCAATGAGCGCTTCATTACTAACGTGGATATCAGGAAGAATTGTTTCAAAAAGGGCCTGCAATCCACGCTCGTCCCTGAGCAGTCCGGCATACTGGCTCATGAGTGAGGCCAAATCATGCACAGCAGGAGCATTGCTGACTTCGCGCGGCACAATCGTCCCGAACGGCACCTTTGGAAGCATGCTGCTGTCGATGCTTTCTGCGACCCATTTCCCGGTTACGAAGGCTTCGAGCAATGAATTACTCGCCAGGCGATTAGCGCCATGAAGGCCGGTACAAGCCGCTTCTCCGCAGGCCCACAGACCCGGCACAGAGGTACGCCCCTGCTCATCAACATCTAGGCCACCCATGTGATAGTGCATTGCTGGACTGACCGGGATGAGCTGTGCGTCCGGATCAATCCCCATGGCCATGCATGACGCTTTTATGCCCGGAAACCTCAGACTAAAGGGCGTTTTTCCTATTGCCCGCGCATCCAGAAAAACGTCGTGTCCGCTTTGAATATGAGCCGAAATCGCTCGCGCGACGATATCGCGTGGCTGGAGTTCTTCCGTAAATCTGTTTCCAGTTTCATCGACCAGACGAGCACCCGCCCCGCGTACCGCTTCGCTCACCAGAGGTCTGCGGCCAGTCTGCCCGACGCCTTTAAGAGCTGTTGGATGAAACTGGGTAAATTCCATATCGATTAATCTGGCGCCGGCACGTGCAGCATAAGCCAGACCGTTCCCGGTCAATGTTTCAGGACTAGTGGTACAGTCGTAAAGAGCGCCAATGCCTCCGGAGGCGATGACGCAGCATGAGGTGGACAGAAAACCTTGTGAGGTTCTGACTCCAACAAGGCGCTCTTCCTCCGTAACCAAGCCCTCTAATCGCGCTCCTTCCAGAACAGTGACGGTATCGAGACTTCGAACACGCTTTATCAACGTCTGCATGATCGCAGAACCGCTTCCATCTCCGCCGACATGGAGAATACGGTGTCTGGAATGGGCGGCCTCCAGATGCAGGTCCAGTGCTTCGCCCTTCTTTGCAAAAGGGACGCCCCACTCGAGCAAGGTCCTGATGGCGTCAGGTGCCGAGCTCGTAATCAGTTTCACTATGTGGGAAACACTGAGGCCGGCACCTGCGGCTAACGTGTCCTGAGCGTGCAGATCCGGTGAATCTTCTGCTCCAACTGCGGCTGCAATTCCCCCCTGAGCCAAAGAACTCGCCGCCTCGTGCCCTAACGGAGCCGGGCTGAGAACAACACAGGGCTGGCGAAGGTGCAGGGCAGCGGAAAGACCTGCCAGTCCTGCCCCTACGATAACGGGTTGCCCAGCGAGGTGACTTAAAAGAATGTCCTTCACAATTAGATTGCCAGCATTCTCTCGACCGCCATGCGGGCTCGCCCTTCAAGCTCGGACGGAATGGTTACCGGAGTTTCGAGTTTTTCGAGCGCTCTGCGGATTCCTGCCAACGTAATGCGCTTCATGTGTGGGCAAAGATTACACGGGCGAACAAACTCGGTTTCCGGATTCAGCGCGGCCAGATTGTCGCTCATCGAGCATTCTGTCACCAGCAACACTTTTTCCGGGCGGTGGGTCGCGACGTAGTCAATCATATTGGCGGTGGAACCGGAATAGTCCGCCTCGGCAACCACGTCTGGCGGGCATTCAGGATGCGCTATGACCGTCACACCTGGATGAATTCGCCGATACTGCCGAATTTCCTGCGGTGTAAAGCGTTCATGCACTTCACAATGACCCGCCCAGGTCAGCATTTCGATGCCTGTTTCGTTCTCGATGTTTTGAGCCAAAAATTCGTCTGGAATCATGATAACGCGCGGAACACCCAGGCTTTCCACAACGCGTTTAGCATTGCCGGATGTGCAGCAGACGTCTGTTTCCGCTTTCACTTCCGCTGTACTGTTCACGTAGGTGACAACCGGAACTCCCGGATAGCGCCGCTTCATCTCCCGGACGTTTTCCGCCGTTATGCTCTCTGCCAAAGAACAGCCAGCCCGATCGTCCGGAATTAGAACCGTCTTGTCGGGATTCATCAGCTTGGCAGTTTCCGCCATGAAATGAACGCCCGCCATGACAATGATGTCTGCATCGAGGTTCTGGGCATCACGAGCCAGAGCCAGACTGTCTCCGCGGATGTCCGCGACACAGTGGAAAATTTCCGGCGTTTGATAGTTATGAGCCAGAATAACCGCATTTCGTTCGCGTTTCAGGCGAAGAATAGCCTCGATGTCATCCGCGTATAAACGTTCCCAATCCTCCCGCGCCATCAGGCGGGAGACAGGTTCGTAAAGCCTGTCACGGCTTTCCAAGACATGCTGACGGCCCATGACGGACTCCGTAATAACATTATGCTCCCATTGAGCATAATGTATCTTACAGTATTCACAAGCCTGTCGGTCAACACGTTTTCAGGAGAAGGTTCCCAGTGGAAGCTTGGCCCCTGTCAGATAGCAGTTTTCAGAATTGTCCTTCCGGAACCTGTAAAGCCGCGCAGGTCTTCCCTGAACCCCGCTCTCGTAGCGATCGGTTTCGCTGACCAGATCCTGATTTTGTACCAATCGACGAAAATTCTGCTTGTGCATCAAACGCCCCGAAAGGGCTTCCATCGCCTGTTGGAGTTGAAGAAGCGTAAATTCTTCGGGCACAAGCTCGAACACGACAGGCGTGTAACGAATTTTTGCTCTTAAACGAGACATCGCCGTTGCGAGAATACGCCGATGATCCCAGAGCATGGGAGTCTCTCCCAGCCCGGCGCTACAATGGGGTGACTCTTGGACCAGACCAGCCTCCCATAGTAGCTCATAACGCTCCAGCACGGCTTCGTCGTTCCAGCTTTCTCCGTTTAAACCGAACGTGACCTTGCAGCGGTCCAGCCTCTCCTCCTCATGGGCAGCCCACTCAAGAAGTGCTCGCTCAATGGACTTGAGAAGCGTAACACTCCCTTCTGTTCGGCGGTCTTCCCAGGGAAAGTACTGATACCATCCCCTCCATCCCGCCTGATCACCACTGTCGCGCGTCAAAGCCATGTAGGAAATACGCACAAGCCGTTCAGTTTCAGCAGGAACAGAGTCGCCGAACGTATAGAGTTGCTCAACATGGCCCAGGCGGAACCCCGTAAGTTCTTCTACCCAATGGCGCACACCACGCTGCAGTGATGAGTGTTCCGTTTCCAAGGCACCGGCAGGTAAGCAGGCTCCGTTCTGAACGGTCAGAACTTCTGGTGTTCCGCTCTGGAGTGTAGTCAGGACGGCAACCAGTTCCGCCCGACACGTCGCAACGTGATGATTCATTCTAAAATCATGTCTTCCCGTTGGGTAGAAACTCCAGAAGTAAAGCTTTTCTTAGGAAGGAGGCTGGGAGTTTCTTGCTACCACCTCCCCTCCCTAAGGTTTCAGCCTGCGATGCTGTCTGGCATGGACGCCATATCGATCACGAAGCGGTATTTGACGTCTGAACGCAGGACGCGCTCATACGCCTGATTGATCTCATCCATCCGAATGATTTCCACGTCACTGACGATGTTATGCTGCCCGCAGAAATCAAGCATTTCCTGCGTTTCCTGAATACCGCCGATAGCGGAGCCAGCCAGACTACGGCGCTTGGCAACAAGGCTGAACGCCCCAACAGACATCGGCTTTTCCGGCAGTCCTACAAGCACCATATGTCCGTCCTGCTTCAGCAGGGACAGGTAGGCATTGATGTCATGATCTGCCGACACAGCATCAAGAATGAAATCAAAGCGGTTAGCCTCGGCAGCCATCGCTTGTTCATCGCGGGAAATGACAACCCGGTGTGCACCAAGTCGCTTCCCATCTTCAACTTTACTCGGAGACGTTGTGAACAGGGTCACTTCGGCACCAAGCGCAACGGCAAATTTGACCCCCATATGGCCAAGTCCACCAAGCCCGACAACACCAACACGATGCCCGGCTCCAATTTTCCAGTGAGACAACGGAGACCATGTCGTGATCCCGGCGCAAAGTAATGGTGCTGCCGCCGCCGGATCAAGATTTTCAGGAATACGCAGGACGAAACCTTCATCGACAACGATAGCGCGCGAATATCCGCCGAACGTGTAGGCGCCTTCTGCCGGGAATGCCGGATCGGGGCTGTTGTATGTCCATGTTGGACTGGTATCACAATACTGCTCCAGACCAGCCTCGCAGGACGCGCAGGTTCGACATGAATTCACCATGCACCCCACGCCCACACGGTCACCGACTTTAAAGCGTGTTACGTCTGGGCCAACCGCTTTGACATGTCCAATAATCTCATGCCCCGGCACGCATGGATAAGAAGCAGGCCCCCATTCGCTCCGTGCGGTATGGATGTCAGAGTGACAGACACCGCAGTGGGTAATGTCAATCTGCACGTCCAAAGGACCGCAGTCACGGCGCTCAAAAGCGAAGGGAGCCAAGGGAGATGTCGGGCTGGAGGCCGCGTAACCAACACAGGTAAGCATTGCAGGTCCTTGTCGAGACAGAAGAATCAAAGCGTCAAAACGATTGATCCACTCTAACAGGAAGTCCCGCTGAACTGTACCCATGCTGAGTTGGCACAGGTTTCTTCAGGCACGCGTAAGACAACCCACAACGTCACGAGCCTCTGCCAGTAAAGCCTCAAGATCCAGTCCGGGAATAGAACCATCCACTACCACGGGCACACCATCCATCAGGACATGACGTACAGTTGTGGCACCTGACACGACCGGAGCAATCAGTGGATCATGCAATCCAGCACATCTGGGTGCATCCAGACCATAAATAACCAGATCCGCCGCTGCGCCGACCTCAACTCGGCCGACATCAGGAAGCCCCAGGATTTGCGCTCCCGCGGATGTTGACCAGCGCATAACATCCTCGGCCGTAACAGCATCAGCACCGTGAACTGCGCGATGAATCATCCACGCACAATGCATCTCTGCCCCCATGTCACAGGCTTCATTGGATGCTGCCCCATCAACTGCCAGCGATACGCGCCCGCCCAGAGCGTCCAAGGCTGGTGCAGGCGCGATCCCTGAACCAAGGCGGCAGTTACTCTGAGGACAATGCGCCATACCGGTCCCGGTTTGGGCCATAAGCGCTAGTTCGCTCTCATCAAGATGAACCAGATGCGCAAACCAGACGTCCTCTCCAACCCAACCATGCTCGGCAACAAACTGAAGGGGTCGCATTCCGTAAGTTTCCAGACAGAACCGGACATAGTTCTCCGTTTCAGACAGATGCGAGTGTAGCGAAATACCCATACTTCGGGCAGCGATAGCCATTTCCCGAAGCTCGTCCGGCGTGACGCCCCAGGTTGGTGTGTTAGGGGCCAGAGCAATTCGGCGTTTCGCGTTCGGGCCCGATTGATGATACCGGCCGACAAGCCCTTCGACACGTTTCATCATCACATCCAGCGTTTCCGTCGGGGCTGGAATAATATCGTCCGTATCAAATTTCCTGGCGCGCGTGGTGCCACCACGTGCCAGAACATAGCGCAGACCCAGATCTTCAGCGGCTTCAAACAGAACGGCAGCCGGATCATATGCATACATATCTGCAAACAGATAATGATGATCAGCGACCGTCGTGCATCCTGACAAGAGCAGTTCCACCATTCCAACCCGGGCCGCCACATTGAGCGCCCGCTCATCTATGCGGTTCCAGTAAGTATTGGGCACAAGGCGAAGCCATGGCTCCAATGGCTTATTAATGGCCGTGGGAACCGCTTTGAGCACACTCTGAAAAAGGTGATGATGCGTGCTTATAAGCCCGGGAGTTGCAATTCCTCCCTTGGCGTTCAGAACCTTCTCTCCAGAGCCAGGTGCCAAACGACCGATTTCAGTGATCCTGCCGTCGCGAATGCGAATGTCACCGGTACGTCTAGCGGCATCGCCGCGTAGTCCAGTTAAAATTCCACCGATATTCTGTATCAGTAAGCTCATGCTGGCATCACCCGGAGAGTATCCACAAACTCTGTGGTGAAGGCACTTTTCCAGTCAGCATCGGCTGGCAAAAGGTTTTGGCTGACCATAAAGTCCCGTGTGGCCTGCCACCGGGCAAGCGTCATCGCGCCAAGACCTCGCTCTTTGACATCTGGGGATGACAGAGCATCTGCTTTTTTCAGCCCCGCATAGCCGAAAGCCAAGTGCTCCAGCGTCATGTTGGGGTTAGCTTTGAGGATCAGAGCATTCCCCGGATTGGGATTTTGAAAATAATCCCGCCATCCCATCAAAGACGCTTTTACAAAGCTGCTTACCTTTTTTTTATCCGTCGCAACCATCTGCTGAGTGGTGACCATAGGGGCGCCATAGGGCGGATAACCCAGATCCTTGAACAGGAAAAACTCGACCGGCATTCCTTTCTGTCTGGCATCCCACAGTTCGGAGGATGCATAAGCCTGAACGGCCATTTCCTGATCTAGAAAAAATGGCTGGAGATTGAAAGAATAAGGCCTCGCCTGCTCTTCCCTGTAACCAAAGCGATTTTTGAGCCATGGCCAGAACGTCGCATGGGAAGACGCTGCTATCAGAATTGGGTGGTCACGGAGCTGGCTGAGATCCTTGACGCCAGCATGAGTCATCAGGCCCTGCTGATCGTGCTGAAATGTACTGGCTACCGCAACAAGAGGAATTCCAGAGGCGACGGCGGAAAGAAGCTGGAAGTCGTAGCCAGTAATGAAATCTGCACGGCCGGCAGCCAGAAGCTGAGGAACATTCATTTGCGGGCTGGCAGCCTCTATCGTAACGTTCAGTCCTTCCTGTGCGTAATACCCCTTGGCTAGAGCTTGATAAAACCCACCAAACTCAGCTTGTGCATACCAGGATGTTATAAGCTTGACGGGCGTCCCCGCATTTTGCGCCCTACTGGTGAGCGGCATGGATAATTCGCCGAGACTTCCAGCCAACCCCAAAAGGGTTTGCCTGCGACTGAGAGACATCCTGGACATACGGAGCGTTCTCCATTCTTCATTCAATCATAGTTTATGAATCGAAATGGTTTTCATGAAAGTGCCTAATTTGAGAATATTGAAATGCTTTTATGAGAACGGCTTTTATAATTGACAGGCAAATGCCCACCATGTTTTGTGTTGAAAACGAGTAGAAGCGGTCGAAGCCCTGTTACAGGCTTTGGGCATTGCTCCAACAGATCCGGATCACGGCTCTGGTTGGGGGCATTTGCCATGATTGATCGCTATAGCCCCTCACCCTGCCGTAGTTCCGTCTCTGTTGTCTTCAATACGTTTATGGAGAAAACGAGTATGGTCCCGACAGGTCTGAGCGAACTTGAAACCGAACGCCATATTGGCGGAATGGGGACGAATATCGCCCGTCAAATTCCCAGGATCGATCTGTCCTCTTTTGAAGAGCGGAAATACCAGATTGCCGACGAACTTTGGTCTGCAGCCACGGAAATCGGTTTTTTTCAGGTTTATAATCACGGCATTCCGCAGAACGACATAGATCGAGCGTTTTCACTGGCAACAGCCTTCTTTGCCCTCCCTAAAGAGGCAAAGGCCCGCCTTCCCCTCAAACCTGGTACGAACGCCGGATGGGAGTTTCAGGAACAGGTGCGGCCCTCAACAGGTACACCTGACCATAAAGAATCATTTCAGATCACCCTTCCCAGAATGGCGGCTCTATGGCCAACAGAGCATGACGCGCCGAACTTCAAGGAATTCCTGTCTCACTTCGAGCACCAGAACTGGCTTCTGGGTATGAAGATCCTGTCCTGCTTTGCCATCAAACTCGGATTTGACGAAAAGTTCTTCACCGAACTGCACGACCCGTCCTCTTCTGACTACCAGTGCACCCTGCGTCTCATTCATTATATGAGCATGGAGAATGCTCTGCCGGAGGACTTCAAACGCTGGCGTGCAGGCGCCCATTCGGATTTTGATTGCCTGACACTTCTTCATCAGCGAACAGGCGAAGGCGGCCTTCAGGTTTGCCCTGGGAAGGATGCAAAGAGCGGGGCATGGACCGACGTTGAACCCGTCTCAGGATATGTGACCTGCAATATTGGTGACATGCTGATGCGGTGGAGCGACGACAAGCTACTGTCCACGCTTCATCGTGTTCGCATGCCACAACCGGGCGAATATCTTGGTGAGCGTCTCTCCATCCCCTTTTTCTGCCAAGCCAATCGGGATGCAATCATTCAGGGGCCAGAGAAGAAATATGCTCCGATCTCGGCCCAGAACTATCTTCTGGAACGCCTGAAGGCTAATTTTGCGGCGACTGAATCGAAAGGCAGTACCACAGTAACTGGTGCTGCCCTTTAAAGATCAAGCCAGCGCCTTACGTTGCCTGACCTGGAAAATTGTCAGGCAACCCATTCCCAGGGCGCAGAACGCAAACAGGGCATAACTGGTCCAGAGCGTTGTTGAGAAGTACAGGTAAGGCATCAGAACTGCCGAGACGGAAATAAACTGGCCGACCGTGCCTGCAACAACGCCACGGGTCTTCCTGTCTGTCGCAACCACCGGCAGCAAAGACATCCCTGCACCACTTAGGCCGCTATAGGCGAATGTCCAAAGAAATAGCCCGGCAGACGCGACCAGCATCGTGCTTCCCGGGAAAAGCAGCAGCCATTGAGCCAGCATGCCAATAGCCGCCATGATGCAGAACATCACCCGGGAACGACGCTCCGTTCCGACACACAGACTGACAATCAGCCCACCAGCCAGCATGACGACAATCTTGATGATCGCGACTTCTGCGGCAGACGCAGCCAAACTCACATGGTGAACGCGCGCAAGGTAAGACGGCGCGATCAAACTGGTTCCATAAGCAATCCCATTCGGGAGCGTTACTGACAGCCCGAGAGCCGTGACCAGCCAAGGTGACAGTCGCTTGGCCGGACCGCTTTCAGTCAAGACAACCGGCGGCTCTTTCAAGCCAGCTAGTGTCAGAACACCAACAGCAAGAATAACAACCATCAGCGCCATATGGGCCGTGCAGGCTGCCTGCCAGCGTCCCCCATTCAAAAAAGGAATGGCGAGCAGAAGACCGGCTGAATATCCGGCCGGGGCAAAAGTGGACCAAAATGCCAAAGCTTTGGAGCGACTTTTTTCCGGCAGATAGCGCATAAACAACACCGGAGAACCCGCTGTCGCAAACGCAAACCCACATCCACACAACATAAGCCCGATCCGTAGGCTCCACAACGTGGATGTTGATAGGAGAAGACTGTCACCAATCAACGTAAGAACAATGGAAATTGGAAAGGCGCGCTTTACGCCAATACGGTCAACCACCATGCCGAACAGGAAGGATGTGAAGGCTGCGGGCACGGAAAAGAAGGACAAACTGGTGCCCACAGGTCCCGGAGAAACATGTCGAGCTTCCGCAATCGCACTGATAAACGGAACCACCAGTCCGACAACGGCCATGGATACTGCCGAATAAACGTAAATCACCAAAACAAGAAAGAGATGATAGCCTGATCTGTCGCTCGTGGTCTGCATAGTCTCATATCCTTGAAAAGGCCGGCCACGGGTCCGGCTAAGGGCTATTCAGTCGATTCAGTTATTCCATGGAACATTCGGAAGGGCTGCCTCTACAGGTCCGGGAGGCTTGATTGAAGCGCAGTTCTGCTGAGGCTTTTGGCCAGCCAGAAGTCTCTTCACAAAGGGAACGGAGTCCTTGAGAGACACATTGACTGCACCATTATGGGTCATGCCCGGATAGCGCTTCCAGAAGACATGCGTTCCTGCATCGCACATGGCTGCCACAGCGTTATACTGCCCGTTCACCCCGGCCTCATCATCGGCCAGACCTGTCCCGGCAAAAACGGGAAAGCTGATCTTCGCGTTCGGGATCGTGAATGCTGCATCATGGCCTGCTTCAAAAGCAGAAAGCTTCTCGTTGAACAGTGCACTACTCTGCACTTTTAACTGATCCGCCTTGTCGAAAAGATCATGAAGGCACGCATGTCGGGCAATCTGGGACATGTGGTGCCCCGCGCTTGTCATGACCGTATGACTGTCTGTTTCGGGCTGTAAAGATTGATCAGAACCTTCGACCCGAAGCATGGCAAATGCGGAATCCATTTTGCTAGCATCTGTATAGACTTCGGGGATGGGAGCATGTCTGGCTCCGGGCGGCACAGCAAAGCCTGTCACGAGACCCGTTGCAACCACACCATGAATATTCAACTCAGCAGCATATGAGGGGGCCAGCCACGCTGCTCCCAGCGCTGCGCCAGAGCCTTGAGACT
This sequence comes from Gluconobacter sp. P5B12, assembly GCF_018812035.1. Lineage (NCBI taxonomy): Bacteria > Pseudomonadati > Pseudomonadota > Alphaproteobacteria > Acetobacterales > Acetobacteraceae > Gluconobacter > Gluconobacter sp. P5B12. The sequence continues at coordinate 211,745 of NZ_JACRVV010000006.1, read as the reverse complement.
GCCCAACGAGCACAATCCAGTTCCGGATCTCGTCGGGAAAACCTTTGAGGGAAGCTCGTAGCCCGTCCAGAACACTGTACCCTTCGGGGCGATAAAACAGATATGGATGCGGTCCCGGTGTCCCTAAACCTTGATAATCGGTCGCGACAACAACAAACCCCTCAGACAGCCAACGTGAGAGGTAAGCCTTATCCCGGCTCGAATAGCCGCGCCATGATGGAGCGCAGACATCCGCAATTCCCGTTGTTCCATGTTCCCAGGCGACAACAGGCCATCCCCCGGCTGGCGGTTGACCTTTTGGGAAAAGGACCTGCCCTGAAACCGTTACGAGATCGCCTTTTTTCATCCCATTATTGGCAGAGTACAGGATCCTGACCCCATGACTGGCTCCTTGAGGGAGTTTGGTCGGATCCATTTCTTCATGCTGTATCAGCTGTCCCGGTATTGGCGGAGTAGCTGAAGTGGCCCTGTAAAAGGCACTCACGCCCCCGTCACCGTACCGGTCATCAACCGGGAGATTTGAAGAGGACGCATGCGGTGATGTTGAACACCCTCCAAGCCCCAATAGAAGCGCACCCGCCGCACATGTCAGGCCCGACAGTTTTTTTGTCATGAATGGTCTCCAGTGCTGAGAGAAAGTGTACGACGCCACTCCAGCGTGCGAGCAATCGCTCCAAACGGGTAAAAGTGTAGTCCGCGGAAATTGGTGTTAGGTGTTTCGGCAACTTCTCGGGCAACGGCATCCACAAGAGGCAGCGGATTACACGGCATAAACCAGCGATGAAGTTTCCAACGTTGACGCTGCATGAAACGCAAAGATTGCCCAACACCACAGGCCAGACCATACCGCACCAACGTTTTTGGCGTTGTCAGCCCGTAAACTCCCAGGTTGATTGGCAGTGTAATGCCCTCTTCCCTTAGCCGTTTCTCCCAAGCAAGGACTGGAGCAGCATCAAAGCAGAACTGCGTTACGATCTGCATATTCAAACCCTGCGCCCGTGCAAGATCCTGTTTGCGGCGCATATACTCCAGCAATGTTGCCTCGGAGGCTTGCGGGTGCCCTTCAGGATGCCCCGCAACGTAGACAGTGCGAATGCCCGTGCGAACAGGGATCTCTGTTTCCAAAACCTGTACTGTATCCGCGAAGATGCCAGCAGGTTTCTCTGCTCCCCCTGCGATCAGGAGCATCCGCGGAATATCCCGCTCACTCAACGCAGTGCAGATTTCCTGCAAATGGTCTTTATTGCGGATAGAGCGGACCGCTACATGAGGAACAGGTAGATAGCCACATAGTTTTAGCAGGTCACAGGCAGCCAAGACGTCTGCAAAGGGAACACCTGGAAGCCAGGTGACGAAAACCCTCGACCCACAGGCGAGATCGGGCAGAACACCCGAAAGCTCCAGAATACGGGACGGCAGAAGCTCAATGGAGCTTTCCTTCATGAGCTCCGCACGCACTCGGCCGACCGATACAGTCATGCAGCAATCCTTTTTTCCGCGAGGTCCAGAACGGTTTTGAGAAGCATCATGCGTGTCATCACGCCAAAGCTTCGATCAGGCGGGGTCATCCAGCTCGCAATCTCAGCAACCGCAGGGTGAACATCGCCTTGCAAAGAGCCTTCGGGCCAGCTCATGCCAACATCAATGACCACCGCTCCGGCGCGAACCATATCAGGTGTCACAAGATGCGCTGAACCCGCTGCTGCTATAATGACATCGGAATTCCTAAGCACATCCTTAAAATTTCTACTCTTACGATGCAATGACGTAACGGTTGCATTCCTGCTCTTTCCAGAAAGCAAGAGTGTCGCCGGACCTCCGACAAGGCGCCCTCGCCCCAAAACAGAGACATTTGCCCCTTCCAGGACAAGGCCCGTCTGCTGCAACACTGCATCAATTCCCCTCACAGTGCAGGGAATAACAGACGGATCTGATGTCGTCAGAGACATCAAATTCACAGGGTGAAGACCATCAACATCTTTCTCGGCGCTGATCGCCTGAAGAACCTGTCCCTCATTCAAATGTGCGGGCAAAGGAAGTTGAACCAAAATTCCGGTAATAGATGTGTCTCTATCAAGCCGCAGGATCTGGTCCAAAAGGTCAGCCTGCGTAACCGTTTCGGACAAAACAATCTTCTGGACTGCAATCCCAACCTTTTTGCAGTCCTCAATTTTGCGACTGACGTATGTAGCGCTATGCGGGTCATCGCCGACCTCCACTAGCGCCAGACAGGGAATAATCCCCTTTCGCGTCAACGCTGCGGCCCTGCCCTTGCTCTCTTCTAGAAGTGTGAGGCCCAGGGCGTCCAGGTCAAAGAAACGAGCAGTCACCGCATTTACTCCCCGGTTGGCAAAGGTCTCAGATGGCTTTCAGACGACGAACGATTTTTTTCATAAACGTCCGACGGGCCTTCAACGTGGTGTTGTTCATATTGTAAAGCCCCAAGTAATCGACACTAACACGGCGGTTCATGACAGCCCGCAGAAAGCGTGTCCCATTCTTCCTTGGCGGATCACCAAGAACGAAAGCACGGTGCCTTGGGCAACCATAAGTGGTGACAGTCATGACCTTTTTGATGTTTGTAAAACCGGGAGAAAGTTTTCCGTCTATCAGTTTGAAAGAGACGTCCGGCAGGAAAACCCGATCAAAATATCCCTTGAGAATGGCGGGCCAGCCAAAATTCCATACGGGATGACAGAGAATTAGCACATCCGTACTTTGAAGGCGCTTCACGTAATCTGCCACGCGATGCTGATTGATGGTGACATCATGGTATTCAATACGATCCTGTGGACTGAGTACAGGATCGAAATTTTCCCGATACAGGTCCAGAGCGTCGACTTCATGTCCTTCAGCTTCCAGCGTCTGCTTAACAAGCCTGAACAGCGCAGCATTGAAGCTATCTTCCAGAGGATGGGCAAAAATGACGTGGATTTTCACGCGGTGCTTCCTGTTTTTCTGGTTCTATTAAAAGAGTTTCGTTCGATATTCGAACTCTTGTTCGTTATAATTATTTTAGGCATAATCATTTTCAGCCTGCAATGATATTCGTAACGTCTACGCATAGTTTTTTGTCCAAGAACGGATTTGTCCATGGATCAACCCTCGCCTGTGCCCGATACCGAGATTTCCCTGACATTTGTTAAGGGTCTTGAAGTTCTGCGAGCATTTGAAAATGGTCAGACAGACATGACTGTTGCCGACATTGCTCGGTTGGTCGGTCATACACGGGCTGCCACGCGGCGACTTGTCAGAACGTTGGAATCCCTGGGATATGTCCGGAGCATTGATCAGCGATACAGACTCACAGCACGCGCCTTGAAACTGGGGCTTGGCTTTCTACAAAGTCGCTCCATCGGTCATCTTGTCGGGCCGGTTCTGCGAGCTGAATCCATTGTTATCGGAGAATCCATTTCTCTCGCTCTGCTGGACGCAGACGAGGCAATCTATGTCTTCCATAATCCCGCAGACAAATCTGCCGAAATGTCCGGGCATACTATCGGCAGCAGCATGTCTCTTGCCAGAACCGCAACTGGCCAAGCCATTTGCGCCTTTTTACCCGAGATCAGACAACAGACCATACTGGCCACCTCAGGCCTTTCTGAAACAGAAGCGGCACGCGTGGCTAAGAGTCTTAAAGACGTTCACTCTCAGGGTTTCGCCTTGAGAGATGTGTCTCCGCAAAGCGATCTGCGTGCCCTTGGGGTGCCTGCCTTTAATGTAAATGGCCAAATTGCTGGTGCGCTCAGCATCGTCTTTCCAACCAGTCGATACTCCATGACACAGATTCAGAAGGATCTGGTTCCCCACCTTCAGCGATGCGCGACCTATCTTGTCAGCGCCCTGTGAGACCCACAAATGACAATCATCTTGCATACTTCTGAGCTTGCCCAAAACTATTTGGCCGGCCTCAAAGCACAGATCCGCTCACAGCAGAAAACTCTGGACCATACGCCCACTCTGACGGTCGTCATAGGCTCTTCTGACGCAGGCCCATCGGCCTATCTGCGCCGCATTGACTTACTGGCGGAACAAGCCGGCGTTAACCTACAAGTTGTTGACGTTGCGGGACAAAACGAAAGCAATTTTTGCCAAACAGTCCGAGAGCTTGGCGCTAACAAGAAGATAGACGGAATTCTGATCCTTTTCCCACTCCCGGAAGAAATTTCCCGCCAAGCCATCATAGACGCTCTTCCCCCGGAGAAAGATGTGGACTGTCTCCATCCACTCAATCTTGGAAGCATCATGAATGGAACTCCATACTTCGAGCCCTGCACGGCAACAGGCGCCTTAATGGCGGCAGAACATCTCGTTGGAGATCTGCGCGGAAAAGACTGTGTCATCATTGGCAGTTCGCCCGTTGTCGGGCGCCCTTTGAGCATGCTTCTTCTGGATCGCGGCGCGACGGTTTCTGTTGTTCACATCGATACTCAGGACATCAAGTCGCATTGCAGGAAAGCGGATGTTCTCTTTTCAGCGGTAGGAAAAGCCAGATTAGTCACTGCGGACTGGATCAAGCCAAAAAGTTGTCTCATCGACATCGGGATCAGCTATTGCCCGGATGAGGGGCGTGTTGTGGGAGATGTCGACCTCAAATCTGTCAAAGGTGTCGCGCATACGGTTACCGCAGTTCCGGATGGTGTTGGACCACTTACAACCTGCACCTTGTTGGCTAATACTGTGAAAAGCGCTTTCGATCGAATGGGAGTAAACTTTATATACCCCTCCCTTCCTAGCCAATAATACGAAAATGTTCCCCGTTTAGCTCCCATGAAAATTCTCATTCTAGAGAATTGTTCTAATGCACATTGAAATGGGCGACATGCTAGTGGCAAAAATACCGATAAAAAGCAACTGGGCCATCTAGAGGAACCGAGCAACTGCTGATTAACGGTTCTGGGTGATGGACTTTCGCTCTGCGTTTTGGGCAGAGCGAAAGGCATTGTGCTTTGGATCATTATACACTCACGTTGATCCCCTCGAGGAAGAGGCGGGCGATGTCGATTTGTCCGAATATAACGTGATTGCTGTTTGGCTGCCTCAAGTAGAAAGTCTGGAGTGATTTGTTCCATTCCAGAAAACCGTGGTTGACCTGGAAATGAGGGCCAATAATGAACTTTTCTGACCTGACATTTGATCATATTGGCATTCGCGTGACGTCTCTAAACGGTTCTATACCAAACCTAGCCGGGAGCATTCTTATGAGTGTTCTTCTCAAACCCGCAGGCTATACGCTGCGGGTTTCTGTGTTGAAGGCAAAGCAGAACTGCTGCGTTATCTTGAATAGGAACAGATTATCATTACGGAAGACCGTTTCCGAACGAGATATGATAGGCATATCGCCCGGCCCATTCGCAAACCGGATAATAACGTCTTGTAGTTAAATGAAATTATCAAGTTATTTGATGCCATAATGGACGATGTAGTATACATATAACATTTAATATAAAAATATAATTATTTATAAATATTAATTTTATATATCGAACAGATTTCTATTAAATTTAAATATATTTATTAAATATTTATCACTTGGTACGAACGGACACACATTAACCACGATTTTATACCGTAAAATTATCAACCAATTGCCGCGTAGCAACTTCATGAATCTGTGGGCAACTGGACCTACCAATGCGGTTTCAATACGCATATAAATATAGCATATTGCATAAAGTAAAGTGATTGCTTATTTCCTAGCGTTAGGTGGTGGAGCTCCATGGAACGAAGTGTCGTAAAAATGTCGCAGTTCGATCAGTTATCAGAACCCAGTATCAGTTGGCAGGAGCTGACCCAGCAGGCAAATCAGGCTTACCTACTTCACGATCATGAACAGGCACGGACTCTTTATGCGCACGCCATGACGAAAGCCTCCGAACTTCTGGATCATTTTCAGGAAACAGGGCTGCATCTTTCGGCCCCCACTATTTTTGTCGTTTCCTGCCATAATTTATCCGATCTGTATGTCGTGGAGAAAAAGCCTGATCATGCAGTTCTCTTTCTGCGTCGCGCTTGTACAGAACTAATTCGCCTAGCCGAACTGCCTAGCCTGCCCATGCGGGCTCGATTGGTCTGCGTGGAGCAGCTGCGCCCCGCCGTTGTTGCACTGATGGGGTGTAAGGGCGGTGCGCTGTCCGAGCAGCAGGAAACCCAGATGCTGGTGCTTAATGCCCGAACTGTGGCGCTCGCCGTTTATCGGATTTCTGGCTACGCAGCACAAACCTCACTGGAAGACGTCCCACCCCAAGGAGACCCCTCATAGACGAGGGTCTAGTCAAACAGAATTGGAGAGAAAATGTTCAAACTTCCCGAGCTACCTTACGCTCTGGACGCGCTGGCGCCTTACATGTCAGCCGAGACACTTGAGTATCATCATGGCAAGCATCATAAGGCCTACGTCGACAAGCTGAACGAACTGACCGCCAGCGGTTCATATCAGGGACTTGATCTGGACCAGGTAATCCGAAAATCGGCTCAGGATGCCGCCCAGAAAGTATTATTCAATCAGGCAGGCCAGCACTGGAACCATTCCTTTTTCTGGCAGAGCATGAAAGCAAAAGGCGGTGGATCTATCCCCGGCGCCTTGGAAAAGCAGCTTATCGCGGATTTCGGTTCTCTGGATGCATTCACGGCCCAATTCAAAAATGCCTGCGTTTCTCAGTTCGGGAGCGGCTGGGGCTGGCTGGTGCACGACGGTGAAAAACTGGCTATTACAAAGACCGCCAATGCCGATACTCCACTGGTACATGGGCAAACAGCGCTGCTGACATGTGATGTATGGGAACATGCCTATTACATCGATTATCGCAATATGCGCCCGAAATACGTGGAGGCTTTCCTTACGGACCTAGTGGATTGGGAGATGGTCGAACAGCGTTATCAGGTCGCCCTCTCCGCACAATAAGCCCTTCCAGAGAAGTCATGTCATGAAGGATATTCTCGTATTTCTCCATTCGGGCCTGCATCACAGAGGCGCCGTGGTTGGACGTACGAACCAGAATGTCCTCATGGGATCGATCGGCAGATCACAGGAGAACATTTCTTATGATCTGCCGATGCTAAAGGAGTGAGAAAAGACAGTCATAATTGTGCTTTAGCCCGGCTCAGACGAGGGGTTGGCGGTACAAGAGGCCGTTTTTCGATGTGATGATCACGAGCGGCAAAACGGTTAATATGCTCAAGAACTGATTGTCCCAACGGCTGCTGGACGTTTTAAAAGCGATGAAGGATTACGTATATCGTGCGATAGCTGAGTCAATTGCGGCAGCATATGCCGTCAAGCAGCACATCCAGTGCGGCGGGGACTGGCGCTGACCCGACCTTCTCTTCCAGTAGTTGGTTACTGATCGCCAACATGGCGAGACCATGCACCAGCCCCCAGCTTGCTGCTGCCTGCGCACTTATGGCGACTGTCCGGAAACTCCCGTCTCGCTGTCCGTTTTCCAGAAGTCTCAGAAGAATTCCAAATGTGCTCATGGCCGCGTCATGTAACTGCGGATCTATCGTTTTATCCGCATCAGAACTGAACATCAGACGATAAAGTCCGGGGTTTTGACAGGCGAACCCGATATAGGCCTGCGCTGCGGCCATGAATTGCGCGCGTGTGGAAGGAAGATCCGGGCGCATGGCCTCGGTCATAGTCTTTTCAAGCCTGACGAACCCAATTCGGGCTAGTTCCCGAAGCAGCGCTTCCCTGTCGCGGAAGTGCTTGTAAGGCGCTGCATGGCTGACTCCCGTGCGCCGAGCCACCTCCCGCAAGGTGAAGGTCCAGTTCTGATCTGCTGCTAGCATGGCTAACGCCGTGTCGATCAGAGCGCGGCGTAAATCACCGTGATGATAGGGTTGGTCTTTGGTTTCACTCATTCGTGAGGCTCATGTTTACAGAAGAAACTTTTATTGACACTGGAACGTCATGCTCAATATCTTGCCTGCATAAGTTTCCCTTGTAAACATGGAGGACGCAATGTCCGATGTTACGCCTGCCGAGCTGCGCCGCATTCTCGACCGCCAGCGTGCTGCGTTTCTGCATGCCGGACCACCTGACCTGAAACAGCGCCGGACCCATCTGCGTTGTCTGAAAGCCGAGATCCTGAAGCGGCGGACTGACATCGTGCGCGCCCTGAAAGCAGATTTCGGCCAGCGGTCCGAACGCGAGAGCGCCATTGTGGAACTGATCCCGCTAGTGCGGTCGATCAATTACATGATCGTGCATCTGGGGCATTGGATGAAGCCGGAACGCCGCCATATATCGGCCTATTTCCAGTGCGGTAGCGCTTGGATAACCCGGCAACCGGTGGGCGTCGTAGGAATTATCGCCCCGTGGAATTATCCGGTTTCTCTGGCTCTCGTACCATTGGCAACGGCTATTGCCGCCGGCAACCGCGCCATACTCAAACCGTCGGAGTTCACGCCCGCAACATCTGCGTTGATCAAAGAGATTGTTCGGGCTGTCTTTACACCCGAACAAGTTTCTGTCGTGACTGGCGGTAGCGAGGTGGGGGCTGCGTTTTCGGCTCTACCCTTCGATCATATCCTGTTTACTGGCAGTACAGCCGTCGGCAAGAAGGTCGCTGAGGCTGCGGCGCGCAATCTGACGCCCGTCACGCTCGAACTGGGCGGCAAATCTCCCGTAGTGATCGAGCCCGGTTTTTCCATGCAGCGGGTGGCAGACCGTGTGGCGTTCGGAAAGCTGACCAATGCGGGACAGACCTGTATCGCGCCGGATTACGTGCTGGTGCATGAAGGCGATAAGGACGCTTTTACTGCGGCCTATCAGGCCGCCGTGAAGAAGCTGCATCCGGGCGGTTATGTGGGCTCTCCCGATTATACTGCAATTCTCAACACGCATCATTACGAGCGATTGAGCGGTCTGATCCGTGATGCTGAGGAGCATGGCGCACAGGTCATCAGGATGGGTAGCGATTCAACCGCCAGTCATGTTCTGTCGCCCGTTCTCATACTAAATGCCCAGCCTGACATAGCGGTGATGCAGGAGGAAATTTTCGGACCTCTCCTGCCTGTGCTGACCTACAGGACCTATGATGAAGCAATCGCCTTCATTAATGCTCGTCCCCGGCCCTTGGCCCTGTATTATTTTGGCAACAACCGCGCTGAACGCGACAGGCTTCTGAAACGCACCATTTCAGGCAACGTGACGATCAACGGCACATTGATGCATTATGTGCAAGACGATCTGCCCTTTGGCGGCGTGGGAGACAGTGGCATCGGAGCATATCATGGAAAGGAAGGCTTCGTCGCGCTCACACATGCCCGTGGTGTGTACCGACAGGGCCGTTTCAATGCGGCGACACTGCTTCAGCCACCATTTGGCAAGCTCACGGACGTCCTTACAAATCTGATTTTGCGATGATGACGCGTATACCGCTTATCGGAAGGGCCAGTGTTATCGGACGTCTTGTTGATACGGGGCTTGCCAAGCGGCCGAAGACCTTAAGGGGACAGGCGGTAGAAACCTGTATTTCGGCCATCTATGATGCGGTCCAATGACCCATGCCAATCAGTCGAGTTTCGGATGCTTTAATTGTCCATGCTGTTAAGGGTAAAACGACTGCCCCTGCGGAAAACCAAACATTTTACAACCGATCAGCACGTGTTCGTTAAGCATCTTTAATACCGTATGTTTCATATTTGATGTCGAGTTGATGCTGAACACGTTCCCAAAACTTCAGGGATCCATTCCTCCTATGGCATAACCTGACGGGTGAGCCCTGATACCTGGAAAACTCAGGTTCATAACCAGGATGGTGATGGCAAACCGTTCACGCACTAGCCTCTTGTAATTATGGTACGGTATATTACCATACCTTTCAAAAGCATGAAGGGCTTGTTTGAATATGGTGGCTAGTGATCTCCCCTTCCCTCTTGCGTCCGAAAAGGGATTGCACCCCAAGGGTGTCGAGCGCCTCAGAAGACTTACGTACTCTGCCACCGAGCTTTTCCTTAAGCATGGTTATGAAGCCACTTCCATGGATATGCTCATCCAGAAGGTCGGCGGATCGCGACGCAATATCTATGAGCGCTTTGGGGGCAAGGAAGGGCTTTTTTCAGCCGTTATCGCGGAAGAGTGCGTAAAACTGGCTGCGCCGCTTGAAAGCCTCATATTGGAAGATCGCTGCGTCCGACAAACATTGGAAAAGTTCGGTGCAGAAATCCTGCATATCATCAAACAGCCCCGCGTACTTGAACTGCACCGCCTAATGATCGCGGAAGGAAAGCGGTTTCCCCAACTTTCGCAGACCATACGGTTCGCCGGTCATCATAACGCAAAATCAGTCCTTGCCGCCTGGATCCGGAGGCAGCAGGAGCAGGGCAAACTTCGATCTGCATTAGATGCGTCAGGACTGGCTTACGCTTTCATCCATATGGTCACCGGGGAGGCCCAGTTGCAGTTGCTGAGTGGTGGCCCTTGCACGACCGAAGAGCAGGACAGAAGCACGGTTTCTCTGGCCGTCTCGCTTTTTCTTTCCGCAGCTCAGGAGACAGATCATGCGTAATATTACAGCGAAACAGGTTCTAGCGTATGTTCTGGTGGGCTTCTTTCTTATAGGAGCTGCCGGGAATATTATGGCGCCAAAGACCATTGCAGAAGAGTACGCGCGATGGGGCTATCCGCACTGGTTCCATTTGGTAACCGGATGCCTTGAGTTAACCTCCGCCCTTTTGATGGCGCGATCGGCGAGCCGGATTGTTGGTAGCGTCCTTGGCGGTTGCATTATGGCTTCAGCGATCGCCACGGTGGTCTTCCATGGCGAATACTCTCACGCGATTGCCCCACTCGTCGTGCTCAGCCTCCTGATATTGTCTGTTTATCTGCACAAAAAATGACGCGTTCAGGGCCATAGTCAACACCGAGTTTTCCTCCTCTCTCAAATCTTTGGAAAGTTTATCATGATTCAAAGTCAACCAATTGCACTCGTCAGTGGAGCAACGCGTGGTATTGGTCGCGCCATTGCACAGGGGCTCGCCCATCAAGGCGTCAAGGTCTTGCTGGGTGCCCGAAACCTTCAGATAGGTCAGGAAGCCGCAACAGAAATCAGCGCACCAGATGCTCAGGCAGAAGCTGTTGAGCTCGACACGACCAATCAGGCCACCATTGACAGTCTGGCAGCGCTGATCCGTGAGAAGTATGGTCGGCTGGACATTCTGGTAAACAATGCCGGCATCAGCCTAGATTTCTATCCAGATCTGTCGGCTCGGGAAAAACTATCGAGAACATTTGAAACGAATGTTGTCGGCACAGCGGCGCTCACCGACGCGATGATTCCGTTGCTTGAAAAATCTGCGCATGGGCGGGTTGTTAATGTGTCGTCCGTTCTCGCCTCATTTTCGAGCCGGGGAGAAGCAGACTGGGTTTACAAGGACGTGGCCATGCCGACCTATCAGGCATCCAAGGCTGCTCTGAACTCTTTGACTCTCAGCTACGCCAAACTTCTCGCTGACCAGAATATCAAGGTGAATGCGATTTGTCCCGGCCTAACCGCGACGGATGCTACCAACCATTATGGAGATCGGAAGCCTGATCAGGCTGCTAAGATCGCGATCCAGTATGCTTTGCTGGGCGATGATGGGCCAACAGGAACATTCATCAATGAGGGTGGAGCTCTGGGCTGGTAAGTGTAGGGCAGCTACAAGCATTTGATCCGATTTGCATTTCATATGCAAATCGGATCGTTCCTAATTCGCGACACTTGGAGTATTCGCTTTTTGAGCGCTTTAAATATCATGTGTGGTCGGAATATAGGAGACTAACATCCATCTACAATGAACAAGCCTGTCAGGTTGTAGCTGGATCAATAACCTGCGGTTTTGGACGATCACGCAACCGGCGGTCGGCAGAACGGGATAAAAGATGCTCCACGCCATAGCCCAGTATCCACGAAAGACTGATCGCAGGTACAAACCATAGCCAGCCTATGTACATATTTCCACCGCTGATGCGGAACAGGGCTATGAGTGGGAAAACCACGAACATATGGCTCAGATAAATTTCGTAGCTCATAAACCCGAAGGATCGAAGCCACTTGGTGCCACGCGTTGTGTAATCAGCCATCCATCCCCACGAAAACGCAATGAGCAGAAATGCTGTCGAGATAGTCAGAGCGAGAGCCCCGATGCTGCCCAATATGTTCCAGAAGAAGGGCGCATTTATCAGATAGGATGAGAGAACAATGGCACCTGTTACTCCGATCAATGAGCGCAATGCTGTGCGCCGCTTTATCGATACGCGATGAGCGAGCAAAGCACTGCAGACGCCCATCGCGATAGCCGACATGCCCGGTAGATAGGCCTTACTCTGCCAGATTGGCGAGGCGTGTGTTAGTGCAGCCAAGCTGAGCGGCATCGAGAACGCGAGACAGAAAAACATGAATGCCCGAAATCGGCTAAAATGAGCGGTAATCAGGCAGAATAAAGGAAAGTCGATATAGAAGGCTTCTTCAATGGATAGGGACCAGAGGACATCCCATCCGCAAGGGAGATAGCCCGTTTGGCCCTCATACCAGTTCATGTGCATTCCAAAAGCAGCCAGGATTGCTCGGGGAAGAGACTGACTGATCGGTATGTTCAATCGTGTAGTCCGGGACCTGAGTAAGATCAAGCACTGAAAGGACCACAACGAGGGTCACCAGACAGGGTAAGATGCGTGCCGCCCGTCGTCGGTAAAAATTTCGCCAATCCAGTTGGCTCAAAGTACCCCATCGCTTGAGGGTATGAGACGTGATGATAAAGCCGGAAATGACGAAGAAGATGGTTACAGCGCTTCGACCATTCCCACTAAATACTTTGAGCAGCCATAACGGAAAAATAGTGGCAAGGCCGGTTTGCGCCAGAGGGATCCGTAGCGCCATATGATGGATGACCACCAGAACAACAGTAAGGCCGCGAAGGATATCTATCCCGCCATTACGTTCCGCTAAGTGCTTCATGTTTATTGGGATCGGAAGCGGCATAGGGCCTCTGCATAATTGAATATGGCGATAATTAGTTTGTTATCGTAATTATGGTAATAGTGTGGCCTCACACACGAGAAATGCAGTAATATTGCCACATAAAATGGCGTCGGCTCCTCATGTTGTGCTTTGATTAGAGCTTGTTCGCTGTAGTTACTTATAAAGTCGCTCTAAGAGCACGTTTGTTCACTTTGGAGCCGACAAAACCCAGCCGAAGAATTCCAGAACAGTTAAATTCTACGGCTACGATCCTGGTTAACGTCAAATGCTCGAACGAAGGCAGTCCTTCCGTATCTGACTGGGACCGGACAGGCCATCATAAGGTTCCTTAAGCCGCTTAGAAGATGCTGCCCCTTGCCCGTCTTGAAACGGCCAACTCCAGACACCCGCAAATCTTGCTCCAAGCATAAACTACCCCTTAGATATATAACTATATAATATAGTTTTTATTATAAATAACTATCATGTTGACGAAACAAAAGAATCACTACACTAATTCTCATGTCTTACATAAACACGAAATGATCTAGTTCTATGTCTGTAATGCTGTCCTGTCCCTGTCCACCGATGATGCCGGGTTCCTCCCCGCTCTCATTCCCCTTGTTCGGACCGCACGTCACAGGCAGATATCATGACCTTCATCTCCGCTCCGCTTCCTGATCTCTCCCTGCTCTGGGGCCAGGATGCTCGTGAAGCCAGCCATCTTCACGACCGCTTTGCTCCTGTTTTCGAGCAGATCCGCACGAAGGCACTTCGGGCTGAACTGAACCGCGAACTACCCTTCGAGCAGATCCGCCTTCTTAAAGAGAGTGGTTTCACGGCCCTCCGCGTTCCCGTTGCGCATGGTGGCCTTGGTGCCAGCCTTGAAGACCTGTTCTCGCTTGTCACCGCATTGGCCAGAGCTGATTCAAACGTCGCACAGGCGCTCCGGGCCCATTTTGGCTTTGTTGAGCATCTCCTGTTCGAACCTGCCGGGTCTTACCGGACAAAATGGCTCGACCGCCTTGGAGTTGGACAGACCGCAGGCGCAGCAGCAGCAGAAGGCCCAGCGTCCAAGCGTGATCTTTTCAGTACGACCCTGTCCCAGAAAGATGGTCAGTGGGTCATCAACGGCTCCAAATTCTTCACGACCGGCTCCCTTTACGCAGACTGGCTAACCGTCACGGGCACCACGGAAGATGGCCAGACCGTTAAAACACTGGCTGCCCGCAATGATCCCGGCCTCGAAATCGTCGATGACTGGGATGGCGTTGGACAGCGTTTGACCGCCAGTGGCACCGCGTATTTCCGAAATGTTCACACAGAAGAAGCCGACCTGCACTACGGCAACACAGCCTTCCCGTACTCTCAGGCCTTCTTTCAGCTCTATCATTTAGCCACTGTCGCCGGGATTGCCCGCGCTGCTGCAACGGACGTTGCGGATGCCGTGCGCCGCCGCAAACGCTCTTTCAGCCACGGGAATGCAGACCTTCCGGCGGAAGATCCTCAGATCCTCGAAATTGTCGGTCATGTCTTCAGTGGCGCCTATATCGCTGGTGCGGCTGTTGAACGTGCCACCCGCGCTATTCAAGCCGTTGCAGACAGCCCTGCCCCAGAGCTCGATCTCACGGTTGCTCGTGCCGAACTCGAAGTCTGGCAGGTACAGGATCGGATTTTGCCGCTGGTACTGGAAGCCACGACCGCTTTGTTCGACGCGCTAAGCGGTGGTGCAACCTTGCGCGTCGTCGGATTGGATCGACATTGGCGCAACGTTCGTACACTGGGTAATCACAACCCCCGTGTCTATCGCACGCGCGTCGTTGGGGACTACGCAGTCAATGGCACCCTGCCCCCCCCTCAGTGGCGCGTGGGGGTGGCGTAATGGGACAGCACATCATCCTCAACGGCTTTACGATGGCTACGGTTTCGCACCTGAATTACGGCCTGTGGCGCCATCCCGCTGACCAGACACATCGTTACAAGGACATCAGCTACTGGACTGATCTGGCACGCACGCTCGATGACGCTGGGTTCGATGCCCTGTTTATCGCGGATGCCCTCGGCCAGATTGATGTTTACGGCGGTAGTCCAGATGCTGCCCTGAAGCACGGTATCCAGTCCCCACTGATCGATCCGCTTCTGCTGGTGTCCGCCATGGCCGCCGCGACGACGACGCTTGGTTTTGGCATCACGCTGTCTACCACTTACGAGCACCCTTATCTTCTCGCCCGCAAGCTGACGACGCTCGACCATCTGACAAAGGGCCGTCTGGGCTGGAACATTGTGACGTCGCAGCAGGAGAGTGCGGCGCGCAATCTTGGGCTGGACCATCAGATACCCCATGACGAACGCTATGACCGGGCGGACGAGTTCATGAGCGTCGTTTACAAACTGTGGCTGAAATCCTGGGAAGACGATGCTGTCATCCGACGCCAAACGGCTTCAGGTGAGTGGATCTACACCGATCCGGCAAAAGTTCACCCTATACGGCATGATGGCCAGTACTACCGCGTTCCGGACAGCCATACTGCCGAGCCCAGCGCGCAACGGGTTCCCGTTCTGCTTCAGGCAGGCGCTTCAGCCCGGGGCGGCGCATTCGCGGCGCGACATGCCGAGGTTATTTTTGTCGTTGGTGCAGGCGCAGAAGGGACACGCAAAAATGTCCGGCGTATTCGTGAGGACGCTGCTCGCGAAGGTCGCGATCCAGGCAGCCTGCGCTTCATTTGCGCCGCTGCAGTCGTGGTCGGGGAGACTGAGGAAGACGCTATTCGCAAATTTGCGGAATACAAAGCCTTCTACGATGCCACCGGATCGCTCATTCATTACTCCTCAATGACGGGTGTGGACTTCTCGAAGAACCAGACAGACGAGGTCCTGACCTATCGTCCGACAGAAGCCAGCCAGTCTGTCCTTGAACAGTTTGACCCTGCCATCAGTGGTCGTTCATGGACTATTGCAGAAGCCACAAGCCCGGCAGAAGGCTTTGGCCGTGCCAAAACTTTCGTCGGTACAGGTGAAACCGTCGCGGATCAGATTGAGCAATGGCTCGAGGAATCCGAGACCGATGGCCTCAATCTGATCCAGCTTGTTAATCCGGACAGCTATAACGACTTCATCCGCCTCGTCCTGCCGGAACTGAAGCGTCGTGGCCGTATCAAGCCCAAGGACGGCAAGACCCTGCGTGAAAGGCTTTTTCCGCAGAATATGTCCGCACATCCAGCTCCCGACCATCCGGCCTGGGGCTGTTGATCCTCCCAAGACCTGAAAATCCCTGTTTCCTGTATCTTGTGAGTGTATTTCCATGCCCGCTTTTTCATTTTCCAGCCGTAGCGCCAGTGGCTCTGTTTCTCTGATTGCCCTGCTGACCCTCTCGGTTAATACTTACGCTTTCGCTGATACCGCTTCTCCGGCCACCAAGGTGGGCACAAATCCGCGTCACGGCACGCCTGCACTGCCTGCTCACAAACCGGCTCCCTCCCGCGCCATCAGCGCCAAAGCAACCGAGAGCATTGGGGTGGAGGGACACCGGCAGGCTAACTGGGTATCCAATCCCGTTTCTGCGGTTACCATTCGCGAATATGCCGCCGGGACCAATCCGCTCAAGGCCCTCACCCGACTACCTGGGGTTCTGTTCAATTCCGGTGATCCGCAGGGTGTGAACACCTGGCAGAACTCATTCCTGATGCACGGCTTCGATCAGAGCCAGATCGGCATGACGCTGGATGGGATTCCGCTTGGAGACCAGCAATTCAGTAACGTTAACGGCCTGAGCCCGACCTCCGCTATTTCGTCTGAAAACATTGAGCGTATGGATGTTTCGGCGTCCACTGGTTCGGAGAGCGTGGCCAGTACGTCCAATCTGGGCGGTACGGTGCAGTTTATCTCACGCGATCCGTCTCACAAACGTGGGGCCAGTGTGAACCAGACCTTCGGGAGTAATGCGACCTACCGGACGTTTGTGCGTCTTGAAAGCGGCGATCTGAACCGCCAGGGGACGCGCTTCTATGTCTCCTATGCCCGCAACGACACCACCAAATGGCGTGGTGGGCAGGACCAGTTCATGCAGCAGGTCAACGCCAAGGTTCTGCACCCTATCGGGCAGGACAGCCGTATTACGGCCTACTTCGACTACACCGATATGCAGATGCAGAACTATCAGGACTACAGCCTGGATATGTTCAATAACGGTGGCTACGCGATCGATAACTTCATTGGGCAGCCTGGCGGCTATGAAAAGGCATATCGTCTCGCGCTGGCCCAGCGTGGACTTCCGGGAGGGCAGGTTCCTGCAGCCTATGCCAACCTCAAGAGCCCTTACACCGCGTCCTACTACGAGGGCGCCCAAATGCAGCATTCCTATGTCGGGGGTGTATCGGCCGATCTTGCTCTGACTGATCGCTTGCGCTGGCAGAGTACCGTCTATGGGCATCGCTCCTATCAGCGCGGTTCAGTCGCCAGCCCTCTGATCTCGTCTCCTAACGGAGCGCCTTTGATCGATCAGGTTACGCAGCCCGATACGAACCGCTTCGGCTTTACGACGTCCCTGTCCTATCGCATCGCGCATAACGTGCTGAATGCAGGTCTGTGGTATGAAAATACCCATTTCGACATTAGTAAGCCGCTTTACCAGCAGCCGCTGCTGCAGGACGTCCTCGACGGGACCGCAACACCCGTCAACGGGCTCGACAACCTCAAGAACCCTTTCCAGAATGGCTACCGACAGGTCTTTAATACCAACACGTTTGTCGCTTATTTCCAGGATACGTATCACGTAACCAGCACCATCGCGCTTCATGCTGGTTTCCGGTCCGTCCTGAACACGACCCGCGTCGGCGCGCTGGCCAACTGGGAAACTTACACCCGCACGACCGCTATCGCGGGCGGAAACTCCTTGACGTCCACTAAGCCTTTCCTGCCGCATTTCAGCGGGGAATGGCGCTTCGCTCCTGGCCACCAGCTCTATTTTGACATCGCAGAAAACGTAAAGGTCTATCCTGTCTCGGGCTATAACAGCGGTTCATCCCCGTTCTCGACCACCCAGGCCGCCTATCTGGCTTCGAAAAGCACGCTGCGCCCCGAAACCGACTGGAATTTTGCGGGAGGCTATCGCTACACCGGCCGCCTCATCAGCGGCTCGCTCTATGGCTACCACACGATCTTTTCCAACCGGCTGCAGCGCATCTCCACCGGTCCGACAACCCAGCCGTACACCACCATCCAGAACGTCGGTGGCGTAACGATGACCGGTGTGGATGGTGCCGTCACGCTCACACCCGTTAAGGGGCTGAGCCTGACCAACAGCATCAGCTACAACCATGCCGTCTATGACAACAACATTACTCAGACCGTCAACGGATCGCGGGTGACCTACAATATCCGCGGCCAGCAGGTCGTGGCCTATCCGCGTCTCATGTATCACGCTGACCTGTCCTACACCTGGCATGATCTTCAGGCGCATATCGAAGCCCAGTATGTCGGCAAGCGGAATCTTAGCTACACTGGCGACACGAAGGTTCCGTCCTACTGGCTGACTAATTTCGGTGCACGTTACGACCTGAGCAAACAGTTGCACCGCTTGTCTCACACGGGCTTTCTACAGCACCTCTCGGTAGACCTGAACGTCTATAACCTGACGAACGTAAAATACATCTCCACCATGGGGCAGAACGGTTACCCTATGGCTGGTGATTACCAGTCTGTCGTCCTCGGTGCGCCCCGCCAGTATTTCGGCGCTGTTCATGCGGATTTCTGACATGCAGACGACGTTTCCTGCCGCTCCGCTTCTGCCTGCCAGCCGCCTGCCCCGGAGCTTTGCCCTCCAGTATGCCGGCCTTCTGGTCTTTATGATCGGGGATGGCGTCGAGGTCGGCTATCTGTCGCCGTTTCTGGTCCAGACGGGGCAGACGGAGCACTTCGTAGCCCTTCTCTTCACAGCCTACGGACTTTTCGCTGCTTTGGCGGCCTGGTTCTCGGGCTTGCTGTGCGACATCTTTGGTAGTCGCGCCGTCATGACGGCGGGTCTGTTATTCTGGATCGTGCCGCAACTCCTGTTTCTTGGCGTTGCCATTCCGGCTCATTCTTCAGCCTTGCTACTCCTGACCTACGGATTGCGAGGAGCAGGGTATCCGCTGTTTTCCTATGGACTGCTGACCCTGCTCGTCACTACGATCCGTCAGGACCGGTTGGGTCGTGCTGTCGGTCTGTTCTGGTTCTGCTTTACCTGCGGCTTGCCCACGGTCGGTTCTATTGTGGCGCAACTCCTGCTCCCCGTTTACGGCCAGTACATTACACTCTGGATCGCCCTTCTCGGGGTGGGAGCGGGTGGCCTCCTTGCCGTCCTGCCGCTGCCCACTACGCCACGTGCAGAGAAAGGCAGCCTGAAAGACATCGGCCCAACCCTGCGCGAAACGGTTCGTCAGATCCGCCACAATCCGGGCGTCGGTCTGGCGTGCATCGTGCGGGCGGTCAATTCCAGCGCTACGCATGGCCTGATCGTCTTCATGCCGTTCTTTTTCACGGGCCGTCTGGGCTTGTCCCAGGATGTATGGATCCGCTTTCTCGAAATCATCTTCGCCAGCAACATCGTCTTTAACCTGCTGATCGGTTTTGCCAGCGACTATATTTCATGGCGGCAGACCATCATCTGGTTTGGCGGTATCGGGAGCGCCGTAAGTTGCGTTGGTCTGTATTGGATCCCGCTGCTGTACGCCCACAGTAGCCTGCTCGCGGTTTATGGCTCTGCCGCAGTTTTTGGCATGACACTTGCCGGATATGTGCCGCTTTCGGCTCTGACGCCGTCTCTTCTGCCGGATCACAAAGGTATTGCCATGTCCCTTCTGAATCTTGGTGCAGGGAGTAGCGTCTGGATCGGGCCTTTCATCGTTTACCTTTTTGAAGGCGCCGTAGGCACGCAGGGAATTATCTTCATCTACGCCGCTCTGTTCCTGGCAAGCGCAATCCTGACCTTTTTCATTACGCCTCCGTCTCTCACGCGACCTGACCGCACCAGTAGTCAGGCACTCCCCCAATCCGAAGGAGTTCCCTCATGACACAACTTACGATCGAAAAGGTCACATCCCGTATCGGCGCCATCGTTCACGGCATCAACGCCCGCGAGCCCTTTTCCGACGAGCACAAGGCGTTTCTCCATGAGGCCCTGTTGCGCCACAAGGTGATCTTCCTGCGCGACCAGTTTCTCGATGATGCCCAGCACGAGACGCTTAGCCGCGTCTTCGGAGATCCGATCCTTCACCCGACTATCCCCGCCGCTGACGGCACGCCCTATACGTTCGAACTGAATTCCCGCAACGGTCGTTCAACGGATTCCTGGCACACAGACGTCACTTTCGTGCCGGCCTATCCCAAGGCCTCGATCCTGCGCGCTATCACGATCCCGCCCTACGGCGGCAGCACACTCTGGGCCAACACAGCAACTGCCTATGACGATCTGCCCGCGCCTCTGCAGCAGCTTGCCGACACACTTTGGGCCGTTCATGGCAACGATTACGACACCAATTTCTACAAATACGACACGCGCCACGAGGAAATTGCGGACTTCCGCGCTCGTTTCATTTCACGCCTGTATGAGACAGAGCATCCGGTCGTGCGCGTTCATCCTGAGACCGGTGAGCGCACCCTTATCCTGGGCCATTTCTTCAAGGAAATTCGCGGCGTCCCCACGCAGCACGCCAACCGGTTGCTGGAGATCTTCCAGTCTTACATCACGCAGATTGACAATACCGTCCGCTGGAACTGGAAACCCGGTGATGTGGCCATCTGGGACAATCGCGCCACGCAGCATTACGCTACAGCCGATTTTGACACGCATCCCCGCCTTCTGCGCCGCATTACGGTGCGCGGAGACACGCCTGTCAGCGTTACGGGTGAACAAAGTCGCTTACTCAAAGGCCCTGATGATGGTCAGAACCTCGATCACTGATTCGATTTGTAAGTTATGAATACTCGCCGCAGTAGGGGAGCACCGGCAAGCACGTTTCGAGATGCCGTGGTGCCCCTTCCTGCCGCGAGCCCTATTATCCCGACGAATGGCCTTCATAGCCATGCCGTTATCAATATCCTCGCCATCGACGAACAGCGTAGCATTGCCGACCGCTTTATCGACCACCACAATACCATGAACAGCCCGGCCTTCCGGATCCACCGAAGACAGGACGGACAATCACTGCGTTTTATCATGCGGCAACAAGATCGATCGGTTTTTTATAAGTTTACTCAATCTTGCCGCCGCAAGGATCTGGGGCGGGGTCTTTTGTCAGGCTGACCCAGCACTAAGCATCTTGCCGGGATTTAGAAGCAACATCGGATCATATCGCTTCTTTATAGCTGCGAGATCCGGTGATGCCACACGGTGCATACCGCCTTCCTCAATAGTCACGACATGGGGGTTCGCAATATTCACACCCCTTTTCTCATGTTCAGCAATGATATGATTAAGCCGCGCCTCATCTGTAAAGCGGATGACCGGCAAAGCGGCACAACTTACATGACCGCCCATCGGGAAGAACTCCAGATGCATCATCAGATCATCAGGGAACAGTGCACGGATTTCCGCGACTTTTTCCAAAGTTCCGACGGCCGGATAACCACACTGAAGATACGTGTAACCACGATCCTTTTTTAGAACCTGAAGCGTCGTGTGATTCCACGTCAACTCGTAAAGCGGGGTTGCCCCTGCCGTGTCTTCAGCTTCTCTGGTGTTAGCTTCATAGCAAAGGTGGCCGTTAGTAGCTTCAGCCAGCGCCTTGACCGTTTCAATGCCCGCCGGAGCAACCATGAGAATGACCAGTGACGCCCCATCCGGCACGTGCTCGCGTACGGATGCGAAGAATGGCGGCAGGTCACCGTCAACGACAGACACCAGCTTCTTCTGAATGCCCGCCTGAAGAGCAATATCACGCGCAAAAACTGCCGCTTCTTCAAACGTGCCGAATGAAATGGCCATATCCTGCCAATCCACGGCTGGCTCAACACCAATTTCCAGCTCGGTAATCAGGCCTGTCGTACCGTAGGTGTGAAGCATGCCCCGCGCATCAGAGCCGCGAAGTTCGAGAGCTTCCGGATTTTCACCCAGAGTGACAAAGCGGAGCCCCAGAATATTCCCCGGTGACGAAAGACCGCCCCATCGAACAGACCCAATACCGCCGGATCCACCCGCAATAAATCCACCGATCGTCGCCGTCCGTTTCGTGGACGGATACATGCGGGCTTCCCAGCCCAGCTCATGCAGAGCACGATCCAGATCCAGCATATTCATGCCAGCCTGCACCCGCGCGACACCATCCTTGACCCAAAGAAGCTTATTAAGCTCTGTCATTTCAACAACAGCGCCTCCTTCCATGGGAACAGCCTGGCCGTAATTTCCGGTCCCGCCTCCACGCGGAGTAAGGAAAGTTTTTGTCTCACGGGCGGCTCGGGCAATGTGAAGCAGGTCCTCTTCATTGCGCGGCATAACGATACAATCGCCAAAACAGCTATCAAGCTGCCGCTTCAGAACCGGACTATACCAGTAAAAATCACGGCTTTTCCGCTTCACAAGAGCTGGAACCGTCTGAACGGGAATATCGCCAAGAAGCGACAGGAAGGTCCCAACAGAACTCATCGACCAAGATCCTCCGTAATCGGACGCAGGCGATCCAACGGGTATTCCGCAATTTCTACGAGAAGCTCAAGAAAGCCTTTGATCCACTGATTAGCGACAGCCTCGCCTTTCTCAGCCGTAGCAATGCCAGCATTCCCTGCCGCGCCTGACGGATGGATGTCATGGGTTAGCCAGCCAAAGCCGACGCGCCCTTCTGCTTCCAGCCATTTGGCGGTCTCAGCAAGCTTTTGAGGCCATGGCTCGAAATTATCAGCGCGTTCCATCTCAACAAGATCTGGACGCAGGTGAAGCATCAGGGATGTTTCAATATCGCCACCGTGAATGCCATATCGGCGCTCTTCGTCGGTAAACATGCCATCCGGTACACCGAAACGAGACCAGCCCACACAGACAACAAACATTCCATGTGTCCGGCGGAGTGTTCTGGCAACAATGTCTAAGATCTGTGGCTGTCCACCATGAGAATTCAGGAGCACCAGCCTCTTCACACCAGATCGTGCAACACTTTCACCAATTTCGATGAGAACCTGCGTAAGGGTCTGCGCGCTGAGGGTCAGTGTTCCAGGGTAAGCAACATGCTCTTCGCTTTTGCCAACAGCCTGAATAGGAAGTGCGGTCGCGGGGACGGTCGCGGGGAGCGCCTCCATTGCCTTATCAAGCAGCATTTCGTTGATACAGGCATCCACATAGACCGGAAGATGTGGGCCATGCTGTTCCACCGCGGCCACAGGAAGAATGGCCACGGTCTCAGGGGGAAGCTGACGAAACTGGCGGGAAATCATGTCACACCAGCGCTTTTTGGGCCAGAAAACCGTCTCGGAACTGCTTGTCATGGGCTTGTCTTCCGTTGTCTCTTGTGTGGAATGACACGCCCCGGGGAGGACGAGCCAACACATTCCCTGCTCCGATATGATATCATCCCGGAACGAAAAGATAGATGAAACAGGAAGATCGCAGCTTTTAAAGCATCTATTTTCGACAGGAGCGATGCAAAAAAGAGGGCGCAAATTTCACGGGCATTCCGCTAGCGTTTCAAAAAACAGGAGCCAGCTATGTCCGAACTTTCAACACAGTCATTGCCTACGCGCTCCGTGCGCCTGAATCGTCTCTCCAAAACCGTGATGGTCGGGTCTCTGGGAGTCTTCGGCCTTCTCGTCGCACTTAATAATATTACAGATTATGGTTCAAACTATGCATTTGTTCGTCACGTTCTGTCGATGGATACCACGTTCCCGGGCAACAGTCTCAGATGGCGCGCGATCTCGATCCCGCTGCTGTGGCATATTTTTTACGTCCTGATTATTGGCGCTGAATTCGCAACCGGTGCTCTTTTTTCGTTTGCGGCTTGGAAGATGGCGAAGGCGATCAACATGGATAGTCCGGTCTTTAAGGCCGCTCATACCCTTGTTCCCGTCGCGACGGCCGTAGGATTTCTCATCTGGTTTTTCGGCTTCTCTGTCGTCGGAGGTGAGTGGTTCGCGATGTGGCAATCCCATAGCTGGAACGGCCAGGAAGCCGCATTCCGGTTTTTCATGACCATGTTGGGAGTTTGTATTTTCACTCAGCAAAAAGAGTGAGTGCATCCTTTTTGCGCGCACAAATGGGTTAAAAAGGTATCGGTCCAGCAGCAGAATAGCTCTTCCCACGGAGACAAAAAAACCGTTACGGTCTAATTATAAATGGACGTTGGGAGGCACCTCATGACACCTTACAGGCTTGATCGACGCAGTATGCTCCGCGGCATCATGGCTGCGGGCGCGGTGTCTTCCCTACCCTCTGGGCGAGCAAAAGCGGCATCCAGGCCCCTGACCCTGCTGACCAACTGGTATGCTCAGGCAGAGCACGGAGGCTACTACCAGGCCTCCGAAGACGGACTGTACAGCGCTCAAAATCTGGACGTTTCAATTCAGATGGGTGGCCCCCAGATGAACATGACCCAGCTTCTGATGGCGGGACAATGTGACATCGCCATCATGCAGGGTGAAGAAGCCATCCGCTGTGCAGTGCAGGGCATTCCCGCCGTCGCAATCGCTACGACTTTCCAGAAAGGTGTTGGCGGCGTGATGACCCACCCGGATATTCACGACATCGCCCAACTCAAGGGCCATCCCATTCTGATCAGTTCAGAAGGGCGAGCCAGCTTCTGGGTGTGGCTTAAGAAGCGTTATGGCTTCACGGAAGACCAGGCCCATCCCTACACCTATAATCTCCAGCCCTTCGCTTTCAATCCGCAGATGGCCATGCAGGCCTTTGTTTCCTCGGAGCCCTACGGCGCCAAAAAAGCTGGTATTCCATTCAATTTCTTTCTCCTCGATGACGTGGGCTACGCTGCCTATGGAAACGTGCTGATGGTGTCCCGCAAGACCCTCGAAGAACGTGGCCCCGAGCTCCAGAAGTTCATCGCGGCCAGCAGCGAAGGCTGGAAACGCTATATTTTTGGAGAGTCCACCAAGGGGGATGCTGCGATCCGTAAAGCTAATCCGGATATGAGCGCGGACCAACTCGCGTGGTCCCGTCAGAAACTCCGCGACATCAAAGCTCTGGGCGCACCGGGAGCACCCATCATGACAATGAATGATGAGCGCTGGCAGCGCATTCACGACATCCAGCTTTCAGCTCAACTCATTGCAGACAGTCCGAAATGGAAAGATGGGTATACCCTTGATGTCGTCCACAACAGCCTGGCAACTGTCCCCGCATGAGCAGTCCCGTTCTTTCCCTGAGCAGCGTTGAGAAAATTTTCCCCAACGGCGTGCGCGGTCTTTCTCCTGTCGATCTGAGTGTGGAGAAAGGAGATTTCGTTACGCTGATTGGGCCATCTGGATGCGGCAAAAGTACGCTCCTCAAGCTCATCGCCAATCTTCATACCCCGTCGGCCGGCACACTGAACTGGTGGGGCGGCGGCTTCAGGGACGTAGGTCAGAAAGGGCGCCGTATGGCGTTCGTCTTTCAGGACGCAACGCTCATGCCATGGGCCACGATCGTGAAAAATGTGCGCCTTCCGCTTGATTTGGAAAAAGTGGATCGGACAACGGCTGACAAGCGTGCCCATGCCGCTCTTGAACGCGTTGGCCTAGGTCACGTGGCCGATCAATATCCCGCACAACTTTCCGGCGGCATGAAGATGCGCGTTTCCATTGCCCGTGCACTCGTTACCGAACCAGATCTTCTTCTGATGGATGAGCCATTCGGTGCACTGGACGAATTTACCAGAAACCGCTTGGATGAAGAAATGGCCCGTCTTTGCTATGAAGACGGCCTCACCACACTGTTCGTCACACATGCCCTCCATGAGGCTGCATTTCTGTCCAGCCGCGTAATGGTCATGGCGGCTCACCCTGGGCGTATTCATGCTCAATACGAAATAGACCGTGGCATTGTTCGCGACGAAACTTTCCGCCTTTCCGATCAGTTCGCCGGCATCAGCAAAGAATTGGCGATCCTCCTCGAAGATGCCAGTCGGGACAGCATGATTGGTCAGGAGGCGCAGCAATGATGACATCCCGTTCTCTCTCGCTCCTTGCTCCCATTACTCTCGGAATCATCATTCTGGCAACATGGGAAGCGATTTGTCGCTTCTGGCATATCCCGCCTTACCTGATGCCCTCTCCGTCTGCCATCTGGCGTGCTTTGATGCTGGACGGCGTGTCATTACTCCATGCGCTGCTTATCACTCTGGAAATCACATTTGCGGCGCTCGTTGTGGCCGTCCTCGGGGGTGTTCTGATAGCCTTCCTGTTGGTGCAGAGCCCGCTGATCGAACGGTGCCTGATGCCTTATGTGGTCATCATGCAGGTGACCCCGATTGTAGCCATTGCGCCGCTGATCATCATCCTGATCCACAATACTCCCCTCGCCCTAACTGCCTGCGCAGCATTAGTAGCGATCTTCCCTGTGATCTCGAACACTCTGCAAGGCCTGCGCAGCGTAGATCCAGATCTGGCGGCTTACTTTCAGATGCACAAAGCCACCCGCCTTCAAATGCTGCTGCGACTGCGAATTCCAAGTGCTCTTCCCATGTTCATGGCAGGCCTACGCATTGCAACAGGCCTCTCACTTGTCGGCGCCATTGTAGCTGAGTTTGTTGCCGGAACCGGTGGCAATTCGGCTGGCCTGGCATATCAGATCCTTCAGTCCGGCTTTCAGATGGATATTCCCCGGATGTTCGCGGCACTGTTCCTTATTACAGTCGCAGGCCTCGTCCTGTATGCCGCAGCAGCCAGCCTCCAGCGCTTTGCTCTGAGACATCGCTCATGATTTTTCCTGCTTCTTCTAGCACCGCCCCAGGCGCCCTCCTGAATGCGACTATTCCGGCAGGCCTGCGGCCTTCGTCATTCACTGATGAGACCATGCGCTACGATATCGCGCTCTCAGAAGGGAAGATCTCAGATATTCTACCGGCAGGAAATCTTTCTTCCGTCGGGGACGCAATTGATCTGAAAGGTCAGATGGTCTGGCCATGCTTTGCAGATATTCATACCCATCTGGACAAGGCCTTCATCTGGGAGCGCGCACCCAATCCTGATGGAACCTTCATGGGGGCCTTGCAAGCCACAACTCAGGATCGAGAAGGGTATTGGACGGACGCAGACGTTGAACGCCGCATGGAGTTCAGTCTGAACTGTGCCTACGCGCACGGAACCAGCGCCATAAGAACGCACTTAGACACCTTCGGAACGCACGGGAACCGCGTTTGGCCGCTTCTGCGTCGCCTTCAAAAGAAATGGTCCGGGAAAGTTGCTCTGCAAGGCGTCTCCCTGACCATGCCTGAGCGCTACATGGGTGAAGACCGGGACGGCATCGTTAGAAATGTCGCCGAGACAGAGGGGGGCGTTCTGGGCGCCGTCCTGATGAAGCACAACACGATGCCCGAAGCCCTCGAAGTTCTCTTTGGACTGGCCACAGAATACGGTCTCGAACTGGATCTTCATGTCGATGAGAATGGAGAAACAGACGGAACGGCTCTGGAACTGATCGCCCAGACAGCTCTGAAGCTTCGGTTTCGTCAAAAGATCTTATGCGGCCATTGCTGTAGCCTTAGCGTTCAAAGCGAGACGCAACAGACGCACATTATTTCCCTGCTCGGCGAAGCCGGGATTGGCATTGTGAGTCTCCCACTTTGCAACATGTACCTTCAGGACCGCACCGCAGGGCGTACACCAAGATGGAGAGGTGTAACCTTACTGCAGGAACTCGATGCCGCGGGTATTCCAGTCATGCTTGCCAGCGACAATGTCCGAGACCCCTTCTACGCTTACGGGGACTTTGACATGCACGAAATTCTTCAAGGCGGTACGAGGATCGGCCAGTTGGATCATACTCACCGTCCTTGGGCGCAATCGGTCACAAGCCGTCCGGGATCCTGGATGGGAAGGATCCATCGTCTGGAAAAAGGTGCACCAGCGGATCTGATTATCTTTCAAGCTCGTTCCATGAATGAATGGATGAGCCGCTCTCAGGCCGGACGGACAGTTCTCCGAAACGGTCGCATTCTCGAAGCAACTCCCCCTTCATACGAAACTCTGGGAGCTGAAATCTGATGTTAGCGCTGAAATCTCGCCGGACGGAGACAATGCAAACGCGGGATGGCGTTTCACTGGTTGCTGATATCTGGGAACCAGAAGGAGACGGCCCCTTCCCCGTTCTTCTGATGCGACAGGCTTACGGCCGCAAAATTGGTACGTCGCTCTGCTACGCACCACCAGAATGGTATGCCAGTCACGGCTATATCGTCATTATGCAGGACGTGCGGGGACGCGGAGATTCTGGTGGTGAGTTTGTCCTGTTCGAATATGAAGCGACAGATGGCGCAGATACGATCGCCTGGGCCGCATCCTTACCGCGCAGCAATGGTCGCGTGGGGATGTTTGGCTTCTCCTTTCAGGGGAGCAACCAACTTCTGGCAGCCGGAGAAAAACCAGAAGCACTCAAAGCGGTAGCGCCTACCATGATCGGCTGGCAGCTGGATCAGGACTGGGCGTATGAAAATGGGGCGTTCCCGATGCGCGCCAACCTTGGTTGGGCGACACAACTGGCAGCAGAAACTGCCAGGCTTCAGGGAGACTACGAAGCCCAGCAGGCGCTCTTTGCGGCTAGTCGGGGCATGTCTTTCAATGGGCGACAACCCACAGTGCCTGCGCATGAAGCGCTTCTTGCGAAATATAGCCATTATACCCGCTGGAGAGAGACACCTCCGGGAGATGCCTACTGGGACAAAATCTCTCCCGCATCGCGGTTGACCGAAATCTCGGAGCTAGCACCCGCAGTTCTACTGATTGGGGGATGGTACGACAGCCACCTGCCTGGCACGCTGGAAGCATATCGAGCTCTGTCCCCCCACATGCCAACACGCTTGATTGTTGGCCCTTGGTCTCACTTTCCGTGGGATCGACATATCGGGGATGTGGACGTCGGCGAGGCTGCCATTACAGACATCGATCAGCAGCAGATCGCATTCTTCGATCAATATCTAAAAGCTGCCCCTATACCCGACGCGAACCCAGTACGCCTTTTCGATATGGGCGCCTGTTGCTGGCAGAACTTCCCGACACTCTCGACAGGGACAGTTCCAAGCTATCCAGTTGGGACGGGTCGCTCCGCGATTGACACACGCGATGGCATTCTGAGCGCGTCGACAGCTCCTACAGCACCGTCAGAGAGCCTTACTCTCGATCCGTGGCGCCCTTCGGGTCCGTGTGGTGGAAGCTTCGGGTTTCCGGGAGGCCCCGTAGATCGCGCCCGCACCGATGCGCGTTCGGACGTCCTGACATTCACGACGCTCCCGCTCGAATTCGATCAGCTGCTCGCAGGAACGATCACAGGGTGCTTTGAAATCGAAAGTGAATACGCCGGTTTTGACCTTCATGCCTGCGTCTCGCGTATCGATCAGAACGGCAAAGTACACCCTCTCGCAGAAGGATATGCGCTGACTGCCCCTGGTCAGACATCTCTGCCGTTGCGGGGAACATGCGTCACATTGAAAGCCGGAGAAAGATTGAGGCTGTCCCTGTCTCTCTCCTGCTTTCCCGTGTTTCCGATCAACCCCGGCACAGGGGCCAGCCCTATTACCGCCACTCTGGACCAACAACAGGTGACGACAGTTCACTTCAAATGCGGCTCCGGAACCTACCTTCTTCTTCCTTGGATCAAACAGGAAAGATAATTCTCATGCCTTTCGCAAAATGCAGCCCTGATAGCGTTGAAGCCTTCCGGATTGCTCCGGATTCAACCAATTACTTTGCCATTTTGTTTGACAAGACAGCTGGCGATTACGCGTCTATTGCCGTTGTCGAAATTTTTGAACCTGGTGGCGCAACACCGCCCAACACACACACGGATGCGGACGAAATGTTTTTCGTTCTGTCCGGCACAGGCCGCGCCTGGTGTGATGGTCAGAGCTGCGAACTCAAGGCTGGCGACGCGCTTCTGGTCAAGCCGGGATCCGAGCACGTTCTGGAAAACACAGGCAGCAACAAACTCTATACTTTGACAGTGATGACCCCAGACGAAGACTTCGGAAAGCTGATCCGCAGCGGAATTCCAGTCAAGCTTGATGCGGAGGATTTGGCGGTCCTGTGTGGAGGGAGTCAATGAGACGTCTGGGCAGTACACACGTCAACAGTTGGGGGGCCACGACGTCTTCCATCAGCCTTTTACGGCCTGAGCGTCCTTCCCGGCCTGTCAGCGTTCCGTCCCAGCCTCAGGCTCTGACTTTCGATCTCGCTTGTACCGCCATTATCGTGATCGATATGCAGAACGACTTCTGCCATCCTGATGGCTGGTTAGCATCTATTGGTGTCGATATCACGGCGGCCCGTCGTCCGATCAAGCCTCTTCAGTCTCTCCTTCCCGCGCTGCGAGAGCATAATGTCCCTGTAATCTGGCTGAACTGGGGAAATCGGCCAGATAAGCTCAACCTTCCTCCTTCTATCCTGCATGTTTATGACCCCGCAGGTGAAGACAAGGGCATCGGAGCGGCTATAGGTTCTGCAGATCGCAAAGTTCTGGAAGATGGCAGCTGGAATGCTGCGATCGTTAACGAACTCGCGGTGTATCCGGAAGATATTCACGTTTCCAAGTATCGAATGAGTGGATTTTGGGACACCCCCCTCGAAGGCATCCTCAAGAACCTACGCGTGGACACATTGCTTTTCTCCGGGGTGAACAGCGATCAGTGCGTTCTGAGCACGCTGACAGATGCAGCCTGCCTCGGATACGACTGCATCTTTTTGGACGATTGCTCCGCAACGACCTCTCCTGAGTTCTGCCAAGAGGCAACAGTTTATAACGTTCGCCAGTGCTATGGATTTGTAGCATCAGGCTCAGATCTCACAAAACGTCTTACTAGCCAAACATGAAATGAGCGGCTTTCAGGATTAAAGACACCCGAAAGCTGATCATGTCAAATGTCGTTGGAGTGTATGTAATTAATACATTCCAGTGACATTATTAGCGCCTATTCATATTAAATTAGTATAATTATCCATCCACGGAATACTTTAATTTCTTTTTTCTAGTATTATGAAGGCGGGTTACCCGTATTAAATTTTTTGAAAGAGAAGATGACATGTCTGTAGTTCTTCTCTTCAAAACTTCATGACAGGCCCGTCATTGAAGGCCCCTACGCTTAGATTAAGCCTATGTCGTCAGCCACCAATTCAAAATGCTTTACAATCCCTCTGATTAATTAGAGCAAAGAGAATTATATTTGACTGCAGCTTAATTCGAACGGCGTCAACCGCTCCTTAACCTGCTGGAAAGACATCACCATAAAAAAAGCCCTCAGAACATCATGTCCTGAGGGCTTTGTGAGGCCGGAAGAGAAATCAGAACCCTGTAGAAATCGTTCCCGTCATGCTGAAACGCGGTTCAACGTAGAACTGAGCACTAGACCCAGCGCCTGAAAGATTCCCATTCATCAGCCGGACGGCAGAAGCGTTGGTACCTACACCAACCACGCCTGTCCGAACAATCGAACCTGTTAGGTTGGTGAAGTTCAAACGAATGGTAGGAGACTTTGCATACCAAACTGGCTTGAAATGATAACCCAGAGATAGTGTGTTCGTTACGTATCCCGGAATACGCTGATCGCCTGCAATCGAAACGGACTGCGGACCTGTGTAATGAACCGTTGCGTTAGCGAAGAAGCCTTTATTCACATAGGTCAGGCCGAAGTTTGCCATAACATGCGGTGACAGAGGTGCCTGCGTGCCCTTTGTTCTGAAGGCGGTCAGGTTTCCACTTGCATCGGACGCGGCAATATTCGTGTCCATTCGCGCGTTAAGGTATTCGAACGAAACATACGGGCTAAAACCATAGATCGGCTGCGTAGAGAACATGGCATCAAAACCACGCGCAGTCTGGTTGCCTGCATTAACTACACCCGACTGATTATTGCCCAGGTACGTGCTCAGGAGACGGTTCGTAATGTTATAGTTGAAGAGATCAAGATCAACGATAACGTACTTATCATTATACCGATATCCAAGCTCTTCCTTGATGGAATACTGGTTCTTGGGCAGCTTTCCAGTGAGGGTAGTGTTCCCAAGAGCCGATGCAGAAGGCTGACGGAAGTCACCCTCAGCATTGATGTAAACCTGATGGTGCTCGTTGAAATGATAACTGACGGACAGGTGCGGCAGAGGTGCCGTCAGGTTCTGGCCCATTTGCTTGTGTGCCGGATATGTCGTGTACCAGACATTGGACATCACATATTTGAAACCACCATTGACCAGCAGACGGTCATGAAAATATTTCGCTGTATCCTGAAGGAAGAGGGAGTGAATTTCATAACCAGTGGTGTTGCCGAAATACGAGCGGGAACCACCAGAATAGACTTGATAGGTTGAATCGTTCGGGCTCGGGTTGGAACCATCAGCCTTCGTCACGCTAACAGGAAAGTGCTGAGTATAATCCTGGTTTTCGTACCAGTACCCGAGCTCAAAATGGTTATGCTTGTCGATATCATAGCCCAACTTGGCTGTAGCACCGACGTCAAGAGCTCCATTCTCTTGGAAGTAGCTTGTTAGCGGCGTACCAGCAGCAATGGTCTGACCAGACTTAAATGTTGTTGTACCATTGGCAAAGCCACCTGACGAACCATCCCATCCCTGGCCCCAGTTATAATACGGACGCAGATCGAACTGGAGCTTATCTGTAAGGACGATATGAATTGGAGCGCTCAGAAAGAGCTGGTTCCAATGATCGATATTGTTTTTCCAGTAGTCGTTTCCAGTTGCATCAAATCCAGCCTTACGACCGTATCCCTCACCTGTGTCCTTATACTTGTGGAACTGTGCAGCAGTGGGATACCGATCAATTGTGAAGTCTTCGAAGTTCCAAGACATGAAGAGCTTCGCAAACGAACCATTCTCCCAGTCCTTGCGAATACCGAAATCAAGATGACGGCGCTCGTTGATACCCGCCCCCATCCATGAACGAGCATGTGTATTCGAAAACGACAGGTAGCTACGAATGCCGCTCTTGCCGATATCACCGGTCTCTAAGCGCATGAATTCGCGAGACAGGTTATTCGTGCCGTACGAAAAATCCATCAAGCCGCCGAATGTATGCGACGGATCATGAGATACTTCGTTCATGACGCCCGCGGCAGCAGACGTGGCGGGCAGATCAACGGCGGACGAACCCGGCGTGAGGCTGACACTATCCAGATTTTCTGAATCAATGTCTTCGGCCATATAAGCCGCACTGGCTGCAGGTGCACCGTCGACCATAAGAGCCATATCAGCATCGGTCAGGCTTCGGCTCTGAATACGCCCACCCTGCATACCAGACGTATCAGGCGTCGAAACGTTCACGCTCGGCAGGTTCTTGATAAGATCAAGTGCTGTGCTTGTCGGGCTTTTAGCCTCGATAAATGCCTTCGTGATTGTCTGGATAGCGTAAGGCGCAGTCTCGACACGCATCATGCCGCCACCACGGCTTCTGGCCA
Source organism: Gluconobacter sp. P5B12 (assembly GCF_018812035.1). NCBI lineage: Bacteria > Pseudomonadati > Pseudomonadota > Alphaproteobacteria > Acetobacterales > Acetobacteraceae > Gluconobacter > Gluconobacter sp. P5B12. The sequence goes on along the minus strand of NZ_JACRVV010000006.1, from coordinate 178,228 downwards.
GGCGGGACGTGGACACTGTGACGTGTTCATCCCCCGTCGAGTTGATCGATGCCGGGCGACGCATTTTTGGATGAGCAGGAACAGCTGCAATCTCAGCTTTTTGACCCGTCACAGCCTGCGGGTGATGCGCATGAGCTTTATGGTGGACAGCGGCGTTACTCGAAGCTGCCTGCGCGGAAGCAACAAGAGACGACGAACCAAAGCCAGCCAAACACGTTACAAGAAGAAGAAGCGCCTTCCTGGACGAGTGTTTTTCAAATCGGTACGGACACATAACCTTTTGGCTTCTCCTGCTGCAAAACGATTTTCGTTCCTGCCAGGACCTGATCTCTGTACAGAAGAGATCCTTTCCCATAACGAAAACGTAACATAATCGAGCGCTACCTCAGAAGGCGAATAATTGCCTCGCACCGACATCAAAAATAGGACACAAGGCAGATCCCGAGCATTTGATGTGTCTTTTACACACGCCTCCACATGTTTTGCAACATTCCCCCGATAGATCATACCTTGCTCTTCTATTTTTAAAATATATGTTTTATTTCAATCCATTATAGGAATTTTTAGCTCTAAAATTTTCGCTGTTTTTCGCATCAGATGTGTGCTGATCACAATCATAATGGCAGCATAAGGCGAACGGCTTCCAGGGTGTGCTCTTAATGCAACACATTCTCTTCCAATTACGAAAACTGTCGCTATCAGAGGCGTTAAAGATGTTTTCCATCTTTCCTTGAAAGATCTTCGGAACGTTCTTAGTCTGCATCTTTTCGGTGCGAAAACTACGATGCTCCATAGCCGCCTTCTCATCTATCTGGATACGGTTGCCCGCTGCGGATCCATCCGAAAGGCAGGCGAACAGCTAAACGTTGCCTCAACGGCGATTAATCGGCAGATCCTGACGCTGGAAGATAATCTGGGCACTCCCATATTCCAGAGACTTCCCCGCAAACTGGTTTTGACGGCCGCAGGAGAAATCCTGCTTGCTCACGTCCGCGAGACGCTCAAAAACATGAACCTCACGCGGCAAGTTTTGGAAGATCTGAAAGGTCTCAAACGCGGGGAATTTTCTATCGCTACGATGGTAGGTCCCATCTCGACCTTTTTGCCGCTTGCTCTGGCTGATTTTCACAACACACATCAAAACGTGCGGATCCATGTCAGCACCTACGGCACGCATGATCTCGTCGAGACTGTCAAAAATGGGCAGGCCGATATTGGCATCGGGTTTGATATTCCCGTGGACAACAGCCTCGTTGTGCAGACGTCGCGCACGGTTCCCCTAGGCGTGGTGATGGGCGTCCATCACCCCCTCGCCCATCAGGAATCCATTACCCTCGAAGAATGCAACGCGTGGCCACTAACCGTAGCTGACGCCAGTATGGCTATTCGACCCCACCTCGAAGATCTCTATGCAGCTCGAAATCTGACCTTGACGCCGGCCATCGAGACCAACTCGATTGAGCTAATGCGCCAGATGGCTCTCTCCCCTGGGCATATCACTTTCCTGACACCATTGGACATCATTCAGGAGAAAGCCGAAGGAAAGCTCAAGTTCCTGTCTCTCAACGAGCACGGGACCCAACCCCAGACCCTCTCAATCGTGGCGCGGTCAAAGATTTCCAATCCCTTCACCGCGCTCTTCATTGAACGGGTAGAGTACTTTCTCCAGGATTACACGAGCGCCTCTGTCTGAAAAAGAAACACTTTCAAACCACCATGCGGAATTGGAGCCCCGGTGGGGAGAAACGGAAGCCCAGTTGCGTGGGCCAGTGAAACTTCCGTCGTTAGAATACCTACACGCCATCCCTTAAAGTGTTCTTTAAGTCTTTGCCCCAGAGCGCGATATAGCGCAGATAACTTCGCCTTATCGCCGATACGTGTCCCATAAGGAGGATTTAGAATAACCAATCCGGGGGCACTTCCATCAGGCGGGCTGATTTCACTGATTGTGGCCTGACGAAACTCCGTGCACTCCGCAACCCCAGCCCGCAAAGCATTAGCCTCGCTCATGGCAATCGCACCGGCATCCCTGTCACTTCCATAAAAGCGGAAACCGGGTGCACGCTCACTTTTGACGGAGCGCATTGTCTGCCACGCAGCTTCGTCATACGTCGCGAGTTGCTCGAAGGCAAAGTGTCTTGAGCGCCCAGGATTGAGGCGAGACGCGATCTCGGCGGCCTCAATCACGAAGGTCCCGGAACCGCACATGGGGTCCACCACTGCTTCCTGACCGTCGTAACCACATTTCCTCAAGAAAAGCGAAGCCAGGGTTTCTCGCATGGGAGCGCGATTGACCGCCTCTTTATGCCCTCGCCTGTGCAGAAGATCCCCCGACGTATCGACACTGACTGTACAGAAATTCTGATCAATTCTGACACGTAGAACTACATCAGCATCAGCATCAGCATCAGCAGATGCACCCAAGATTTCCGTCACAACCTTGGAAATCCGCTCTGCCGCCGCACCGCTATGATAGATCCGTGAAGACGAACAGGAGACGTCCACCTTGAACGGAACGTCCGGACGCAGCACTTCCAACCACTTAATCTCCCGTGCTCGTTTTTCAAGTTGAGACAGATACTCCGCCTTGAACTGCGCCACGCGTGCCAGTACCCGACTAGCTCCCCGGATCCAGAGATTAGCTCGCCAGACTTCAGGCCACCCTCCTCGCAGTGTCACCCCGCCGGGTACGACTTTTGGCTGGCGAAAGCCCTTCATCCGGACTTCGGAGCAAAGGGTTTCTTCCAGTCCCGGAGGAGCAGCAAGAAAGATCTCAAAGTGCCTGTTATTCGTCATGGGCCCTGAATGGCAGGAAGAGCGCCAAACAGCAATCGCCAGTTCCGCATTCCAGCTAACAGCAAAAACCGAAGCATTAAAAACCACTCCAACAGTTTAACCTTCCCGGCAATAAAATTTCTGTGCTCACGCGAACGAGCCCCTCATCACAACGTAAACTGCAGATGTTCGGAAGCCCCCTGATGATCTCCTGTGACCAGCGGCCTTTCCCCATCACGATCCCACGCACAGCACGATCATCCCATCAGGAGGAGCGACCATGAACCCTTCAGAGCGTCGTAAATTCGGACGAAAAGACTTTAGCGTTACAGCTTTTGCCTTCGGCACTGCCCCTCTGGGGAATTTTCTTCAGAAGGTTGGAGATCAGGAGGCAGATGAAATGATCCAACAGGCTTGGAGTGCTGGCATTCGCCTTTATGACACGTCCCCCATGTATGGCCATGGGCTGGCAGAGCTCAGGCTCGGGCACTCCCTCCGTTGGAAAAACAGAGATGATTTCATCGTCATGACAAAAGTTGGGCGAACGCTGCATTCTGCTCGCAGGACTGAGATTGACTTTGCTCCGTGGGTTAATGCAGCCCCCAACAAAATGACCTTTGACTACAGCTACGACGGAACGATGCGAGCTTTTGAAGACTCCCTTCAAAGGCTCGCGCTCGAGCACATCGATGTCGCTTTCATCCACGATATCGACCGATTTACGCATGGTCCCGATCAACCTGAAGCCTTTCGGCAGGCAATGGATGGGAGTTGGCGCGCTTTGGAAAAACTTCGATCAGAAGGTGTCGTCAAAGCCGTCGGTGTTGGTGTGAATGAATGGGAAGTCTGCCATAACGCTCTCCAGCAACGAGATTTCGACTGCTTCCTTCTGGCAGGTCGATACACTTTGCTGGAACAGGACGCGCTGAACGAGTTCCTACCTCTCTGTGAACAGCGAGGCGCCACCCTTATTGTTGGCGGAGGTTTCAATTCAGGAATTCTTGCAACAGGAGCGGTTCCGGGCGCGAAGTACAATTATTCCCCTGCACCCGAACACATTCTGGACCGCGTCAAGAAAATCGAGGCAGTCTGCGACGATTATGACGTTTCACTCCCTGCCGCCGCACTTCAGTTTGTGGTGGCACACCCCTCGATTTCTTCATTTTGCGCGGGCACTCGAAATGTGACCCAACTCAAGCAGAACCTGGAGTGGTTTGCTCAGCCTATCCCTGAAGACTTCTGGGCTGAACTCAAGTCACAAGGCCTGCTTGCAGAACGTGCTCCAGTGCCTGCAATGGCTCAATCCTAGTATCTGTCTGCTCAGGGTTTTTCCTGGCGTTCCCGGAGGATCCTGAGCGTTAAAACATCATCTTTTTGCGAGACAGACCTTTGGTTGATGAAAATCCCATCTCGTATGCTGGACAGTGAAAATGATATATGTAACATGAATAACGTTATATGTTGTTGTGTGGCCGTTATTCCTGCCGAAAGAAGCACACCTCAGATTTATTGAACGTAACATTCCAGAATGTTCGCTTTGAGATTTGACGGTCCTTCTTTCTGGATTATCCCCACCCAACAGCGTGTTTTATGTGTGTTTGTCAGCTTTAGGTGTGCTGTATGGATCTGGTTCTTGGAATTGACGTTGGGACTGGCAGTGCACGCGCTGGCATTTTCACCCTGACCGGGCAGAAAATGGCCTCTGCGGTGCAGCCAACCAGAACGTGGTCACCGGCCCCGGATTTTGCACAGCAGTCGTCCGAAAATATCTGGGCTGCGGTCTGTACAGCCACCCGCACTGCGCTCGCGACACTCACTGAACCTTTCCGCATCATCGGGATCGGCTTTGATGCAACCTGTTCCCTTGTCGTACTTGATAGGAACGGCAAGCCGCTCTCGGTGGACCCGCAAGGTGCACCAGAGCAGGACATTATTCTTTGGGCCGATCACCGTGCATTGAATGAAACTGCCGAAATTAATAACGGTGGATACGATGTCCTGCGCTATGTCGGGGGAAAAATTTCTCCGGAAATGGAGACGCCGAAGCTCCTGTGGCTGAAACGTAACCTTCCCGACATTTTCGCCAGAGCCAGCCATTTCTTTGACCTCCCCGACTTCCTGACCTGGCGCGCAACCGGATCCCTGTCCCGTTCAGCCTGCTCAACAGCTTGCAAATGGACCTATCTGGCCCATGAAGACAGATGGGATGACACATATTTCAAGGCTATCGGTCTGGAAGACCTCACGGCTGACAACTACGCCCGGATCGGCAATGATATTCGCCCGCTTGGGGGTGTCGTCGGGGATGGTTTGAGCCCTCAGGCCGCGGCGGAGCTAGGGTTAGAAGTTGGTATTCCCGTTGGTGTTTCAGCAATTGATGCTCATGCTGGGGGGCTTGGCATTCTGGGTATCGAAGCGGAAGGCACAATTTCTGATGCCGTTCTTGAGCGCTCAATATCTTTAATTTGTGGCACATCCAGCTGCCATATGGCGGCGTCAAAGGAGGCCCGTTTCGTGCCCGGAGTATGGGGGCCTTACTGGAACGCCATGGTCCCGGATATGTGGCTGAATGAAGCAGGTCAGTCAGCAACCGGAGCGCTGATTGATTTCGTGATTTCTCATCATGCGGCGGGGCCTGAGCTCAAGCGGCAGGCTGAGCAATCAGGCAGTAATATCTATGCCCTCCTCAATACCCGGATTGAAGAGCTGGAAGCCCGGAAACTGCCAGGAAGCAGTACAGCCAATCTTCACCTACTACCAGATTTCCATGGTAATCGTTCTCCCCATGCAGACCCGGATCTGAAAGGCGTTATCAGCGGCCTCGCCCTGTCAGCGACGCCGGATGATCTCGCCAGGCTCTATCTGGCTACCCTCCAGGGTTTGGCTTACGGCACGCAGGACATCATTGATGCTCTCAACGCCCAAGGCTACCGGATCGACACAATTCTGGCCACGGGAGGAAGCACCAAGAACCCGATCTTCTTGCGCGAACATGCAAATGCAACCGGCTGTCGTATTCTCCTCCCAAAAGAGCCTGATTCCGTTCTTCTCGGGGCGGCCATTCTGGGAGCTGTCGCTAGCGGCCAATATGCCACTCTGCGCGCAGCTATGGCTCAAATGAGCCATGCTGGCAGCGAAATCCTGCCAGATGTGAAAACGAAGACTTACCACGCTGCCAAACGTTCCATCTGTCACGACATGCTCGAAAGCCAGCTCGCATGGCGTCAGAAAATGCAGGATGCTTTGAAATAACGTCCACTCACTGATCTGCCTCCCGAAAACCCAAGCTGTCGTGCGTAACTCCGTTCGCGGCTCTTTTTTCAAAGGTCTGAGTTCCATGTCTCGTCTGAAAACAGCCTGCACCCTTGCAGTTCTCTTGAGCGGTTCAGTTCTTTCTACTGCGCAAGCCGCAGGCACCCTGACAATCGCAACCGTGAACAACGGGGACATGATCGTCATGCGTCAGCTGTCGCAGGAGTTTGAAAAAGCGCATCCCGATATTCATCTCAACTGGGTGACTCTCGAAGAGAACGTTCTGCGCCAGCGCGTCACAACCGACATTGCCATGAAAACCGGTCAGTTCGACGTTGTGACGATCGGGAATTACGAAGTGCCCATCTGGGCAAAACAGGGCTGGCTCACAGAAATCAAGCCGGACGCCGCATACGACATTAGCGATGTGCTGCCATCGGTTCGGGAAGCCCTGACATCAGACGGCAAGCTTTACGCTCTCCCCTTCTATGCCGAGAGCGTCATGACCTACTACCGCAAGGATCTGTTCCAGAAAGCCGGTCTGACGATGCCAGACGCACCTACCTACGATCAGATCCGGCAGTTCGCCGACAAGATCACAGACAAGTCAGGACAGGTCTATGGCATCTGTCTTCGTGGCAAGCCTGGCTGGGGTGAGAACATGGCCTATGTCTCGTCGCTGGCGAACACATACGGTGCCCAGTGGTTCGACATGTCCTGGAAGCCAATGCTCACGTCAGACGCATGGAAAAAAGCTCTGACATGGTATGTCTCGGCGTTGAAGGAAGACGGCCCACCGGGCGTCACATCCAACGGATTCAATGAAAATCTGGCACTCTTCGCGAGTGGACATTGCGGCATCTGGATTGATTCCACCGTTGCCGGCGGCCTCCTGTTCGATCCGAAGCAGTCTCAGGTAGCCGACAAAGTCGGCTTCGCGTCGGCTCCCAAAGGCCCCTACGGCAAGGGACCAACATGGCTGTGGAGCTGGAGCCTTGCCGTTCCCGTCAGTTCCCATCAGGGCACGGACGCCCAGACCTTCATCACATGGGCAACCTCCAAGGAATACGTGAAGCTGGTTGCGGACCGAAAGGGATGGGTTGCAGTTCCCGCTGGCACCCGTGCCTCAACATATGCTGCCTCCGAGTACCAGAAAGCTGCCCCGTTTGCGTCGTTCGTTCTGAACGCGATCAAGACTGCCGACCCAAGTGGACAAACAGCAGACCCGCGCCCCTATACCGGAGCGCAGTTTGTAGGAATTCCTGAATTCCAAGCGGTTGGTACTCAGGTCGGGCAGACAGTCGCCGCGACCCTTTCCGGCCAGATGACCGTGGATCAGGCTCTGGCTGCAGCACAATCTTCTGTCACCCGTTCGCTGCGCCAGTCTGGCCGCGCCAAGTAAGGCAGAGTGCCATGCAGGCAGTTCTAGAACATAGCCCCCCAAAAGGGGCATCAGAACGCACAGGCAAGCGAACGGGGCTTCTGCTCCTGTCGCCTGCCGTTCTGATCCTTCTCGTCTGGTCCCTCGTCCCACTGGCGATGACGCTTTGGTACTCGCTGATCAACTACAATCTGATTGACCCGACGCTTCACGGCTTCGCTGGCTTCAGCAACTACTGGTACCTTCTGACTGATCCGGATTTTCTGTATTCCCTGTTGCATACAGTCATTCTGGTCGTTGGCGTCCTGATCATCAGCGTAGGAGGTGGCACGCTTCTGGCCATCCTTTACGATCAGGAGTTCTTCGGGCGCGGTATTGCGCGTGTTCTGGTCATTTCTCCGTTCTTCGTCATGCCGACAGTGTCTGCCCTGCTGTGGAAGAACCTGATGCTGCACCCGATCTATGGCGTTTATTCCGCCATGATGCGGGCTGTCGGTTTAACGCCAATTGACTGGCTTGCCCGGTTCCCGCTCCTGACAGTCATGATGATCGTCAGCTGGGAATGGTTGCCATTTGCCGTCCTCATTCTCCTCACAGCCGTCCAGTCACTGGATAGCGAGCAGAAAGAGGCCGCACGGATGGATGGTGCCGGTCCGATCGCTCAGTTCCGTCATATCATTCTCCCTCACCTGAGCCGCGCTATCAGCGTCGTCGTGATGATCGAGACGATTTATCTGCTGACAATCTTTGCGGAGATCTCCGTCACGACGGCAGGCGGCCCTGGAGTGGCATCCACCAACCTGGCGTATCTCATCTACTCCCGCGCATTGCTTCAGTTTGATGTCGGCGGCGCCTCTGCTGGTGGTGTCCTGGCCATCATTATTGCGAATGTCGCTGCGATGTTCCTCGTGCGCTCTGTCGCACGTAACCTGGAGGTGTGAGATGGCGATCAAGACAAAACGCAGTACAAAAATCGCCGTCACCTGTCTGGGCTGGGGTATTGCGCTATGGCTCTTCTTTCCCATTTTCTGGATGATTTTGACGGGCTTCAAGAGCGAAGTTCAGGCGGTCTCAACACCGCCCCAACTGATCTTCGCGCCGACCCTCAGCAGCTACGCGGAAGTGTTCGAGCGCGCAAGTTACTGGCACTTCACCTTCAACACCGTCATCATCTCGGTTGGCGCTACTGTGGGCGCGCTCCTGCTTGCCATTCCGGCGGCATACTCGATGGCCTTCATGCCCTCAAAGCGCACACGCGGGACGTTGCTGTGGATGTTGTCGACACGCATGCTGCCTCCTGTTGGGGTGCTCGTACCAATCTATCTTCTGGCTCGCAGCACTCACCTTCTGGACACCTGCACAGGCCTGGCCATCGTCAACATGCTGACGAACCTGCCCATCATCGTCTGGATGCTGTTTACTTTCTTCCGGGAAGTTCCTGCCCCAATTCTTGAGGCTGGTCGCATGGATGGGGCAACACGCTGGCAGGAAATGACAATGGTCCTGCTTCCCCTTGCCCTGCCAGGGATCGCCTCCACAGCCCTGTTGTCGCTGATCCTGTGTTGGAATGAGGCTTTCTGGTCTCTCAATCTTACCTCCTCCAATGCCGCTCCGCTCACAGCATTCATTGCTTCCTTCTCCTCACCGGAAGGACTGTTTTTCGGCAAGCTATCCGCCGCATCCACACTCGCAGTCGCTCCGATCCTTGTTCTGGGCTGGATCAGCCAGAAACAGCTCGTACGTGGCCTCACCTTTGGAGCCGTCAAATGATGGCTACCCTAGCTTTCTCCGTCCCCCAAACGCTCAGGAACGGGACCTGATTCATGGCAACTCTTGAACTCAAAAACCTCCGTAAAACCTATCTTACGGAAGAAATCATCAAAGGCATTTCGCTGTCGATCGAGGACCGTGAATTCGTGGTGTTTGTCGGTCCGTCCGGCTGCGGAAAATCCACGCTGCTTCGTATGATAGCAGGCCTTGAAGACATCACTTCCGGAGACCTTCTGATTGACGGTCAGCGCGTCAACGACGTGGAACCCGGAAAACGCGGCCTTGCCATGGTGTTCCAGTCCTACGCGCTCTACCCGCACATGGACGTCTACAAGAACATGGAATTTGGCCTCAAACTTGCTGGGGTGCCGGAGAAAGAACGGAGCGAGAAGATCAAGCATGTTGCCGCCACGCTTCAGCTTGAACCCTATCTGCATCACAAGCCGGGTCAGCTCTCAGGCGGCCAGCGGCAGCGTGTTGCTATCGGCCGCGCCATTGTGCGTAACCCGAAGGTTTTCCTGTTTGACGAGCCTCTCTCAAACCTGGATGCAGCCCTGCGAGGCCAGATGCGAGTGGAGCTTTCGGCCCTCCATCGCAAGCTGAACGCGACCACCATCTATGTGACCCATGATCAGGTAGAAGCCATGACAATGGCGGACAAGATCGTGGTTCTTCAGAAAGGTGTCGTGGAACAGATTGGCTCACCGCTGGAGCTTTATCACCACCCGCGCAACCTGTTTGTCGCCAAGTTCATCGGCTCACCTCCCATGAACTTCTTCTCCGCTATTTTCCAGAATGGCGGGCAGGACGGATCGAGTGTTCAGCTCCGGGACGGTACTCTTCTGCATGTCCCGGTCTCGCCACCGGATATTTTGCCCGGAACCAAGATTACAGTCGGTATTCGCCCAGAACACGTTGAGCTGGCTCCCGCGAGTGATGATAGTGGGGTTGTGGAAGTTATCGAGCGCCTCGGCGCCATCACGCTGGTTCATGTCCGCTGTGCCGACGGGCAGATCATCGTTGTTCAGACAGACGGTTTCACAACCCTAGAAGTCGACACGCCGGTCAGCCTGAAGCTTCCTCCGCAGCATTGCCACCTTTTCGCCCCTGATGGCCTGGCGTTCGAGGCCTGCCGCCGTCATCCCCTTGCCGCCTGATTTTTCTTCCCAGGAATATACATCATGTACATGGAAAAACTTCGCCTTGACGGTCGCGTCGCAGTGGTCACAGGCGGTGCACAGAATATTGGCCTCGCCTGCGTCACGGCTCTGGCAGAAGCAGGCGCGCGCGTCATCATCGCAGATCTGGACGAAACACTTGCTGCACAATCTGCGGAAGATCTGCGCAAGCAGGACCTGAATGTGGATAGCATTCGGATGGATGTCACCAGCACGGAGAGCGTTCAGTCCGCAATCAAAACCCTTCACGAGAAAGAGGGGCATCTGGATATTCTGGTTGCCTGTGCCGGTATCTGTATTTCAGAAGTCAAAGCCGAGGATATGACGGATGGGCAGTGGCTCAAACAGGTGGACATCAACCTGAACGGCATGTTCCGGTGCTGTCAGGCTGTTGGCCGGATCATGATCGAGCAGAAAAAGGGCGCCATCGTTGCGATTGGCTCCATGTCCGGCCAGATCGTCAATCGCCCCCAGCAGCAGGCTGCCTACAACGCGTCAAAAGCGGGCGTACATCAGTATATTCGTTCGCTGGCCGCAGAATGGGCCCCTCATGGCATTCGCGCCAATGCCGTGGCCCCGACTTATATTGAGACAACCCTGACGCGTTTCGGCATGGAAAAGCCGGAACTCTATGACGCCTGGATCGCCGGAACCCCAATGGGCCGAGTTGGCCAGCCGGATGAAGTGGCATCCGTCGTGCAGTTCCTGGCTTCAGACGCCGCCAGCCTCATGACCGGTGCCATCGTTAACGTCGATGCAGGCTTTACCGTCTGGTAAATACCTTTCTACAATTGGGCCTGTCTAACAGGCCCAATTGCTCCTGTACTACCTGTGAGGCATAAGAGAGTCTGTCTTCTGCCTCACAGGTAGTACGGTCGTAAGTGCCTTCTAATCGGTATAGCAGAGTACAAGACGTGTGCTGCCGTTCCAAACGCCGGAATGGTGTCTGGCGTTACGAAATTCTAGATCCCAGCCCTATTGGCTCACCGTAATAGGCTTCTTCAATCATTGAAGAAAATACCCAGACCTTTCATCCGGACGAAGAATTTGTAAAGGTTCCGGACAATGATCGAAGAATCAATCTTTTACTGACTCAGCATGAAAAACAATTTTAGACCCTTGTCCGGATGCCGAGCAAACAGGGCGACTATTATTGGAGCGACAGAGTTTTGGGACGATCGAACATTGTGCAGCAACAATTCTATCAAGGTGTAAGCAACTGCAATACTGCAAGCAACAAACCTAGAAGATTCATCAGGCCGGGCCAGACCACTGCGCTCTTCAGCTTGAGAGAATTCATGCCAATGACTGTCACACCAGCATTTTCAGTACATGGAAGCTATTGGCAAGATCAAACAAATGGGCCAGAAAAAAGCACACCCCAAACGCAATGATCGACCCTGTTGACGCAATGGCAAAGTGCAGAATTTTAGATGTCATACCAAAATAAAAGTATATTTGGTTTCTATTTAATCAAACCATAATATTTCCCCGCTCATTCGTCCGCTATGGTGCCATTGGCTCTGTCGCCTGCTTCATCAAGAAGGCTTTCCAATGAACCAGCCCACCTTAAAGCAGCCTCACGAACTCTGGCGGGAAACACTCATGACCGCCTGGAACAACCAGATCGTACAGGACAAAAGTTCTAGCCTCCACCTCCTGTTTGCCAGTACAGAACAAGATAACAAACGCCGCACTTCCCAGTCTCACCAGAGAAGCTAGATTTCTGCCTGCATGACTTTACGTTCAGCTCTCCTCCTCACCACGCTCCTCCCATTCCTGCACGCCCCGGCCCATGCCGCTGAAACGCAGCCTCCGGAGGCAATAACTCCAATTCATCATCTGGTCGTGATCTATCAGGAGAACGTCTCCTTCGATCATTACTTCGGAACGTATCCATCGGCAGCGAACCCTGCCGGAGAGCCTGCTTTTCATGCGGCGGCAGCCACGCCGAACGCCAATACGCTCATCGCGGCCGCTCTTCTGCTAAAAAATCCTAACACTCGCGCTGAAAACGGCCGAGATGCGTCTTTGCCCTTCCGTCTAGACAGAACACAGGCCAGCACTGCCGATCAGAACCACGCCTACACGGCTGAGCAACAGGCTTATCATCATGGGCTGGCAGACCTGTTCCCTCGTCACACTGGTCGTGGTGCGCCGGGGGGCGTCGGAGCTTTCTCAACGCGCGGCCAAGTGATGGGCTATTTTGACGGTAACACCGTTACGGCTTTGTGGAACTACGCTCAGAATTTCGCCATGAGTGACGCCACCTATACGGACACTTATGGCCCCTCCACTCCTGGTGCTCTGGAAGTGGTCTCCGGGCAAACCAATGGCATGAAGATCGTTAAAAGCTCGCAGGGACGGTCCACCCTAACTGTCCAGTCACCCTTCATTCCGGACGGGCAAGGTGGCTGGACCATGGTTAATGATATCGATCCGGCTGGAGATGTCTGCTCTGTTCCGACTGAACAGGTCATGATGACCAGCCGGAACATCGGCGACCTGCTGAACGAAAAGAACCTGACATGGGGCGGGTTTATGGGTGGGTTTGATCTGACCGCTCATAACGCTGACGGCACGACAGGCTGCAACCGCCAAACCTATTCTTCTGTCGTGGCCCAGAATGTGGTTGATTACATTCCTCATCACAACTGGTTCCAGTATTACGCCACAACGTCCAATCCGACGCATGCGAGACCATCATCGCTCAGCGCCATCGGGCGTACGTTTCAGCAGGATGGTATCCACCGAGACCCGGCTAACCATCAATATGACCTGAAAGATTTTTATAAAGTCGTCGCGGCAGGAGATCTGCCTGCCGTATCATTTTTGAAAATGCCAGCCTTTCAGGATGGCCATGCCGGCTATTCGGACCCACTGGACGAACAGCAGGGCGTGGTGAACGCTATCAATCTCATTCAGCAAAGCCCGCATTGGCACGATACGGCCATTATAATCGCTTACGATGATTCCGATGGCTGGTACGATCATGCTTATGTCACGCCAACCCACGGCTCCTATGATAATCCGGCAGATCAGCTCAATGGACCCGGACGCTGCGGTACGGCACCAGCTTCAACCGGTGTATCTGGTCAGCCGGTCAACGGCCGTTGTGGTCCGGGAACCAGAATTCCTCTAATCGTGCTGTCTCCATGGGCCAAGCATAATTACGTCAGTCATACCCAGATTACCCAGAGTTCCATCACCCGCTTCATTGAAGATAACTGGCTTCACGGTAAGCGTCTTGGGCAAGGATCGTTTGACGCAGATGCTACCGATCTGTCTGATCTGTTCGACTTCAAGCAGACACCACACCTCACACCCGTTTTCCTGAATCCGGAGACAGGTGAACCTGTTCAACAGGCTCCCGCTACATCGCTTTGACCGTTTTATTCCGTTCTTTCAAAGCGGCGCTGACTGGCGGCCTGATGTCCGCCATGCTGGCCAGTCAAGCTGTCGCTTCGGATCAATGTTTGCCAACCCGGGACGGCAGCAATCCATGTCCGGTCGAATTACATCGGCCCGCGCATGCCCCTCTTTCCGAGATGGCGAAGATCGGGCGTGAAATCTTTTACGACCCCTTGCTATCGGGCTCAGGACGTCTGTCCTGTGCATCCTGTCACAGCCCAAAACATCATTACGGGCCTTCCGGTGCTGCCTCCGTGTTTCTGGGAGGCCCAACACTGGCAAGCCATGGCCGCAGAGCCATTCCTTCCCTGACATATCTGGAGCACGTGCCAAATTTCAGCATAGGCCCGGATAATCCAGAAAGTGAGACGGCACCCGTTCTGGCTTCGGCAGCACCCGATGCTAATCGGTCACCGAAGAATGCAGCCGCGTCCGCAACGATCAGTATGGTGCCTCAAGGAGGAATGTTCTGGGACGGTCGGGCCGATACGCTCCAGCAGCAGGCTTCAGGCCCCCTTTATGATCCGGCTGAAATGGCCTCTACCCCGGAGATTGCGCTTCATCGGCTTGAAAATGCCCAGTACATCCAACGGCTAAAAGCTCTAGGCGGTCCTGCGACTGACGCATCCCCTGACCTGCTGCTGTCTGAAGCCTTGTTTGCTCTTGCGCGCTACCAGATCGAAGATCCGTCTTTCCATGCCTATGACAGCAAGTTCGATTCCTGGCTTGAAGGAAAAGCCCGTTTCACACCGGAAGAGAGTGCTGGATATCGGCTCTTCAACGATCCGACAAAAGGCAACTGTGCGGCCTGCCACCTGGATCGGCCGCTTCCAGGTAATCTTCCGCCACTGTTCACGGATCGCCAATACGAAGCACTGGGCGCCCCGCGCAATCAGGCTTTGATGGGGCCGTACGACACGGGGCATTTCGATCTGGGATTGTGTGAAGTCATGCCGGGGGGCATTGAGACGTCGTCGGCTTATTGCGGTATGTTCGCGACGCCCACCCTACGCAATGTGGCAGAACGCAAGGTCTTCTTCCACAATGGCGTGTTTCATGACCTTCATCAGGTTCTGGATTTCTACGTCCTACGAGACATCCACCCAGAACGCTTCTACAGCCGTGACACACACGGCCATCTTCAGGTTCCGGATGATATCCCGCCCCAGTATCGCTCCAACCTTGATCGCACGGACGCACCGATGGATCGAAAATCAAATGACCTGCCTGCCCTGACACCTCAGGAGCGCAGTCAAATCATCCAGTTTCTAAAGACACTTACGGACGGATGGTCTCCCACCCGTCCGTAACATTTTACTTCTGGCTATCAGCTGTCATGCCACGATGCGCCAGCATCGGCTCAATGTCCGGGTCTTTCCCGTAAAATGCACTGAACATCGGGCCGTAATCCATCGTGTGCCCTTTGGACAGGATCATGTCGCGAAAACGCTGACCATTCTCACGCGTCAAGCCACCATGCTGCGTGAACCAGGCAAAGGCATCCTGATCCAGCATTTCGGTCCACAGATATGCATAGTATCCGGCTGAATAGCCATTGGACCAGATATGCAGGAAGTAGCTCGAACGGTAACGCGGTGGCACGTTGGCCACGTCCAGTCCCATGCTGTTCAGGGCGTCAGCTTCAAACTTGTCCACATCCTGACGTGGTGCTGACGCCGGGAGGGCATGCCATTTCATGTCCAGTTCTGCTGCAGCGACGATCTCACCCAAGGCATAGCCCTGATTGAAACGGGCAGCTTTTTTGATCTTGGCGACCAGTTCCTGCGGCATCGGAGCGCCAGTCTTGTAGTGCCGAGCGTAATGGGAGAGGACCTTCGGATCGAGCGCCCAGTTCTCGTTAAACTGAGACGGGAACTCCACGAAATCCCTTGCGACACTCGTCCCTGAAATTGAAGGATATGTCTGGCTGGCAAACAGTCCATGCAGGGCATGCCCAAACTCATGGAACATGGTCGTCACGTCATCAGACGTGATGAGCTGCGGCTGACCTGGCGCGGCCTTTGTAAAATTGGCCACGTTGTAGATGACCGGCTTCGTGCCCAGCAGGGTGGACTGACCAACGAAATTGGACATCCATGCGCCGCCGGACTTGGTATCACGCTTGAAGTAATCGAAATACATCAGGCCCAGCTGTGAACCATCCTTATCAAAAACCTCAAACACCATGACATCAGGGTTATAAACCGGGATGTCAGTGCGCTGTTTGAAGGTCACCCCGTAAAGCTGGTTGGCAGCAAAGAAAACACCGTCTGTCAGAACGGTCTTCAGTTCGAAATATGGCTTCACTTCATCCTGGTTGAGCGCATACTTCTCATGGCGCACCTGCTCCGCATAACGGCTCCAGTCCCAGGGCTTCAGTGTGAAGTTCTCACCATCCCGATGGATGGCATCCTGAAGGACACCAGCTTCCCGCTTCTGTTCAGCTGCAACCGCTGGAACAAGCTGCTTCATGAAATTTTCGGCAGCTTCCGGCGTCTTGGCCATCTGATCATACAGCGTGTATGCCGCAAAGCTCGGGTAACCGAAGAGAGCCGCCTTCTGCGCGCGAAGCTGGGCAAGTTCTGCGATTGTTGAGCGCGTATCGTTCTTGTCGCCCTTCTCTGCACGGTTCCAGCTCTGATCGAACAAGGCCTGACGCGTCTCGCGCTTGCTCAGGTTTTCCAGCGCTGGCTGCTGCGTTGTGTTCTGGAGCGGCAGAACCCACTTAGCGGAAAGCTTGCGACTTTCAGCATCTTTCTGCGCGGAGGCGATCGTCCCGTCATCCAGGCCTGAAAGCGCCTCCTTGCTATCAACGACCAAAGCGCCATTTTTTGCAGCAGCAATCAGCTTTTGCTGATAGGCAGATTCAAGATTGGCAAGCTTGGTGTTGATGGCCCGCAGCTTGACCTTGTCAGCTTTGGAAAGCTGGGCGCCCGCATGAACGAACTGCTGGTAATAAACATCCAGAAGCTGCGCCTGCTCGGCATTCAGATTCAGGCTTGCGCGAGCATCGTAGATTGCCTTTACGCGCGCAAACAGCCGCTCATTCAGATAGACTTCATCTTCATGCTGAGACAGACGTGGCGCTTCACGGCTTTCAACCTTGTCCAGTTCGGCATCACTATTGGCTTGATAAACACCAAAGAACGTCTCCTGCACACGATCCAGCAGACGACCTGACTTCTCCATGGCGACAATCGTGTTTTCGAATGTCGGAGCGGCTTTGTTGTTGGCAATCGCTGTGATCTCGCGCAGATGATCTGCCATACCGCGCTCAAAAGCGGGCGCGTAATCACTGTCCTTGATCAGGTCAAAGCGGGGAGCCTGATAGGGGAGCGTGCTGGCGCTGAAGAACGGATTTTCTGCGGCAGCATGTGCTTCAGTGCCAACGAGCGCGGCAAACGAGAGTGCGAAAGCCGCTCTGGTCCAGAGGTTGGAAGTCATTGAAAAGTCCTGACTGCTAAACGTTATGGCGACTGTATTGAAGAAGCCGCATAACGTCCAATCTCTCTGTCTCGTCAGTCCTTTACGGGAAACAGCTTGGCTCCCCACTCGTCCACACTGTCGCCACTACTGAAGGCTGGATCAATCAGGCCATCCACCGTGAAGGTTGGTGAGACATGGATACCGTTCTGGCGACCGTAACGAGCATGCCATTTGACTGCTGCCGTCACCTCGGGACGAACAAAGGCCTCAGCAAGCGGGACGCCGCTATAAACCTCAATACGCTGTAGAATGTCTGCCGGTGTAGCGTCCATATTCGGTCCACGGCAGTGATCGGTAAATTCGAACTCTTCCCGATGATCTGCAATAGCTGTCATGACGGCTAGAGCCGCTTCTGCCCCCTCCTCCAGCAAGGATGCTGCCAGAATGGCCCGTACAATGACGCCGGAGAACATATGCCACGGCTGGGACTGGAGCCGCACACGAACCGTCAGACGGTCTTGCCCCGCAAGTTGAAGGAGATCTGGTATTTTACGCAGGGTCTTGACGGAAAATGGGCAGGTCGGTTCCAGAAAGACTTCAAGAACCTTGGGTCCTGCGCCCCATTCCAGGGCAGAAAGCTGGAACGTCATGTATCTATTCTCCCTCTCAATCATCAAGCCGGATGCGACGATTGCGTTTGATCCCGGCCCTATGGGCTTTTCCATCCAGTCTGCGCTGCCGCGCTCCTTTTCCGGGGCGTGTCGGCACCCGGTAGGCCTGTCGATGCGCGGCTTCACGGATCATTTCTGCCAAACGCTCGATAACGTCTTCCCGATTGCGTAACTGCGTCCGGAAGCGCCGCCCGGTCAGAACGATTTCCCCATCCCGGGTCGCCCGACTGCCCGCAATTTCTAAAAGACGGGTTCGTATCCGCTCTGACAGAGCAGCAGAACCGGAGACATCGAAACGCAGTTGCGCAGCTGTCGCAACCTTATTGACGTTCTGTCCACCTGGGCCAGACGCCAGGATATAGGTAACTCTTAGGTCCTCTTCCCGCAGGGACAGGCCGGGCATGACTTCAACACTCATTCCTCTTCCATACCACACCGACAGATGAACGTGCGACAGTCAGTTAGAGCTCGCTGAGACGCTGTTCTGCTGTCTCCAGACCCGCGGAGAGACCCCGAACCATCGTCTGAACGCACGGCTGAAAGCACTGGTTTCAGTATATCCAAGGAGAGACGCAATCTCACTAACATCTTTGTTCGGCTCTGCCAGATATCGCAACGCATCGATCTGACGTGTCTCATCCAGGAGACCGGAATAAGAAAGGCCAAGTTGGGCAAGTCTGCGTTGAAGGGTCCAGGGCGATAGGGATAGTTTTTCCGCCACATCAGAGAATTCAGAGCCGCCCTGCCGCATCGACTTTCGGACCTGAACCATAACCTGTTCTTTGAGGCTTTGCCCTGAATCAGGCACCGTGTGCCCTGCCCCTCGCGCCAACGTCACAAGTGAAGATTTCATCACCTGTAGCAAAGCGGCATCAGCGTCTGGCATGGGCTTTTTCAGCCCCTCTTTCCGGAACACCAAAGCATTCATCCCGGCAGAAAAGCGGACATCGGCCTGAAACGCTTCTCGATGCTCGGAAGCCTGCTCCGGTTGCTCGTGAGCAAAAAGAACGTCCTGCGGGCACCAGTCCGCACCAAGACCAGCCCTTAAGATATTGGCAAACATGCCCATCGTCAGCTCGGCATCATGGCGTTTGTCCTGAATGGCCGTATCCGCGATCATGTATTCGAGCCGGACATGATCATCCGTTTCAACAAACCGTGTGATGGTCTGCGCCTGATGGTACCCGAAATAAGTCGCCAGATTCTGCGCCGCCTGCCCCACTGTTTCTGAACAAAGCGCGATATAACCAATCAGGCCGAGTTGTCGTGGTTTGAACTGTTGCCCGAAATGCAGACCGATGTTTCCGTCATGCGTATCTGTTTCGGCTTCGGAAAACAGACGGCAGTACGCCCCCAGATTCAATGCATCTGTTGGCATGGCGAATTGATGCGTTGAAAGACCCGAGCGCCCAGCAATCCGGTCCATGTCTCCGCCTTGCTCCGTAAGGAATTTTTCCACACCGGCAGCGGCGGCCGCCAGGACATACACGTCTGATCCGGAAGACTTGGGAAAGGATGACATGGTGTCTTCCTGTTGCTGCTCACTTGACACGAGTGTTGGCCGCATTGTCGTCAAATGTCAAAACGTTGTTGTTTCGGGTCAAGTCAAACTCGGTCCGAAAGAGATATAATTGCGATAACGGACAAAACCTTGATTCTCCCAAATGCGACTTTCGGGATGAGCAAAGGCAGAGGACTCTGGCCATGGCTTACAGATGCACCCTGCGAGGGGAACAGTACACCTTTGATGATCTGAAGACGCTGCTGGCCAAAGCGTCTCCTGCCCGCTCTGGTGATGAACTCGCGGGCCTGTCTGCCTCTTCCGACGCTCAACGCGTTGCCGCCCGTTACGCTCTCGCAGACCTCCCCCTGGATACATTTCTAAAATTAGAACTCATCCCTTACGAAACGGATGACGTGACGCGCCTGATTCTGGATACACACGACCGGAACGCCTTCTCCCGGCTCTCATCGTTGACTGTTGCTGGCTTCCGGGACTGGCTGCTGTCCGAAGACGCCACGACAGTAGCACTGGCAGCCGTAGCTCCAGGCATCACACCGGAAATGGCTGCTGCCGTCAGTAAGATCATGAGAAATCAGGATCTTATGACAGTTTCCCGCAAGATCCGCGTTCTCACAAAATTTCGCAACACCATCGGCCTCGAAGGTTGTCTGTCCACACGTCTGCAACCCAACCATCCTACAGATGATCTGAGAGGTATCGCCGCTTCTACGCTTGATGGTCTTTTGCGCGGCATGGGCGATGCCGTCATTGGTATCAACCCGGCAACAGACAGCGTCTCCAATGGTCTTGCCCTGCTGGAGATGCTGGACCATGCCCGCCAGCGCTATGACATTCCCACACAGACATGCGTTCTGACGCACGTCACCAACACGCTCGAGATCATGAACCGTGGTGGCGCGGTTGATCTGGTGTTTCAGTCCATCGCAGGCACCCAAAAAGCCAATGAAGGTTTCGGAGTCAGCCTCTCAATTCTGAAGGAAGCCCATGAGGCCGCCCGAGCGCTGAACCGCGGTACGATTGGCAACAATGTCATGTATTTCGAAACGGGTCAGGGCGCTGCACTGTCCGCCGATGCCCATCACGGCGTTGATCAGCAGACGGTAGAAGCACGCGCCTATGCTGTGGCTCGCGCCTATGACCCCCTTCTCGTCAATACGGTCGTCGGATTCATTGGGCCGGAGTATCTGTATGATGGAAAGCAGATCATCCGTGCCGCGCTGGAGGATCATTTCTGCGCGAAGTTGCTGGGCGTCCCGATGGGGTGTGACGCCTGCTACACCAATCATGCCGAAGCGGATCAGGATGATATGGACAACCTGATGGTGTTGCTGGGAGCTGCCGGGATCACATTTCTGATCGGGGTGCCAGGAGCTGATGACATCATGCTCAATTACCAGAGCCTGTCGTTCCATGACCTTCTGAGCCTTCGGAAGCTTCTGGGCCTCAAGCCCGCTCCAGAATTTGCAGGCTGGCTGGAAAAAATGGGCCTCTATGATCCGCAAACGGAGCGCATGCTGGATATTCCACCCGGCCAGACCCTTCTTGGTGAAATGGCGCGCTGACCATGACGGATGATCGCAACGCGCCCTCCGTTCCACCGCACACAGCGGACCTCTGGCAGGATTTGCGGCGTCTGACCCGTGCCCGGATCGGCCTGGGTCGCGCAGGAAACGCGTTGAAAACCGAGGATGTGCTCGATTTTCAGGCCTCTCATGCCCAGGCCCGCGACGCGGTCCACACACCTTTGGACGTTTCAGCCCTGACAGCGACTTTAGGGCCTGAGCCCTATCTGATCGTCCATAGCCGCGCATCAGACCGGTCCACTTATTTGCGTCGCCCCGATCTTGGCCGCCGGCTGGCCCCAGAAACGCTCGGCACTCTCACAAAAGGTGACTGGGACGTGGTGTTCGTCGCGGGCGATGGTCTGTCGTCTTTTGCCACCCAGCAAAACGCCATCCCGCTCTTTCGGGCCATGAAGAGCCGCCTTCCGGACTGGAAAATCGCCCCGCTGGTTATTGCAACACAGGCGCGCGTCGCTCTGGGGGACGACATTGCCGCCAGTCTCGGAGCGAAAATGGTTGTGATGATGATTGGCGAGCGACCAGGTCTCAGCGTCGCGGATAGTCTGGGCGTGTACCTGACATATGCGCCTTTTGTGGGCTGCCCGGACTCAGCACGTAACTGCCTCTCCAACATTCATGCTCATGGCATGACCATCCCGGCCGCCGCGACAAAGCTGGCTTGGCTCATGCGTGAAGCCCGCCATCTGAAACTCACTGGCGTCGGCCTCAAAGATGCGGCTCCAGATGCCCCTCTGATCGAAAACACCACTCCAACCCTGGAAAAGGACAATGACCAATGAGCACTGCTCCGACGCATCTCAACAAGTCCCTTAGTGCGTTTCATCTCTGGGGAATTGCGGTTGGTCTCGTCATTTCGGGTGAATATTTCGGATGGAGCTACGGCTGGGCAACAGCGGGGACGTTAGGCTTTCTGATTGCCACAGTCTTTGTCGCGCTCGTTTATACCAGTTTCATTTTCAGCTTCACGGAACTGACATGTGCGATCCCGCAGGCAGGCGGCCCGTTTGCTTACAGCCAGCGTGCGCTTGGCCGCTGGGGTGGCTTAATTGCAGGTCTGGCCACACTGGTTGAATTCATTTTCGCACCACCAGCCATCGCGCTTGCCATCGGAGCCTATCTGAACGTTCAGTTTCCTCATCTGAACCCAAAGGTGGCAGCACTGGGCGCCTATATCGTCTTCATGGCGCTCAATATCGTGGGGGTCCATATTGCCGCCACGTTCGAACTGTTCATCACAATCGCCGCAATCATTGAGCTGCTGGTATTCATGGGCGTCGTTGCTCCCGCTTTTTCATGGGACAACTTCCTGCACGATGGATGGGGCGTTGCACCTCATTTCGGACTGGAGGCCATGGGTGGCATCTTCGCGGCCATTCCTTTTGCCATCTGGTTCTTCCTGGCGATCGAAGGCGTCGCCATGGCGGCGGAAGAAGCCAGCAACCCTCGCCGATCCATCCCCATCGCCTATGTTACAGGGGTTCTAACGCTGGTCGCACTGGCTTTTGGCGTCATGGTATTTGCTGGTGGTGCGGGGGATTGGCATGCGTTGGCCAACCTGAATGATCCCCTGCCTCAGGCGATGAAGCATGTTGTCGGCGCACATAGCGGATGGCTGCATATGCTGGTCTGGCTGGGTCTGTTTGGACTTGTCGCGTCTTTGCACGGGATCATCATGGGATATGCGCGCCAGATTTTCGCAATGGCGCGGGCTGGCTTTCTGCCCGCTGTTCTCGGCAAGGTGCATCCACGCTTCCACACTCCCTACACCGCGACCATTGCCGGTGGCGTTATCGGCATTGCTGCCATTTTCTCTGATGACGTCATTTCGATCCACGGTCAGTCTTTGACGGCAACGCTTGTCACCATGGCCGTCTTCGGGTCCCTGACGATGTACATTCTCAGCATGGTAAGCCTGTTTCGCCTACGCCAGACGGAACCAGATCTTGCGCGCAGTTATCGTGCCCCGCTCTACCCCGTTCTTCCGGGCGTTGCCTTGGCAGGCGCTGTGATCCTTCTGGTCGCCGTCACGTATTACAACCCAGAAGTCTGCCTGATTTACGTGGCCTTCATGACGATACTGAGCCTCTTCTTCATGCGGAAATACCAGAACGGGCAGAAGCAGGTAGCATCAGAAATCTGATCCGTTTTTCCTCACGACCCTTCCGAAACCTTCAGGAACGGAATTTCGCGTGTCAAAAAAACACGTCATGGCAGTCTTTTGTCTGCTGGCCGGAACCGCCCTGCCGTCTTTCGCCTATGCGCAGGCGGCAGCCTCTTCAAACACGACTATCACGCCAAACGGCACGCCCAACCCCAATCACCCGACACCACCGCCAACAGCATCCCATACGAACGATGCCGGAGATCCTGATCTTCCGGCGTTGAAAGCCGGAAATCTTTTCTCCCCCAAAGCCGGACGTCCCCTTACCTATTGGGATGGCTTGGTCGGACATCTCACGGTCGAAGCTGGTATCAGCGGGAACCCGTGGACGAGATCCGGACGGAATTTCGGGCAGTTTTATCTTGATCGCGCGAATACCGTGACCCTTAACCAGATCATGGGCTCTCTGTCGCATCCCGTCACCTCCATCGGAAGCGGTTACGGGATCGGGTTTGTCGTAGAGATGATGTACGGATCTGACTCACGTTTCGACCCGACGATCGGAATGGGCGACGGTACGATTAGCGGCTTGTACCAGTGGGCACCGACACAGGCCCATATCGACATCCATACGCCATGGATTTTCCATCACGGCATCGACTTCCAGGCCGGTCAAATGTACGGCCTGATGGGCGCTGAGGGCACACCAGCCCTCGCCCGTCCGTTCTATTCTTTCAATTATGCTGCCGACTATATCGTTCCCTTCGAGACGGTCGGCGTCGTGGCCACGATGCATTTGAGCCATCACATGGACTGGATCCTTGGCATCGATGCAGGCAATTCCACAACCTTCGGAGGCGCTGGAAACAATAGCCGCCCCAAAGGCTACTTTGGCTTTGCCTGGAATAACCTGATGGGCGGCAAGCTGAATGTCCATGCCATTGGCCATTTCGGTCCGCAGGCAAATAATGGCCGCACGATCGTCTCACCCGCCGGGTGGAATAGTGCAGGCATCGGGCGATCCGCCAACGATCTCATGCAGTATAACGCGGACCTTCTCGCCACTTATCATGTTACAGATGCCTTGTCCGTCATGGCAGAAGCCCTCTATCTGCACGACGATGCGTCGCGCGACGATGCGTATGGCGTTTCTTCATATCTGTCGTGGGACATCCAGCCATCCCTCACACTCAACGTCCGAGGTGAGATCTTCCGAGACAACACTGGCGGCATCATCAACCAGTATTCCAGCGACATGTCCTACACAAACTCACTGAGAAACCGCCCGTTCGAGTATTATAACGCCCTGCCGACCACATACGGAGACCTGACAGTTGGGGTGGCGTACCGGCCCACCTTCATCAACCGACATCTGGGTCCAGCCAGCCTGACTGTCCGACCTGAAATCCGTCTGGACAAATCCCTGAATGGAACGCACCCTTTCAATCAATCCGGCACAGTCTCTTCCAGAACGGTGAATAACGGGACGAACAACATGCTGTGGTTCAATCTGGATGCTGTCCTGAGTTTCTGATCTGCCACACCTTCCCTTTCAAAACAGAGGGAGATGCAAAACTCCTTGACAGGTTATGCGCGTTTATGACGGTTTGCGCGTGTTTTAACCCGTTTCGGAGAAAGTCCCATTCTCAAGGACGAACGTCTCAGCCACATTCGGGCCCGTCTGCGAAGCCACGGCCGTGTTGTCGCGGCTGATCTGGCCACGGAATGGACCGTCCCGGTCGATATGATCCGGCGCGATTTGCGTGAGCTCTCTGAAGCAGGAGAATGTCATCGCGTTTATGGCGGTGCACTGCGGCTACAGCCCAATGCGTCTCATATCCGGGCGAGAATGGGCGAAAAGGTTCCACTGAAGAACGCCCTCGCACGTCAGGCCGCAACGCTTTTCAAGCCGCGGCAGGTTGTCTTCATCGACACGGGCTCAACCAATATTGCGCTGGCTGGATCGCTTCCCCGCGATACGCCTTTGACTGTGGTTACATCCAGTCCCGCCGTTGCTGTTGCTTTGAGCGACGCAGACCAGATTGAAACCATTATGATTGGCGGGCGTCTGGAAGGAACAACGGGTGGCGTGACAGGGTCAGTCGCCGTCCAGTCCCTTCAGCATTACCGTTTTGATCTCTGCTCTTTGGGCGTCTGGGCCATTTCCGCCGAAGGACCAAGTGTCTGGGATCATGAAGAAGCCGCCTTCAAACGTGAGGTTCTGAGCCGGAGCGAAAGCGTGGTGATCATGGCCGAAGCAAGCAAGATCGGGTCCGGGGGGCGCTTCCCCGTTGCCCCTCTTGAAACTGTCCAGACCCTGATCGTTACCGATGATGCCCCAACAGACGAACTCACCCGCATGACTGCCTCTGGCGTCACTATTATCAAGGTTCCAGTCCATGACTGATCCCACTACCGAGACATCACGTCCCGCCCAACGGGATCTTATCCTCATCCTCGGGCTGCTGACCTGTCTCGGTCCGCTTAACATCGACATGTACCTGCCGGGTTTCCCCAGTATCGGGCATGATTTTCACGCTGGAGAGACCGCAGTTCAGTTCAGCCTGACCAGCACCCTGATCGGGCTGGCTCTGGGACAACTCATGGTAGGACCGTTCAGCGACTCACGCGGCCGGAAAGGGCCGTTGCTGGCAGCGATGGCGCTTTTTGCGCTTTCATCCCTGTTCTGCGCCATTTCATCCAGCATCACAGCGTTCATCGTTGCCCGCTTTCTTCAGGGCCTCACAGCATCAGCCGGACTGGTTCTGTCCCGGGCGGTGGTGCGAGACGTGTTTAATGGACCGGAACTTGCCCGCTTCTTTTCCCGACTCATGATCATCAATGCTGTCGCCCCTATGGTGGCACCAATGATGGGTGGAGCCATTCTGGCCCTGCCATCAGCAACATGGCGCACCATGTTCTGGTTCCTGACAGGCTTTGGCGTCGTGGCGCTAGGTCTGGTTGGCGGCCGTCTGAATGAAACGCTTGAATTACACCGCCGCCTCCCCAATTCAGCACGCTCGACGCTAGAGACATTCCATAGTCTGCTGACGGACCGGGAATTCATTGGGCATGCGTTGACTGTGGGACTGATCCATGGCGGCAGCTTTGCCTATGTGGCCGGCACGCCCTTCGTCTATCAGGACATCTACGGCGTCTCGCCCCAGACATTCAGTCTTCTGTTTGGAATCAATGGTCTGGCACTCGTCGGGGGGAGCTGGCTGATTGGCCGTGCAGGCAGCATGGCGCGCACCAATACACTGCTTCGAGCATCCGTGATCTGCATCACAACCGCGGCCGCACTGATCACGCTTATCGCGACACTGAAAGGACCGCTCTTCCTGTTGGTAGCAGCCATCTTCCTTTACATGACGTGCATCGGCATGATTCTGACGGCTACATTTGTTCTCGCCATTGCCAAGCAGGGCCACCGTGCAGGAAGTGCGAGTGCCATCCTCGGCTCTCTCAACCTCCTGGTTGGCGGCGTTGCTGCTCCTCTCGTCGGACTGAGCAAAACCAGTGCCTTACCGATGGGACTGGTTCTGTTCTTTACCTCTCTCGCAGGCTTGCTGACCTGCTTTCGCATGACCTCAAACCATCAGGACGAAACGCCCTGATGGCCGACATATCCGCTCAGGCCTTTTGAAGGCCTGAGTTGCCATGCTCAACTGCAAAACTGGCGTAGGTTGAGAGCTGTCCATCGTGATTGCTCACCTGATCCAAAGTTTTAAGATCTGCTCGCCAGACATCCCGGCCAACATCGCACAACACATAGCCACGCTTGTCTGTCGTCGCCTTAAGATGTGGGTTTTCACGCCGAACCGACTGGCTATGGGCGTCATTATCTCCAACGCCATCACCGCCTGACGAAATGGACGTCGCCAGAAATTCCACCGACACTGGCTTCTGCTTGGCGGGATCAATCACAAGATTGCCCGCATAATGCCGATGTGCGTCGCCCGTCACGTTGACCACGTTTCCGGGGCAGTGCTCTCCGATGAACTGAAGCAGTCTGTTACGGCTATGCATATAACCGGACCACTGATCCATGCTGTAAAGCAGTTCCGAATGGGCTGACTTGCGGTGAGCAAGATCCATAACCATCACCTGGTGCGCCAGCAGGTTCCACCGCGTGTCAGATTGTCCCAGCCCGTTGAAAAGCCAGGCCTCCTGCTGTTGTCCCATCATTGTGCGTTCGGGTGACCAGACATCCGGTCCCTGCGGAACGTCTTTATCACCATAAGCCTGATCGCTCCGGTACTGACGGGTATCCAGCACGAACGTATTCATCAGATCACCAAAGCAGAAGCTTCGGTACATCTGCATGTGACTGCCATCTGGAAGAGAGCTGATACGAAGAGGCATATGTTCGTAATAGGCCTGCATGGCGGATGCCCGACGCAGACGGAAAATATCCGCCGGAGTTCCGTCCTGATCGGTATCCCCTGCCCAGTTATTATCAACTTCATGATCATCAAAGCTTACCAGCCATGGCGCAGCGGCATGAGCAGCCTGTAGATCCGGGTCAATTTTGTACTGCGCGTAACGGCGGCGATATTCGTCGAGGGAATAGATTTCCGGCCCGATGTGCCGACGGATTGCCGTAAATGGCTTTCCATAAACCGTGTGTACGCCTGCCCCAATATCGGGGCCTTCGTAAATATAGTCACCGTAATGGAAAACAAAATCGACGTTCTCATTCGCGATAGCTCGCCAGCCACTGTAATATCCAAATTCGTAGTGCTGACACCCTGCCGCGGCGAACCTTACACGCTGCACGCTTGCACCGGGCAACGGCAAAGTACGGGCACGACCTATCGGGCTCTCATGTCCGGCAATATGGAAACGATACCAGTAAGGCCGATCGGGTTGGAGCCCATAAACTTCAACATGAACGGAATGAGCGAGTTCTGGGTGAGCAATGGTCTGCCCCGACCGCAGGCGCGTTGAGAAACGCTCATCCTCGCTGATTTCCCAGTCCACCAGAACGGGCTTCAGGCGCTTCATTCCTCCCGCCTCTTCCAGCGGGTGTGGCGCAAGGCGTGTCCATATTACGAAACCGTCTGGTGCCGGATCTCCAGACGCGACACCCAACTGAAAGGGCGATGCATCAAACTCAGGAGTCTTGTCCAGATTATTCGGGGCGGCAGCAGACAACTGCTTCAGGCGATAGGAAAACAGGAGCCCGGCTCCCAGACCTGTCAGTACCCGTCGGCGGTTTAAAAGCATGATGGAAAATCTTTCGCTGAAATCGAGCGGTCGCACTCTTTCCAAGACAGCGAATGAGAGCGTTTGCCCATGCCCTTCAGCCTCTTTTCATGAAACTGTCACAGACCCACCCCGCCAAAATCCGTAATGGAGCGCTTCAGGCAGTCCATCTTTAAAACAGGATGATAGAAGCTTTGGCGGAAAACTGGTTTCCCTGTCAGCAGGAATGGCTGCACCTTTGCCGCCGCATCAAAAGCCTGACACATCGCGATGATGCTGAAGATCATCTGCAGACGGCGCTGGCGAATTATTATGAACGCGCCAAAGACGACGTGACGCATCCGGAGGCATACATCACCAGAAGTGCGCTCAACCTGCATCTCAATGATTTGAAAAAAGCCTCATCGCGCCTGCAATCTTTCAGCGATGATCGGGATATTACATTAGAAATAGAAGATCCTGGGCCATCCCAGGAAGACGTTTATGCGTCAGGCCAAAGAATGGATCGCTTCCACGAGGGTTGCAGACAGCTTCCCGAAAAGACAAGGCAGGCCTTTCTTCTCAATCGTGTTGAAAAAATGAAGTATCGGGAGATTGCTTTAACGCTGGGAATGAGCGAAAGCAGCGTGGAAAAGCATATTGCAAAAGCCCTTGTCTTCCTTGCTTCCTGGATGGACCATTAATGCCTTCCGAAAAGCAGTTCGCAGTTCGGGAACAGGCCGCTCTCTGGATTGCGCGCCTGCACGCTGACGATTGTAACGACACGGATCGTGCCCGCTTTTTACAGTGGATGCGTGAGGACACCTGTAACGCCAATACTTTTGAACTCCTGACGGATTACTGGGAGCTTGGCGGCGGCGTTCCAACACAAAGCATTCCTGCAACACCCGCAAAACGCTCAGATACGCATGGTTTTTCGTTAGGGCGTAGAAGTGCACTGGCCCTTGCCTCAGCTGCGCTCATCGCACTTGTGCCGATGAACAAGACTGCGCGGGCATCCCGTGTTCTGCAGGCATCGACTGGGCATACTCTTCGCATTGCATTGCCTGATTACGGCACATGCCTCCTGGATTCAGGAAGCCGGATGACGCTGTCTGAAGATGGGCAACGCGCGAGACTGGAGCATGGACAAGTGCTGCTTTCACCTGAAAGCCCATCAGATTTCTACCTCTCAGTTCGAAACGTCACAGTTCGGCTCTCACGACAGACCTCAGCTAATGTCCGCATGGAACAGAACTGCACAGACATCACGGCGCTTCGGGGCAGGATATTGCTCCGAAGCGGAACAACTGCCGCGCGTGATATCTGGATCCGGACGGGGCAGCGCTTTCGCATTGCCCAGAATGGTGCGGTAAGCATCGATTATCCCAATATCGAAGCGCTTCTTTCCTGGCAGACCGGACGTCTGATTTTCCGCAATACGCCTCTGCAGGAGGCTGTTTCAGAAATCCGACGGTATAGCCAACGTCAGATCATCCTGGCGTCGCCAACTGTTTCAAATATGCGGTTAAGCGGGGTTTATTTTGTGTCGCAGGGCGAGATGTTTTTGCGGATGCTTCCGCGCCTTCTTCCCTTGACGCTCCAGGAACAAGGAAACGTTTTCATCTTTCGTGCTTTATGACGGTTTCATGAAAACCGTTGAACAATGCTGAGGTTTTTCAGTTTTCGTTTGTCTTCCTGTTGAGACCGCCTTCTGCGATCACCAACAGGATAGAGAATACATGGCCGTCAACGTCCGGTGCCCCCTTCGCGCAGTTCTGCTTCTGACTGTAGGGACGACCATTTTGACCCATTCTGCTCTGGCTACACCGTCAGCCACAGCGAATATTCACATTAACCGTCAGCCAATGGCACAGGCACTGGAATCCCTGAGCCAACAGACCGGACAGAGCGTCATTTTCTCCCCTGAACTGGTGGACCACCTTGAGGCTCCGTCCGTTAATGGTGCCCTGTCAGCTGACGCAGCCGTCGCACGGTTGCTCAATGGGAGCGGTCTGGTTGCCGAGGTTGCTCCAGGCGGCGGAATGGTCATTCGACGTGGTGCCGCTACAAAACGCCTCCCAAAGCACCTACGCGCATCGCGGACCCGGGATGAGCGCGACATTGAGCAGATTGTTGCAACTGGCCATCGGACGCGGTCTGTGTTGAGCATCAGCGGCGACCAGATGCAGGAAATGATGCCGGGTCAGAACCCGATGCAGGCGCTGGATCTTCTACCGGGCGTGACGTTCACCAATGTTGATCCGTGGGGCAACAACGAACAGAACTCAAGCATTTACGTTCACGGTTTCTCCAACAGTCAGCTTGGCTACACCCTTGATGGCGTGCCGCTCGGTGCAGGCGCTTATGGCAATTATAATGGCCTCTCTCCGCAACGAGCCGCCATCAGCGAAAATATCGGCCAAACGTCCCTGTCCTCTGGAGCCGGCGCACTCGGAACAGCGTCCACCAGTAACCTAGGCGGAACGATTGAGTTCAATACGCGGGACCCGAAAGCAAAAGCCGGCGCAACAATCCGGCAGACTTTCGGCAGCTATTCCACGTTTCGCACCTATGCCCGCCTAGACACCGATAATTTTGGGAACGGAAACGCGGCCTACGTCTCTTTCTCACGGCAAGATGCTAGACCCTGGAATCTTGGTGCAGGAAACAATCAGGGTGGCTATCAGGTAAATGGCAAGTTTGTTCATAAAGGTGAAAACACCACCATCACGGCGTATTTTGATTGGCAGGACAAGGCAGAGCCCAACACACAAGGACTAACGGCGCCTACAGACCTCTATGCTCGCGGTGCGTTTTTCCCTGATTTGAACGCTGCCATGGCCAACTACCCTGCCATGACCTCCAAATCCGCAGCCCCGGGAACGCCCAATAATAAATACTATTACTCAGCAGCGCAGCGAACCGATTACCTCACCTATCTGAAAATCTCGCACAAATTTTCTCCAAACCTAACGTGGGATAACCAGCTTTACTTTCACTATGACGATGGCGCAGGTGTGGTCGCAACGTCCATTCGCACCAACGCTATTTTGACAATCCTTGGGAGTTACCTGGACCCGACTGGATCCAAATATATCAAGAATGGTCAGTTCACGTATAGCAATGCCGGAATTGACCCGAAGGTCTGGAATGCAACCGGCGGAACGGGTTTTGCCGTTCGTACGACCGAGTATAAAGACTATCGCGGAGGCCTAACCAGCACCCTGCACTATCATCTGGGCCACCATAATATTGAGGTTGGCGGATGGTACGAACGCAACAACAATACACAAGGGCGTCTTTGGTATCCGCTCACCGCAACGGACACGCTGACGCCTTATAAGCGCGCGACCAATCCTCTTTTTACTCAGTGGATGAATGCGTTTTACACGAACACATTTGTCACGCACCTGCAGGATAGCTGGCGTGTAACGCCGCATCTAACTCTGACAGCAGGCTTCAAGTCCGAGATGGTTTATACCAACGGCACGTTGCCCGTCGCTGCTTTGCCGCAGTCTCTGGCATCATCTGTTAAAGGCGCAAAAACGATTGTTGATACCAGCACCCACACAGTGGCTGGCGGAACGATCCCGTCTTACAAGCCCTTTCTTCCTGCTTTTGGTGCCTTGTGGAATTTTACGCCACATGAGCAGCTCTTTGCCAACATTCAGGAAAACATGAATTCGTTTGCCCAGACCGGATATGGCAGCACGTCACCTTGGGCCGTAACCAGCCAGGAAGCATTTGAAGACTTCAAGAAAACAGGAAAACCAGAGACGTCCTGGACATATGAAGCCGGCATTCGAACCAATCGGCCGCTGTTTCTCGGCCCACTCACGGGCATCAGTGGTCAGCTTGAATATTACCATGTCGATTTCTTCAATCGTCTTGGCTCGATCAAGCCGCCTAATCAGGGAATTTCCGGCGTTGGTGGCACTGTAGCCAACCTTGGTAGCGTTTCGACAAATGGTATGGATCTGTCATTCACACTACGGTTCGGGCAGCACTTCTCGATCTATGATGCCGTATCCTATGTCAGCAGCATTTACGGAAGCGATTTCATAGACGGCACCACGCTTTACGCGACAAAAGGCGAGAAAGTCCCGGCTATTCCTGTCTGGTCTGACAAGTTCGCCATCAATTACAATCAGGCAGGCTTCAACGCTCAGCTCTTCGGAACCTATATGGGCGTTCGTCCAGGTACAATCACGAATACCGTCATGGTGCCACCAAGGTTCCAGCTTGGTTTCAGCTCTGGTTATACGTTCAAACATATCCCGCACATGCAGAGCCTCAAGCTCCAGTTCAACGTCAGCAACCTGACGAATACGCGCTCCTGGTCCACCATCACCGCGGGAGATGGCTCAACGTATGTGGGTTATCCTACACCGCCACGCATGTTCTTCGGCACGGTGGCGGCATCGTTCTGAAAAAAATCAGAGGGATGGCAAGAACGCCATCCCTCGCTTTTTCAGAAGTCTGCGCGAACGCGAACTTCCCAGGTTGCTGGTCGGCCAGCAACTGCAATGTTGTCGCCACCCACAAAATAGCCGCGCGTCACGTCATAATGCTTGTCCGTGATGTTGCGACCAATGCCCTCGATCTTCCAGTGCCCCTTATGCGGGGCAAAAGAGATATATCCACCCCAGAGGGTATATCCCGGAATCGTATTGGCAGAGTTCAGGGCCGTACTCGTCGTGCGCAGGCTGTAATCAACACCAGAAATGAGGTCGTATTTGCCGACGCGCCACGTATAATCCACAGAACCATTGGCTGTGAAATGCGGGACTTCAATGCCACGTCCTGAGACGTCCTGCTTCACGCCAACCCAGACACCATTAACTCGTCTGGAACTCGTGACCGCACTGAACTCATCGTATGCGCCTTCAACATAAGCGCCAGACTGCGCCACATGCAGCCCAGGGACCGGAGACCACTCGACTTCATATTCCCCACCAAACATGTGGGAACGTGGCGCATTGACGAACAGGCCAATGGCAGAGCCCGTGGTCGGGCTGTACGCGATGGACTGAACCTGACGGTCAAAATAGTCATAGTAGAAAAAGTCGGCATTCACCCGCAGATTATACCGTGGCAGGATCAGCTTGTTGCCTACTTCAAAAGAATAAAGCTGCTCAGGTTTGAATGGGTTGGTCATCTGCGTGACGTCAGATGAATTGTACACCGTGAAGCCACCGGATTTCACACCTTTGCTGAAGGTGAAATACGTCATGTCATGACTGAACGGATGATACTGAACGCTGAACTTTGCAGATGGCAGCGTATAGGACTGAGACTGCTGAGCCAGAGAGTTGTTCGGGTTCGTGACGACGCCCCCGACCAGATAATGAGCATACACATTGTCGAGTGTCCGCTTTTCGTGTTCGACACGAATTCCACCGACCAGTTGCAGTTTTGGCGTCAGGTCATACGTAACCTGACCAAATCCGCTGATGGTATTGACCGTCTGTGAATAACGGACATCGCCATCTGTATTATAGAGCGCTTCAAAGCCAGACTGGTAGCGATCATTCAACCACTGGTGCCCGTAGTAAATGCCACCGATCCAGTGAAGACGCCCAGACGTATTGGATGAGAACCGCAGTTCATTTGCCACCACATTGGCGCGCGTGTTAAATTTTACATCGGCGAGTGACAGCGATGAGTCATCAAAATTGTCGTATTCATTCCGCTGCATGTAGTCATAGCTGGCCAGGTTCGTGATCGTGAAATCACGAAGGTGCTTCTCAACCCGCAAGCTGCTCCCGCCCGTATCAATATGGCTGTAAGGCTTCTGGTCCGGTGTCAGTCCGGTTTCCTTGGCAAACTGCGCTGACGTACCCCAGCGCGTGTTGTAGCGACTGGTAGATGCCGGCATTGGATTGGTCGAACTCAGGCTGGTAATCGGGCGCCAGGCGTAAACCCCTGTTCCGTCAGACCGGTCACGGCTGCCATGCAGATTCCATTCGATTTTCCAGCTCTCTGACGGTGCATAGTCCACCAACAAGCGGGCGGCACCACGATTGACGTTGCCAAGATGCGCTTGCGCTTCAGGGTTGTACTGCCACGCCCCGCCCTGCTGTGTTTCGCCGGAGAGACGGAATTTCAGCTTGTCATTGATTGGGCCGGAAATATAACCGTCGATCTTGGCGCTATCGAAACGGCCATACTGAGCACTTACGCCCCCAGCCAGCTTGTCGGTGGGCTTATTCGTAATATAATTGATGGCGCCGCCCGTGGTGTTGCGTCCATAAAGCGTGC
This sequence comes from Gluconobacter sp. P5B12, assembly GCF_018812035.1. NCBI lineage: Bacteria > Pseudomonadati > Pseudomonadota > Alphaproteobacteria > Acetobacterales > Acetobacteraceae > Gluconobacter > Gluconobacter sp. P5B12. The sequence continues at coordinate 143,704 of NZ_JACRVV010000006.1, read as the reverse complement.
CCTGAGGCCCACGCAGAACTTCCACGCGCTGCATGTCAAACATCATTCCATTGATGCCGAACGGAACCGGGTTTGCCACCTCATCGATATAGATACCGACTGTTGGGGAATTGTTACTGGAGTAGTTGTTAAAGCCGACACCACGGATGGTATACGTGAACTGTCCACTTCCATAGGAAGGCTGGATCTGAAGTGATGGCGTGGCATACTGGAGATCGAACACATTGTTAATGTTTCGGTTCTCCAGCATTTTTGCGGAAACCACACTGATTGATGTACCAATGTTCTGCGGGCTGTCTGCACGACGTTCAGACGTCACGACAACATTTTCCACCCGTGAAGGTTCAGCCGCATGCACTTTGGATGCAATCTGGGAATGAGCCGCCGTAGGAACAGTGCTTCCCTTCCGTGACGCAGCCTGGGTGGGCTTTTTCGTAGCATTCTCTTCCGCAGCCGCAGCAACATTCCAGAGCGGCAGGAATGCAACGCTGGAAATCAGTGCGATACGCCCACGAACAAGGAGGGCATTCCTGCGGTACGGAGCAGTGAGGACGTCGTGCATCGGTTCCGCCTAATAACTAAGTTTCTTCGTCGTTCTTTAAAACAACTATTTAATTGCGTTTAAGGGATAGAAAAACGATTCACAACAGGTTATGTTGTGAATGCAACAATTTTTTTGTGTTTCTGAACGCGTTGAAAACAAGAGATCAAGATCCATGGCTTCCCAGATGAAACTCGCCGCATTTCTTCTCCCTACTGGCCATCATGCGGCGGCTTGGCGTCATGCTGGATCTGCCCCTGATGCAGGAAGCAATTTCAAGCGTCAGCTTGAACAGGCACGCCTAGCTGAACGGGGATTATTTGATGCCGTGTTCATCGCAGATTTTACAAGCTCCATCGACGAAGCCACAATCGATGGCTTCCGCAGAATGACATATGCAGCATCTTTCGAACCTTTAACGCTTCTTGCCGCGCTTGCTGCCACAACAGATAAGATTGGCCTGATCGGCACTGTCAGCACAACATACTCTGTCCCCTATCACCTCGCCCGGCAGTTCCTCTCACTTGACCAGATCAGCGGCGGACGTGCCGGATGGAACCTTGTCACAACGGCTAACGTCAAGGAATCCATTCACTACGGACGTCCGAGCCATGTCCCACATGCGGACCGTTATCGTCAGGCCCGAGAGTTTGCACAGATTGTAGAAAATTTCTGGGATAGCTGGAGCGATGACGCCTTCCTGAGGGACACAGAAAGCGGCGCCTTTTTTGCGCCAGAGGGCCGACGTCCTTTCGACTTCAAGGGCGAGTTTCTCTCTGCAGCGGGTCAGATCGATATTCCCCGCTCGCCACAGGGCAGACCCGTTCTCGTGCAAGCGGGCTCTTCCGAACCGGGGCGCCAACTGGCTGCGGAAACCGCAGAAATGGTTTTCACCGCACAGCAGGACATTCAGGAAGCAAAAGCGTTCCGCCTCGATCTCCACCGCCGTATGAGGGAAATTGGGCGAGACCCCGCATCCCTGAAAGTCATGCCAGGCGTCTATCCGCTTGTAGGACGCACACAGATGGAAGCGGAAGATCTGAGGGCTGAACTTGACGAACTTACCCACCCTGACGTCGGGCTATTTCTGCTTGGCGGCATGACAGGCACAGATCTCCGTGGCCTCCCCCTTGATGCCCCCCTTCCAGAGGCCCCTGCCGACTTCAACGGAAACCGTAGCCGGCAGACACTGCTCGTAGAAATGGCCAAGAAGCGCAACATGACCCTGCGCGACCTCTACCTCGAAGTCAGCGGCGCTCGCGGCCATTGGTCCATTTATGGTGGCCCAAAGGAGATTGCAGATCAGCTTGAAGAGTGGTTTGTGGAGGGCGCGGCAGACGGGTTCAATGTCATGCCTCCCATTCTGCCGCAGAGCCTTGAAACGTTTGTGGATCATGTGGTGCCAGAACTTCAGAGACGCGGCCTGTTTCGCACAGCCTATGAAGGCTCCACCCTGCGCGAGCATCTTGGCCTGAAGCGCCCGGCTCCCGGCGAGACCCCATGAAGTCAACTTTTGCGCTTTTAACCATGGCAGGCCTGAGTCTGGGCACGTCTGCGCTGGCTCAGACGCGCGACACAATGAGCATTGGCGTCTCTATTGAGCCGCCTGGCCTGGACCCGACCCGCAGTCCAAGTGAGGCCATCGGCACAATCACATACAACAATGTCTATGAGGGCCTGACCTGGCTGGACCGCGACGGGCACGTCCAACCCCTGCTTGCACGGGATTGGACTGTCTCAGATGAAGGCCGCGTTTATCATTTTACTTTGCAAGAGAACGTCCATTTCCATGATGGAACGCCCCTCACCTGTGACAATGTGCGGTTCTCGCTGCTGCGTGCAGGGGCGACTTCCAGTACAAACCCCGACCGTACGTTTTTTACAAACATAGCGGATGTAAGCTGCCCTAATGCCACCCACGCAGATATCACACTCAGAAAAGCCCATGGCAGCTTCACCTATGAGCTTGCGTGGAATGATGCCTCCATCCTGTCACCCTCATCTGCAGACAAGAACGCCAGCCATCCCATAGGGACAGGACCGTTCTTCTTCCAAGATTGGCAAAGAGGCGATCACGTCACGCTGTCTCGTAATTCCGAATATTGGGGAAAAGCGCCAGCCCTGAAAACGGTGACGTTCCGGTTCATGCCTGATCCGCTTGCTGCCAGCAATGCGCTTCTGGCGGGGGAACTGGATGCTTATCCCTCATTCCCTGCCCCTGAAATTCTTGGCCGTTTTGCAGGAAATCCTAACATCAAGGTCGTGCGCGGGACCTTCCCGTTCAAAGCCATTCTGGCACTGAACAATGCGCGCAGGCCATTCAATGACCTACGCGTACGTCAGGCTCTTGCCTACGCTATCGATCGAAAAGCCCTCATTCAGGCTGGGGCCGATGGAGACGGGACAGTCCTGCAATCTCATATGGCTCCCAATGATCCAGACTACACTGCACTCCCCGATCGGTACCCATACAATCCGGAACGTGCACGGGAGCTTCTCAAAGAGGCTGGCATCAAACCGGGAACACAACTGACGCTCTCTTACCCGCCCATCACCTATGCTCGCGATACGAGCGAAATCGTTGCCGCTTACCTGGAGCAGGTTGGCCTGATCGTCACGTTGCAGCCGTTGGAATGGCCATCATGGCTGGGCCGTGTTTTTGGCCAAGGCTCTTTTGACATGACAGTCATTGCCCATACAGAGCCGCATGACATCGGGATCTACGATCGGGACAATATCTACTTTCATTACAAGAACCCGCAGTTTCATGAGCTATTCGAACAGTATGAAGCCAGCGACAATGCGGAGGATCGGCATCGACTTTCTGTCGCACTGCAAGATCGCCTCGCACAGGATGAGCCCAACGTCTTCCTGTATTCCCGCCCTCGGGACACCGTTCTGAACCGGCATATCTCAGGCTTATGGATCGACCAGCAAATCGCAGCCTGCCCTATGGCAGATGTGACGTGGCAACCATGATGACCAATCTTGCCTCTGCCATTTCAGGAAGACTGGTGGTTCTCGCAGTCGCCAGTGTGATCGTGTTCGCTCTGTTGAACCTCCTTCCGGGAGATCCTGCCACAGTGATGCTTGGGCTGGATGCAAGCCCGGACAGCATTGCGGCTCTCCATCACCAGCTAGGCCTCGATGCTTCCCCCGCAACACGGTATCTGCGCTGGATTTCTGGCCTGATGCACGGAGAGGCTGGAACGAGTTACACCTATGATGTCCCCGTTCGTGGACTGATCCTTGAGCGCTTCCAGAGCACCCTCCCTCTGATCCTGCTGGCTACGGGCCTCGCTCTTCTCATTGGGTTACCCACGGGAGCCATCGCAGCCACTCATCGTGGAAAAGGTCTTGATCTTGCCGTCATGGCGACGTTGCAGTTCCTCAAATCCATTCCGGATTTCTGGCTGGCCATGATGATGACGCTGCTGTTTTCCCTGACGCTCCACTGGTTTCCGGCAGGAGGATTTACGGGCTGGAACGCAGGATTTTTCACCGGACTGCGCGCTCTTTTCCTGCCCACAGTCGCACTGGCCATCCCCCAGGCAGCCATCACAGCACGCTTCATGCGCTCCTCTCTCATCGATGTTCTGAATCAGGACTTTATCCGGACAGCACGCGCTCAAGGCTACAGCCGCACGGCCGTTCTCTGGAAAGTCGCCATCCCGAATGCATTGATTCCGGTTCTAACCCTGATCGGCATTCAGCTTCCCGTTCTGGTGACCGGAGCAATTATTGTCGAAAGCGTGTTCAATATTCCCGGCTGCGGAAAACTTCTTCTGGAAGCCGTGAACCAGCGTGACATTCCGGTCGTACAAAACCTTGTCATGCTGATTGTCGCGGGTGTCCTGCTGCTCAATCTGGCACTTTCCATCATTGTTCGCTGGTTGGACCCGCGTCTTGCAGGAGAAAGTGCATGACCTGGCTTCGCACGAACAGGAGCCTAATTGCTGGAAGTGCCCTTCTTCTGGCGTGCCTTGTCCCAGCAACACTTACATGGATCTGGCGGGGTGGCCGCTCTCCTCTGATTGATATCGCGCATCGTTACGCTCCGATTTCTTTCTCTCACCCACTGGGAACGGACCCGTTCGGACGTGACATTGCGAGTTATGTCCTGACAGGGGCTTTCAACAGCACGGTAATCGCCGTGATTGCGGTGACACTTGCGACAGTCATTGGGACAGCCTTGGGGCTCGTTGCGGCTTACGGCGGTTTGCGCGGCAAAGCCGTGATGAGCACAGCAGATCTGGGGCTGGCTTTTCCCCCTATTCTGATTGCCGCCATGCTCGTCACAGCGCAAGGCGCCTCTGCCACTGGCGAAATTCTTGCTATTGCACTTTTCGGCATCCCAGCCCAGATCCGGATTACCCGACAGGCCGCACACTCCATTCTTGTGCTCGATTACATTGCAGCCGCCCGCATGGCAGGACTTAACTCAATCGATACGATCCTTCGCCATGTTCTTCCGAACATCGCGCCTATCCTGATCGTTCATGCCTCGACCTCTCTGGCGTTGGCCATTCTCTCAGAAGCCGGCCTATCCTACCTAGGGCTTGGGGCACCGCCCCCTCAGCCGGATCTGGGACGAACGCTCGCATCTTATCAAATCCATATTTTTGACCATCCCCTGCTTGTTGCAATTCCGGGTGTAACCGTGATGGTTCTGGTGCTCGGGTTTAATCTGCTTGGCGACGGCCTGCGTGACCTTCTGGAGCGCCCTTTCAATCGACTGAAAGGACAGCCGTCATGAGCCGCCTTCTTTCCGTTCAAAATTTGTCAGTTCGTGCTGGCTCCGCAGCCATTTTGCACCCTTTGTCCTTCACCATAAACGCTGGTGAAACGGTCGCTGTCACGGGAGAATCTGGTTCGGGAAAATCCACGCTTGCCCGTACGCTTATGGGATTGCTCCCCGATGGCTTTGAAACGTCAGGTCAGGCTCTGTTTGAAGAGCAGAACCTCATTTCTCTTCCGGAGCACCAGTTTCGAAGCCTGCGCGGTCAGAAGGTTGCCATGGTTTTTCAGGAGCCCATGACCGCGCTTAACCCAATCCGGCGGATTGGTCAGCAAATCGGGGATACGTTCCGACTGCACACCGCCATGACAGGTCGCGAAATCAAAGAGGCCGTTCATCAGCTTCTGGATCGTGTTGGCCTCAATCGCGCAGGGGTTTCAGCCAGCGACTACCCTCACACGCTGTCAGGCGGTCAGCGACAGCGTGTGCTCTTGGCTATCGCAATCGCATGCAAACCAGCACTGCTGATTGCTGACGAGTTCACAACCGCACTGGATAGCCAGACCCAAGCCGAGGTCATGGATCTGGTCCAGGATCTCGCTTCTGAAAATCAGATGGCCATTCTAATGATTTCCCATGATCTGGGCCTGATCCGCCATAAAGCCCGTCATGTTCTGGTTCTTCAACACGGGACACTCGTGGAAAGCGCAAAGACGGAAACACTTTTTTCAGCACCTCAGCACCCATACACGCGTGCTTTACTGAGCATGTCCCTGCACGGAGTGAACCATCCGCCGCTGACACGCCTTCCAGTGCCAGAAAAACTGGCGTCTGGGGTGGAGCCATGAGCCATCTTCTGGAAGCCATGAATATCCGGTACGATGTCGCAGGCTGGGGAACATCGCTGTTTCGCCCCCAGAAACTGAAGAGCATTCTACAAGATGTCTCGCTTCACGTAGATAAGGGCGAAACACTGGGGCTCATTGGGTCCTCAGGGAGCGGAAAATCCACGTTGGCTCGTATCCTAACGGGTTTAGTCGGTGCTAAAAGTGGCCAGATCTTCTTTGAAGAACAGGATATTACGTCCATCACCGGCGCTGCCCGACACCGCTTCAGACCACACATCCAGATGATTTTCCAGGACCCCCAAGGAGCTCTGGACCCTCGGAAAACCGTTGAAAAAATCGTCGCAGAACCTCTTTATCAGACCGGTTTGAATGCTGAAGAGAGGAATCGCCGTGTTCTTGACGTTCTGGCCGACGTGGCTCTGCCGGAAGACGCCATCAGCCGCTATCCAAGGGAATTTTCGGGTGGCCAGAGACAGCGTATCGCAATCGCCCGTGCGCTTGTAACCCGGCCTGATGTTATCGTGGCAGACGAGGCTGTTTCGGCGCTGGACGTCTCCACTCAAGCCATCGTTCTGAACCTTCTGCTGGATCTGCAAGAGCGTCATGGGTTGTCATATATTTTTGTTAGCCATGACTTGGCTGTAATCCGACACATTTCACATCGTATTGCTGTTTTAGATGGTGGGAGAATTGTCGAAACGGGGCCTACAGCGGACGTTTTGACGCACCCTCAACACCCGACAACCCGTGCCCTCATTAACGCTAGCCTCTGAAATCACACCCGCCATGACTTCCAGAATCCGCCATAATCTCATCACGGACATTCCCGGTATTCGCGTCGGAAATGTGCGCAATGTTCAGCAAAGAACTGGCGTGACGGCGCTTATGTTCGACCGGCCAGTTGTCGCCTCAGGCAGCTTTCTTGGCGGAGCCCCTGCCCTTCGGGAAAATGCGCTTCTGGAGCCAGAAATGCTGGTGGATGGCATTCACGCCATCGTGCTCTCCGGTGGATCGACGTATGGTCTGGATGCAACCGCTGGTGTTCAGGCCTGGCTGAGAGAAGAGTTTGACGCTCTTCCTACGCCGGACGGCCAGGTCCGCGTGCCTATTGTGGTGCAGGCCAGTCTTTTTGACCTTGTAAACGGCGGGGATAAGGACTGGGGGCGATACTCGCCTTATGCGGAACTGGGCTATCAGGCCGCACAAACAGCATGTCACGGTCCCTTCAAACTAGGGACCGAAGGTGCCGGAACCGGCGCAACCACCGCGACCGTGAGAGGGGGACTTGGATCAGCCAGCGCCATAACCTCCAGCGGGCACACCGTCGCAGCGCTTATGGTCGTCAATGCTGTCGGGACGGCCACAGTTGGAGACGGACCGCACTTCTGGAGCGCGCCTTTCGAACAGGACGCGGAATTCGGAGGGCTCGGTTACCCGCCACATCTGACAGCAGATGACCTCAAACTCCGCATGAAGCCGAATTACGTCGCTGGAACCACAATCGGCGTTATTGCAACTGATGCCACCCTGACGAAAGCGCAAGCCAAACGGCTGGCCATTCTGGCGCAGGATGGCGTCGCACGTGGCGTTTTCCCCGCGCATCTTCCGCAGGACGGAGACGCAGTGTTCGGCATCGCTACAGGCGCTGCACCTGCGCCCGCTTCCATTGAGGAGTGGACCGAAATTCTGCATACGGCCACGCAGGTCACAGCCCGAGCGATCGCGCGCGGCGTTTATGAGGCATCGCCCTTGCCAGGCGCGCCCACTCGCCCCACGTGGCAGGAACATTTTGGGAGGAATACCAGCCATGACTGAGACACTTCCACCAGCAGAAACATTCTTCCGCGTTCCAGGCCGCAGGCTTGCCATATCTTCAAAACAGACTGGAAGCGACACAACGCTCTTTTTCGTGCACGGATTGGGCGGGAACCGTCAGCAGTGGCGGCTGCAGTGGGACCGGTTTTCCAAAGAGCCCGTCAATCTCGTCGCATGGGATGCGCTTGGACATGGCGAGAGTGCGCGCTCCAAGCATGAACAGGTTTTTTCCAGTCAGTTTTCGGTACAAGACCTTGCCGCTGTTCTGGAAGCTTTCCCCTCCCGCAAACGCATCATCGTCGCTCATTCCTTTGGGTGCCGCATCACGCTGGAATGGATTTCCGGATTACTTGCGGCTGGAGAGGACATACCCGTTGATGGCCTCATTCTGTTGGGTCCGGCATCTCTTGTCCCGTCCCTGAAGGGGCCGATGTTTGGAAACTGGATGGACCGACTGCCCTTCTGGCTTGCCTCGTTTGCAAGACCGGCTTTACAGGCGCGCTTCGAAAAGCTCGCATGGGCTCCAGATGTAGATCCAGAGATACTCAAAACCGAGCGTCAGGCGACGAAGCGCAACAGCCTGTTCATGATCAATGCTGTCCGTTCAGGTGCGGCCCCGGTCAATACGGAAATCCTGCGCCGTTTTGACAAACCCGTGCATATTCTTGCAGGTCAGAACGATGGCATCGTACCCCTGACGGAAGTCAAGAAAGTGCATGATTTTCTCCCCAACAGCACCTTGGATATCCTGCCAGCCTGTGGTCATCAAATCATGCTGGAACAGCCTGTTATCGTAAACCAGTACATTGAAAAAGAACTTCAGCGACTTTCCTCCTCTCCGGGAGAGGCGCCATGACTCAGGACGTTCTGAACAACGATATTTCTGCTGACCAAGCGTCTACGATCGCTGGCATCAATGATTTTATCCTTGGTTACCTTGGATATGACCTGCGTCTGGTCAAAATTCTCGAAGTTGCAGACCAGTCAGAAGACTGCCTGGCGAACACCTATGCCGGGCTGCTCTGGATGCTGTCTGAAACAGGTGATGTCCCCTCAGAAGCGCGCCGATATCATGAACGCGCAGCTCAATCCGTTACGAGTGCCCTTCCGCGTGAAAAGCTTCTGTTTTCAGTTCTGGAGGCCTCTATTGGTGAGGACCCAGAGGCTATTATTCGCCTGACAGATTGTATTCTCGCCCAGTGGCCGCGCGATCTGGTGACGCTGAAACTTCGGCAGTACCACGATTTCATCCGGGGTCGCTTTGAGGACATGCTGGCCGTTGCGTTACGCAGCGAAGATGCCGCCGGAGACGTTGCCGCCCTCCACGGTATGCTGGCTTTTGCCTATGAGCAGTGCCACGATTTGCCTGCCGCTGAGCGTTCTGCCCGCACAGCTCTTGCCATGGATCCATCGGAGCCGTGGGCCCAACATGCCCTTGCTCATGTTTTCCTGACGCAGGGACGCATTGATGAAGGTACTGCGTTTCTTGAAGAGCGGTCTACTGGCTGGAAAACGCTCACTTCCTTCATGGACACCCACCTATGGTGGCATCTGGCTCTCTTTTACCTTGCACGCAATCGGGTAAGCGACGCTGTTTCAGTTTATGACCAGCATTGCTGGACCAGAGAACGCAGCTTCTCACAGGATCAGGTTGGCGCAGTATCCCTTCTGGTCCGTCTGGAGCTGGCGGGAGCTGATGTCGAGGACCGATGGACGGACCTGGCGAACTGGCTCGCTTCACGGCAGGACGATGTCAGTCAGCCCTTTCTGACCCTGCAATATCTTTACGGACTACTTCGCGCCCATCGTCCGGAAGGGCAGCATCTGCTGCGACGTATCGAGGGCCTCTCCGGGCAAAACCTGCCAGACCAGCGAGCATGGGATCTGGTAGGCATTCCTTTAGGCCGTGGGCTGAACGCCTATCTTCACAATGAAAATGCTTCAGCCCTGCTCTCTTTCAACGCTGCGCTTCCTCACTTGCAGGACATTGGTGGCAGCCACGCCCAGAGAGACCTTTTCATTCAAATCCATCAGGACCTGAAGCGGCGCATGTCCCAGGCTTAATCAAGCCCCCACGTCTGCCTTGATCCTGGCTGTAATTTCAAGCGAGCGCTTGCGGCTGTCCTGATCATGAATCGGGACAGCCACCATCAGCTCGTCAGGCTTGTGGCGTTCCAAAAAGCGTTTCAGGTGTCCCGTCACACTCTCTCTGGACCCGGCAAACGTATAAGCCAGTGTCTGCTCAAGCAGCGCCTGCTCCTCTGCCGACCACAACGACAGGATATTGCTGACAGGAGGCGGAAACGCGATAGGCCGTCCGCGACGCAAGGCCATGAAATACTGGTATAGTGACGTCGCCAGGCGCTTGCCATCTGCTTCCTCATCCGCTGCAATGACATTGACTGTCAGCATCACATGAGGCCGCGCGCATCTTTCGGACGGCTCAAACCGTGACCGATAGAGAGCAATGGCCTCTTCCATCTGCGCTGGCGCGAAGTGAGATGCAAAGGCGTACGGTAGCCCCAACTGGGCGGCCAGAACGGCCGAAAACAGAGACGACCCCAAAATCCAGACCGGAACGCGCAGGCCCATTCCGGGAATGGCACGTATCAAATGCGTATCTTCCGCCGCCATGGGCTCGAAGTAATGCAGAAGCTCAACCACATCTTCCGGAAACCTGTCAGGCGCTGACGGATCGCGCCTCAGAGCACGGGCTGTTCTTTGGTCGGCACCTGGTGCCCGGCCCAGACCCAGATCTATGCGGCCAGGAAAGAGCGTCTCCAATGTTCCAAATTGCTCTGCAACAACAAGGGGCGAGTGATTTGGGAGCATGATTCCGCCAGAGCCCACCCGAATACGGGTCGTTGCCCCAGCCACCTGACCGATCAGAATAGCCGTTGCCGCAGACGCAATTCCCGGCATGGAATGGTGTTCAGCCAGCCAGTAGCGATGAAACCCCAGATTTTCCGCTAGCTTGGCAAAATCGATTGTATTCCTGAACGCCTCACGAGGGCCTGCGCCCCGTGTGATGATTGAGAGATCAAGAACAGAAAACGGGATCATTGTGTGGTCCTTGAGGTCAATGCGTTCAGACGTACGGCACCGTAGCACGAACCGACAAAGCCGTAGCCATTGTCACCGTACAGACTCCTGACGCGGCACTTCACTGATGCGTTGCGTTCAAGTTCCCGTCATTCAGGCGCTTCATTACTGTCGGGTCAGGACCAAAAAATGCAGGAATAATTTAAAAATTCACAGCTTCCATATTCTTCAACGCACGCATTTGAGCGATGGTGAAAGCCTTCTGCCGAGATCATGACGCAGACTTTACATCCGTTCTTTGAGGCAATCGGCGTATGGGTCTGAGAAAGTTTCAGTTCTCTGCAGGAGCCTTTCACGTAACGGTTTTTTCTGGTTTCCGCTTCTGAACTGTTTCCTCGTTCTGACAGGGCTGCGTTCCATATGACAACAACCTTTGCCATTCTGCTGGCAACAGCCGCAATCATTGCAGTCGTCGTACTCATTGCGCGTTTTCGTCTGAATCCTTTCATCGTTCTCTTCAGCGTCTCTATTCTGCTGGCTCTTTGCGCGGGTATGCCTGCGGACAAGGTTGTCGCATCATTCGAAGCCGGGGCCGGACACGTCCTCGGGCACGTTGGCACGATCATTGCTCTCGGGACCATGCTGGGAAAAATGCTGGCTGAGTCCGGCGGTGCTGACCGGATTGCCCTGACAATTTCAGAGCGCGCGGGTCGTCAACGGATTGACTGGGCGATGATGGTGATTGGCCTGCTTGTGGGACTGCCAGTCTTCTTCGAAGTTGGCGTTGTCCTGCTCTTCCCGCTCGCTTTCGTTCTTGCAGCCCGAACGGAAACATCGCTGCTGCGAGTGGCCCTTCCCATGGGGGCGGCGCTTTCCGTTACGCACGCCATGATCCCGCCTCACCCGGCAACGCTGCTCGCCCTCTCGGCCTATCACGCCAACACGGGCACAACGATTTTCTGGGGCGTTCTGCTGGGAACACCGATTGCGGCCATCTCAGGCCCGCTATTTGCGCGCTTCATCAGCCCTCGTGTTCTCATCACAGAAAAGAATGCGTTGGCAGAACAGTTTGTACGGCGTGAGATCCCGACAAACCTCCCAGGTTTTACGGTTACCGTCCTAACCATCACATGCCCCGTCATCCTGATGCTGATCGGCTCTTCCGCGGACATGTTTACGACTCCGAGAAGCGCACCAAACATGTTCCTGCACTTCATCGGCAATACGGACATTGCGCTGCTTCTGGCGACCGTCATGTCGTTTTACGTGCTGGGGCTGGCCCGTGGATTTTCGCGGGAAACCATTCTTCGCTTCACCAATGAGTGTCTTGGCCCAACGGCTCTGATCATGCTTCTGGTTGGCGCGGGCGGGGGCTTTGGTCGTGAACTCATTGATAGCGGCGTCTCGAAAGCCATCACGGACGCGGCCGTCAGCGCGCACGTTCCACTTCTCGTGCTCGCATGGCTTCTGGCCGCGATCGTCCGCGTCGCTTGCGGATCTTCTACTGTTGCCATGAGCACGGCCTCCGGCATTGCGGGGCCAATCCTCGCGCACTCGCAGGGCGTATCGCCAGAACTTATGGTGATTGCCACCGGCGCAGGGTCCGTGGCTTTCGGCCCCATGAACGATGCCGGCTTCTGGCAGATGAAAGAATATCTTGGCCTGACAGTGCCGCAGACAATCAAGACCTGGTCAGTTCTGGAAACGATCATTGCTGTTCTGGGACTGGTCTTCTGCGTTGGTATTTCAATGTTCATCTGATCCGCGTTTGCAGAGCGCTGACACAGTAAAGGAAGAAGGATTTTCCATGAGTATATCTCTTTTTGACCTGACGGGACGTCGCGCTCTGATTACGGGATCGTCTCAAGGTATCGGCTTCAGTTTGGCTAAAGGCCTGCAAGCGGCGGGCGCTGAAGTTGTTCTGAATGGGCGGAATGCTTCCAAACTCTCGGCCGCAGCCGAGGAACTGGGAGGTGTCGAGACACTTGTTTTTGACGTGACCGACCATGTAGCTGTTCGAACGGCAGTCGATCGCTTCGAAGAAGATACCGGGCCCATTGATATTCTGGTCAACAATGCAGGAATGCAGCACCGCGCGCCCTTGGAAGACTTCCCACCAGAAATGTTTCAGAAGGTTCTTCAAACAAACCTGACCTCCATTTTCAATGTTGGACAGGCTGTTGCGAGACATATGCTAAGCCGTGGACGAGGTAAGATCGTCAATATCGCTAGCGTCCAGACGGCCCTCGCCCGCCCGAATATCTCCCCCTATACGGCCACCAAGGGTGCCGTAGGGAATCTGACCAAGGGGATGGCAACCGAGTGGGCAAGACACGGCCTTCAGTGCAATGCCATTGCGCCGGGTTACTTCGACACGCCTCTCAACGCTGCGCTCGTAAATGATGCAGAATTTTCAACATGGCTGGAAAAACGCACACCTGCGGGTCGGTGGGGACAGCTTGATGAGCTGACGGGGGCCTGTATTTTCCTTGCTTCCGGCGCATCTTCGTTTGTGAATGGCCATGTTTTGTATGTGGACGGCGGTATCACGGTGTCTCTCTGAAGCAAACGCGCCAAAGACACATCAGCGCCTTGTTAGAAGACCCATCAGGAAACAGGCACCTATCGCAGAAATGACTATTCCAACTGGCAGCTCCTGAGACGGCAAAAGACAGCGGCTGAGAAGATCTGAAAGGATTGTCAGCATCCCCCCCGCGACCATAGCGGGGACAAGAATATTTCGAACAGACCGTCCCCAGATGGGCCTTATGAGATGAGGCACAATCAATCCGACGAAGCCAATCGGCCCACATAATGCTACTGTCGTTGCACAGCTAAACGCGCAAAGGGCAAGAACACCAAGCCGTAGCCTTCTGGTTTGCACCCCGAGGGACGCTGCGGTTTCCTCCCCGGCCATCAAGGCATCCAGATCAGCGCCAAAAGCCCATTTACCGAAGATCACGGGCAAAAGCCCCAACACGACAAGTGGCAGGGCCGACCAGCGAGCGGCGGAAAAACTGCCCATCGTCCAGAACAGGACGGATTGCGCCGTATTACGGTCACCCCAGAAAATCAGCAGGTTTGTCAGAGTAGAGAAGACAAAGGAAATCGCCAGGCCGGACAGTAGCATCCGTTCCGTTGAGACCCGTACGCCAGACCGTAATCTAAAAGATACCAGCAGTAGAAGCGCAGAAGTTGCCAGAAATGCCCCACCGACTGCACCAAAAGCGATCGTCCAGACGCCGAAAACATCCCCCAACAATACGATGACAGCAACAGCGCCTGTCGCTGCACCCGAGGATAGCCCGAAGAGAAACGGATCTGCCAAGGGATTACGGGTTACGGCCTGAAGAAGCGCTCCTGCACCGGCAAGAATTGCTCCGGTCAAGAAGGCCAGAACCAGCCTTGGCATTCGCAGGGACCAGATGATCCGGGCGGCAATATCATGGCTGGCTGGACCGCCCAAAAGACCCGCTTGCAACGAATGCCAGGGAAGAGAAGCACTTCCGAGCGCAACTTCCAAAAATGCCAGCACACTCAGAGCCGGCAAAGCGCTGATGCTAAGAACACGCTTCATCAAGGTGCTGCGTCCGGATGGAGAAAGGTGGCAATCTTTTCGATCACATCGATATTGGCGGGAGACGGCGTCATTTCATCATAACGCACAACCAGAACACGGTTTGTCTTCAGGGCCGTACTCTCTATCAGCAATGGCTGGCTTCGCAGAAATTTCAGACTGTCTGAAACACCGGCCCCATAATCCATCACCAAAATAGCTTCAGGATTACGCAAACCTGCGTTTTCCCATGAGGCAGCGCCCCAGTTTGTCGGTAAATCACGAAAAATATTTTCGCCCCCGCCCAGCCGGATCAGCTCTGTCGCGAGGGCATATTGACCAGCTGTAAATGGCCGATCGCGGCCACTGTCATAGAGAAAAACACGTAACGAGTGATGGCCCTTAAGACGATCCTGAATGTGCTGAACGCGCCTCTGCCAACCTTCAACAAGTTGCCGAGCCTGCTGCTCCCGGCCAAAAACCTGTCCAAGTTTTTCTTCGTCGCTATACAGAAGGTCTAACGTTGGAAGAGCCGTAGACTGCCCTGCCCTGAAGCAGCTTTCAGACAGAACAAGCGTCGGAATACCCTGAATTGCCAAGGTCTCAGGTGTCACATCCCCACCGACATGCATCCCATAATTCCAGCCGGCAAAGAAAAAATCTGTTCCAGCATCAAGCAATTGTTCAAGACTGGGATAATGGGTCGCGATTTCCGGGATATCGCCCTGCTGAGCTTTAAATCCCGGTGTGTATTTGTCCCAGCCTGATATCCCCGTCAAACCACGAATATAGGGCTGCAAATGCAAAGCAAAAGCCATTTCTGCCATATTAACGTCGTGGATGACAGCATGCTCTGGCTGATGCGTGATCGTTACGGGCTTCCCGCAGCTCTGCACGGTAACCGGGTAGGCGAAGGCCGTTTGCACGGCAAAGCCACAAAACCCCAGAAACAGTATAAAGGCAGGCGCTTTCATGCGCCTCGCGGCCTAAAAACGAACGTCGTGCTGCCATCATCCAGTTGAACGGAATGAACATTCAAGCCGAACGCATGCCCTAGTTCTGAAGAGAGCAAAACCTCAGAAGACGCCCCATCCAGAATGATTTTTCCGTCCCTCATCAAGAGAGTTCGCGGCGCAAAATCAGGCACGAAAGACAGGTCATGCAGGACGGCCACGATTGTCAGAGGGAGGTCACGAAGCAGATTTAAAAGCTCTGCTCTGGCCGCAAGGTCCAGGTGATTGGTGGGTTCATCCAGCAACAGTATTTTGGGGGTCTGGGCCAGACATCGCGCCAGCATCACACGCTGACGCTCACCACCAGAAAGACTGCCAATCGACCGTTTTAAAAAAGGTTCGACACGGAAATACTGGATCGCCGTTTGCAGAGCCGCAGTATCCTGCTGCGCCTGAGGAGTGCCCCGAAACGGGAGACGACCAAGTGCGATGTAATCCTCAACTATGAAGTCAGGAGTTACATCATCGGTCTGGGAAAGCCACGCAACCTTGCGCGCTACCGCAGGTCTGGAAAGGGCGCAGAGCTGCGTTCCTTCCAGAAATATCCCCCCTTCCGTGGGCGAAATTAATCCAGCGAGCAGCCTCAGAAGCGTGCTTTTCCCAGCACCATTGGGGCCAATGAGTGCAACATGCTCACCCTCCCTGACGGAGAGATCCGTCAAAGAGAGTATGCGGTCATACCCGGCAGCATGCGTCTGAAGCACAACCTCAGACACGATCAGAAACCAGCCTGAACACTGATCGAGAAAGACCGCGGCGCCCCCAGCATCACTTCACTCGGATAACTGGTATCCGCCCACTGAATGAAGTGCTTGTTTCCCACATTGTCTACCCGGCCATAAACCGTCACGCCACGATAGGCGTGCCATGCCGCGAAAAGATTGACGAGCGCATAATCTTTCAGACTCAGGGTATTGGCGTAATCGCCCTTGCGGGCAGATACGTAACGCATGCCAGCCCCCAGATCGACCGGCAGATCTGCAACCCGGGACCAGACACCCCACAGGTTGGCCGTTACAGCCGGAACGTTCGGGACCTCGTTCCCGGAGGCATTCACTGACGCTGAAGGATGGAATGATCCATAACGAGACCACGTATAGGCTACATTTCCGGACAGGCTCCAGTGTTTGCCCAGCGTGAGGTCCCCTTGCCATTCCACACCCCGTGACTTCTGAACGCCCGCCGTTGCCACGCTGTCCACACCGGTGGCAACGAGAACTCGGGTACGGCGGATATCATACAGAGACAATGTAGAGGACAGACGGCCTTTCCAGAAAGAGCCCTTCGCGCCAATTTCCCCCTGTCTGGAATGACTCAGGCGCGAAAACTGACCTTTGTTAACCAGGAAGATATTAGAGCCCGGCGGATCTTCAGCCGTCGTATACACGCCGTAAAGGCTGATGTTGTCTGTCAGATCATAAACAGGGCCAATCCTGAAGTTGGCAGGATTGTAGTTCCCTTTGAAGCTGGTCGCAGGGTTGAACGCACCAGACTGGCTATAATTCTGACGATCCAGTTTTAGCCAGTCGTAGCGAAATCCACCCACCACACGCAGATCGTCCCGCACGGTCAGGACATCTTCCATGAAGATGCCTGCGTCCACCATGGTTGTAGGAGATTTCGTATATGGATACTCCCCTGCAAAGCTCCCCACGGCCGTGCTTTCGGGGCTACTCAGAGAAACACTGTCTGCATATGTCGCGTCCGGAAAACCACGGTTCCGGATGAGCCGCACATAATACGCGTCTCCACCGACGACCAGACGGTTCTTCATTCCGAAAACATGAAAATCAAACTGGCCATCCAGCGTGTCACCAACCTGATGCTGGTTCATATAAACATAGAACCGATCCCGGCCGACCCGACCGGGTGCAATGGCACTTCCGGCTGCGTCTGTCTGCCCAGATGAACCGATATAACTGTAGGATTCAGCGTTATTCCAGTTCCGCTTGGCGTAAAGGACATAGGTTTTATTGTGGAACGTCATGTTCTCCGTTGACTGCCACGTCAGATGGAGCGTCGGGGTCACATTGACCGAGCCGGCTTTTGCATCCTTGGCATTGTAATACCGCCAGAGCGATGACCGGCTTACGCCTAACCCCTTGGAAGACGACAGCAGGCCGCCCACGCCATCATGGACCTGAGCCAGCGGGACCAAAGGGGTTCCATAATACGTCGACAAGCGATCTGTCAGATAGTCGACGCCAAAGCGGGCTGTAAATTTCTTCGAAGGGTGCCAGAGCAACGTTGTCGTGAAATCGTTGCTGTGTGGGTCTGCGCCAGCAACGTATCCATCAGACGAGGTACGACTAAAATCACTTCGAATGGCCAACGTGTCAGTAATGGGAACCGAACCGCCCAGGCCAGCATTCCATGTATTGAAACTGCCATAAGATATCAGCGCATTGGCATGCGGCCCATCAAATGCAGGATCACGCGTGCGCATGTCCACGGTGCCGCCGACAGCGCCCTGCCCGTAAAGAACGGACGACGGCCCCTTGAGAACCTGAACGCTCTCAAGATTAAAGCTGTTGAGCGGACGGTTCACCATCGTGGTCGGGCCGTAATAAATTCCGTCCCGAAGGATCAGAACCTGATTTCCGCTGAAGCCGCGCATCATCATCTGCGCCGGACTTCCAGGAGATCCACCGGAAGAAACGCCCGGTGCGCTGTCTGCGGCGTCTTCAGCATGCGCATAGCCGCGCTGCTCCATCACGCTGCGCTGAATGACATTGATGGTTGCAGGGTTATGCTGAACCGTCAGCCCGAGCCTGCCCCCGATAACAGCACTGTCCTTCAATGGCTGCGCCCGGCCATGCGCCGTAATGTGCTCCTCTTTCGCCTTGGTTGCTGCCTTCCTGACATCTTCTGTCTGAGCAAATGCGGGCTGAAAGACGGTCAATGCCGCGACGGGCAACACACCGACAAAACTAATTTTCCTCATGGATAACGCAAACTTCACTCAACAATGCGTCACTACGATGAGCAGGATAAACATCCTGCTGCGTCCGGTGCACCCCGCCCTTTCGCTTCGTCCATGACCATTTTCGATGGCAGGTCTCCTGGCTTGCAGATCATCGGCAGATCGCGAGCCTTCCCAAGGCTGACGCCCCAGTGGCCGGGTTCCCGGAACCCATCGTGATCAGCCTCACCGCTCACAGTTGCGGGGGCAGCCGCAGCATTTCACTGCGTTCCCTTTTCATCCCCTTCCGGGGAACCATCATTGAGCAGGGGCATAACCGAAACTCCCATATAGTCAAACACGTATGTTATAACATATCAATAACTGAAGTTATCAATTTGAACAATGGGGCGCCTTCGCGTTTGGGGCAGCGGCCATGAACAGGCCCCTCAATCCCTTGGAAGTAGCGCCTAAACATGCCTAATCTCATGCTTCCCCACTCTGGACAGAAAGTGTTGCAGGATGAAGCTCTGTCGTTTTGGTCCCTTGAATCAGGAAACACCCGGACTCATTGATGACACTGGCATCCTGAGAAGCCTCGAAGGGGTTTTGCCTGATATTACAGCTGCCCATCTGTCTCCAGAGCAGTTGGACGCCTTGCGGGCGATTAATCCGGATACTCTCCCTGTCATTTCAGAAGCACCACGCTACGGTATTCCGTTCTCCGGTGCCGGAAAGTACATCTGCATTGGTCTGAACTATCTGGATCATGCCGAGGAAGCAGGCCTTCCCCTCCCCTCAGAGCCAATCGTCTTCATGAAAGCCATCTCTGCCCTGACGGGTCCGAGCGATGGTATTCTGATTCCCCAACAAGCCACCAAAGTGGACTGGGAAGTCGAACTCGCAGTCATTATCGGCACAAAAGCGTCCTACGTCTCCCCGGAGAAGGCTTTGGAGCATGTGGCGGGATATTGTGTCGCCAATGATGTCTCTGAACGCTCATTTCAGATGCAGACAAGCCAGTGGGACAAAGGCAAAGGCTGCGACACATTCGGGCCTTTGGGACCATGGCTTGTGACGACCGATGAAATCGCCGATCCGCAATCGCTTTCCATGCGGTTAGATGTCAACGGACACCGTCGGCAGACGGGGCATACCTCCAACATGATCTTTGACGTCCGCAGCATCATTTCACATGTCAGCCACTACATGACCCTGATGCCGGGCGATATCATTGCTACAGGCACACCTGCCGGCGTCGGAATGGGCATCAAGCCTCACCCAGTCTATCTCGAACCAGGGGATGTCGTAGAGCTGGAAATCGAAGGGCTTGGCATTCAAAGGCAGACCGTGAGGTCAACTCACGCCTGAACGGATAGAAAGACTTTCACACAGCACGATTCTTGAAAAAACATCCGCTTTCGTAATTCTTTTTTTTGTAGAAAATACTTGCCCGCTCAAGGTGGCAGGAAAGCTGTGCTGAATGTAACAACTGCGAATTTGAGTGAATTAAAGATTGAAGTTTTTGAGAATGAATATCATTTGTAACTTTAAGAAAGACGGGAACTCGGTTGAAATTCCCGTGAAAATTCATTCCAGCGGAGGCAGTTAGCCCGTTCCATGAGACTTCCAGCGTCGAACGTTCCTCAACGTACAAATTTTGGTCCAATGCTTTTTACGGCGCTCCTCCTCTCTGGCACATGCAATGGTGCCTTCGCTGCTGCAGTTGATGAGGGTTCGCCAGATACACGCAAGAAATCATCTTTAGCGACGAGTAACGCAAAGGAACGTTCCGCTTCGACACAGTCTCACAATGTGCAGCGCAAACACGTTGCGCAGGAAGATAATACGCCTGGTAGCATTGAACAGCTTCTTGTACAGGGACATCGACGCAATGCGTCCACAGACGGCACCGGAACCTATACGGTTTCCGCGGTCTCCACGACCAAGATGCTTCTCAAACCGATGGATATTCCGCAATCCATCTCTGTTCTCAGCAGTCAACAGATGAAGGACCAGAATCTCAATACGATTGATGCAGCTCTCAAACAGGTCGCTGGTGTCAACGTTAACATGTACGGTGATGGAACAGGTGGCTACACAGCCCGTGGCTTTTCGCTTCAGGCTCAGTATGACGGCGTTCCTTCCATGAGTGGTCTTACGTTCAGTCAGCAATACGATTTGTCCATCTATGATCGGATTGAAGTCCTTCGGGGACCGGATGGAATGCTGCAAGGTTCCAGCACACCAGGCGGGAGTGTCAATTTCGTTCATAAGCGCCCGACAGAGCAGTTTCAGGGGAATGCTTCATTCTCTGCCGGCTCGTGGAACAACTATCACGCCACCTTTGATATTGGCGGCCCCATCGCGAATTCGAAAATCGTCTCGGCACGACTGGTCGTCGCAGGAACAGACCGTAATCAGTTTTATAGCAACGCCTATGATCGGCGATGGACGATCTATGGGGTTACGGATGTGCACCTGACGCGTCACGACACCCTGACAGTCTCCGTGACGTCTCAAAGCAACGATACAACCCGCTACATGGGCCTTCCAAGAGCCAGCAATGGTGCAGATCTTGATTTACCCACCAGCACCTTCATAGGCGCGAACTGGGGTAAATCCGAAGTGCCCATGACAGAAATCGAGGCACAACTCGAACATCTTTTTTCTCATGGTTGGCGCGGGCGCTTCAACTACCGTCATCGGATCTCAGCCACGACGCTGCAATACGCTTATCTCAACGCTTATAATGCCGGCGCAAAGAGTGGGAATTTCGTCGAGGCCAACACACGCTACGATGAGACCAATGACGGTCTGGACGCCTACGTCACTGGGCCTCTTCATCTTTTTGGACAGAAACACGTCCTGATGATGGGAGCGAACTATGACCGTTACCTCTATGAAGGCGGGGGCGCCAGTGCAAACTCTCGCACCTATACGGCCCTGGCTGGAATCCCGATCAGTGCTAACAATGCCATCCCGTCCCTTGCCCTCCCTACAATCACCAATCGCTATTGGGAGCCGTCCACACAATGGGGCGTTTATGGTCAGGCGCAGATCAAACCGATCTCAAGCTTTGCTATCCTGATCGGTGGACGCGTTAGCGGGTACGTCAGCAAGACACGTCGAATCTCGCCCTATGTGGGCAGAACCAACACAGATATCGACCAGCAAGGCATTCTGACGCCCTATATTGGCGGGGTTTGGCACTTGCGACCGAACATCTCAATGTATGCCAGTTACGTCTCCACCTTCTCGCCCCAGTCCGTCTTTGACACAACGGGACGTCTTGCGCCTGTCCGCGGCAATCAGCTTGAAGGAGGCATCAAGGGAGAGTTCTTCCGCGGACACCTCGGTATGACCCTGTCTGGCTACAAGATCATCCAGAAAAATGAGGCTATATATAACGGCACAATCGGCGCTATCTGTGGCCCCGGTGGCATAGATGACTGCTATGTCGCCACAGGTAAGACGCGCAGTCAGGGCGCGGAAGCAGAATTGATCGGGCGTCCTCTGGAAGGCTGGGACATCAATGCCAGCTATACGTACAACGATAACAGGATCGTCAATAACGGTAGCGCGACACAGTCTGGCCTGACCTATGCTGGCAACTCGCCCAAACATCTATGGAAACTCTGGACACATTACCGTTTCGAACCCTATCGCGGTGCGCAGAAAAACGTCTGGAGCATTGGCGGCGGGCTCAATGCGCAGACCAGTACCTTCGGGACAAACCGCACCGTAACGCAGGGTGGATATATCATCGGATCCATTCAGGCGGGATACCAGTGGAACAAGTATCTTTCCCTCTCCGCGACGCTCAATAATATTGCCAACAAGCGCTATTATCAGCGCTTGGGCAATCTCTACTACTACAACTATTATGGAGAGCCGCGGAACTTCATGTTCACACTCAGGTCGAATTTCTGAGGGATATTTCAGGCGGCTTCATAAGCTCTCTGCAAATGGGCGGGGCTCCATAGGTAAGGATCTACCGCGTTCAGAGCTTGTGGGGCCGTTTTTTCGGTATGTGTATCCGGTCCGGTCGTTCCAGGATCGGTCTGCCTAGACCACAACAATATCATGATAAGTCCGGCAACCACGACAATGATTGTCAAAAAAACCCAGCGTCTCTCCATGATCTTTACTCCCGGCAGCAATCAGCCATATTTGTCGGCTGCCTCTGAAAATCATAAGCCAGAGCATGACCAAGGGTTTCCGCTACACACAAGGAAATAACCTCACTCGCACCAGAACGGGGCATCTTTCGAAAAATTCTTCCATCGTTTGGGGAGTTTCTTGAGGATTTTCTTCCGATCCTGATGTGCAGCCTGGATGATCGCGTCCCCTGCCTCGGCTAGATCCGGCCTTTCCCGGATCGCCTGGTTCACCAGGGCCTCTGCTGTTGCGGCATCATTGAAACGACCGAACAGTTCCTGCAAATCCTTGCAATGGCTCATGTAGGTTTCGAGGTGGCGGCCCTTATAAAGGGGAAGAACAGTCTCGATACTGTATCGCAGCCCTTTCAATGCCTTGCGGACGTTATGAAGCTGCAGGTCTGATAGTTTCCCGATATGACGCCCCCGATGCTGGACCTTGCGCGCCATTCTATCCAGCAAAACAGGCGCATGATCTTCCAAAAGTGCTCCGGTGAGTTTTGGCCCAAAGACAGCAGCGGGATCTTCCGTACTCTGCCCCAAAGAAAGCAGTGCAGAAGTTATGCGCGGATCGGTCAAATTCTGCCGCATCTGCCCTAAAGCGTCTGATCGTCTTTCTTCTGCAAATTGGCTAAATTCGGCCCGAGCCTTTTCGGTCATGTGGTTCGGTACAATCTCCGTCAGGAAAACATCCCAATCTCTGACATTCCCAAGAGACCGTCCAATTTTCTGCAACACCATCGCCTCATTCGCAAACGCGCCTTTTGGAAACAGAGGGCGAAAGGCTTTCAGGATTGTCCGTAGCCGCCGAAGAGCCACTCGCATCTGGTGAACGCCCGCGACGCTTCCCTGCTCGGCTGACGGCTGAAGGGTCAGAAAAGCCGCCAGAAGCCCTCGGACAGACTGGCTCCAGCCCTCCCCAACAGTTACATCACCTGTAAAGACAGGGGCTTTAATCATCGCACCATCGGGATAGAGGCCTGTTGCCAGCCGGACGCCCCTCATAGGAACGGTCTCCCCGGTCAGCCAGATGGGCAGATCATTCAGGGTCTGCGCCATGCCGTAGAGACTGCTCACATCCCCTCTGACCAGCATCAGATCCAACGTACAAACAGCTTCCGCCAATTCTCCAGCCTGCACCGATCCGCGAGATAGAGTAATCCTGATGGTGTGACCATCAGACGCCTGCTCCCCCTGTAACTGCCAGAAATCCGATCGGTATATTGGGAGCAATGCACCTGAAAGATCCAGGTTCGCAGCCGGAGTGGCTTCAAGCAGCGTTGTCTCGGGACGTAATCCCTTCCTGGACCAGACCCATCGTTCTGAAGACTTCATATTCGGTAAGCCAGACCATGCTACAGGCTCCAGCCCCTGAACCGAAAAACGGCCTTCCCGCCCTGTGCACAGCGCCCAATCATGGCGAGACAGCAGACACGATGCCGTGTCATGAAACGTCCAGACCCGATGGCGAGGCCTGATACTTTTCAACGATGGAGCAATAATCGGGTGATGTCGAATGAGAGGCCATGCTTCTGGCAGAAAGCGAAATGTCATACGTTGCGGCAAAAGGCTTCGGATCATTGTTCTTTCCCCTCCAGCATGACCACTCATGAAGCGTAAGCCCTCATGCCCTAACGTTGCCAGAGGATAAAAGGAGCTTCCAGCGGAACGCTGAGAATGTCTTCTGCTGGAATGATCCGTAGCGTACACTCTGCCGCAGGCGCAGGGAGCTCGGTCTCAAGAGTATAGGCAATCCAACCATCTTGAAGATGATGTTCTGCCTGTGTCAGGGACTTGATGCGTGGATGACCATTCTGCGGATTGGCATAGAACTGAACACTAAACAAAGCAGGGTCGAGCATACCGGGATGAATGAATGCATGAGCTTTCTGTTCTCCCCCACTCTCGGGAATGACAACCTCACCGATCCTGAGACTACTCCAACCGGCAGAGAGGGCTTTCTGCTGGTCCAGAACTGTTCCAGCATCCTCCCCGTGTTCGGTCAAGCGGCGTCTGTAGCGCTGTGCGCCTGTTAGATAGAACTGTTCCGTATAGTCGCGAACCGTTCGGTTCGCGGAAAACTGAGGCGTCAGACGCGCCATGCTTTCGCGCATTTTCGCCACCCATGCGCGCGGTATTCCGCTGGGATCGCGTTCATAGAACTCAGGAAGAACATGCTCTTCCAATAGTCTGTAAAGTTCCTGCGCGTCAGAATGGTCATAAGCCGGATCTCCCGCATGTTCCAGACCATCCCCGAGCGCCCAGCCAACTGCTGGCGCATAGGCCTCAGCCCACCATCCATCGAGTTCCGACAGGTTCAGGCCACCATTCACCAAAACTTTCATGCCGCTGGTTCCGCTGGCCTCCCAAGGGCGCCGCGGTGTGTTCAGCCACAGATCCACCCCCTGAACCATTTTCTGCGCCAGAGCCATGTCGTAATCGGCGAGGAATATGACTTTCCCTACGATATCCTGACGTTGGCAGAAGCGGACCCAGCGCGTGATCATAGCTTGCCCCTCCTGATCACGCGGATGAGCTTTACCTGAAAGAATGATCTGAACCGGGCGATCAGCATGTCGCAACAGACGGACGAGCCGTTCCTCGTCGTACAATAGAAGGTCCGGGCGCTTGTAAGTGGCAAACCTCCGCGCAAACCCGATTGTCAGAGCCTCCGGGTTCAGGGTTGGCGCGGGCAGACACCATAGCCCGTCTTCACCAACGATACATTGCCGGGCAGAGAGCTCCTCTCCCAGAGCCTGAACAAATCCTGCGCGGGACTCACACCGGCTTTGCCAAAGAGTCGTGTCGTCAAGGCGACGCACAGCATCGCCCAGACCTTCCAGATTGCCTTCCCACCGACTTCTCCCCCCGACCTGGGTCCAAAGTTCATCAGCCGCTACTGAATCCCAGGTCGGAGTGTGAACGCCGTTTGTCACATGAGAGACTGGGACTTCGCTTTGTGGCCACCGCGGGAATAAGGGCGTGAACAGGGACCGGCTAACAGCTCCATGCAACTGGCTCACGCCATTGACAGCACCGCTGCACCGAACGGCCAGATAAGCCATATTGAAGAATTCATCGCCATTCTCTGGATCAAGCCGCCCTAGCGCAAGAAAATCCTGAATGGGCATCCCGAGACGCTCTTCGGCATAGAACGTGAGATGGCTCTCAATGAGTTTGGGCGGGAAAAGATCAAACCCGGCGGGCACAGCAGTGTGGGTTGTGAAGATTGTTCCAGCGCGGACAATAGCCCGAGCCTGCGCGAACGGGATTTCCTCTTCTTCCGAAAGGCAGCGGGCCCGCTCCAGCGCTGCAAATGCAGCATGCCCCTCGTTCAGGTGGCAGATATCTGGCCGGTGCCCTAAAGCATGCAGCAACCTCCAGCCCCCAATTCCCAGCACCATCTCCTGTCGTAAGCGAAGCTCCGCATCTCCACCATAAAGCTGAGTTGTAATGCAGCGAACAGCCGGGGGATTGGACGGATCGTTCGTATCCAGAAGATAGAGGGTTGCCCGGCCTACAACGGCTTTCCAGGCCCGAAGCCAGATTTCACCAGTCGCTGTCTGGACAGAAAGTCGGAACCAGTCCCCGTCCGGGGTCAGGACTGGCTGTATCGGAAGCTGGTCAGGATCATTAAACGGATAGAGCGCGCGCTGCTCGCCTGCTGGAGTAATGACCTGGCGAAAGTAGCCCTGCGCATAAAGGAGCCCGACAGCGACAACAGGAACACCCAGATCACTCGCTGCCTTGAGCTGATCAGCGGCTACATTTCCGAGACCACCAGAATAGATCGGGAGTGCCTCGCTAAGCATATATTCCATGCTGAAATAGGCGACCTCAGACAGCTCCGTTTGACCATGGTTTTCCGCAAACCATGTTGGACGTTCGAGCTCATATTTGCGGCGCTCTATACTGGCTTTTAGAAGACGCCGAACGTCCGTATTCTGCAGAGCATCGCGTAGCTGAGCCTGGGGTGTGCGGGTCAGAGTGATCCATGGATTATGAGTTCTGTCCCAGAGGTCTGGATTGATCATCTGCCAAAGCAGATCCGCCTCGTGATTCCATGTCCAATGCAGATCAAGCGCCAGCATTCGCAGAGCTGCTTCTGCTGCGCGCGGCGTACGAGGAGACGTGTCGACCATAGAACCGGAACTCCCATGACTGTCCGCAGCCAGCTCTCTGGAGGTATGGCCATTTCAGTGAGCAGGACAGATTGCGTACATTAAGGATGGTAACTGGAGCGCTAACGCATGAGAACCATGGAAGGACAAGGTGAACCCGCTTCCAGACATGCTTCGTGACATCACATTTTCTGATAAGCGCACGAAAGAAGGTGGGCTTTAGCTAAAAACCTCTGTTCCCCTCATCCGTTTGCTATGAACGGCGCTGTTCTTCAAGAACTGCCCCATTAATAGGTGCGTCATGCTCCGGAAGCTTCTGCTCGTCTCAATAATAGGTTCATGCGTTTTTCTGCCAGCATGGGGTGCTCCCTCCACGAAACATTTGTCTGTCGCTCCGGGCTTCCATCTAGAGATCGTATCCGCGGATGTCCGTGGCGCGCGGGAAATCGCCCTTGGAGACAGGGGAACTGTTTTCCTTGGCTCCATGGGGCCCGGAAAGGTCTATGCCGTCTCCAGTGTTGGAAATCCCGGAAAACCGGTTCAGGTCCGAACTGTCGCCAGTGCCCTCGAGACGCCTTCAGGCGTCGCATTTCACGACGGAAATCTCTACATCGCTGAACCAGAAAGACTTCTGGTTTTAAGGGATATCGAGGCTCATCTGGATGATCCCCCAAAACCGGAAGTCATCACAGATCATTTGCCCTTCAGAGACGGTGACCATTTTTGGAAGTTTATCGCTTTCGGGCCAGATGGAAGGCTGTACGTAACCATCGGGGCGCCCTGCAACGTCTGCGATGTTGGGCATGATTTTGGAAAAATCATCAGCATAAAGCCCGACGGCACCAACAGGCAGGACGTGGCTTACGGCATTCGCAACTCAGTTGGTCTAGCATGGCGAAAAACAGGAAAGGACCTGTGGTTTACGGATAACGGCCGCGATATGATGGGCGATGACGTCCCTTCTGACGAATTGAACACCCTTACACGGCCCCAACAGTCTTTCGGCTATCCGTATTGCCACCAAGGAGATGTCCCCGATCCCCATTACGGAACAGACCACTCCTGCAGTGAGTTTACTCCGCCGGTCCTGAAGCTAGGAGCCCATGTCGCAGCATTAGGTCTACGATTTTACGAAGGTCCTGCCGCGTCACGTTCCTTGAATGGTGCATTGCTGATTGCAGAACATGGGTCGTGGAACCGGAGCGTTCCATCAGGATATCAGGTCGTTACAGTAAAATTTGATAATGCAGACCATCCACAGCAACCAGAGCCCTTAATCTGGGGTTTTCGGCGGAACGGACGGACTTTTGGCCGCCCGGCAGATGTTCAACCAATGCCTGACGGCAGCATTCTCGTTAGCGACGATTTTTCCGGCTCGCTCTACAGGCTGACTTATGCCTCTGCCGTACAAAAATAAATATCATAGAGTTGGAAGAGCCGGCACGGGTGCAGCGACCCGCCGGACGGTTTGAACAGAGGCTATCCGCAGCCAGAAACGGGTGACGACAGCCCCCAGTAGAATAATGAGAAAATAACGCATATCATTCCCCTTTTCAGAGGTTATCGTGAAGCATAAACTTGGCGAATATGCGCAGGAACTATGGCAAACGTGATTCAGAACGTAACAGTTCCCGTTCTGAATAAGGAGAAAAATAAAATGTCTTTTGGTATTATTATTCTGGTGGCCCTTGTGGCTGTACTTTTTATTCTCGGGCCCATTCTTGTTGCCGTCGGCGCAGCCGCTTGGATTAACGATCGTTTTCTGAGCCGAAAATAACTTTAAACGTTATTCTATTGTTCGGAACGGACACGGCCTGGACCCGCCACGTCCTGTAAAAAGACAGGACGCTCCAACTCTGCGGAAGAATATCCAGCTTCTCTACCGCTTCTGCATTCAGGCCCATTGCCAGCAAAGTCAGGGCTCGCACGACCTCAGCGTCCACTCCCAAAATTACGGGATTTTGCACCTCCCTGATGTCTGATAGCCACCCGGCAAGACGGGCATACATTCTGGTACGGCTCTCACCAGCCGGCGGTGAAAAATCGGGGTCCATCATCCATTGTGCCAGACTTTCTGGCGATAGGGTTTTAAGGCTCTGTCCGCACCAATCACCATAGTTATGGCCCCTAAGCCGTTCATCCACGGTAACAGGACACTCGGAATGAGCCTCAAGCCATGCTGCATCAGAGTTGCACCCTGTCAGGATGGGCAGGGACTTTGGCCAAAAACTCCCTTCCAGGCACTCTGTGTTACGTTGTTCACCGCTCTCGGGGAAAACGCTCCGCTTCACAGACGGGTATGGGGGGAGAGCAAAACAGAACAGCTTCATTTTACGTGCTTTGACCATTCCTGAAGCGCGCGTTCTAGACGATCCCAACCAGCACTATCCCGCGGCAGACCAAATCTCAGTTCCGTTGGGCGCTCCGGGAAAGCACGGGTTACGATGCCGCATCCACAGAGGAATGCCCATAGAGAAGCCGCCTCATCCGAACTGACCAGACAGAACAGAAGCGTGTTTCCTTTGATGGTCAGACCCGCCCGTTTTAAGATTTTTGCAAGACGTTGTGCGTCCTGCTCCAACCGGGCTTTCGTTCTACCCAGCCAGTCCTTATCCGACAGGGCCTGACGTCCTGCGGACAGAGCCAGGGCGCTGACCGCCCAATCCCCTATCAGCTTCCGCATTTGATCTGCCGTTCCGTTGGACGCAATCAGGAAACCAAGCCGTACGCCCGGCAATCCGTAGGTTTTCCCAAAAGAGCGCAAAACCATAAGGCCGGTTTGCGGGAAAGATGCAGCGGCACTTTCGTGCTCGAAATCCGCATACGCCTCATCTACGATTAACCGTCCACCGGAGGCTGCACAGCGCTTTGAGAGTTCCAGAAGCGTCTCGACAGGCAGACATCGACCGTCTGGATTATTCGGATTACAGACTACGCACACAGCCCCCGCTTGCCCTGCGGCAGCTTTGAAAGCCTGAATATCCGTCACGATCGACACGTTGACCCCTGCGTTTCTCCATGCCTGTTCGTGGCCAGAATAGGTGGGTCCGAAAATGAAGACGTTTTCTGCCTTCAGCACCAAGGGCAACAAGGCGATAAGCAACTGTGTGCCCGGCCCCGCTACAATCATGTCTTCAGTCGGCACACCGTAAGCTGCCGCTGCTGCTTTTAGGAGCGCCGCCTCATCTGCTGTTTCCGGTAGCCGGGTGAGCATGGACATTTCTACGGGAGAAAGAGGGTATTCGTACGGACTAATGCCCGTGGAAAGGTCTATGAAAGGCCTCGGGGCCTGCGGGAAGCGCGCCATCACCTGCCGCACCTGCCCCCCATGCACCGGCATGTTTTTCAGCACCGATCGCATCATGCTAGATCAAGCCATCCGGATGAAACACACAGGCCCATGACTTTCTCCCTCCTGTCCCACACACTGTCCGTTGCCTGTCTGGCCTGTGCGATTGAAGCCGCTTTCGGTTATCCGAACTGGATTTTTCGCAAGATTGGCCATCCAGTCATGTGGATTGGTGCCCTTATTGCGCGACTGGATCGTTCGCTCAACCGCTCGCAGGATAGCGCTGTCCGGCAACGGTTATGGGGAATAGTCTGCCTGACGATCCTCGTTGGCTTTCCGCTCCTAGTTGTCTGCATGGCCCTTCAGTGCATACACCTTCTGTTTTCCCCTCTGCTTGTCTGGGGGATGGAAGGAATTATGGCCAGCACTCTGATTGCCCAACGTTCCCTGTGGGAGCATGTCCAAGCGGTCCACACTGGCCTGCAGACAGCGGGACTGGCAGGTGGCAGAAAAGCGGTTTCCATGATTGTTGGCCGTGATCCTGAGCAACTTGACGAAGCGGGCGTAGTACGCGCGGCTATTGAAAGTCTGGCTGAGAATTTTTCCGATGGCGTTGTTGCGCCGCTTTTCTGGACTGCCCTCTGTGGCCTGTCAGGCGCAACCGCTTACAAATCAATCAACACAGCAGACAGCATGATCGGTCACCTCACGCTTCGACACAAAGCCTTTGGGTGGGCTTCTGCGAAGTTGGATGATCTGGTGAACCTTCCCGCCTCCCGTCTATCCGCTCTATGGCTGGTTTTGGCAGCACTCACGATGCGCGGTACTAACTCGACTGAGGCATTTCGAGCAGTTCGGCGAGATGCAGGCCACCATCGCTCCCCAAACGCCGGTTGGCCGGAAGCCGCCATGGCAGGTGCGTTGGGCCTTAAGCTTGCTGGCCCCAGAGTTTATAACGGCATTCTGGTCGAAGATTCATGGATGGGCGACGGCCGTGCCACGGCAACCGCTGACGACCTCTGGCGAGCTCTCACCCTCTACCGTCGGGCCTGCTTCATTCAGGGAGCAGTGCTGGGCCTGCTCACCCTTCTGTTCTGGCTTTGAACGATCAGACAGGTCGGGCCAATGCAAGAAGCGCATCCAGATCAATGCAGGCTTCAAGATGGTGCGCCCAGGCATCCAGCGCAGCCTCAACCCGCTCATCATGATCCTGAAGGTCAGGCCCGGCGCACCCTACGCGTGAAAGAAGAGCTTTCCGCGCGTTTCCACCAGACAGAACCCCATGTAGATAAGTTCCCCAAACACGGCCGTCAGGCGAAACGGCACCTTCAGGCTCACCGTCTACCGTTGCAAATGGCCTCTGAGTATCAGGACCAGCAGTTCGCCCGACATGAATTTCATAGCCAGTGAGCGGGGTCCCTTCCGGCACCAGTAATCCACTCACTTCTGTCAAACGCTTATCATTTGTCAGAACCGTCTGCCCGTCCAGCAAGCCCAAGCCCTCGACGAGACCCGGGGGGCCTTCGATCCCATCCTTGTCCTCAATGGATTTTCCAAGCATTTGATATCCACCGCAAATGCCAAGAACACGACCGCCACGGCGGGTATGCGCCTTCAGGTCAATGTCCCATCCCTGTTTTTTGAAAAACGCCAGATCAGAAATAGTTGCCTTCGAGCCTGGTATGATCACAAGGTCACAAACTGGAAGGGGCCGACCAGGTGCCACGATCTCCAGAGTGACGCCCGGATCAGATCGCAAGGGGTCTAAATCATCGAAATTGGCGATCGTGGGTAGCTGCGGCACGACAACCCGTAAGCCGTCGCCTACTGGCGTTTCGTTCACAAGATCAGATGCGTCTTCAGCGGGAAGGTCACCAACATGCGCACAGTGTGTGACGAGACCAAGCTTTTCCCACCCCGTCTGGCGTGAAATAGTGGTCATGCCATCGGTAAAAAGCGAAGCGTCTCCACGCATTTTGTTTACGATAAACCCTTTGATCCGCCCTGCATCCTGCCCTGACAGCACCATTTTTGTTCCCACAAGGCTGGCAATCACGCCCCCCCGGTCGATATCACCAATGAGCACGACGTCCACATCGGCGGCTTCGGCAAAACCCATATTGGCAATGTCGTTTGTCCGCAGATTGACCTCTGAAGCCGATCCGGCCCCTTCAATCAAAACGATATCAGCTTCTGCCGCCAAAGTGCGAAACGCGGACAACACGTCTGGCATAAGCATTGTTTTAACGTCCTGATAAGCACGGGCCCGCACGGTTCCTCGCACTTTTCCTCGAACCACAAGCTGGGATCCTGTCTCGCTCTGTGGCTTCAACAGCACAGGATTCATGTCCACGGTGGGCGGAACCCCGCAGGCACGAGCCTGAAGAGCCTGGGCGCGGCCAATTTCGCCTCCGTCTCGGGTCACGGCGGCGTTGTTTGACATGTTCTGAGGCTTGAACGGACGCACTGTAAGGCCACGTCGTGTCAGGGCTCGTGCAATCCCTGCAACAAGCACAGATTTCCCAACGCTGGAGCCCGTTCCCTGAAACATGAGAGCCCTGGGCCCCTTCCGCTGCGTCATCAGAATTCGAACCCGGCCTGAGCTTTCACACCTGCACTGAAATGATGTTTTACCAGCGTCATTTCCGTCACCAGATCCGCAGCGTCCACAAGGGCTGGTTTAGCATTACGCCCAGTTATGACGACATGCTGCATTCCAGGACGCGTTTTCAGGTCTTCCAGAACCTGCTCCAGGGGCAAATAATCGTATCGCAGGGCGATATTCAGTTCATCGAGAACCACAAGAGCGACATCGTCGCGTTTCAGAGCCGCTTGCGCCACCTCCCACGCCCGGGCGCAGGCAGCAATATCCTTTGAGCGATCCTGCGTTTCCCAGGTGAACCCCTCGCCCATCGTGTGCCACTCTACCAGATCGTCAAAGCGTTCCAACGCAGCGCGCTCTCCTGTCACCCAGGCGCCCTTGATAAACTGCACGACAACAACCCGCTTTCCATGGCCCAATGCACGCAGCGCAAGGCCGAAGGCTGCGGTAGACTTACCTTTCCCCGGGCCTGTATTAACCGCCAGAACGCCCTTTTCGACAGTCTTTGACGCGACTTCCTTGTCCTGCACGTCTTTGCGTTTCTGCATTTTCTCCCGGTGCCGGGCCGCATCATCGTTGGTGTTCATGCTCACTTCCTGTCTCTACGTGCCATCACGTGAAAAAATGATCCGGACACCAGCCCACGACAACCTCCAGCCATCCCAAGATCATTGCCGTAGCCGTCTCTCAAGGTTGCGAGAGGCTCGTCCGTTCCGGCTTGGATCACGCGGGCATAATGAAATTCATGTCCCCGAAAGATACTGCCTTTTGACCCCAGCGCGCAGTCTGTTGCCAGTATCGCCTCACGATATCCCAGATTCATTTTACGCTTCGCAAAACTGGTTCCGTGCCCCAGAAGGCCCACCATCTTATGCGTCACACCGTTTGCATCTTCCAGAAACTCTCCCAGAGCCATGAAGCCTCCGCATTCTCCGTGGACTGGTCGTGTCTCCGAGAACTTCACCAGACGGGATTGAAAGTGACGGGATGCCGCCAGTTGTTCAGCATGTAATTCCGGATATCCTCCGGGAAGCCAGCAGACATCACAGTCTTCAGCAGGCCCTTGATCTGCCAGCGGAGAGAACGGAACAAGTTCGGCTCCTGCATTTTTCCAACTCTGCGCCACATGCCCATAAAGGAACGAAAATGCAGCGTCATCCGCAACCGCGATCCTTTGTCCCGGAGGGCTTATGGCAACACAGCCATGATCCTCAATATCGAGAGGTGCTGCCGCGGCCATGATGGCATCGAGGTCAAGCGAACCTTCCGTCCTCTCCCGCAGGCTAGCAAGAAGATCTTTCAGTGTGTCCTGTTCCCGTGCCTGCACAAGGCCAAGATGTCGCTCCGGAAGTTTCAGAGTGGTGTCCCGCATGTATGCACCCAGGACGGGGATACCTGCGGCCAGAATGGCCTCACGGGCCATAGCCAGATGCCGTGCGGACGCAACCTGGTTGAGGATGACACCAGCAACATGCAGAGCGGGATCGAGCGTGGCGAAACCGTGAGCAATGGCCGCGGCAGACTGACCCTGCCCTGATACATCCAGCACAAGAATAACCGGAATACCAAACCGAGCCGCAATATCGGACGGTGCACCGCGCGCGTCTGCGGGTCCCAGCAAGCCGTCGAACAGCCCCATAGCAGATTCAACGACCAAAAGATCCGCACCTTCAGCCGCACGCGCCAACATGCTTTCGAGAAGCTCAGGCATCATCACCCAGCTATCGAGGTTCAAGCTGGAACGCCCGGTTACAACCTCATGAAACGCTGGATCAATATAATCCGGGCCTGTCTTTGCGGCCTGAATTTCGATATTTCTGGCCCTCAGAGCTGACAGAATACCAAGCGTGGCCGTCGTTTTACCTCCCCCCGAGCGAGGCGCGGCAATCATGATCGCGCGGGTCATATCAGCGATCCTTTCCGATGGCATGTCTCGCTTTCAGCATGAAATATCGTATCCTGTCTTCGATGACTGCCCAAGGCTCCCCTCTGCGATATGGCTGGACGACCGGAAGCTGCGCGACCGCGGCGGCCAAAGCTGCATGGATAGCGCTCCAGACTGGAACATTTCCTGATCCCGTGTCCATCACGCTGCCGGGAGGCAAACAGGCGGCGTTTGCACTGGCTGCTCATGGGATGAACAAAACGGGCGCCTGGGCAGCGGTCGTCAAGGATGCCGGTGACGACCCCGATGTCACGCACGGCGCCCTTATCCGCGCAGATGTGCGCCAATTGCCTAAGGGGCAAGATATTATTTTTCGCGCGGGCGATGGTGTTGGAACAATTACGCGCCCCGGTCTCTCCCTTCCACCCGGTGAACCGGCCATTAATCCCGTCCCCCGTCAGATGATCCGTGTAGCTCTTCAGGGTGCCTCCGCTGAGGTCACAATCAGCGTTGAAAATGGCGTTACACTGGCAAGAAAAACCCTGAATAGTCGGCTGGGCATTGTCGGAGGGTTGTCCATTCTGGGCACAACGGGAATTGTCGTGCCTTTTTCCTGCTCTGCCTGGATTGACAGCATTCATCGCGGGATCGACGTCGCGCGGGCGCTGAGCCTGCCACATCTGGCCGCGACCACAGGAGATGTTTCCGAACGCGCTGTTCAGGCGCTCTACGGGTTGCCTGAAACAGCGCTGATCGAAATGGGTGACTTTGCAGGTGGCGTCCTGAAATATATTCGTCGACACCCGGTCCCTCGCCTTACAATCGGCGGAGGCATCGCCAAGATGACCAAGCTGGCTCAGGGCCGGATGGATCTGCATTCCAAGCGAGGGGCCGCAGATATGTCGGCTCTGGGGGCCTTGGCAACGCAGGCAGGCGCGAGCGCGGAATTGGCCGATGCTATTGCAGTTTCCCCTACGGTCGCAGAGGCGTTTCTTCTGGCTGCCGGGCAGAATATTCCGCTGGGCAATCACATCGCACAGGCGGCGTACCAGTTCGCCAGCAGCGTTCTGGAAGACAGCAGTATTGCTCTGGACGTTATGGTTTTTGACCGACAAGGCAACTGCGTAGGACGCAGTCATCCGGCTGATGATCCAGACCTGAACCGGCGCTGATAGTCCGGATCATAGAGTGCGCTCTCCCGAAATTCATCGACCGCAAGCGCGGGGCCAACCAAAACAAGAGCAGTGCGCTCCATTGGGTTAGCTGCAGCTTTTTCAAGAAGAGTTCCAAGCGTGGCGCGAATGGTCATCTGGTCCGGCCAGCTTGCGCGTGCCACCACCGCCACAGGGCATTCTGGTCCGTAATGGGGCAGCAACTCCGTAACGATATGGTCCAGCGCATGCACTGCCAGATGAATGGCCAGTGTAGCGCCGGTCGCAGCATAGGCTGAGAGTGTTTCACGCGCTGGCATGGAAGACGCTCGGCCACTGACGCGGGTCAGCACGACGGTCTGCGCAACTTCCGGGACAGTAAGTTCCCGCCCCAAGACAGATGCTGCTGCCGCAAATGCGGGCACTCCCGGCGTCATGGTCCAGGGAATACCAAGCCTATCCAGGCGGCGCGTCTGTTCGGCAACCGCGCTGTAGATAGACAGATCCCCAGAATGAAGACGCGCGATGTCCTGCCCTTCAGCGTGTGCCCGGATGTATTCCTGCTCGATCTGGTCCAGCGATAACGGCGCCGTGTTCACTTTGCGGGCATCTGGCGGGCAGTGCTCCAGCATTTCCACCGGGACGATAGACCCCGCATATAGACAGACTTTACATGAGGCCAAAAGATCCCGGCCTCGCAGCGTCAGAAGATCAGCGGCGCCCGGTCCTGCACCAATAAAATGAACCGTCATCCGTTCTCTTTCCTCATGTCTCAACTGACTGCGCAAGGGCACAGGTCACGTCTTTTCCACTCTGCCGCATAACGATCAAACGGCTTTTTGGCCCAGCACCAGCTAGTGCGCAAGCCTCCGCCACAGAGCTGAATCCCGTCTTCTCAAAAGCAATTGCAGAATGGGTTTCGCACTCTACCTGACGCTCCGTCAGGCTTTCCGTATCAATCCACACAAGCTCAACATTCAAACGTTTTGCTAGCTCTGGAATAGCTGGCTCCGCTTTTCTAAACTCCGGAGCAGCAAGCCGATCGAACCTGCGGCCAGACGTCACCTGCATGATGAGGTCCAGCAGGGATTGTTCGTCCACTTTTGGTCGACAGCCGATACCCGCGACGATCATAACCTGTCCTCAGAAATCACTGTCGCATATTGCGTCACGCGCATGGCGGGCCGGAAAGCATGCAGCCCACCGACAGCATCCAGCCGTTCAACGCCGATCCGCGTTAGCGTCCCGCCATAGCGCGTATATTGAGCGGATAGAACCGCTTCACCTTCCAGCGTTACAGCATTGGCAACAAGACGTCCGCCAACGGGAAGTGCGGCTCTCGCCTGCGTGAAAATATCCACATGTGTCAGCCCTCCGCCTATGAACACGACGTCTGGTCTTTCAAGTTCAGGCAAAGCATCAGGCGCAATGCCTTCCACAATCTTTAGTCCCGGCACACCCAGTTTCAGGGCATTTCTCGCTATTCTCGCCGCCCGAAGTGGATTTTTCTCAATGACGATGGCCCGATTGGCAGGGTGATGAAGCATCCACTCAATGGCGACAGACCCGGCCCCTCCACCAATGTCCCAAAGGAGTTCTCCGGGATGGGGGGCTAATGTTGAAAGCGTGACAGCACGAATTTCACGCTTGGTAATCTGCCCGTCATGCTCAAACAGCCCGTCCTCTAAACCACTGGAAAGCGGGACCATCTTCGCCCCTGGAGCCGCCTCGATTTCAATTCCTATAAGGTTCAGAGGATCGACATCTTCGAGCCCGTCCGAAGCCACGATTACACGCGACTGCTCATTGAGGCCGCCTACCCGTTCCATGACATGAATGCGAGAGGGTCCAAAGCCTCGCCCAGTCAAAAACTGACTGACTTTTCTCGGCGTGCTACCGTCTTCTGACAAAACAATCAGCCGCATAGTCCGATGAAGGTACGGAACCAGTATCTCAATCGGGCGTCCACAGAGCGACACGACACGCACGTCCTGTTCAGCCCATCCAAGGCGTCCGCAGGCCCAGGATATTGAAGACGGCGCGGGCACACAGAGCATTTCCTCTGGCGGAATATGGCGTGCCAACGTGCTCCCCACACCAAAGCAGAACGGGTCTCCGGATGCGAGGACGGTGACGGGCTGTCCACGCCGCTCAAGAACACGACGCACTCCACTCGAAAACGGTGAACCCCAAGGTTCAGCTTGCCCTGAGATCAAACTCGCAGCCAGTTCAAGATGCCTTTCACCGCCAATCACAAACTCGGACTGACGAACGATCTGACGTGCGAGAGACGAAAGCCCCTCGACACCATCCTCGCCAATTCCGATAACGCTCAGCCATGGGGTCTTCATCGGCCTGCTCCGGCAAAGGAACCAAATCCATGCGCGTTCTGATCCTTGGCGGCACGACAGAGGCCAACCAGCTGGCACAACATCTCGCGGAAAGAAAGGATTTCGAGCCAGTCTTTTCTCTTGCTGGCGTAACGAAAAATCCAGTTCTTCCCGGGATCCCTGTGCGCATTGGCGGTTTTGGCGGCATATCGGGGTTGGAAACGTTCTTGGCCGCAGAGAACATTGGTGCGGTTGTGGACGCGACCCATGCGTTCGCCGCACAGATGAGCCGACACGCCGTGACGGCATGCGAGCGAATGGGCCTTCCTCTGCTGCGGATAGACCGCCCTAGCTGGGAAGCCCAACCTGACGACCACTGGACGTTCGTTCCCAATATTGACGCCGCCGTAGAAGCGCTGGGGGCGGCCGCGAGCACTGTCTTTCTGACGACGGGGCGCAAGGACCTGCTGCCGTTCCAGAAGGCTCCGCATCATCATTACGTGCTGCGCAGTATCGACCAGCCTGATCCCTTGTCCCTGCCGTCTAACGTCACGCTTCTGCTTGCCCGGCCGCCGTTCACTGTGGACAACGAAATCGCGCTCATGAGAGACCATGCTGTGCAGGTTCTCGTCACCAAGAATGCTGGAGCTGATGCGACGGCCGCCAAGCTGATTGCCGCCAGAGCGTTGAAATTGCCCGTTATCATGATTAACCGCCCGACGCTGCCGCCAGCGGAGAGTGTCACGACCGTCGACGAAGCGCTGGACTGGTTGGACCGCCATTATCACGCGGGCACAGACCGGGACGTATAAAGCCATGCCTGTCCATCCGGCCGCTCGATGCGATGTGTCAGAGTGGTCCCGATCAGGACAAGTGTACTCATATCCACCAGTTCGGGGTCAACATGGTCTAGATCCGTCAGATGCAGCCGTTCATCGATTCTTCCAATAGCCCTTGCGAAGGCCACAGGCACAGTTCCAGACAATTCCTGACGCAGCACTTCGAAAGCCTCGCCCAATTGCCAGGGACGTGCCTTTGAACGGGGGTTGTAGAGCGCAATCACGAAGCCCGCCTGCGCGGCCAACGTCAGACGCCGGCAGACCGTCTCCCAAGGCTTGAGATTATCAGACAGAGACATGACGCAGAAATCGCCTCCGAGGGGCGCGCCAATACGGGCTGCGGCAGCCAGAACGGCGGAAACACCGGGAATGACCGTGACATTCATATCACTCCATCGATCCGGTTCGTGACCGATGGCTTCAAACAGGGCGCTTGCCATGCCAAACACGCCCGCATCCCCGCCTGACACGATCGCCACACAACGCCCCTGCTCCGCAAGCTCAAGAGCATGGCGAGCGCGATCCAGTTCGACACGATTATCCGATGGATGGCGAGTGATATGCGCTGGCAAATCCACACGATCCACGTATGGGCCATATCCTATGACATCTGTTGCCTGAGCAAGTGCCTCTTGAGCCTCAGGCGTTCTCTGGCTGGGCTTTCCCGGCCCGAGACCGATAACGAAGATCCGGCTCACCGGACACCCCGGCGCCCTGGCAACAACGCCAGAGAGAAATAAGGAGCCGCACCGTCCATGTCATTCAGTGGCAGAACACGGGCCTCTTCCTGGGTTCCCCGCTCCACATAAACGGCATCCTGCAATCGCCCCGCACGTTCCAGCGCTGTGCGCAGCTTTGGAAGATTGCGTCCCAGTTTCATCACAACGGCTGCATCAGCCTGCTCCAGCCACTGAGCAAGATCATCTTCCGGCATAGTGGCAGGCAGGACGCACAAGACATCATCACCATGCGTCATGGGGAGTGCCGCCTGCGTCCAGCATCCACTCATTCCTGTGATTCCGGGAATGACTTCACAAGGTCCGACAGGCTCAAGCCGATCAAACACATACATGGCGGAACCATACAGAAACGGATCACCCTCACAAAGAAGAGCAACGCTCCGGCCAGCCTCTATTTCGACGGCAATCTGCGTTGCACACTCATCGTAAAATGACGACATATCAGGATGATAGGACGGATCATTAACAAGGCGCTCCGTCGTAAAGGGGTACGCAAAACGCAGCTCTTTCGTGCCCGGCGTAATGTGCGTGTCAGCGATTTTCCGCGCATGACCCATTTTGTCATGACGGCAGAAATAGGCGATGACGGGAGCTGTTGAAATGACCCGCGCTGCCTTGAGCGTCATAAGTTCCGGATCACCCGGCCCTACGCCGACGACGTAAACTGTTGCAGCTGTCATTCTGCCTCGCTGGCAAGGGCGTTCAGGGCCGCGGCAGCCATGGCGCTTCCGCCCAGCCGGCCACGTACGATGACATGCGCAAGGTCAGGGCGAGCTGCCAGTGCGTCCTTGGACTCTGCGGCTCCCACAAAACCAACAGGCATACCGATAATTGCTGCGGGGCGCGGGCCACCTGCATCAATGAGCTCGAGAAGGTGAAAAAGCGCTGTCGGGGCGTTGCCGATCGCTACAACAGCCCCTTCAATCTGATCGCCCCAAAGATCAAGAGCTGCGGCAGAGCGCGTATTGCCAATTTGTCTGGCAAGATCTGGCGTCCGTTCATCGCGCAACGTGCAGATAACGGCATTATTGGCTGGCAACCGGGCGCGCGTGACACCATGGGCGACCATCTCGGAATCACACAGGATTGGCTTACCCGCCTGCAACGCTGCACGCGCTTTGCTAACAAGATCAGACGTCATGGCGACTGATCCTGCGACCTCCACCATTCCGCATGCATGGATAATGCGCACTGCAATCTTGGACTGTTCAGGCGTAAAACCCGACAAATCGGCCTCTGCACGGATCGTTGCGAAGGACCGGGCATAAATGGCCGCGCCATCCCGAATATAGTCGTAGGAAGAGGGTCCGGCGCTCAAACCTGTGTCTCCTTCAATTCATGACGCAACAGGGTCCGTATCTGCGGAATATCCATGTCGTGCCATGATGGCGTGTCTGTTGTGCGCCCATTGCGCACAACCTCATAATGCCCGTCATCAGCAACAAGCGTCATATCTGCCGCACGGGGATGCGCACACCCCTTTATGCAGCCTGAAACATGCAGCACACAGCCGGGCGGCACATCAGATGCCAGAGCCGAGGCTGTCTCGACAACATCTGCGGTGGCTTTCGCACACCCGGAACGGCCAATACAGGCTTCCACTCGCAACAATGGATCTACCGAACTGGTGATGAAGCCGGGCCATGTTCCGTCCTGCTGCGGCAGGAGGACACTACGCCAAGGTGTGACCCGCAGCCGTGATGTCCCGGTAAGTTCGGCAAGAACCTCAAAATCTTTAGCATGGCATCGGCCGAATGGCAGGCCAACACCCATGACTTGCCCCGGCAGTGGCCCTATGAGAGATACCGGACGAGTACCCTGCCGTTTGCACGGAATTCCCTCTAGCCTCGCCTTCGAGAGGGCGAAAGCTGCGGCCGCAGTGTCTCGCGATGGCCGCCCAAGGTCAGAACTTTCTGCACAGACCCGGGACAACATCACGGCTGCGCTAACAGCCGCATCGTTCTCAAGAGCTTCGGTTGCCATAGCACCACAGACAACTGACCATCCATCCGGGCGGGACTGAAGGGCAATATCCGCTGATAACGTGCCCTCTGGAACATACCCGCCGCCATCAACGACCCAACCGAACTTGCCACTCAGCCCCGACAACACGTCTTCTTCAAGAAGCGCCGTCTGAAGCGATTGGGCGACGTCCAACGTTCCCGGGTCGCATTTAGGGTCCAAGCCCGCAAGGGGTGAAACCAGAATGGCCCTTCGGCGCTCTTTCGCTGGATCAGGATCTACAAGCCCCTCCGCCAGTGCGCTTTCTAACGCGAGCTTTGCACTCGTCGAAGAAAATCCCCGTAGCTGCACGTTGCCACGATTGGTCAGTTCAACAACGCCGTTTCCGAAACGTCGTGCCAGTTCTGCAATAGCCAGCACTTGTGGCCCATCAAAACCACCGAGCGGAGAACGGACGCGAACCAGCAATCCATCTCGCGCTTCCATCGGCGCGAACATATCCGGACACCAGCCGCGAACAAGGGAGGGAACTGTCATTCGCTCCCGCTCTCCAACACCGCAGAAACGCTATTCAGGCGTGGGTGCCAGAGGCCTCGACGGATCATATCCTGGAACCGCGTGCGCATTGCCTGACGTGCCTGAGGGTTAGCGCTTTTCAGGAAAGTATCACAGGTGTC
Source organism: Gluconobacter sp. P5B12 (assembly GCF_018812035.1). Lineage (NCBI taxonomy): Bacteria > Pseudomonadati > Pseudomonadota > Alphaproteobacteria > Acetobacterales > Acetobacteraceae > Gluconobacter > Gluconobacter sp. P5B12. The sequence continues at coordinate 101,493 of NZ_JACRVV010000006.1, read as the reverse complement.
ATCGCCAAGCGTTGCGGCAAATACCAAGTCAACCTGTTGATCAAACCGAACAGAAAGGGTCGCGGCGAAAGCGCAGAGGGCGTCCAGTCCCCGGGCAATTTCGGCACCTCCCTGATAGTCATGCCGCTGCATCCCTGCCAGCCAACGGGGATTGGCCAGACGCCCTCGAACGATGCGCTTCACTTCGTCTTCGACTCTCCGAAGACGGGGCGCGTCCGCATGGGACGTATCGCCATGCCAAAGGACGGGATCGGCCCCTAGCAGAGCCGCCGCCGCTGCAAGCCCACCTTCATGAGCAGCAAAATCCGGGCTTTCGAGAATATCCGTTTCTGCGTGGTCCTGCACATGCAGGATTGCGTCTGCCCGTGCCAGATTTTGGGCCAGTGCTGCGCTGCTACGTGTCCCGTCACGGCCGCCACCATACATCCAGTCGTTGCCGTCCAGATAGGACTGGCCAAGCTCAGACCGGTCTTCCCAGTTACTCCGCGTGAGAGCGTCTTCAATGCCTGTCCCGTACGTACCGGGCGCTGCACCAAAAATCCGCGCTCCAGCAATTTTTCGGGCCTCACCCTCCAGATTTCTCACACGAGCAGACAACGGGTTCCATTCCTCGCCTTCCTCCAAACAGGAAACAGCTTCAACCACCTGATCGAAAAGAGAAATCTGTGCCGGAAAAGCGTCCCGGAACAATCCTGAAATTCGAAGTGTCACGTCGACACGCGGACGATCGAGAAGAGCCAGCGGTGTAATTTCAAATCCTGATACACGACCGCTCGACGCATCCCACGTGGGGTCAACTCCCATCAGGATCAGAGCCAGTGCCAGATCCTCCCCCCCCGTGCGCAGGGTGGAGGAACCCCACAGATCTATAACGATGGTTTGAAGCGGCTCGCCCTCGTTCTGCAAGTGACACAGAAGGATCTGCTTTGCCTGCGTTCGGGCCAGCTCCACAGCAGAAGCCGTGGGAACAGCTCTCGGATCAAGCGTGAAAAGATTGCGGCCAGTCGGCAGAACGTCTACTCGCCCACGTGTCGGCGCACCAGACGGACCGGGTTGAATGAACAGTCCCTCCAGCCCGGCCAGAAGTGCCTTCATTTCCGCATCTGCGCTGGCTTCGATCAGAGTAGCAACCGTTTGCTGCGGCACCTGTGCGACACAAGACACCATTTCGGCTAATTTTTCGGCATGTGGTGCTACTTGACCGAAAACATGCAGACCATCACGGATCTGAAGGTCCTTCACATCACATAGATAAGCATCCAGCCGCGCCAGAGCCTCTGCTTCGTCGCCTTCCCCCGCTTTGACGCCACTTTCGCTCAAAAGCCCCATGCGCGTGGCTCGGTCCAGAATATTACGCTTCAGAATGGCGCCACGCCGCCTGTCCAGACCATCCGCCTCTGCAAACTCGTCGATCAGTTGTTCCAGCTCTGCCATGTCCGGATCAAGTCCGGCCTTCATAACAGGCGGTGTCATATGTCCGATGGTGACTGCGCCGAGACGACGTTTCGCCGAGGCTGCTTCTCCCGGATTGTTGACGATAAAAGGATAAAGAACCGGCAAAGCGCCACGAAGAACGGCGGGAGCGCACTGATTGGAAAGCGCTACAGCTTTGCCGGGCAGCCATTCGAGCGTGCCATGCGTTCCAAGATGAACCATGGCATCTGTCTGGCAGACATGACGTAGCCAGAGGTGGAACGCGATATAGGCATGGCGTGGGGGTGTATCAGGGTCGTGGTATTGGGCTTTACGATCCTGCGCGCTCCCGCGATCGGGCTGGACAGCGACTACGATGTTACCCAGCGCCACGAATTTAAGGCAAAATGAACCGTCCTGAACGACGGGGTCTTCCGCAGAGGTGCCCCAACTCTGCGTCACAGCGTCCCGGAAGGGAGCGGGCAAGCGCGCAAAGAGTTCGTTATAATCGTCCAGAGGCAAACAGGGCTGTGGCAGGTCTTCACACAAAGCCTCCACCAACGCCCTACTAGCGGGAATTTTCTCAGTTCCACAGTCATAGCCTGCCTGTTTCAACCCATGAAGGATGGATTCAAGGCTGGCAAAAGTATCTAACCCGACGGCGTGTGCAGTCTGTCCATCCGCACCGGGATAATCAGAAAGGACGATCGCAAGACGCTTCTCGCGCGGAGGCGTTTTTTTAAGCCTTGCCCATGCGAGAGCCTGCTCTGCGGCAGCGGCAATACCCTGTTGAAAGGGCATATGCCTTGCCGCATCCCCCGGAACTGTTTCGGATTTGAAGGAGATCGGAGACGAAGAAATCCGCCCATCAAGTTCTGGCAAAACGACCTGCATGGCGAGGTCGGACTGCGACAGGCCGCGTCCGCTCTCAGCCCATGCCGAGGCTGTCACACCAGGCTGCAAAATTTGAAGAACCGGAACAGCAGCAATATCAAGAGGAGATGCCCCTTCTTTTCCGCGCGCAGAAAAGAAAGTCGCGTTCAGAATAATGTCTGGCGGAGTTTCAATCAGGCGGTTCTGAATCCACTCGGCAACATCCGGGTTCTTCAGCGATGCGACATATAGAACATCTGTCGCGACCCCGGACTTTTCCAGTTCATCGGCAAGACCGTCAATCGCTGCTGTATCGGCAGCCAGAAGGTGAGCGCGGTAGAAAACGATTGTGGCTCTTAAAGGAAAATCCGCTGTCGTCTGGCAATAAATTCCAGCTGGCGGAAGCGCTGCGGGCTGCCCTGAGACGTCATCTCCATGTCCGGCAAGATGAGCCATGAGCAAAAGGGCACGACGCGCATTCTCAGGACCACCTTCCCTCAGAAACCCCGTGAGTCTGGAATGGTTTTCTGCTTCGACGCTTGACCACTCTTCAAGCCGTGCATCCTGGCGGGCATCTCCGGGCAACAAAGCCAGTGGGATGGTGTTCCTGCCACAAAAATTCTGAAATTCTTCCGCCCCATAGCGCCAGTAATCCACACCACCCAGAAGCCGTGCGATGACGCATCGGGACGATGCTATGGTCTGCTCAACGTATAAATCGACCGACATGGGGTGTCGGAGGCGAGCAAGATTGACCAACCGCAGCGAAAAACCTGCGCCGTTTGGGGTCTGCTCATTAAGATTAGAGTACGCCCGCTCAAGCGCCAGAAGATCGCTATCCGAGAATGATAGAAACACGACATCAGCAGGCGCATGACCGAGATCCTCGGCCACGTCCTGATCGTCTATTCCGTGTCGTTCCCGGACAAGCAGATGCATCAGGTCAGTCCGCCAGCAATGCGGCTTCGATGGCTGCGCGATCCAGGCCTGTCTGGCCAATTACGACGAGACGCCCGTCCCGGCCTGCATCTGCGAGAGGCACATCAAATTCATGACGGAAACGGGTCCCGACACCCTGCACGGCCAATCGCATTTTCTTGCCCTGCACGGCTGCAAAGCCTTTCATACGGAGGATATCGAATTGCCCCGCAACCTCACTCAAGCGCTTGAGTAATGCTTCAGCACTTTTCTGCTCTGGAAGGACCACGACGAAGCTCTCGAAGTCATCATGTTCGTGGTCATCTGCGCCATCATGATTGGACGGGCGCGCTTGAAGGTCGTCTTCGGCACCGGCACCAATTCCCAGCAGAACAGCGGGGTCCAGTCGTCCCTCTACTGCGCGCAGCGTGATAACTTTCCGCGGCACAGCCTCCGTAATGCCCTTTTCAACCGCATCAATCCCGGCTTCGTCCAGAAGATCAGTCTTGTTCAGAACAATAAGATCCGCCGCATTCAACTGATCTTCATAGACTTCAGCCAACGGATTATCATGATCCAGAGAAGGGTCAGCAGCCTGCTGTGCAGCAACAGCTTCCGGATCGTCCGCAAAGCGACCCGCGGCGACAGCGGGTGCATCCACCAGCGTAATCACACCATCAACGGTCATGCGAGTACGGATCCCGGGCCAGCTGAATGCCTTGAGAAGAGGCTTGGGTAGCGCAAGGCCAGATGTCTCGATCACGATGTGCTCTGGCGGATCAGGACGATCGATCAGAGCCTCCATGGTCGGAATGAAGTCGTCTGCAACCGTGCAGCAGAGGCACCCGTTGGTGAGTTCGACGATATCCTCGTCAGCGCAACCTTCGATCCCGCAGGACCGCAGAATTTCACCATCAATCCCAAGCGAACCGAACTCGTTCACGACGATTGCAATACGGCGCCCATCAGCCTGTGCGAGAAGATTTCGCAGAAGGGTTGTTTTCCCTGCCCCCAGAAAACCCGTGATGATCGTAACCGGAATCTTGCGACCGGAGCCTGAAACAGTCTGGGACATCATGAAAGTTCCTGTGAAGCAGACAATGAAGATGGAAGACGGGCGATAACCATATCAGAAAGCGATGCGGGTCGCTTTGACGGCATCACTGTTCCAGTTTTCGATGCTCGGTAAAGCTGAAGGTAAGCCAGCAGGTCAGACAGCTTTTCCGGACCAAGTTCACCTAGAACAAAAGTCCATTTTTCCGGCATGGAAAGCGTGGCAATACAGCCTCGGCTACAGGCTGCCATACATTCAACGGGCTGGACGCTGAAATCGCCTTCAGCAGCCTGGTCAAGCAAGGCATCGTAGAGCTGTCGCCCCTGAACAGGGTCATTCCCAACCGGTAGACCGCGACGACACGTCACACAGACGTGGAAAACTGGCGAAACGGATGATTGGCCCGTTTCAGGATAAGGCAGGGTATCTGCCATGGTTTCGTCTCTCTTGCAGGCACAACGGCATAACAAAAGGCGCGATTAAAGGCCTTCGCAGTCGCGAAAGTGACACGCACATGATGGCGCGCCCTCACGGTCCGGGCACCCCGCCGGATCATGACACTTGGCTCAGATGGCAGGTCTCCTGACTCACGGCTGAGGCGCCATTAGCACCTCCTCTCCCACCGGGCCTTCCCAGATCGAAATCCAGTGGCTGCCTTTCCTGAAAGAAAGACTGGCAGGACAGAAAACCGTCCACAGTTGCGGGGGCAGTGCCGGGTTTGACCTATTTCTAAGGCCGCACCAGCTTCCCTTTTCATCCTCTTCTCAGAGGAACCATCAAACCCTCTCCTATCTCTGGGATGAAAGCGTGTCAAAGTCCGGGAAATGGGCTCATTTCATTTTCAAAGACAAACCCGCCGCCACGAACAGCACTTCTCCGGCGACTGCGGCGATCTTCTGATGAAGAAGACCCGCTTCATCGCGGAAACGCCGCGCCAGGGCATTGTCCGGGACAATTCCGAGCCCTACCTCGTTGCCCACAAGAACGGTCCGGCCTTTCCGTGTTTGCAACGCCTCGAGAAGATCTTTCGTCGCCGTGTGAATATTACGATCTTCCAGAATGAGATTTGTCAGCCATAAAGTCAGGCAATCAACCAGGACCGGCGCGCGCTGCTCGGCCTGTAAAACACCTGCGATATCAAATGGCTCTTCAACTGTACGCCACCCTTTGTTCCCACGGGTGGTACGGTGCAAATCTATCCTGGCCTGCATTTCCTCATCAAAAGCCCGACCGGTCGCGAGGTAAACCCAAGGCGCCGGAAGGTCAGTGATAAGGGCCTCAGCGATCCGGCTTTTTCCTGACCTGGCGCCCCCGAGGACCAGTGACACATCCGGTAGTCCTGTTTGCATGATGGTCTGTGCCACAATGTGTCCTGCGCCTTCTTCTTGCATGGTCCCTGATAACAGCACAAAAGACCTGTCATGCCACCGCACATCATGCCCTCGTCCTGTCAGTCCCCTTTCGCCAGCATGGCAGAACTTCGCACTGCCTGCCTGTCACTTCCAGACCCCGACCCAAAAGTCGCCGCCCTGATAGCGGAGCGAGACGCAACTCTGACCAAACCTCCCGGCAGCCTCGGGCGGTTGGAAGAGCTATCCATTTGGCTCGGTGAATGGCAAGGCCATCAGAAACCAAGGCTAGAGCACGTTCAGATAACAATTTTCGCAGGGAATCATGGTGTGGTCCGCCGGGGCGTATCTCCGTGGCCTTCGGATGTTACGGCCCAGATGGTGTCAAATTTTCAGCGTGGAGGCGCAGCAATCAACCAGCTTGCCCGAAATGCTGGTGCGGACCTTGCTGTTGTTCCCGTCCGAAACTTAACGGCCACGGCAGATTTCACAGCTTTCCCAGCTATGAGCGAAGAGGAGTTCCTTGATGCGGTCTCGGTCGGATACACCGCTGTATCCCCCATGCTGGATCTGTTCTGCCCAGGCGAAATGGGCATCGGCAACACAACCCCTTCCGCCGCACTCTGTGCTGCCCTTCTAGGAGGCACTGGCGCGGACTGGGCAGGACGTGGAACGGGTCTCGATCAGGCGGGCGTTAACCTCAAGGCTTCTGTTATTGATGAGGCCCTGTGTCTGCACGCGGCGTCACTTAGCGACCCCTTGGATACCGCACGTTGTCTGGGTGGTTACGAACTGGCCGCCATATTGGGAAGTGCTCTGGCCGCCAGACACCATCGTATCCCGGTTCTGCTTGACGGCTTCGTCTGTACCGCAGCCGTGCTGCCATTGATCAAACTGACTGCCTCAGCACTCGACCACACAAAGCTCTCGCATTGTTCCGCTGAAGCTGGTCACCGCAGGCTGGCAGATGCCCTCAGGCTGAAACCAATACTGGACCTGGGCTTGCGCCTCGGAGAGGGATCTGGGTCTGCGGTTGCCATTCCCGTCCTCAGAGCAGCATTGGCCTGCCACAACGGTATGGCGACGTTCGCAGAGGCTGCCGTTTCCCAATCAGACGTCTCCATTCAATGAGGCTTTGGCGCACCATTCGAGAAGACATCGCCTGTGGTGCGGGCCTGCTGACCCGCCTTCCCTTGGGATGGCTGCGCGTCAGCGGACAGGACTGGTCTCTGGCGCGGTCTGTCTGGTGCTGGCCCCTAATTGGGGCGCTTGTCGGTATTCTCAGCGCATCAATGTTCTTGCTGCTGAGCGCCTTGAGTGTTCCCCCTCTGGTAGCGGCAGCCTGGAGCGTCGGCCTACAAGTTCTCTTAACCGGAGGCCTGCACGAAGACGGACTGGCGGATATGGCGGACGGATGTGGTGGCGGCCATACTCCTGAGAAGCGCCTGACCATCATGCGCGATAGTCGTATCGGCAGCTATGGTGCGCTGGCTCTGGGCATCAGCTTGATTATCCGCATTACGACATTAGCAGCGCTGCCTAATGCAATGATCTTGCCGGCAATGGCTGTCACGGGAGCGCTCTCCCGCGCAGTACTCCCACTCCTGACGTTCATCACAAAGCCTGCGCGTGACAACGGGCTGGCAAAGCAGCTCTCCAGTCTGACGCGGGATCAGCTGCTGGGCACGTTGTTTTCCGGCTTTTGCGTGACGGTGATTTGCCTTCCCGCACAACTGGGCCTCCAAACTCTTCTTGCCGTACTATGCACAATGCTTGGAGTTCGCGCCGTCGCCCGAAAACTGCTCGGCGGATATACAGGAGACGTGCTGGGAGCAACGGCCAGTTTTGCCGAGTGCGTTCTCCTGACAGTGCTGGCCTCAGCATGGAAAAGTTGACACTTTCTCACGAAACGCTACATCCTCTCTCCTAGCGGAAGCAGGGAGAAGCCGGTGCAAATCCGGTGCGGTCGCGCCACTGTAATGCTCGTGAAATCACGTTGCGAAGCCAGACCTCCTTTATCAATTTTCCACCGCAGAACGCGCTTTTCCAGCGGAGCCTATTATGAGCCAGAGCCTTTCCCCGTCCCACCTGCCCGCCAGCATCACCGCACCGGTTGCGCTACCGATCCGCGCGCTCCTTCCATGGGCTGCCTTTACGGTCGTGCTCAGCCTTCTGCTGCTTTATTTTGTTGGTGCAGAACAAGGCGCGACGTCTCTGATTTCAGGGCATGCGGTCCATGAATTTGTTCATGATGGGCGCCATCTGCTCGGCTTCCCCTGCCACTAAACGCAGCATAGTTTTATGACAGGTCGTCTTTTGAGCCGCGGCATGATTGCCGGGATTGCTGCCGCATTGCTTGCATTCGTGTTTGCGCGTTTTTTTGGAGAGCCGCAGGTTAATCTTGCGATTGCATTCGAGAGCGCGAAAGACCTCGCTGCTGGTGAGCCGCCTGAACCGGAAATTATCAGCCGAGACATACAGGCGTCTTTCGGGCTTCTCACCGCTGCCATTATGTATGGTGCGGCTTACGGCGGCATTTTCGCGACTATTTTTGCTTTTGCGTACGGTCGCGTAGGCCGCTTTTCGCCGCGAGCCTTATCTGCACTTCTGGCAGCCGCAGCATTCGTTGTGTTCGTGCTGGTGCCGGACCTGAAATATCCTCCCAATCCCCCTGCCGTTGGCCTTCCATCCACCATCGGCCTAAGAACCGGCGCCTATTTCGGTATGATCGCTCTCTCGCTTTGCGCGGCAGCGGCATCCTATATGGTCAGCCGACCACTCATCCGGCGCCTGGGCCACTGGAACGGTGTGCTAGCCTCTCTCGGTGTCTTCATCATTTTGGTGGCCGCCGTACAAGCCGGTATGCCTGATATCAATGAAGTTCCAACAGATTTCCCGGCAACAGTGCTCTGGCGTTTCCGCGAGGCAGCCTTGGGGATGCAGATCGTTCTGTGGGCTACGATCGGACTGCTCTTCGGGCCTCTGGCATCCCGTGTCCTGACGGCGGGCGCTGGCAAACCTTTTGCACGCAACGGATAAACCATGACGGCACCAGCCTTTTCAGACGATTTCAGAAAAGATCTGGAGCGCCTTTTCACATGGCGTCGGGATGCGAGGCATTTCCAGCGGGACCCTCTGCCAGCATCCTTGTTGGATGATCTCCTGCATGCCTCAACCCTGGCGCCTTCCGTTGGTTTGAGTGAGCCCTGGCGCTTCGTGCTCGTTGAAAACCCAGCGCGAAAAGCAGCCGTTCGGAGGAGCTTCGAAACCTGTAATCGGGAAGCCCTTCAGGGATATGACGGCGAACAAGCAGCATCCTATGCGACGCTCAAACTGGCCGGATTAGATGATGCCCCGCATCATGTCGCCGTCTTCTGCGAAACATTCCCGGATCAAGGACATGGTCTCGGACGTGCGACCATGCCGGAAACAACAACCTGGTCCGCTGTGATGGCTATTCATACGTTCTGGCTGGCCGCAACGGCAGCAGGTGTGGGGCTGGGCTGGGTTTCCATTCTTGAACCTGAGCACGTGTCAGACCTTCTCGACGCCGAGCCCGGATGGAACCTTATCGCGTATCTTTGCATCGGATATCCGGCAGCCCATGCCAAGACGCCAGAACTGGAGCGCATGGGCTGGGAAACAAGAAACCCGGACCGACGTCAGTGGATCAAACGCTGACGTAATGGAGCCTGCTGCTGCCCTGCGGCATTGAAGGTGCTAGCAGGTTGGCCCTCTCTCCTTTGGCAAGCCCATCAAGGAGACGAAGTGGGCCGCCGTGCGAAATGACTAACGCAGCCTCTCCGGCCTGAATGAGGTCTGCCCAGAAAGACTGCACACGCTCCTGTAGCGCTCGGCCACTTTCACCTTTGGGGGGAGAAAACCCTTCAGGATCTTCGGCCCAGCTATCGAGAGCCACACGCGGCACAACATTCCAGGATAGCCCTTCCCACTGGCCAAAATTTAGTTCCAGTAGCCGGTCATCCAAGCGCAGCGGCCAACCAGTCTGCGCCTCAAGTCTTCGCGCGACAGACAGACACCGGGCCGATGGTGACGTGTAGATAACTGAACAGCCGGCACCCCTTGCGAGGGTCAACAGACCAGCGGCCTGAGTCTCCCACCCCGTTCTGAGTTCCATTTCCTGTCGCCCATAACAAAGGCCTTCACTCCCCTCAACGGGAGGATGGCGGGACAGGAGAACCGGAATGGTAAGAGTGGTCATTAATCGTAGATGGGGGTGCGACGCGTTTTCCGTCAACCAGCCAGTCCGATGATTTTATGCCATTTCCTGATCAGCAATCCGATGTGTAAGGTGTGCCTCATCTCGTCAGACACGCGTTATGACAAAGACTGAGGACATGATGCACAAATCTTCCCTTCGAAACCGCCTGAAATTGGCTACCGCTCTTGCCGCTTTTGCCATAGCTCCGCTCGCGACCGGCATTTCCGGAGCCTATGCAGCGTCTGACGCCGGCGCCTCCGGCCCCATCGACCCGGCCCGGATGTCGGAGACAATGCGGGTTCTGGCATCGGACTCATTTGAGGGACGTGCCCCTGGCACCCCAGGTGAGGCCGTCACGGTCAAGTGGCTGATCGACCAGTATCAGAAGCTTGGACTGGAACCTGGCGGCGAAAACGGCGGATGGACGCAGAATGTCCCCATGATCCGTACCCGTCCTGATCCGAAAGCAATCGCGACGATCAAGACACGGGGTCAGGCTACTCTGCCGCTTCATCAACTGACAGATATCGTCATGTCGACGCTCCAGCCGATCGAACGCCTTCAACTATCAAACGTCCCTCTGGTTTTCGTCGGCTATGGTGTGACGGCGCCGGAACGTCGCTGGAATGACTTCAAGCAGGTTGATCTACACGGCAAGATTGCAGTTTTCCTGGTGAATGATCCTGATTTCGATGCTGGACCAGAGGAGCCAGTCGCTGGCCGCTTTGGCGGCAAGACCATGACGTATTACGGCCGCTGGACGTACAAGTTCGAAGAAGCAGCCCGTCGCGGTGCAGCTGGAGCGCTGATCATTCACGATACTCCGGGCGCGTCCTATCCATGGAGCACCGTCGTCGCACCTCAGGGTGAAGAGTATGACATTCTTCACGACGATAAGGACCTGAAGTCCGTACCGATGATCGGCTGGATCGAAGGCAATGCAGCCAAAACATTGTTTGCGCGCGCCGGGCTGGATCTGAACCGTCTGCGTCGTCAGGCGCGTTCGCCAGATTTCCATCCGGTCAACATTCATGACACGACGCTTTCAGTGGATATGCCGGTCAAGGTCGATCACCTCCAGAGCCAGAACGTCATCGGCAAGATCACGGGTACGGATTATCCCGACGAAACCGTGATGTTCGGCGCGCACTGGGATGCGTTTGGCAAAAGCACCGATGCCGCAGGCAAGACCGTTATTCGGCGTGGAGCGATTGATGACGGCTCTGGTATTGCAGCCGTTCTGGAAATCGCACGGGCTTTCAAGAACGGGCCGAAACCAAAACGGACTGTCAGTTTTGCATCCTGGACCGGTGAAGAGCGTGGCCTTCTGGGATCGAGCTGGTATGTCGCCCATCCGCTGGCACCGCTGGACAAGACTGCGGCCAACCTGACCATGGATGTACTGCAGATGGCAGGCCCGGCTCATAATGCCTTCATTATCGGCGCTGGACAGGACACTCTGCAGGACGACTTCGCAGCCGCAGCCCTTAAGCAAGGCCGTACAACCCAACCGGAAGCCATGCCGGAGCGCGGAGCCTTCTACCGTGCGGACCATCTGCCTTTCGCTCGGGCTGGCGTGCCCGTTCTCGCGGTTATGGATATGGCTGGCCCGTTCGATCTTCTTCAGGGTGGAACAGCCGCAGGCAGCAAATGGCTGACGGCATATATGGCCTGCTATCATCAGGCCTGCGATGCCTGGAGCCCTGACTGGGACGTCCGAGGTGCGGCGCAGGACGTCGATGTTGTCCGCCAGGTCGGATATAATGCGGCCTTCTCGCATGATTGGCCGACGTGGAAAGGTGGCTCCGAGTTCCGGGCCATCCGTGAAAAGAGCAACGACGTTCGTTCGGCTCACTAAACTTCAGGTTCAGGCGGCTCGGAGAAAGAGCCGCCTGAATTCTGATTTTAAACGATATATTGTGGAAATTTCTTAATCCGTTTCGTAGCGAAGAACATTTCCAGCGGCCTTGTTCAAGCAGGTGGCAATCCACGCTTGGCATCATGCGCGCTTGAGAGTTTGCGCGCTTTGAACAAAGTCCCTGCAACCCATTCATAGATGAGATCGAGATGGACAATCGCGTTGGCGAAATGCAGGTTTTCCTACGGGTAGTCGAAAGCGGCAGTTTCTCGGAAGCCGCCCGGCTGCTGGTCATGACGCCGTCAACCGTCAGCAAGCTCATCGCCAGAATTGAAGCCCGTCTGGGTGTCCGCCTGATCGAACGTTCGACCCGCCGCCTTTCCGTAACGCAGGAGGGACAGACCTATTATACGCGCGCTGTCAGCCTGATAGCGGATCTCGATGATATTGAAAGTAGCCTCACAACGGGAACCATGCAGCCCAGAGGGACAGTCCGGGTCAATGCGTCCGTTGCGTTCGGCACCCTTGGACTGGAGCCATTCCTCCCCGCGTTCTGGAATGCCTATCCGGATATTCTGATTGATCTCTCACTTTCTGACGACGTAACAGACCTTTACCTTGACCGGACAGACGTCGCCTTCCGTGTCGGCCGACTGCAGGATTCAGGCCTTACAGTCCGTCACCTGGGGGCGGTGCCACGCAGGATTGTAGCCTCACCCACCTATCTTGAACGACACGGAACGCCTCAGACCGTTGCGGATTTAGACAGCCATCAATGCCTTGGGTTCAACTTCCAGCGCACAACCCCTGTCTGGCCGTTTCAGGAGAAAGGGCGGCTGATTGACCGCCGCGTGCACGGCCCCCTTCTGGCAAATAATGGTGAAACGGTAAGGCGTATGGCCCTGCAAGGCGTCGGCTTGGCACGGCTTGGCGAATATCATGTCCGTGAAGACCTGAAGACTGGCCGCTTGGTTGAAGTTCTAAGTGATGCCACGATCCAGGACGAAGAAGACATTCATGCCCTCTTCCCTGCAGGACATCAGAGCCCACCGCGAGTGCGTGCCTTTCTTGATTTCATGGTTCCGCGAATACAGGATTATCTCAAGGTGCCTTGATCCGTGACGTGCCCTTACGGAGAGGCCGCGCGGCCCAGTATGCGGCCAGAACGGAGCCGGACACATTGTGCCAGACAGAGAAAACTGCCCCTGGAAGCGCCGCAAGGGGTGAGAAGTAAAGACGGCCCAAGGTTGCGGCGAGCGCCGAGTTCTGCATCCCGACTTCAAGAGCAAGCGTTCGGCAGACGGACTCATCAAAGCCCAGAAGTCTACCGCCCCAGTATCCCCCCAACAAACCAATAGCGTTATGCAGAATAACGCCCAGGATCAAAAGGGGGCCTGCTTGAGCCAAGGAGGGACCGGCGCCAGCGACGACGCAACCAATGATCAACAAAATGGACACCATGGCCACGGGCGGCAAGGCGCTCTCAATCCGCTGGATGGTCCGATGCCACAGCGTATTGACGATCACACCGGCAAAAACCGGTAACGCAACCATGGTAATGATGCTTCGGAACAACCCCCAGCTATCAACAGAGACACCCGCAGACACATACAGTCGTGTCAGTAAGGGCGTTGCAAAAATTCCTACCAAAGTAGACAGCGCACTAATACTGACGGACAGCGCGACGTCCCCTTTGGAGAGAAAAATCATCACATTGGAGGCTGTGCCGCTAGAGACACAGCCCACAAGAACCATGCCCGTCGCCAGACCGGGAGGCATACCGAGCAGATGCGCAATCCCCCATGCCGCCAAAGGCATGACGAGATAATGCAATCCTACCCCCGCCAGAACAGGATAAGGGCGCCGGGCAATGCGGGAAAAATCCTGCACTGTCAGAGAAACGCCCATTGTAAACATGATAAACGCGAGAAGCGGTGTGATGACCGGCAACAGCTTCAGGAACGGCGCGGGAAACAGGATGGCTGCCAGCGAGACCAGAATGGCCCAGATCGGGAAAAGGCGCGTCATCATCTGGCGGAGCGTCTCCATTGTTAGAACACGGGTAAGGTAATGTTCCTCATACCGTCACCCTGTCCACTTGGGAAAAGGACAGCCGTCAGATCGGCAATTCGGGATCGGCCTTGACCTCTTCCATGACGGTATAGGTGTGCGTCTGCCGAACCCCTGGGAGCCGGGTCAGGGTTTTCCCCAGAAAATTACGATATGCGGTCATATCCTTGACCCGTGCCTTCACCAGATAGTCGAACCCACCTGCAACCATATAACACTCGCTGACCTGAGGAATGGTTTTGAGTGCTTTAGAAAATGCCTCGAAAATATCCGGACTGGTCCGATCCAGCGTAACCTGAATAAAAACAAGCAGCCCAAGATTGACGGTTTCAGGGTCCAAGCGGGCCATATAGCCGCGGATTACCCCGCTTTGCTCCAGCTTTTTGACGCGTTCCAGCGTAGCGGCCGGGCTCAGATGAATCTGCCGTGACAGATCAATGTTAGTGATGCGGCCATCCTTCTGAAGAAACCTCAGAATTCTGCGATCTATGTCATCCACTTCGCACCACCTGCTAAATATAATTTTCCATAAATTCGATAAACCGAATTTAATTCGTCGTCTCCCTTAAAATACCAGCACCTGTTTCGCAAACGTTTCAATATCTGTGAGAGACCATCAGAACAGCGGTATCCTCATGACCTCACCTTTCGCGTCCCTTGCAGCCATCGTTCCGCCGCGGTCTCCGTTACGTCAGGCCATCACCGACCACACCCGTGTAGCGGAAGCCCCCCGGGTGACGGAGCTTTCGCGTGAAGCTCGCCTTGAGGGCGATCAGGCTGCCCTCGCCCGTCAGACAGCAAGGCGTTTGGTCGAAGCTCTTCGTCAAGGTCGCAGTAGCGGCATCGTTCAGGATCTGGTGCAGGAATACGATCTCTCCTCTCAGGAGGGTGTCGCCCTGATGTGCCTGGCGGAGGCCCTGCTTCGTATCCCTGACCTTCCCACACGTGACGCTCTCATTCGCGACAAGATCGGGAACGGTCAATGGCATGAGCATATCAGTCGCAAGTCTTCCCTGTTCGTAAACGCAGCAACCTGGGGGCTAGTCGTCTCCGGCAAGGTCCTGTCGACGGAAGAGACAAAAGCGCTGCCGGGAAGCCTCAAACGCCTGATCGGGCGGTGCGGTGAGCCTGTGATCCGCAAGGGCGTCGATATGGCAATGCGTATGATGGGTGAGCAGTTTGTAACCGGCCAAACCATCGCGAACGCGCTAGAAAACAGCAACCCCCTCGTCGCAAAGGGGTTCCGTTACTCCTACGACATGCTGGGAGAAGCTGCCACGACCATGGCGGACGCTGATCGGTATTACCGTGACTATGAAACGGCCATTCACGCTATTGGCCAGGCCTCAGCGGGCGCTGGCACCTATCAAGGCCCCGGTATTTCAGTCAAGCTATCTGCACTGCATCCGCGCTATAGCCGCCTCCAGAGGGAACGCGTTCTCGCCGAGTTGGGCCCTCGCCTGACAGCACTCGCGCGCCTTGCCTGTCACTATGACATCGGTTTCAACATCGATGCTGAAGAGACAGACCGGCTAGAGCTCTCTCTGGACCTGCTGGAAACGCTTTGTTTCGACCCAGCCCTGAAAGACTGGAAGGGCATTGGCTTCGTTGTTCAGGCTTATCAGAAGCGTGCGCCGTTCGTACTCGACTGGGTGATTGATCTGGCACGTCGCACAAATCACCGCCTGATGGTCCGGCTGGTTAAGGGTGCCTATTGGGACAGTGAAATTAAACGTGCCCAGGTCGATGGGATGGAGGATTTTCCGCTCTTCACGCAGAAGATCCATACCGACATTTCCTACATTGCCTGCGCCAAGAAGCTTCTGGCTGCTCCAGACGCCATTTTTCCACAGTTTGCAACGCATAATGCGCAGACGCTGGCCAGCGTTCACGCCTTGGCAGGCCCGAATTTCACGACTGAGTCCTACGAATTTCAATGCCTGCACGGCATGGGAGAAACGCTGTACAAAGAAGTTGTTGGTCCGGAAAAGCTGAATCGGCCCGTCCGTGTCTATGCTCCTGTGGGCACGCATGAAACGCTCTTGGCCTATCTCGTACGCCGCCTACTGGAAAATGGCGCGAATTCGTCTTTTGTGAACCGAATTCAGGATCCCGCAGTTTCGGTGGAAGAGCTGATCACCGACCCCGTCACGCTCTCCGCCAATGCCCTCCCCAGCACCCTGAGCCTACCAAACGACCTTTTCCAGCCTGAGCGTGAAAACTCGCATGGGCTGGATCTTGCAGACGAAAACACTTTGAAAACACTTGGTGTTGCCCTGAATAAGGAGACCTCATTTGGTGAAACAGCGGGTGACGATGTTGTCAATCCTGCCGACAAGTCAGATGTCATTGGATGTATCAAACCCACGGCTGTCGAAAGCGTAGGGGCTGTCATCAGCAAAGCCGTAACGGGTTTTGATGTCTGGAAGAACACACCAGTCTCCGAACGCGCTACATGTCTGGAGACGGCCGCTCAGAGCCTCGAAGACGACATGCCCAGACTGATGGGACTGATTATCCGGGAAGCCGGAAAGACCCTTGCCAATGCGGTGTCTGAAATCCGCGAGGCTGTAGACTTCCTACGCTATTATGCTGCCCAGATCCGCCGCGACTTTACTGCTGACAATGCTGCGCCACTGGGTCCCGTCGTCTGCATTAGCCCCTGGAACTTCCCTCTTGCCATTTTTCTGGGGCAGGTTTCTGCTTCCCTGGCAGCCGGGAACAGCGTTCTCGCCAAACCCGCGGAAGAAACACCTCTCATTGCGCAAGAAGCTATCCGCATTCTCCATGCTGCCGGAGTGCCAGCAGAAGCCTTACAGCTTGTGCTAGGTGGAGGCGAAATCGGAGCGGCGCTCGTCGCAGATCCCCGCATAACGGGCGTTCTGTTCACCGGCTCGACGGAAGTCGCAAAGCTGATCCAAAAGCAGCTTGCCGGGCGCCTGAATGCGGATAGCACACCTATTCCTCTGATTGCGGAGACGGGCGGCCAGAATGCGCTTGTTGTGGATAGCTCAGCTCTGTCCGAACAGGTCGTCGGGGATGTGCTGTCTTCCGCCTTTGACAGTGCCGGACAGCGATGCAGCGCACTCAGGGTACTGTGCCTGCAAAACGATAGCGCAGATCGTGTTCTGACGATGCTCAAAGGGGCGATGGCAGAACTGCGTACGGGAAATCCAGCTCTTCCGCAGACAGATGTCGGGCCAGTCATCACAGAAGAGGCTCAGAGCGGAATTCTCAGCCACATTGAGGACATGCGCGCTCGTGGTTTTTCGATCCATCAGTCTGCAATTTCTGAAGAGTGCGCAAACGGGACCTTTGTGCCGCCGACCCTGATTGAAATCGACAATTTGTCAGCTCTGCGCCGAGAGGTTTTTGGGCCGGTTCTGCATGTTGTCAGATATCGCCGTGAAGAACGCGCGCAGTTGATGGCAGCCATCAACAACACCGGATATGCCCTGACCTTCGGCGTTCACTCACGCATCGACAGTACGATTGAAGATCTTAAAGCCACCTCAGATGCGGGAAATATCTACGTCAACCGCAACCTTGTGGGCGCCGTCGTAGGGTCTCAGCCGTTTGGGGGACACGGCCTATCCGGAACCGGCCCGAAGGCAGGTGGCCCGCTTTACCTGCGTCGCCTTCTGTCCCGATGCCCTGAACTGAGTGCTCTGGCGCACCATGACCTGCCAGTTGTCCTGAATTTTGCCGGGCAGTGGTTAAGGGCCATAGCACCAGACTTCAGAGCCGTTGTGCCTGCCGGAACGCCTTTGGGAACAACCCTTTCCCTCCCCGGTCCTGTCGGAGAAGACAACGTTTACACTTTGACAGCACGAGGCACCGTGCTGTGTGCAGGGCCTACACTTGAGGATCTGTGTCAGCAAATCACAGATGCCCTGTCCACTGGGAATGCCTGTGCGATCCCTGCGGAAATCTGGCGCCGTTTGCCCCCACCGCCTGCGGCCTTGGGAGCCTCTATCCTTCCACTATCAACAGACGTTCAGGTGGATGTGGCGCTGTGCAATGGCGATGCAACAGACCGCAAGCAGGTCTTGGCAGCACTGGAACGTAAAGACGGGCCAGTAGTCTGCCTGCACACACCAGATGCAGACGGACGTTACCCACTCGAATGGCTGGTTCAGGAGCGGGCCTGCAGCACCAATACGACGGCTGCTGGCGGAAATGCAGCTCTTATGGCGACGGTTTAGTATTCATACGAGACACACTCCCATCGTGGTCATACAGGCTGCGGTGGGAGGTCTTGGTTTAAAGAGACAGACGCATCAAACCTGCCTGCCACTTTCATGTCAGGACCGAGTGTGCGACCCTTGCGCCACCATTGAAACAAAGCGTTACGCTGTTTCTTCAATATTCTGACTGATTAAGGATACGCATCGTTATGCGCCGCCTTCTGGCTTTCAGCACCCTTCTTGCCGGTCTTCCCTTTGCCATGGTGGCGCATGCCGAAGGAACGTTTTCCTTCCAGCAGACACCAGGCCAACTTCCCAAAACCGTTGTTCCGGCCTCCTATGCCATCGATCTCGAAACAGACCCGGAGCATCTGACCCTCAAGGGCCAGGAAACCATCGACGTCACGGTTCTAACAGATACGCAGGACATTGTTCTCAATCAGGCCGGACTGAAGCTGTCTGGTGCCGTTCTGGATGGGGCGCAGCATGCGACCATCACTCAGGATGACGCTGCAGAAACTGCCACGCTGCATTTCTCACAGCCTGTTCCCAAGGGCCCCCACACTCTATCCATCAATTACACGGGCCCAATCCTCAAGACGCCAAATGGCCTCTACATCAACGATTATACGTCAGCCACCGGTCAGGCACGCCGCATGCTGGTGACGCAGTTCGAAGTTGCTGATGCCCGCCGCATGTTCCCCGGATGGGATGAACCCGCATTCAAGGCCAGCTTCCAGCTGAATGTAACGTTGCCGTTTGATGATGTTGCTGTCAGCAATATGCCCATTATCGGCACCACGCAGCAGGACACTAAGACCAAGCGCGTTTCCTTTGCCCCAACACCTCGCATGTCCAGCTACCTGCTGGCACTTGTTGCCGGTGACATGGGAGCCGTTCATGGAGAGGCTGACGGCACGCCCATGAGTGTGTATGCTCCGGCCGGCCTTGAGGAACAGGGTCGGTATGCTCTTGAATCAGCCCAGCGCATTCTGCCGTATTACAACAGCTATTTCGGGGTGAAATATCCTCTCCCAAAAATGGATATGCTGGCCATTCCAGGGAATTATCAGGCCGGTGCGATGGAGAACTGGGGCGCTCTCACATACATCGACAATGTGCTTCTGTTTGACCCAAAAAACAGCACACCCAAAACACGCGAGCTGATTCACGAAGTCGTTGCGCATGAGATGGCGCATCAGTGGTCTGGCGATCTTGTGACGATGGGCTGGTGGAACAACATCTGGCTCAACGAGGGCTTTGCGTCCTGGATGGAAATCAAGGTCACGGACAAGCTGAACCCACAGTGGGACATCTGGCCACGCCAGCATGAGACCCGCGAAGAAACGATGGGCATTGATGCCCTTTCAACGACCCATCCGATCCAGCAGACCATTCACAACGTCAGTGAAGCAAATTCAGCGTTTGACAGCATCAGCTATGGCAAAGGCGAGCTGGTCATCCGGATGCTGGAAGGCTGGCTGGGTGAGGACAAATTCCGTGATGGCATGCGGGCCTACATGAAAGCTCACGCATTCGGCAATGCTACCAGTCAGGATCTGTGGAATGCCCTTTCGTCCACCTCTGGCGAAGACGTTGCCAAGGTAGCGCGCAGCTTTACGGAGCAGCCAGGTATCCCACAGGTTAATGTCACATCGTTCTGTCAGAATGATCAGGCCACCTACACACTCACCCAGAGCCGCTTCACAATCCATGACCCACAGGCTCAGCCTCTAACATGGAGCGTTCCGGTTGTGGCTGGCGGACCAGGACTTCCGACAAAAACCCTCGTTCTCGGCACTGAACCCGTCACTATCACAGCGCCCCGTTGCGATACGGCCTTCAAACTCAATCTTGGCGAGAGCGGCTATTATCGCGTTTCTTATGACAAGAACGCGCTCGGCGCCCTTGCAACATCTCTCAGCAAATTTGCTCCCGTTGATCGCGCCAACCTGCTTGGGGACCAGTATGCCCTTTTCCGGTCAGGACAGGCCAAACTTGGGTCTTATCTGGATCTGGTCGATACTCTGACCGCAGCGCATGAGAGCGACATTGCGGTTCTGGAAGAGATTATCAGCCGCATTGAAACGATTGATCAGTACGAAATCGGCAATGCCGATCGTGATGACTTCCAGACATATGCTCGCAGCCGTCTGGCACCGGTTCTGGCGCGTTTGGGCTGGGACGAAAAGCCGCACGAGAACGTTCTCGACACGATGCTGCGCCCATCAGTGATCAGCGCACTCGGAACATTCAACGATCCGCAGGTTATTGCGGAAGCCAAGCGTCGCTTTGCGCTCTGGAAGGCAAACCCAGCCTCTCTCCGTCCCGATCTTGTCGGTGCCGTTACGACCATTGCCATGAAGACGGCGGATGGCCAGACATATGACTTCATGGCTGACAAAGTTCGCACCACCCAAGCGACGGAACTCAAACTGCGCTACTTCGCAGCTCTTGCCAGCGCAACCAACCCGGATCTGATCCGCAAGAACGTGGCCCTCGCCTATAGCGGAGCCATTCCGAACGGGCGGATTGCACGGTCACTGGCCGTCATTGCAGCATCGAGCGAAAATCCTGATCTGGTGTGGCAACTGGTGCAGGAGCATGAGGCAGATATTCGCACGCATCTGGCTCCGTGGTCACAGGATGACTTCTTGGCCTCAATCGCCGCACACTCCAATAGCCCACAGGTCCTGGAGGCACTCCAGAATGATCCTTGGTCCACGAAGACAACAGGTGCGAAAATCGCGACAGCAAAAGCGGTCAATACGATCAATGCCCGTCAGGACGCTATTAAAGCCACTCAGGAACAAATCCACGAGTGGCTGGCAACGCATCACTGATTGCTTTAAAGGATTATTATGGGGAGGGGATTAATTCCCCTCTCCTCTTCAAGCCCTTAAGGCGCCGTAGAAGATCGGGGCGCGACCAGCTTGAACATGGGCCCTGTCAGGACCGTGGAAATGACAGCAAGAACCATCAGAGATGCGAAAGCAAACTCTGAAATCATGCCTTGGGCGTGGAAAATCGTTGCAGCAACAATTTCCATGAGCCCCTTGCACTGCAACAGAACACCGACACTCAACGCCTGACGCCTGCTCAGACCTGACGCCGGTGGGTAAATATAGACCGCCAAAATCTTCGTCACGATCGAAATTGCAACCAGTGACAAAGAGGCGATTACGGATGGCCACGTCAGGGCATCACCATCAATATTCAGGCCACTATGACCAAAGAACATCGGGGCGAGCCAGATGAGTGAGAACGTTCCCACCTTCTCAACAGGCAACCGTCGAACCCACGACGGCGGCATGATCGCGCCAGCAAAGTAAGCGCCAATCAGTTCGTGCAGACCGAGTTGCATGCTGGCCCACGAACCGGCAGCAAGATAAATCGGCACCGCAATCCAGATAACAGCGGAAGGCGGATTCCTGAAATGACGGGAAGCCCAGTTTCCGGCAACAGCCAGCCCCACCAGCAGCGCAATCGCGAGGACTTCGAGGCCCGTCCATCCATGGAGGGCAGCCGTCCCACGCTCGGCAACCTGAAGCATTGCCAGACCAATCCAGAGAGCAGCATCGTCGACAACGGCCAGCTTAAGCGCCAACTGTCCTAACGGACGCTGCGAAGGGTCAAGCTCACGCACAACGCCTATAAGAACGGGCAAAGCACTGACAGCGATGCAAAGCCCAATGGACGCCGCAGCGACCCAAGGCTGGGCGTGTGGCGGGTGCCATCCGGGAAGCGGCAGGAAGAATTCGTAAGCCAGTATTGATCCCACCAGAAGTGGACCACCCAACGCGACGGCCGCACCCGTTAGCAGACGCCCTAATGTCGGCGTTGGCAGGGCATGATCGTCTGCCACGCTTCCAGGGGACTGCCACATTTCAAGGCCGGCAGTAAACGCCAGAACCAGAACGGAAACCCAGCCAATATCGCTTCCATAAACCGATGGAATCCCAAGTGATTTTACAGGGATATGCCAGACAGAAATCAATATACCGACAAGTATTGGCAGAACCACAATCGGTATTGTTTTCTTCAGTATCCTCCATGCAACCCATGGAAGAAAAACAAAAACTGCGGCGTCTGCAATAAGTGCCGTAATGTTTGTCATCAGCCTCCCCTCTATGCCTAAATGAAGAGACAGAGTACGCGATTATGGGGAAAAGGTGCAAACCAAAGTGTTTGGGACGCCTTCTCGCGCCCCACTCCACACCCGGTTCGGTTATCTTCCACTTCGATAATAGGGCGTCCCGAGTGCGGCTGGAGCGGCCATGGCAGAGCGCAGTTTTGCGAAGGCCAGCATCGGCACAATAATGCAGGCAACCGTCCCGAGATATGGGAGCGTATTCAGGATCGCGGGTGCAACCGGCCAGCCCCTGGCCTGCCCCATGAACCCTACTGCCGTTACAAGCCCGAACAGTAGCCCGGACAAGACGGCAACAATTGGGCGGTATCCCGCAAAGATTACCAGCGCCACGGCAATCCAGCCACGTCCGGCGATCATCCCGTCTGACCAGACAGGCACGACGGCGAGCGTCAGATCAGCGCCAGCCACGCCTGCCAGAACACCACCAACAATCACCGCCAGAGCTCTGTACTTCATGACGGGCACCCCGACTGCGTCTGCCGCCGCCGGATTTTCGCCCACGGCCCTCAGATCCAGGCCCGAACGCGTCCGAAACAGCCAGAAATGCGCCATTAAGGGAAAGACGAGATAGATCAGGTAAACGAGAATATTCTGGCTAAAAAAGGCAGGCCCGATAACAGGAATGGCAGACAGAACCGGGATGGAGACTGGTTCGAAAACAGCAGAGACCGGAACACCGGCAACGGACCGCCCGATTACAGAACTAAGACCCAGCCCCAGGAAGGTGATCGCCACACCACACAAAACCTGATTGGCACGAAGTACAACGCTGGAGAGCGCAAGCACACTTGCTCCCAGCCCACCAACCAGTCCTGCTGCCAGCAGGCCAAGCCATGGATGAGGCGTCGCGTTCACAGTCATGACTGCAACGACGGCCCCGAGAGACATCAGACCCTCCACCCCGAGATTCAGAACACCTGCACGCTCGGCAATCACCTCGCCGAGGGCACCATGCGCCAGAACACCGCCTGACAGAACGGCATGACCGAGAAGGTCGCTGAGAAGTGCCATGATCAGTTCCTGTTCACACGGACATAGGCTGCCATTTCGTCTCCGGCCGCAATGGCAAGGACCAGCAGACCGGTAATGGCAAGAACGGCGGAAGAACTGATCTGGGTTGTCTGGAGAACAATCCCCGTATCCAGAATCAGTGCCATCAGAAGCGCTGCTGGAATAAGGGCAAAGCACGACCCACGAGCCAGAAGCGCCACGACAATGCCCAGATATCCATAATTATTGGCAAGGCCACCCTGAAGCCGGTGAACAGTTCCCGCGACTTCAAACACACCAGCCAACCCCGCCAAAGCGCCTGACAACAACAGCACAGCCAGAATACGGGGAGCGACCTTAATCCCAGCATAATGCGCAGCCTGAGGATTGGAGCCACACACAGCCGTTTCATAACCAAACCGGCTTTTCGCGAGCCCTACTCCCAAGCCAACAACAATACCCAATGCGAGCAAGAACCCCAGATGAACCGCCCCCCAGAGCTCCGGAAGTGCCACATGCAGGCGTTCAGTTGAGGCCAGAGCACCAGTCACGCGATCAGCCCACGGTCCGGTTGCCAGATAATAGACAAGCAGGGAGGCCACGAAGTTCAGAAGAAGAGAGGTAACAATTTCACTGACGCCAAGCCAGGCCCGGGCCGCAGCGGGAATAAAAATCCATGCCGCTCCCGCCAAAGCGCCTGCTACAACCATCGCCGGAAGAGCGACAATCGCGGGCCAATGCGTGAATAGACCAACAGCCGTCGCTGCCGTCGCACCTGCATAAAGCTGCCCTTCCGCCCCGATATTCCAGAGATTGACACGGATCCCGACCCAAACTGCCGCCCCTGTAAGCATCAGAGGCGTCATGAAGAGTGCGAGGTCCTCAATGCCAAAGCGCGACCCGACGGTCGATCGAACGACGAGCCCGGCGAGTTCGATCGGAGATCGTCCCATCGCGGCGAGCGTAATCGCTACAATGCCCAGAGCCGCAAGGATGGAGAGCCCGCGGCCAACGGCAATACGATGAGACGGAACAACCGTAAGACGCGTGCGAGGGGATACGGCGCTCATGCGGCCTCCGACAGATTACGGCCACTCATGAGCGCGCCTATGCTTTCCCGATCTGCATCTGCACGATCCATGACCCCCATGAGGCGCCCTGCATACAGAACAGCAATACGATCACTCAGGGCAAAGATTTCATCCAGATCTTCTGACATCAGAACCACGGCAACACCTGCGTCACGCGCACGGGCGAGCATATCCCGCATGGCAGATATAGCTCCAATGTCCAGACCCCGGCTGGGATAACTGGCCACCAGAACATGACTGGCAATCCGGATCTCGCGTTCCAGAACCAGCCTCTGCTGATTGCCGCCAGACAACCCGCGAATTTGCACCTGTGTGCCCGGAAGCTTCACACCTGCCCTGTCTGCGAGCATCTGGGCAAACTTGCGGGCCTGCGCCATGGAGAAGCTGAACCGGCCACCAATCGGCGCACGGTCATACTCCCGAAGTGCCATGTTCTCCGCAACGCTCAGCCCCGGCATCAGGGCACGTTTCAGTCGGTCTTCCGGTACGTGCCCCACACCCGCATGCGCAAACATTGCCGGGTCTGCACGATTGGCAGCCTTGCCATTCAAATAGACCGTTCCGCTCTCAGCCGCCTTCAATCCGGTAAGGACTTCTGCCAGCTCAGGCTGGCCGTTACCCGTCACCCCTGCAATCCCCAGGACTTCTCCCGGACGAAGAGAAAGACTGACATCATCCAGACGGACCACGCCTGCGGCATCCCGCACTGTCACCTGTTTCAGAGACAGAGGTTCAGCCCCACTGCCTCCCGGAGCAGGAGACTGCCGTGGATAAGAGGTTGCAAGCGTAACAGGGCGCCCGATCATCTCTGTTACGAGACTGTCAGGCGTTACATCGGACGTTTGATGCGTGCCCACCAGTCGCCCTTGCCGCAGAACGGAAACCCGGTCTGCAAGCGCCATAATCTCATCAAGCTTGTGGCTGATGATCACGACTGCCCCTCCCTCGGAGCGAAACCGACGAAGAGCGGAAAACAGTTCGCCGACTTCGACGGGGCTGAGAACAGCCGTTGGCTCATCAAGGATAAGAAGCCGCGCGCCCCGAGACAGAACACGAAGGATTTCAACGCGCTGCTGCTCGCCCGCAGACAAAGAAGACACAACGGCCGACGGTGTAATGGGGAGGCCAAACTTCTTGGAAAGTGCGGCGGCACGCTCTTCAATGTCTTTTCCCGCGAGGCGCCGAGGTGTTTCAGACCAGCCCAGGTGGAGGTTTTCAGCGACTGTAAAACGGGGAACCAGACGGAAATGCTGGTGCACCATGCCAATCCCGGCCGCGATGGCTGCGTCGGGGGCCGGAAACGTAGTCCCATATCCATCAATGATGATCTCCCCGGCATCGGGCTGATACAGGCCCGTTACCACATTCATCAATGTGGACTTCCCTGCACCATTCTCCCCTAACAGGGCGTGAATTTCACCGGGGAACACATTCAGGGAAACATTTTCGTTCGCAATGACGCCTGGAAAGTATTTCGCAATATTCACCAGCTCCAGAATGGGCGGTGTTCCTGCTGCAAGATGAGCGGGAGGCGCGTTGGACGCATGAGTGACATCAGCCAAGACCAGACACTCCCTGAACCTGCCACGACCAGTTATACATCTCCATGTCAGTCATGACATGGCCTGCTGGAACCCGCAGCGTTCCCTCAGAGTCATAAATTGGCCCCTGAAAAGGCGACCATCCAGCCAGCATCCGGTCCCGCGCAGCGTCGGCTTCTTTCTGTACAGCCTCAGGAACGTTCTGCCCCCAGCGATCCCGATCGACGCCTTTGGCCAATGTGAGAAAACGTCCCTCCGGCGCCCACTCTCCCCGGATCCGCGCACCAACCTGCTGAATATAATAGTCAGCAAAGTCCAGCACGACAGAGCTGACATATGCATTGGGCCCGAACTCACGCATGTCCGTATTCCACATCGCGGCCCAGACGCCGCGTTTCTCCGCGACACGCAGATAGCCCGGATCATCCATAATCCCGCACAGGAAGTCACAGCCACTGTCTACCAGAGCAGCCCCCGCTTCCGTTGCAGCCTGCGGATCAAACCACGAATTGATGGAGATAACACGCATTGTCGCCTGCGGATTGACCGAGCGCGCCCCCAAAAGCACGGCATTCGCACTGGCATAGACAGAAGGAACCGGGAAAGAGGCCACGTAGCCAAGCTTACCAGTTTTGCTCAGACGGGCTGCGGCGATACCAATGACATAACTGGCGTACCAGTGCGTGATGTAATACCAGCCAAGGTTATTGCTGACAGCATGGCCATCACACTCCATGAACGCAACGTCCGGAGCACGATCGGCGACGTCGCGAATGAAGTCTCCGTAATTGGATGTGGAAATCACCATCTGCGCTCCTTCCGCCACGAACTGGCGGAAGATGCGGGTTGCATCTGCGGAGTAAGGCACGCTCTCGACAAAGAGGGTTTTGACAGCTGGATAGGCACGTTTGACGGCTTGAACTGCCAGATCGTGAGCGTGGCTCCATCCGCCATCGGTGATGGGGCTGGTGTGCCCAAAGCCAATCAGAAGATCCTCTTCCCGAATGGGCGCAAAACGACGTGACGCTGCCTTCAGAGCCGACGGCATCACAAGCGAGCTGCCCAAAGCAGCCAGTACGGAACGCCGCGGGAGCATCAGAGGATTTTTCAGTGACATTCCGGCACTCCTGGCATCGTTATGAACCCAGGCAGCGCCTTGAAGTGCCTCATGAAGTTTCGAGCTACCGGATAAAGATCCAAAGGAACTTCAAGGTCCTGGCTCAGGGCAACAACTGGAAACAGCATGATGTCGGCAACTCCTGGATGATCCCCTGACACCCAGCATCTACCGTCCAAGCGGTTCTCTGCAAGCCGATCTTCAATCTCGCCCATCAATGGCATCGCGAGCTGGGCGGGATTTTCAACAGGAAGAGACGCCAGCATGACCGTCCTGCGCATGATGGAAAAGCTGTCCAAGGCGTTCGCTGCCCACGTCATTTCGTCCGTTCCGGAATTCCATTCCTGCAGGACGTCTGGAAGCGTTACGAGCCGTTTCAGGATCTCTAACGGCCCATGAAGAACATCGTCAACGAGTTCAAGGGCCGGGCCACTTTCCAAGGCGCTATCATCCGTGACCGTAGGCAGCTTCACTCCCATCAGGGACGCTCCCAGCCGAACGGCATAGCATCTGTCATCAAGTGCCCAGTCTCGTAACCTCATGCTGAAACGGTCTCCTTGATGGCTTCCAGACGATCCCGTAACTGCACAGCTTGTCGCGCAGCCTCCCGCTGCCCGGCGACAGTCCATGACGCGACATGCAACATGGTCAGGCCAACTGCTGGTTCATGCACAGCGAAAAGCCAGTTATCCTGCTGCTTCCAGTTCGAAGCCTCCATATTGAGAGACGTCCGCGCAGTTTGCAAAGGCACCTGAACCAGCAAGCTCCGAACGCCTGACGCCTCGCCCTCCGGCAGGTGCGAAAGTGATGGCGTCTCATCAAGGCTCACCCAAATCATTCCGCATCGCTCCTGCACCTGATAAGCTGTCGCCCGAATGGTGCCCGGCACACGGAGTTCAGGATGAGCTGGAATGTGGCGACACGTTGAATCTGCTCCAAACTGCCAGCCGTGGTAGAGGCAAGCCAGATTTCCGTTCCGCACGAAACCGAAACTCAGCCGCATTCCTCGATGTGGGCAACGATCTTCCCAGGCATGGATCTCACCATCTGTGCCACGCCAAAGAGCAATTTCTTTGCCAGACAAGCGTACCGGAGCGGCTGTTCCAGCGGGTACATCCATACTGAGAGCGACTGGAAACCACCCTGTCATCCGAGGCTCTCCGTGCCTGTCACAATACAGCCCGCTGGCCCGAGGAGACACGCCATCTCAAACATTCCGAGAAGTGCTTCTTCACCTACCAGCCGAACTGAAAAACAATGATCTGAAACAGACATGTCTGTAATCTCCACGGCCAGAAGGCGCGCCCGGGCAATAGCAAAATCCCGGAACAGCTCGGGATCAAAGCGCCCTTCGAAACGAATCTCCCGAACCACTGGATCATGCCTTTCTTATCTCATTTCACAATAAGAATTTTCCGGTTTATCAATATTCTGTATTCCATCAATGCCGGGGAGCATGATTAACTCTTCCCATCCGTCACCAGCAGCAGGTTGCCCGTGCCATGACTAGCCCCGATCCAGAGACGTTATCACACTGGTATCCTGTGGCTATGGTCAGGGATCTGACACATGCGACTTTCCAGACCATACTGCTCGACCGGCTGATTGAGATCTCCCGCGATGAAAACAATGCGTTTCAGGCGCTCTGCGGCAATCGCCCCCTCCCCGTACAGGAACGCTACGGTTATCTCTGGACGTCTCTTGGAGAGCCCGTCCGGGATATCCCAGCGATTCCCGAGGCCGCTGAGGCAGACCGCCGACTGGTATGTTGCGGGTCTATTGCCGTACATTCGTCAGGCCTAAGGGTCGTCGAAAACTTCCTCGATATGGCCCACTTCCCCTTTGTTCATACCAATATTCTTGGGGCAGAGCCTGAAACCGAAGTTCGGCGATATCAGATCGAAACGCGTGAAGACGGTGCAGAAATCTGGGCAACCGACTGTACATTCTTCCAGCCTCAAGCGGCACTCTCCGCGTCCGGCGGGATTTTAACTGACTATACCTATCGAGTTGCTGCCCCGTTCTCGACGCTTCTTTATAAAACCTGCCCGGCCTCTCCCGAAAGACAGGACGTTATCGCTCTGTTCGTCCAACCGATGACCGCAACCCGTTCGCGCGCCCACCCAGTGATGTTCCTGATCGACGACAGTTCTTCACTGGGCGGATTGGTTGAATTCCAGCAATTCATTTTTCTTCAGGACAGGATCATTCTTGAAAACCAGCGCCCTCGCCTGATGCCGCTGGACGGAAAATATGAAATTCCGACCATGGCAGATCGTTCGTCCGTGGCGTACCGGCGCTGGCTTAAAGGAAAAGGCGTGACATATGGTGCTCTGTCGTGAGTGCATTTGTCGTCACCGGCCGGGCGCTGGCGTCCCGAACGCCGCAGCAGGCCGTTCTGGAAAATGTAGCTCTGCTGGTTGGCGACGACGGGATTATTCAGCGTCGTGCAACCTGCGGGACACAGGCCTATCAAGACCTGCAAAGCAGTGAAACTGTGATTGAACTGCCAGACAACACTCTCCTCGTTCCCGGCCTGACAGATCTACACATTCATGCGCCTCAATGGCCTCAAGCTGGCACGGCTCTGGACCGTCCACTGGAAGAGTGGCTTGGCACATATACCTTTCCTCTAGAGGCCCGCTACTCGGACACCACCTTCGCAGCCGCGGTTTATGAGGACCTGGTTCAAACCCTTCTGCGAAATGGCACCACCACTGCGCTCTATTTTGCCACGATCCACGAAGAAGCCAGTCTTGTTCTTGCCCGCACCTGCCTCAAATACGGGCAACGCGGGTTCGTTGGGCTGGTGGCAATGGATCATCCAGATCTGTGTCCACCAGACTACCGTCAGGCCAGCGCTCAGGATGCTCTCGATGCAACCCGACGCTTCATTCACGCCGTCCGGACCTTGCCAGGCAACGAGGCCGGTCTGGTCCAGCCTGTTATTACGCCTCGCTTCATTCCTGCCTGCTCCGACGCACTGTTGAATGGTCTTGGCGCGCTAGCTGCAGAAATGAATGTCAAAGTGCAGACCCATGCGTCAGAAAGCGACTGGGAGCATCATCATGTTCTGGAAAGAACAGGCCAGACAGACACGTCTGCACTGGATGCTTTTGGTCTCCTGCGAGACCATACCATTCTGGCGCACGCAGGATTTCTGAACCAGAATGACCGGACGTTGGTCAAAGAGCGCAACGCCGGACTTGCTCACTGCCCGATTTCCAACGCCTTTTTTGCAGGAGCGGCCCTTCCCGTTCGCGACGTTCTCGATGAGCACGTTCACTGTGGGCTGGGAACAGACCTTTCAGGCGGGTATTCTCCGTCCATCTTTGAAAATGCGCGACAGGCCGTTCTCGCGTCCCGGATGCTGGAAAGCGGGACAAACCCAGAAATTCCTCCGGCAAAACGCGGCCTGCCTAACCACAGGATAGATTTTCAGGAAGCGTTCTGGCTTGCAACACGAGGCGGCGCGGAGGCTCTCGGGGTGCCAAGTGGACAACTCCTGCCCGGACAGGCGTTCGATGCGCTGGAGCTTCGCTGCACGTCAGGCAGTCTGCGATTATCGTCGCAAGACAGTGCGGCCAGCTGCGCTCAAAAAATTGTCTGTCATGCTTCGCCTGAGACGATTGATCGTGTCTGGATCAATGGCCGTCTGGTCAAGAAATAAGGAACTGATTGCATGATTACAGAAACAGACGACCTGCGTTTCCTCCGTATAGCGTTCGATGTTGCCAGGAAAGCACGTGACGGCGGGGATCACCCTTTCGGGTCTATTCTCGTGGACGAGACAGGCACTGTTCTGATGGAGCAGGGTAATGGCTACAGCGCAGAAGGATGCGACATGACAGCCCATGCCGAGCGTCTCCTCGCCAGCCGGGCCAGCAAAGCTTATGGGGCAGAACGCCTGCGCCAGTGCACGCTCTACAGCTCTGCAGAACCCTGCGCGATGTGCTCAGGTGCGATCTACTGGTCCGGGATCGGACGCGTGGTTTACGGCCAGTCCGAAAAGGACCTGAAAGACATGACCGGCAATCACGCGGAAAATCCCACACTGGATCTCCCTTGCAGGACCGTCTTTGCTGCTGGTCAACAGCCAGTGGACGTTGTGGGTCCCCTCCTGGAACAGGAAGCAGCCGCATTGCAGGCAGAATTCTGGGCGGCACATGGCTCGTGACAGCAGGACGAACCTGATGCTACGATAAGCCTTCCTCGCCCGCTCAAAGCAAGTTTGATGACGATCCGGACTTCGCATCTCCGGAACAGGGCCTTCTGCGAAAGCCATGAGTAATCATGGCTTGCTGATGGTTATTGGGAAAAGATGCCGCAATGACGGTCAACCTCCTCATCACAAATGCTTCTCTGTACATTGATCGGAATTGGGAAATCCCAAATGGATGGATCGCCATTAAAGACGGGCGCGTTCATTCCACAGGCCACTCCGGAGAAGCTGCTCCACAAGCAGAAAAAATCATATCGGCCAATGGAAAGCTGGTAACTCCGGGCCTGATCAATGCCCACCATCACATGTATCAGAATCTCACACGCTCCTATGCTCCCGTAACCAATGGGACGTTGTTCGAGTGGCTTCAGGGACTGTATCCGCTCTGGGCCGGACTGGACGAAGAGTCTGTTTATCTCTCAACAGCGGTTGCCATGATTGAGCTCCTGATGGGGGGCTGCACGACATCTATGGATCACATGTATGTCCATCCCAAGCCCTTTCTGATCGACGCCCAGTTTCGTGCGGCCAAGGATATAGGCTTTCGTTTCCATGCCACTCGCGGCTCAATGACGCGATCCGTGGAGGATGGAGGACTTCCACCCGCATCTGTTGTGCAAGACGAAGAGACCATTCTGGCAGACAGTGAAAGGCTGGTAAAAACCTATCATGATGCCTCTCCAGGCGCGATGGGTCGGGTCGCTCTGGCGCCCTGCTCTCTTTTCAGTGTCTCCGAACGGATCATGACAGAATCTGCCGCGATGGCAGACAGATATGACCTCCGGTTACACACCCATCTGGCAGAAGATCACGATGAGGACCGCTATTGTGCGGAAGTCTATGGCTGCACACCAACAGAATATTTCGAACGTGTAGGTTGGGCCAGCCCGCGCTCCTGGGTGGCACACTATATTTACCCCTCCTCTGACGAAATCGATCGTCTGGCGCATGCTGGCGTCTGCACAGCGCAATGTCCCTGCTCCAACATGATGA
Source organism: Gluconobacter sp. P5B12 (assembly GCF_018812035.1). Classification (NCBI taxonomy): domain Bacteria; kingdom Pseudomonadati; phylum Pseudomonadota; class Alphaproteobacteria; order Acetobacterales; family Acetobacteraceae; genus Gluconobacter; species Gluconobacter sp. P5B12. Next base: position 69,442 of record NZ_JACRVV010000006.1, on the reverse strand, counting down.
TTGGAGGCGGCTCTGCGGATGCCATGGATATGCGGCGTCGTGGGATGCGTGTCGGGCTCGGTTGTGACGGTTCAGCTTCGACAGACCATGCATCGCTCTGGCTAGAGACCCGCATGGCGCTCCTTCTGGGCCGCTTCCGCAATGGCCCACACTCCATGACGGCCCGAGACGCTCTGGATATGGCCACACGCGGTGGAGCTGCCTGCCTAGGCTGGGACGATGAGATCGGACATCTACGTCCCGGGGCATGTGCGGATCTGGTTATCTGGCAGATGTCGGACATTTCCCTTGCAGGGGCTCTGACCGACCCCGTAGAGGCATGGCTTCGCTGCGCCCCGGCGACTGCCGGAACCACCATCGTCAACGGCAAAATTCTGGTTGAGAACGGGCAACCTGTGCTGAAAAACCTGGGGGATATCCTTGGGGCTCATCGCAAGGAAGCCATGCGCATCCAGCGTTTGACGCCCGAGGCCTGAAACAGAGCTGAACGATGATCTGGACATCCGTCTGGATCATCATTCAGCTAACGGAAAACGATCGTTCTGAAGATTGCGAAAATATTATTTTTAACGAAAAGAGTGCGGTATGCCCCTGTTTCGTCAGACAGAACGTGACAGTTCAGAGGTGCCGAATTTTCCTCACCAGATCCTGAACTTGTAACGGTTCCGTATTCCTTACAAAATCATTTCAATCTGTAAGGAGTTACCCATGCGTTCAGGCATCCTGACCCGTTCTTTTCTTGCTGTTAGCCTGCTGGCAGCCACCTGTCTCACAGCTCACGCGGAGGCCCCGGTCTCAGACAACGTCAAACAGGCTGAAACGGCATCACAGTTTCTGACAACCCCCCAGAAGGTTGTATCAGATGGAGCTGTAACCATTCGTGGTCAGCACATTCCTTATCAGGCCGTCACCGGCACGCTGATTGTCCATGCCCAAGGGTGGGATGATTCCGATACCGGCCCCAGCGATCCAAAAGCTGAAAAGAAAAGCCCGGACGCCGTCGCGTCCATTTTTTATGTGGCCTATTTCAAGAAGGGCGCGCATCCAGAGAACCGCCCGATTACGTTTGTTTATAATGGTGGTCCCGGTTCTTCGAGTGTCTGGATGCATATGGGCGCTTTTGGCCCACATCGTATCGTCACCGCAGATGACAGCCACACCGCAGCGGCCCCGTACAAACTGATTGATAATAATGACAGTCCGCTGGATGCCACGGATCTTGTCTTCATTGATGCGCCAGGTACTGGCTTTGGGCGCCTTGTCGGCAAAGACAAGGAAAAAGCGTTCTACGGTACAGACCCGGACGCCGCAGCCTTCACGGACTTTATTGCTCAATTTCTGACCCGTTTCGGGCGATATAACTCTCCCAAATACCTGTTCGGAGAAAGCTACGGCACGACGCGCTCAGCAATCGTCGCCAACCAGCTTGCCTCTGAAAAAGGCATCGATCTGAATGGCGTTATGCTGTTGTCGCAGATTCTGGATTACGACAATTCGATCGACAACGTGAAATCAAACCCCAGTGTTGATCAGCCCTATGTTCTTGCCCTGCCTAGCTTCGCTGCCACGGCCTGGTATCACCACAAATTGCCAGCACAACCCAAAGACCTGAAAAGCTTCCTGAGCGAAGTCGAAAATTTTGCGCTGACGGACTATACCAGCGCCCTTCAGGACGGCACCGCCATCTCAGACGAAAAGCTGGAACAAACGGCCCAGAAGCTGCACCAATATACGGGGCTTCCCGTCGACTACCTGAAGAAAGCTGACCTTCGCGTCAGTGGTGGCGAATTTGCCAAAACCCTGCTTGGCGATGACGGAATGGATACAGGCCGTCTGGACAGTCGCTTCTCCGGGCCAGCCATTGATCCATTGGCGCAGACCCCTGACTATGACCCCCAGTTTGCCGCGATGCAGTCAGCCTATGTGTCCGCCTTCAACGATTATGCGCGCAATACACTGCATTACGGCACAAACCCGGCTTTCAATGACGGCTATGAGGAATACAAGGTCAGCGCCCATTCAATTGGCAAATGGGCCTTTGTGCATAAGCAGCCAGGCGCCGGTCGGCCAGCCAAGGGCGCGCCAAATGTCCTGCCGGACCTTGCAAGTGCCATGAAGCAGAACCCGAGCCTGAAGATTATGCTCAATCAGGGATACTACGATCTGGGGACGCCCTTCTTCGAAGGGATCTACGAGATGCAGCATCTCCCGATCCCTCACAAGCTGGCCTCAAACATCGAAATTCATCAGTATGAGTCCGGTCACATGGTCTATGCCCATGCACCGGCTCTGACTGAACTGCACGATAATGTTGTCAACTTCATCAACAAGACGCATGGCTAACACCATTCCGTCTTGACGATTAACCCATACTGCATGGCGGACCTGTCAACTTTTGAGCTTTGACAGGTCCGCCATTCAGAACATGATCAGGCGTGTGCTGCTACGCCCAGTGCACGAGCAGCGTCCGTGGCAATATCATGCCGGAGTTTCACGACACTGTGGCCCCCGGACGGATGAACCCGATTGGTCAGAATAAGCACATAACTGTCATTCTCAGGGTCAATCCAGAGCGACGTCCCCGTAAAGCCGGTATGGCCGAATGATCTCGCCGAAAGCAGATCCCCTCTTGGGGAGGAATAGTGCGTGGCGATATCCCAGCCCAGTCCTCGCAGGTCAGTTTTCCCAGCGGGCTGTTGTGGGGTTGTCATCAACTCCAATGTACTTCTTTGAAGCGGAAACGCGCTGGGACGACCGGCAAGACGATCCAGTAACGCCTGTGCATACAGGCACATGTCCTGTGCATTGGAGAAAAGCCCCGCATGCCCTGCGACGCCCCCCATGCGGCGGGCGGTCGGATCATGCACGACACCGCGCAGCATGTGATGTTGGTCATCATACTGCGTAGGCGCAATATCTGGCTGTAATGCAGCATCGGGCAGGTAACCGGAGTGAGACATCCCCAAAGGCGCCAGAATATTGTCAGCGACATACTGGTTCAGGGGCTGACCTGTAACCTTTTCCACGATCAGACCCAGCGTAATGTAATTGACGTCGCTATAGACGAACTTTGCCCCCGGCGGATTGGCAAGCGGCGATGTCATGGCAAGGCGGACAGCCTCTGCTTTTCCGCTCCATGGACTATCAAGCGGCACATCCGGGGGAAGGCCCGAATAATGGGTCAGCAGAAGCCGCAGGGTAACTGCCGATTTCCCGTTTGCGGCGAACTCTGGAAGATAACGCACCACCGGATCGTCAATATTGATTTTTCCATGTTCCACCAACTGCATGACAGCCAGAGCCGTCATTGTCGGCTTGGTCAGCGACGCCATATCGAACCGCGTGTCCCAAGTCATGGGCTCACGAGTAGGAACCAGAGCACGGTTTCCATACACATAACGATGTGCAACCTCGCCACTATGACCAACAGCAAGAACAACGCCTGGTGTCTCTCTGTCTTTCACGGCCTGTCGAGCCAAGGCATCCACTTTATAGAACTTGCCTTCACCGGAGGAGGCACACCCCACCAGAGCGCTACAAGACAGCGCTGCACTTCCTATCAGAAACTGACGCCGACTGCTGCGCTCTTTGCTCAATGGATACTGCAATCTGGTCTCCTGCTTTCAGGTTCTTCCGGATACGTAAGAACCTGAACAGTAGCGTGCTTCAGGCAGAGCGCAAGCAGGGCAGTTTTAAAAGCAAGTTCAAATTAGGTCTGTCTGTCCGCTCTCCTGTTACCCATCGCCGCCTTAATGGCGCTGATAACCTGCCCAGAGGTAATATTCCGCGTGCATTCAAACTGACGACTGGTGCCTGCATGGCGCGGACAAAAGAGAAAATCACTGTGGATGAACGGATGGCGAATATCGTGCCAGCAACTGTTGCAGGCATTAGTATTAAAGACCCGATATGGTGTCTGAAACTCATTTATCGGATGTGTAAATCCGGAAATCATCACGACGGGCGTGTCAGCCGCCCAGGCAAGCCAGGATAAGCCGCTCGAAAGGCCGACAAAAAACTCTGCGTGCTTCAGCCATTGGAGGCGTTCCTGAAGGGGCCGTGCCCCCGTCTCATCTTCCGCATTATGAGGAATCTGGTTCCAGTGAAGACCTTGACCATACTTTATTTCACGATCGATGCAGATAACGCGGTAACCTGATCTCTTGAGAAACTCCACGACATCATACCAACCTGTCGGGTTATTCCAGTATTTGCACTGTGCACTGGCCTGACTGGCTATGACAACATAGGGTTCTTCAATCGGTCTTTCTTCAGAAATATCCAGATGCAGAGGTTCTTCCTTGGGAGAAACCCCGAGAATATAGCCTGCTGTTCTGTGTAATCCCACGAGCCTGAAATCAGAAGGCTGCCAGATATTATCTTCATCCCCGAAGAATAAACCGATGTAATATGTGGCGTAAAACTCGTCTTTTAACGCGCTGAATTCCTGCTTTTCAATAAATCTGATATATGGGTATGACGCAGACAGCAGCTCTTTCATCTGCGCGGATACCATCACTGTGAGTTCGCATGCATGATCTCGTGCAAAACGCACAGCATATGGCACCCAACCAGCCGTATCGCCGATTGTATTGCCGGCCATAAGAATGGCTATCTTTTTACCCTTAGCATCGTAGTCATGCGAAAAAACGAGCATGCCCGCCTTAAAGACTTCAATCCTTGCGTTCAGATAATGCTTTTTCCGACTTTCAAAAGTAGAGGCACTTCCCTCACCATCAAAAATAACCATGTCAGTATCAAGATCGGTAAGCCGAATACGCCATCTCCCTTCTGGAACCGCAACACGGATACCTTGATTGAAGTCATATCGAATGCCTGCAGGCCCCTCCTGTGTCGCCACATTTGAAGGACTGGGAAATGTCGTCGTCTCGGTTGATGACGCCGAGGCTACTGCCCCCACTTCTCTCGGGGCTTTATCGGTCTCGCTAGATGGGTCCTCGGCGACCGGCGCTGAAACAGACGCACTCGAACTGCCAGCAAGCATAATCGACTGGAAAATGTCATTCACTTTGGCAACGGTCATTCTGACACTCCCTCAAGGTCGGGAATTTGCATGATTGTGTCGATCACCTGTTGCGAAGAAATCAGTCTGGTGCATTCAAACTGCTTGTCTGTACCGCTCTGTCGTGGGCACCAGAGATAATCGGCTGGATTGAGCTGACAGCGGATATCATTGGAGCAACTGTTGCAGGCGTTCCAGTTAATCACGCGGTAGGGTGTTTCGAACTCATTATCTGGCCTCGTAAAGCCGCTGATCAGCACGATAGGCGTACCGACAGCCCATGCCAACCAGCTCAAACCACTGGAAAGACCAATAAAAAACTCCGCATGTCGCAACCATCGGGCACGTTCGGCCAGAGGCAGCGCGCCTGTGAAATCTTCCGCCCCATACGGGATATGGTTCCAGATTGTTCCGACCCCGTTCACCCGGTTTCTGTCGATACAGATGACCCTATACCCTCGCTTTTTTAAGAAGCGGATCGTTTCCAGCCAGCCGAAAGGATTGTTCCAGTATTTGTTCTGGGATGTTGCCTGGGTAGCAATGCAGACATATCGCTCTTCAAGAGGTCTCCCTCCCTCCATAATCGCAACATCGGGCCGACGTGATGTCCGCGAAAGGCCCAGGATGAGCGCCGCATTAGTTTCCAGACCTGCTTCGCGATAATCGACCGGACTATGGTTCCGGGCAACGTCGTTGTAAAAAATGAGAACTTTATAAGAGGCGTAATAGTCTGATCCCGCCTCTTCTTCGGTCGATACAAGGCGAATATGGGGATAAACCGGGATGAGCAGATTTGCGATATCCGGGCGCACGATACATGTCAGGCGACACTCGTGTTTGCGGGCGAAGTCAGCTACCTGCCCAAACCAGGCCAAGTGATCCCCAATGCCTCCTTCCCGCATTCGAACAAGAACAGGCTGGTCTTTCAGATTCATTTCATACGTAAAGAAAGGTTCACCGTCTTTCGTAATCTCGATCTGAAAGCGGAGGTAATATCGCTTTGAGCTCTGCACGATCCCTTGAGATACATCCTCTGAAAACAGGATCGTATGCGTATCCAGGTCCTTCAGAACAACATGCCAGTTCCCCGCTGGAAGAAAAACGCGGCAGCCATCATTGAAATCGAAGCGGATACCTCCTGGCCCTTCCAGTGCTGGCACAATGGGGGCTTGTTGAACTGGCGGCACTGAAGGACTGCGCATGCTCACATTTTTCCCTCTGCGATTTTCAGAATACGCACCCGGCCAGATCCAAGAGGACTGTAGGTATATTCGCCAAGGATCGGAATATTACCCTGAAGAAGCTCTTTCTTTGTTTCCCCTACGCGGATTTTGCCACTCGGTGTTTTCAGGATCGCACTGGCACGCAGGAAAACAATACGGCATCGAGAGGCTGGAAAATGTGCACAGATTTTCTCGCCAATAGCTTTCCCCAATTGCGTCAGATCGCCGGCGGATCCTGAGGGCAGTTCCGTCACTAGAACAAGCGTCGTTCCATCCTCAGTGCTTTCCTCAAATACCGCAGTTGAGAATAACCGAATATCGGCTTCGAACTCTCCCAGGCAAGCGATGATATCTTCTGGATCCAGAACACTGTCGCCTAGCCTGATACGATTATCCTGCCGCCCAGTGACGTAAAGTATTCCGTCCAACAGGAAACCTCGGTCTCCGGTTCTCAGGAAGGTTCCCTCTTCGCCCGCAACACGCCCCTGAAAAACCTGGCTGTTTTCTACAGGGCGGTTCACATATCCGGTTGCGACCCCGGGACTATGAATACGGATCTCCCCGACGGCCCCATCCGGCAGGACCGCTTCAGTGTCCGCATCGGCAATTCGTACGATAATATCTGAGGGCGGCCTCCCGCAGCCTGCCAAGAGGCGTCTACCGAGATTATTGTGCGGCGGCATCGCATGACCGTGCGCCAAACCATCGCGCGAAAACTCCCGAAATGATACGCCCTGCCCGCGCTCGCTGGCTGTGACCAGCAAGGTGGCTTCCGCGAGGCCATAACATGCAAAGAACGCACGTTCATCAAACCCGGATGACGCAAAACGTTCTGTGAACGACTGCATCGTCTCGGCGCGGATATATTCTGCCCCGTTAAACGCCACTTCCCAGCAGGACAGATCCAGCGATGCAACCTCTTCGGGGGCGATAGACCTCACGCACATTCCGTACGCGAAATTCGGGCCGCCGGAAAGCGTTGCCCTATAATGACTAATAGCCTGCAACCACCGTATCGGCTTTTCAGCAACAGCTTCTGGCGGCAACAGAATACAGCGCCCTCCCGTTGCCAGTGTCATGAGGGCGCCCCCAATCAATCCCATGTCATGAGAGAGAGGGAGCCAGTTAACGCCGCAATCGCCCTGCCGATACCCAAAAGCCTCTGCCTGACGGAAGAGATTATGTGCAATATTGCGGTGCGTGAGCAGAACACCCCGCGGCGTACGGGTCGAGCCAGACGTGTACTGAATAAGCGCGACGTCCTCCGGTGAAGGATGTGCCACACTCTCGGGCTTTGCAGACGGGCGGATCTTGTCTGTCGGTATCCACAGAAATCGTGGACCATCGATTTTATCAGGGCAAACCTTCTGAAATTCTGTGAGAATACTGCGGTTTCCGATAACGGCCGCAGCCTCGGCATCGTCCCTCAATGCGATAAACCGGTCCCGTGCTCCAAAAGCCTTTGGGTACACTCCTGAGACAGGCACCAGTCCTGCGCACAAACACCCGAGAAGCCCACGAATGTAATCAAGACTGCTCTCATACAGGAGCAATACACGGGAGCCCGGCGAAAGCATGCGTCGCAGCCATGTAGCCAACGCCGTTGCCTGTGCGGCAAGTTGAGACGCTGTTACAGCATCCGTCTCATTCTCACCGTCTCCGAGCAGAGTATAGACTTTGAGGTCCGGCGTTCTTGACGCATGAAAGAACAGCGCATCAACGATCGTACTCCGCTGCCAGTCCAGCATTTCCTTGCCATCAGCGGCAAGGACTGTGGCGAAGGGCTGTATCATGGCAGTTGTGCCGTCTGGCCGATCTTGACCCTGTTCAAAAGAAACTGGGACATTTTCCGGATACTTTCATCACGTGCGAGAACAAGGATGGAAACTTCAACACCAAATTCTACCCGCAAGGCCGTTTGAAGTTCAACGCCGGCCAGAGAGTCGATCCCAAGTTCAGAAAGACGTGCACGGTCGTCAATGCTTGTCGGCTCCAGATGCAGGGTCTGGGCGATTAGAACTTTGACCTGCTCCACAACATAAGGAAGGCGCTCATCCTCCGGCAACGCCGAGAGCGTGGCTAGACGCTCACTGGTCGCCCTGTTACTGGCATCGGCAAGGCGTACCAGTGAAACGCGCGCTAACGCATTTGCCCCAGGAACGATCTGTGCCCACTTTTTCCAGTCAATCTCAACACAAGCAACCTCGGGTAGCTCTAGCGCCAGCATTTCCCGCATGTGTCCCAGTGCGTCCCGGGCCGACATACCCTTCAGACCAGCCGCTTCCAGAGCGCGGGCTGCCGTCTCGTTCCGGCTCAGCATGCCAACATCCGCAATAGCCCCCCAGTCTACTGCCAGAGCAGCCTCTCCATCTTTCCAGCGATTAGCCGCTATTGCGCCCAGAACGGCATTGGCTGCGATATAAGCGCTCTGCCCAATATTTCCCAGAAGCGTAGTCACGGAAGAAAACAGCACGAAATAGTCAAGGCTCATGCCACTGACCAAACGGTCAAGGATGATTGCTCCCTTGGCTTTTGCCTCGAGAACCCGACTAATCCGCTCCTCGTCCAGATTGTAGATCAGGGCGTCGTCCAGCATGCCAGCGCAATGGAAAATGCCTTTGATCGGCGGAAGATTGCTAGTGAAGGCCAACTCATCGAAGACATCTTTCATGGCTTCTTCATGAGAGACATCAACCTGGATAGTATGAACCTGCACACCCGCCGCACGATGAACCAACAGTTGCTCGCTGATCCCGGTTTCCTCTGGTGTTCTGCGGCCTAGCAGGACGAGACTCCGGGCCCCCTGCTCAATCAACCATTCAGCCGTTGCCCAGCCAAAGCCACTCAGGCCTCCTGTAACAAGGTAAGTCTTGCCATCCCCTACCTGAGGCTGTGTCCGCGGCAATGGTGAGGCTTTGAGATTATCCAGATTGGAGTAATCGATAACGACCTTACCCGTATGTTTTGCAGAAGCCAGCAGACGGAAGGCTCCTGAAGCATCCTGCGCAGGAAAACTCTCCAGAGGGAGAGGCTGCACTGCGCCCATTTTGGACAGTTCTGCAACGTCTGACAGGAGGGAACGCATCAACGCAGGCCGCTCCAGCATCATGCGATCCAGATCGAGCGAGAAGAACGATAGGTTTTCGTTGAAAGGCGCTAGCGGTAGCCCACGCTTCTCGATGATGTCTTTCTTCCCGATTTCTACAAAACGTCCATAGGGGGCAACGATGGACAGACTGTGTGTCTGCCCTTCTCCGGGCAATGAGTTGAGTACAACATCGACACCCCGCCCCTGCGTGACATCTCTGATCCCTTCCGCAAACTCAAGCGACCGGGAGTCCCAAACGCCTTCACATCCAAGATCCTTGAGGTACTGCCGTTTCTCCGGAGTACCCGCAGTCGAAAAAATCCGTGCTCCGACCCGTTTTGCCAGCTGGATCGCCGCCAGACCCACGCCACCAGTCCCGGAATGGATCAGGACTGTTTCACCTTTTTCAAGATGAGCCAGACGGCACAGACCATAATACGCCGTGATGAAAGCGACGGGCAGCGTGGCGGCTTCAAGTGGAGACCCAAGCCCTTCAATGGGAAGCGCAAAAATGCTTTCAGCGTCGGCAGTGAAATGAGACGCAAAACACCCTGGCCATGAGACGAGATAACGTTCCCCCGGCATGAAGTCCGTTACGCCCTCGCCGACAGCGAGCACTTCAGCAGACGCTTCCATGCCAAGGCTTTCGCCATGGAACGTATCATCCACAACACTTTGCGGAATCAGGCCCGTTGCTTTCAGGACATCCTTGAAATTCAGCGCTGCAGCGAGCGTCCGAAATAGCACTTGGCCACGCTGCAGCGGTTCCGAGACAAACCGCTCATGATGCAATCGGTCCAGCGAACCATTTGATGCGCTGACAAGACGTACTCCAACAAGCTTCCCGTCAAACGTTTCGTTCGTATGATAAAGTGTTGGAACGGGGTCTGGCTTGGTTTCCGAAGGTGTTAACCGCCCCACAGACCGTGTGCCAGCACGCAGAACAATATCGTCTTCTGAATCCTGCTGAACGATCTCTGCGCATAGCTGCTGCAAGACAGCCTCATCAACAGTGCGTCCGATATCGACGATCCGAAGCGCAAGATCTGGTCGCTCTGATGCGATCCCTCGTGCAAAACCCCGAATGGCTGCCTGCCCCGTATCCAGATCATCGCTCTGAAGAGCTTCTACAGATACCGCTCCCCGCGTTACGATCAGACATCTTGGCGCAGTTTCGCTGTCTTCCGAAATCTTGACTGCCTGAACAAGACGCAAAATTTCTGCGATGCCCTGTTGTCCGGTTTCTCCTTCGTTGGATGAGCACAGATAGAGGATTGCATCAGTCGTTTGAGACAATGCGCCTGCCAATTCCGTCTGATCCAGATCGTCAATTTTCAGGGTGTCGACCATGACCCCCTGAGCAGCAGAGATTTGGCTGAATTGCTCCAATAAAGAGCTATCACATCCCAGAGCCAGTGCGGTTAAAGGCTCCGCGAAATGCGGGAGCAATTCCGTCTGAACCCAGGCGGGACGATAGAAACGGCGGACATTGTCCGAACCCATATTTGTGGCGGTCAGTTTCCGGATAGCCCGCGCCTTGAAGCCGAGAATTTCAGCAACAGGCTCACCCTGTTCCGTAAAGAGTCGGATATCGCCCTCAATGCCGGTTTCGGAACGGCGTGTCAGATCCGCATGAGCCAGAAGGACTTTATGCTGTCCGCCGCGATAGACGACCTGGCGCGCACCCGTCGGAACAAAAACTCTCTCTTCCGCAGCACTGTATCCAGCACCGATCAATGCCTGGAAAGCACCATCAAGCAGTGCCGGATGAAGAAAATACTCTGCGATGCTTTGTGCCTCGGCCAATTCAAGGCGTGCATAGGCAATACCCTCGCCAGCCTTCAGCTCTTTGATCGTTTGGAAAGCGGGGCCGTATGAAAAGCCGTGTTCTGCAAGCCGCGCATAGAACGTCTCTGGAGGGATATCGTGTTGCAGATTGTCCTGAAGACTTTCAGGAGCCACCGGGTCTGCTGCCCATGGTTCATTCGCCAGAACCCGTAGCTTCGCGTGCTGAATCCACTCTTCTTCGCCATCCTCCCCGTGAGACGATGATACCGTCAGAACGCACGTTTCTTCGTCAAATGCCCACTCGACAACCGGTGGCGTCAGACTATCCAGAAGGAGCGCCTGTCCGATCTCCAAGTCTTCAAGAATGGCAGCATCAGAGCGCTCGATCTGCCGGTGTAAAGCCAATCCGCCCTCAATGTAGCCCGCAGCAGGAAACAGGCAGATCCCGTCAACTTTATGATCCGGCAGCCACGGCATGTAGTTGCGATTAATATCGGCAAGCCAACCCGGGCGCGACGCACTGACTGGAATACCGAGAACCGGGTGAACGGTTCCGTCCAGTCGATCCCTGCGCGACATTTCAGTCTCAGACCAGAACCGGCTTCGAGACCAAGCATAATGAGGAAGGTCCGTGCGATGGCCTCCCGTCAGAAGAGACCAATCCAACGGCACGGCCGCCATATAGAGTTTGGCGATACTGCGCGCTATGGCTGTGTCTTCCGGATCTTTCCGACTCAGGCTGGCAATAACAGAGACTTCTCCGTCAATCTGCTGCGCTGTTTCCCTTAACAAACCGCCCAGAACAGGGTGTGCCCCAATCTCGAGAAACACCCGATGTCCATCAGCCATCAAGCTCTGAATGGCATCATGGAACAGGACGGGCTTGCGCGCATTGCCATACCAGTATTCCGCATCATGCAGAGCATCTTCAGCCCAGCGCGTGCCTGTTACTGTTGAATAGAGCGGAATGCTTGGGTTTTGAGGAGAGAGCATGCCAAGCGGACTGAGAAGATCCTGCCGGATCTCTTCCATCAGGATGCTGTGATACGGCACCTCAACCCTAAGAAGACGATTGAATGTTCCATCCTGATCACAGCGCGTAGCGAGCTCCCTGAGCGCATTTTCTTCACCCGCAAGTGTGGAAGACTTCGCACTATTGAGAGCCGCGACTGACACCCGGTCTTCATAACCAGGAAGTAATTTTTCGGCTGCCTCTTTGCCGGAAATACCGACAGCCAACATCGTGCCACGCCCCGCCAGTCGAGCCTGTTGCTGGCTTCGATGGAAGATCACGGTTACAGCGTCTTCCAGCGACAAAGCACCCGCGATGTAACTCGCAGCCACCTCGCCCACGCTATGCCCAACGATAGCCGCCGGTGTCACGCCATGAAAACGGAACAGCTCTGCAAGAACAACCTGAACCATGAAAATGGCAGGCTGGGCGACAACTGTTTCATCAATGCGGGAATGTTCCGCAGGTTTCAGGATTTCATCCAGAATGGACCAGCCGGCCAGTTCGGAAAACAGGCTATCAATCTGCTGGATAGTGCGGGAAATGGATTCGGGCGTCTGCCTGAGGATATGCTGCCCCATCCCCTTCCACTGGGAGCCCATGCCAGAAAAGACAAAAACAGGTTGCTGCATCTCACCGTTTCGACGTCGGCCCAGTGTAACAGCAGAGGAAGACCGCCCCTCCGACAAAGCTTTCAAGCCTGCAATCAGCTCTTCACGATCTTGGCCAGACACGACGGCCTGCATCGGCAAACGCGTCCTGTAGGTTGCAGCAGAGAAACAGACATCGGCGACAGATGGAGCAGAAGAAGACGCCAGAAGATCTGCATAGGAGCGCGCCAGATTTTTCAACGAGGCGTCTACAAGCGCATTCACGGGCAGCAGGAAGCGCCCGGACGGCAGCCTGACCACTTCTGCCATATGGTGGATCGGCTGATCCTCTACTGTCAGCGACCTGAGCAGGGCAACCGCGTTTGTTCCGCCATATCCAAACGAGTTGACACCCGCATACACTGTCCCTGCCTCAGCCGTCAGCGGGGTCATGGTATTCTGAGCGACTTGCAGATGAAGGTCCGCAAACGGAATCGTGGGATTAACCTGTGTTAGGTTCGTCTGCGGTGGAATAGAGCCATGCTTCAGGCAAAGGAGTGCCTTGATAAGGCCGGTAACACCCGCTGCAGCTTCCAGATGCCCCAGATTGGCTTTAATAGACCCGATAATCAGGGGGCTTTCCGGGGCTCGCTTATGACCGATCGCCGTTCCCAAAGCACGGGCTTCGATAGGATCGCCAACAGGCGTTCCGGTACCATGGGCTTCTACATATCCAATCGCGGCAAGATCGACATGCGCCTTCTGGGCGACTTCCTCAATGAGCGCGCGCTGAGCATCTTCACTGGGCATCGTCAATGACAGCGTACGACCATCCTGATTAACACCCGTTCCCACGATGACACCGTGGATAACGTCTCCATCCCGCTTTGCATCGGCAAGCCGTTTGAGCAGGACAATGCCAGCCCCCTCACCGCGCCCGTAGCCGTCTGCATCCGCAGAGAAGCTTTTGCAGCGCCCGTCCGCAGCCAGAAAGTGCCCTTTGGACATTGTGATTGAGGCCGGTGGAGCAAGCATCATGTTGACGCCACCCGCTACGACAACATCACTCTCACCATTCAACAAACTGGTACGGGCCTGATGAATGGCCACCAATGATGATGAGCATGCCGTATCAATAGACATGCATGGCCCCTGAAGACCAAGATTATGAGAAATTCGCGCAGCCAGCATGGTGGCTGACGCCGCAGTTGCGGCGAAATGATCCGTAATCAGGTTCCGATTGAGGGGGGAACCGCAGGCCACCAGCCAGTCCAGAGAGAACGTGCCAATAAAGACACCAGCCCGAGTGCCAGCCAAGGTGGAAGGAAGAATGCCAGCATTTTCCATTGCCTCCCACACGACTTCCAGAAGAAGCCTTTGTTGAGGGTCCATGAGGGCGGCTTCACGCGGCGAAATACCGAAGAACAGCGGATCCATTTCATCAATCTTCTGGTCAATGAAGGAACCGCGCCGCATGTAAGTCTTGTTTGGGGTTTCGTATTCAGGATCGTAAAAGCGCTTGATACCCCACCGATCGGCGGGAACGTCGGATGTGGCATCACCTTGTTCACACAGAAAGCGCCAGAGAGCCTGGGTTGTTTCAATTCCTCCCGGAAGGCGACATCCGATCCCAACGACTGCCACTTCATTTCCGTAATCGACCATTTAAAACCCGCTTTTCGTCTTCTATTCTGTGTAGAACGTAACTTATAAAATCTTGTTATTCAGGACGGTTTGACCGCCTTCTGTAACGCCAGCCTATCCGGTTGCCCGCTCTCCGTTCGTGGAAGAGCATCGATCCAGACGGCAGTCACATCTGGCAGATTAGGGAAAACATTCCTCATCCACTTTGAAAGAACTTCGAGATTGAAATCTTCTGCGGTCACAAGAGCGACCCAGGGAGCAGGCAGCCCTTGAGCATCAGGTACGACAAACATCGCACCGTCTTTCACGCCGGGACACTCAAGAAGACGCGTATCCAGTCTATCCAGGTCAAACTTGTCACCGCCAAAGCTTATCAGATCATCTGCACGCCCTCTAAGATGCAACGTTCCGTCTGCATCCAGAAACCCGCTATCGCCCGGATAAAACCAGCCTTCCCTGAATTGTTCGGCAGTAGCAGCTGGATCAAGATCGTACCCGTCTACAACTCCTGTTCCGCTGACACGAATGCAACCCACGACACCCGTCGGGACACGCCGATGCTGCTCATCCACAATCTCAAGACCAACCCACGGCAGCGGCTGACCCACCTCATCATCGGTGGACTGAGTATCCGTAGAGGCAATGGTCACAACGCCGCACTCATCCGCACCGTACACGACCTGCACATGCGGTGTGAGCGTCTGACGAATGGATGCACAGAGGGCTTTAGGCAGTTTTCCTCCAGCAACCGTTAGAAACAGATTGTCCAGCGGTTTCATACCGGGCGGAAGCCGAGAGAGTATTCCTTCGGCATGTCGTGGGGACACAACGGCTACAGTCGGGACATCCTGACTGAAGACAAGACCCAGTTCAGAACCGGTTACCATCTGAAGACGTGTTCCAGCCACAAGAGCCGACAGAATGATGAGGAATCCACTTGAAGTCTCTGCTCCAAGCGTTGGTAGGACACGCAATCCCTCAGGGCGGTGACTATGAGACAGGATATCCTGAAACAGGAGATGGTAGACGGCCGTTTCGACGTATCGCGATGTCAGGGCGATGCGGCGTGCATCCTGGCTCGTTCCACCAGCTACAGAGTAACGGACAACATCTTCAGGCTGTACCGCAATGGTTTCTACACAGTCTGAACCTGTCTGACAGACATGTTCGAACCATGCCTCATTCAGTACCAGAGATTGCTGGTCGAGCCCTTCAACGGGCTCATCAAGCAACACGATATCCGGTGACAGGATTTTCACAGAGCGGTGGAAATTTGCATCCACATATCCCGGCAGTGATGCCGAGGGTATTCCGAGACGGGACAGAGCGAGAATGAAAACCCAGTGTCTGTACGGATGTTCGCAACGAATAGCCACAACAGACGGGACAAGATCCCGAAGCTGAAACAGTGCGAAGGCCACTCGGCTAACATCCTGGGAAAGTTGACCGAAACTCGCTTCCCCCTCAAACCAGCTCATCGCAAGTGAGGCCGGCTGTCCGGCAGCATATTTCAGGGCCAGACGTTCAAACATAGTGCGTCAACCTATTCCTCGGAACTCTATGAAAACCCTGCAACTAAAAAGAAGGAAGTGACGTGCGCCTTGAAAACGCACGTCACTTCCTTTTCGTTCAAATATCCAAGTGGTTTTTCAAGATGCAACGACGGCTACAGCGTCATTTTCATCATCAAGCACATATGGGCCTGCATTCTTCACTTCGATCGTCAGCACAGAGATCGAAAGATCCTGACGGGCTGGAAGGTTCAAAAGGGCATTGCCATTTGTCCAGCGGACGCCGCCTTCTTCACGGTTATTCCAACCAGACAGGTTGTCTTCCGTGACGTGTGCCGTAAGGCTCTTCTGACCATTGCCCGCCCAGAGACTGATGTTGCCAACCAAAACGCCAAGATAACGACGATCATCAACCATCGGACCGAAGACATCAGCCGGGCGAGATGCACGGGAAACGATGTAAACTTCGTCAATACCGGCAGGAAGCATGAAAACGAAATCTCCGTTTTCTGCGCGACGTGCCGGATTAATCCGATGACCTGCAGAGGTTACAAGATGAAGATTGGCGTCTTCGGTCAGAACGACAGGCTTGCGCTGGTCTGGAAGAGACATTTCAACAGCACGCTCTTCAAGGGTGCGATAAATCGGCTCAACCAGATCACGCGTTACCGCCAGCGGGGCTGCTGAATCGACACTCCATTCGCGGGTCGGACCACTGACAAGACGGACAATACCACCCTGCTGGCCAAACTCACGACGATTTCCTGTATCCAGATAGCTTTCGCTGAGCGCACCATTGGACCACAGAATGGAGTGGCTTTCCGTTTCAACGTGGAAGTATTCGTAGTTCGTCATTGTCAGATCGTAGAAGACGCTACGGCCATTGACGAGCATACGGGCTGGAACGAAACGCCCTTCGAAATACAGGCAGTGCTCGGGTGTAACCACAAGGTCCTGATGAGGAACCCCAGGGGAAATCGCATCCTTGAGAATACGGACAGGATAGCCAGCCTGATCAACCGGCAGATCCGCCCGAACCTGCGCCGTTCGATGACCAACCCATGTCACAGGCTGAACGACTTCGCGGCCGGCAACATACGTCAGCACGCGATCACCGATTTTGAGCTCTTCGACAACCTTCTCCCCGCTCTCTGTGCGGATCAGCGTACCTGCACAGAAGCAGACGAAAGTTGCAATGGTGCTGCCATCAACAGGGTCACGACCCAGCACGAAGTAATCGGTGCTCTTGAATGCTCCACCAAACGTCGTCTGCCAGGTGCTGCCACCTTCGGAAATCGTGAGAGTATTGCCATCCAGTTTGACTGTGCCGCCCGACACATAGGACAGCGTATCAACATCGATGACAGCGCCCTGAACCACCTGCGTTCCGGCAAGAACAGCACCAGCCGCAACCGTAAGCGAACCACCAGAAGAAACAGTAACATTGAGGGATGTTGCGCCAGAGGCAACAATCTCATTGCCACCCTGCAGAACAGTTCCGCCCGAAACCGTCCCACCAGACAGCACACTCTCGGTACCGCCGGAAGATACAGTGACGTTAGAAGCCGCTGCCCCGCTGGAAACGGTCAGTTTTCCTCCAGCAGCAACAACAGCGCCTCGGAGAACGGCTGCAGCATTCAGAAGGACATTACCACCCGAAACGGTTGTTGCGCTGACGATCGCGCCACTGCTGGCTACCGTCGTTCCACCGGAACCTACAACCGTCCCGGTCGTCACAGCACCGGTATAAAGATTCTGAACACCACCGCTGTTGACGGTATCGCTAATCGTCAGGCCACCCGCAGAAACGTACTGCGTCCCCTGGATCAGGGATCCCTTGTCCGTACCGCCGCTCGTGAGGGTTTCGGTAGCACCCGTATGAACGACGCCGCCCGAGACGAAGCCAGCTCCACTCAGATCTGTCAGCCCCTTGGACGTCAGGATCGCAGAAGCAGAGGCGTTGAGGGACTGATCTCCGACCAGCAACCCGCCGCCGGAGGCTATGTTGTAATTGTTAATTGTTCCACCGTTGAAAGCCAGCGCCGCAGCTGAATTTCCAACAGTTACTCCACTAATAATACCGCCAGATGCAAGAACAGCACCAGCAGACGTCGCAGACAAATTCGTCCCGACATCACCAGACTGAGCTATAATAGCGCCATATTGAGCAGCCGTAGCGCCCGATAGCGTATTATTTATTAGAAAATACGATTCATTTATAGTTACATTTCCAGAAGCATCCGTTGAGGTGGAACCTGATATTGTTCCTCCATTACCAACATAGACACTTCTATGAGTGTAGCTCGTTCCGCCAGCCATGCCTAATTCCTCCATCTCTAGAAGCGTTAAGCATTTATTAACGAATTATATATTGTTAATCCGTGCTCAGCGCCGGAATCGAACATAGAAGATATTGTTAATTTTAATCAATGCCCATGTTGATATAAAAAAAACTCAATAACTATGAATTAACGATAAACCTAAATTTCTGCTGTTTTCCGTCGTAAACTACTCGTTATCTAAGCTCTATATTCCATAATACCCCCAAAAAATCATTACTTTTTGCTCTACATCAATTCAGAGTCTTGTGGTCACACTAATTTTGGACACCTCAAGTCCTGATTTACTTTCCTAGAACGCAAAGGATTTCAATCCGGCTTTAAGATCGGAATATCGATGCCCCGAGGTGCCACGAATGCCATCAGAACGGCATCTACGATCTCCCAGCAATCAGGTCAGTCGTGACGCTTCGCTTTCCGCGCTTCTCGATTAAGACGGAGTTGCTCCCGCCGCTCCGCTCTCCGTCCGGCCGGGTTTTTCTGCTGCTGAACTGCAATTTCACGTGTCATCTTTAGCCAGTTATTCCAGCGGCGCTCATCAAGCCTTCCGTCTTCACATGCCTCTCGAACTGCACAGCCTGGCTCGCCTTCATGTTGGCAATTGCGGAAACGGCACTGTTGCGCCAGCTCTTCAATCTCGGCAGCAAAGTCTCCGAACGCAGCAACGAGGCCTTCCGTTGCATTAACCATCCCCAGTTCACGCATTCCAGGCGTGTCGATCAGAAGGCCACCTGACGGGAGACTGACCATCTCCCTATGAGTCGTTGTGTGCCTGCCCTGCCCGTCATACTCAGATACCGCTCCCGTGGCGGCATAATCAGTTTTCAGCAAAGCATTCAGCAGCGTCGACTTTCCTGCACCCGAACTCCCCACCATGACACCGGTGCGCTGCCCATCAAGATACGCAGCAATTTCCTCAAGGCCCTGCCCTTGAACAGAAGATACAATCCTGAGATCAACCTCAGGCGCACAGGCCTGCACTTCAGCCGCAACCAGCTCCACATCCTCACACAAATCAGCTTTTGTGAGAACAATGACGGGCTTTGCGCCACTTTCTCTTGTCAGCGCCAGATAGCGTTCAAGACGGGAAAGATTGAAGTCCGCCCCCGTCGTCATCACAAGAAAGGCCACGTCAATATTGGCAGCAATCACTTGCGACTGGGTGCGTTTGCCAACTTCTTTGCGGACAAAGCAGGATGTGCGCGACAAAACAGCTTGAATGGTGCCGCGTCTCTCATAAAATCTCGGCTGGCAAACCACCCAATCTCCAATCGCAGGCCGATCCAATGGATCCGAAGTATGCAGGAGCCTCCCTGCTGTGTCAGCCTGGATCAGTCCGCTCTCGGTAATAACCCCAAGAAGGCCACGCTGCTGCGCCACGACACGACCGAGGATCAGGTCACTTCCAGAATAAGGCTGGAAGGCCAACGCCGTTTCAGCATTCCAGCCATAAGATGCCAGTATAGTCAGGGATGTTCTCTTTCGTTCACACTTGGGTCTCTTCCCGCTTTATTAGCACTATCCCGAGGTTTTCACATGCTTCTTATCAGCAATAAAACCGTGATGCATAAGAAGCGCATCACTCCTCTCTCCGAGAATAGCGCTCTCCCTACCGAAAACCATTTACCCTGCATGCACCCTGTCGGAAGTCCGAACGGTGACGGCACTTGCGCTTGGCATCTCAACGAAGCAGAGTTTTTGAAACTCACCACATTATAGAATAAAACATTATTGAAACTTAAAAAAATACAGAGAACCAAGTTACTAATTATTTTTATTTCGTTTCTTAATGCGTAACCAAAGAAAATAATTTGAAATCTTGAAACACAAAATACTGTTTTATTTTTAAAAATAAAACAGGTTACGATTTCGTTATGGATATTGATCGGCAATGCCACTCAATCGAGGTCCATGAAAAGATCACTCCAGGAAACGACCTGGTGCCACATAAAAGGAAATCCATGTGATGCGCTCTCGTGCCTGTAAAATCCGAGCGTTGAATCAGCGCCTCCTCGTCATGACCTGCCTCGGAACCAGTGTGCCAGCCGGAATCATTGACGCTCTCTCTCTTTCGGAAGCTCAGGCTGCGACCACGGAGCAGGAGACGAAAAAATCAGCGCCCCATCGTGAAGCGCGCTCACGTTCACATGCTATTCCCACACTTTCTGAGCACCCCAAACCGCAGCATAAACGTACGGAAATCAATTCCACCACAGATGAAACCGTTCATGTATCCAGCGTGCACCGTAGCCGCGGCGGCGGAATGATGCGCGTTGAAACAGCACCTTATGCAGTACAAACCATTACAAAATCATTTATTGATATGCGCAGCCCAACAAGCACTGCGCTGGAGCTCGTTCGCAACCTACCAAGCGTTAATATCGCCGTTACTGATACTTCCGGCCTGCAAGGTGGTCGCATTCAGAGCCGAAGCCTTACTGATGCCGATATGGCGCTGATGATTGATGG
This sequence comes from Gluconobacter sp. P5B12, assembly GCF_018812035.1. Lineage (NCBI taxonomy): Bacteria > Pseudomonadati > Pseudomonadota > Alphaproteobacteria > Acetobacterales > Acetobacteraceae > Gluconobacter > Gluconobacter sp. P5B12. The sequence continues at coordinate 48,755 of NZ_JACRVV010000006.1, read as the reverse complement.
CGGCCCTGCAGCCAGCGCAGCCTATATGGCAGAAAACGTTGAATCCGAAGACGTTGACAGCGTCAGCATGCTGCCAGGATCATCTCCGATTGACCTTCCCGTGACGTCCGCAGCAGCAGGTGTTTTGAATCAGGCCACTCATGATCCCCAACACAAATTTGGGGGAACGATGGACTTTTCCTATGGCACAAACAATCTGGCGCGCCAGTTCATCCGCCTTGAGTCGGGAGACATAGGTAACACAGGCAGCAGGGGATTTGTTTCCTTTGCCCACACCCATGCTCGATCATGGTTTGGGGGCGGCCGCAACGAGAAGATCCATGTAGACGTTGGCGTCCGAAAAGACTGGGCCAATGGCTCATATGCCCGCGCCTTCATGGGCTGGAACCTTGAAGACTTTGTTGTCGATACATATGGCACAGCTACACAGTTTTATAATTTCAAGCGGACCGGAAACAGCTATGGGCGCAAAGCTGAGTTCGACCCGGTTAATAACGATTACTGGAAGAACAACATCAACCATTGGATGCAGCTTTTTCTTACTGCCCCAATGCACGTTGTCATAACGCGACGTCTACACCTTGACCTTCGCCCCTACTATAACTGGGGTCGCGGATGGAGCGGAAGCGCCGGAGCCTTTTCAAGCGCGACGAGCGGGAACACCCACAAATCAGGCGTGCCTGTTGCCACGGGAACTCCAGTAACTAGTTTCTTTTTGCAAGATGGGGCATTCAGTGTAGGTGCAACTGCAATCCTGGGTTACGATATTGATAAGCATAACCACTTCGAACTGGGCTACTGGTATCAAAATCAGGATTATACCCAGCACTTTCCAAGCAGCGTAACAACAGCTGAGGGTGCCAATCCCAGCCCCAATGATGCTACTTACCAGATCTATCGGAATGGCAACCGTGTCTATCCTGGCAATACAGCGGGTTTCGAAGTTCATTCGATATTTTTTCAGGACACAGCGAAATACTTTCACGACCGCCTTCTGGTGAACGCCGGCTTCAAATATGTCATGTCCAATGTCTGGTACATCGTTTATCCAAGCAGGAGACAGCTCGGACAAAACCTGACTGCGCCACTTCCTCACGTATCCATCAGCTATCACTTTAATGACCATCACCAGATCTACCTGAATGCAGAAGGTGATTTCCGGCAACCCTCATCCTCGGCAGTAGCTAATACCAATATTGATGGAACATTGCCGAAAAATCAGTACTCAATTAAAGAAGAATTAGGGTACCGATATAACGATAAATATTTTATTGTTGATCTTGATCTTTTTAACTACAATATCACGAACCGACTTTTGTCTACTTATGTCGGAAATAACCAGACCGGTGTCGTCAATGCTGGCAACCAAACCGCACGCGGCGTGGACCTGATGGTATCAACACAACCAATTTATGGCTTAAGCCCCTATTTTTCGCTCGAATATCTCAGCGCGACGACAGATACGAATATCGCAGCCTCGGATATTTATGGAAATCTCACAGCCTTCGCGAGCAAGGGCAAACAGGCTCCCCTGGCTCCACATTTTATGGCGAACTTTGGGCTAACGTACACTTACAAAGGCATTTTTGCCAATGGGGCCCTGCATTACACCGGCCCACAATCAACAACTCTTGCAGGCGACCAGCGTATGCCTGGCTATTTCACAAATACGCTCTCGTTAGGTTATCATTTCAAGCCTCTGTGGCATGCAAAATCACCGACCATCCGGCTAAACTTCACCAATCTTACGGGGGCCATTTTAAGAACCGGAGTAGTTGGCGTTGGAACAAACGCAAGTCAGGTGCGCCTCATGAACGGCAACCTTTCAAACCTGGGTTCGGGCGCTCAATTTATTCTTGAGCCTCGCTTTACAGTTACAGGAACAGTTTCAACGGCTTTCTAAGGTATTCCAGGAGTATCTGATTAAACTGAGTTCTGTTTCCCTGAATACCTCAGCCAGACAGAACTCAGTCAAAGACATCTCATGTGGCGGTCTGGCGCATCAGAAGTGGACTATCATTGGTCCACTTCTCTGTCCCAAGCGAGGATGTTCCCGGTGTAGGCGGTCCAAAATAATTATCTCTTGCTCAAGGCATATCGCGTGCTCTGAACCATGACCGCCAGCTAGACATGCACAAATGCCCAGAGCCTCGGCGCTGCTTTTCTGTTCGGTTTCATTGATGGCTGAGCGACTGGCGGGAGCGCCCTTGACTGCCCGTAATACTATAGATTTGGCCGATATTTTCCCAGCCTACAGATAAAAACACAAAGACCGCTTCTCCTGCCGTCTTTTTCTACTCAATATCCCAGATAAAAATTCTTATCAGACCACTTCGTAAAGTATCTATCATTTAATAAAATGCCACATAGATTTTAAATGGACCTCCTCAATAGGCAAAATCGCACTGTGAAATCCATAAGACGGAGTGCACCGATTTAACAAAGAATTACACTTTTTTCAGTTCCAAATAAATAAGCTACTTGCCTCCTTCAAAAAATAGGCAAAAAGAATGAGTATGTCGGAAGCAGAAACCATACTCATTCTCCTCGCCATGATTGTTATAAGCAGTCTGGCGGTACGAGCGCTCTCCAACCGTGTGCCTGCTCCCTTGGTCCAAATCTTTTTAGGGATCGTTGCGGCTCTTTGCGGCCTGCATGTCGGGTTGAAACCAAGCTTATTCATGCTGGTCTTCCTGCCCCCGCTCCTTTTCACAGACGCTTTCCGTATGCCTCTGCGAGAATTCTCCGAACTACGAAGTGTAATTCTGTTTCTGGCATTCGGCCTGGTGGTCATCTCAACGGTTCTCTGTGGATACGCCATTCACTGGATGATACCTGCCGTCAGCCTAGCAGTATGTTTTACACTTGCGGCGGCACTTTCACCTACGGATACCGTCGCAGTCTCCAGCCTCATCGCAGGCCGACGCGTGTCTGAACGCCTTATCCATATCCTGAATGGTGAAGCTCTGTTTAATGATGCTTCTGGCCTTGTCTGCTTTCATTTTGCAATGATTGCCGCAATGACCGGCGAATTTTCATACCGCCATGCTTTCAGCTCATTCTTGCTGGTCTCCTTCGGAGGGCTGGCCATCGGCGCAGGACTGGCATGGATTGCCGTACGCGCGGAGCGCATCCTCCTACGACGCGGATTTGATGATCCGCTCATGCAGGTTCTGATGATTGTCCTGCTGCCCTTTGGCATTTATGCGGCCGCTGAAACAGCACATGCATCAGGCATACTAGCGGCTGTCTCAGGGTGCATGGTGATTAAACTGACAGGCGTATCAGACGAGGCTGCCACCTCTACCAGGCTTCAGGCAAGCACGGTGCTCGATACCGTCAGCTATGTCTTTAATGCCCTGATCTTCTTACTGCTGGGCTTACAGCTTCCATGGCTTTTGAATGCCGGCGTCGAATTAGCTCAAGAGCATAGCGCGCACTTCTGGCAACTCTCGCTGCTTGTCGCAAGCGTCTATACTATAATGTTCGTAATCCGATTTTGCGGTATCTGGATTTCTGTCATCCGAAGATGGGCGGTTGCCCGTATGTCCCATCGGGCATTTGCATTTCCGCATTTTCTCGAAATCGTTTTGCTGGCATTTTCCGGCGTCCGCGGTGCCGTTACTCTTGCTGCCGTGCTCTCTTTGCCAGCACTTGGGATTGATCCTCAGGCTTTTCCCGAGCGCAGCTTCGTTATTACTGTAGCGACAGGAGTGATTGTTCTCTCCCTCGTCATGGCAGCAATCGCTATCCCTCTGTGTATTCGATTTCTCCCACGTGATATGTCTAACAAACACGCGCAGGAAGAGAGTCTCGCACGCCAGCGTTTGCTTCAGGCCACTCTGCAACTTCTGCATAATGAGCAAAGTCGCGCTGAGAAGGACCGGAGTGAAGCGATTGACAACGCGAATAACGATCACGGTAACGAGGATATGAGACTGGAAGTGCTGGGACGCCTCCTCCAGACATACGAGAACCGCCTCAGCCAGATTGATGGCCCGACACAATCCCCGGTTTTAACCCGGACAACGGCGCTTCGGCGGGAACGCATCGAATTGGCTTTGCGTCTCATCGTTCTCCGCCTGCAACGCCAGACGCTTCATGCGTTGGTAGATGCACGAGACATCAATGATCAGACTGAATGGGATATTCAGCGCGAACTGGACTATGAAGAACAAGTGATCCGCAGTCGGGTGCAGAGATTACCCCAGGATATTTAATGGTAACGTGTGGCGGCGGCGACCAGAATGCAGGCAAACATTTTCCACCCAGAGGACGCGGAAATGACCAGAGTCAGTTCAGGATCACGATAAGAAAGGGCTAACAGCAATCTACAAGACACACGGCTGTCAGCACTACTGAACAAAAAAAATATCGTAGCATTTTTGCCTCTGCACTCTCGCAGGCACGCAACATGTTCACATGGCAATCAAACATTGGCCTAACGAGCAAACGTCCGCATTATCCTTACAAAACACACACATGCGTCTCAGGAAAAGATCTCTCCGTCCGAGCAAGCAGACTCAAAGCGAAATATCGTAAAAATGGCTTCACAAAAGAAAAGGACAATCTTTACAATTCGACAACAAGAGAACTACCCAATGAATATACATCTATAAAAAAGTAATTTTATATCTTTTTAATATGTAATCCTATAGAATTATATAGATACAACATTATAATATAAACAAAACATATAAATATAACTAGAACATATAATTTTTATTGAAATAACTAAAAATATAAACATTATGTTTTTATAAATTAAACTAAATATAAAAACGAAAAAACCAAAAGTTCAAGGAATCGTGATCGTTTTTTGCTTGATGTTTATTGCTTTAAGAAATTTTAGACGTTAGCGTTTGGTTTCTGCAAACGTCCCAAGCATGGCCATTGTTCGTGTTTGCGAGAATGAAGATTTTAAGGAATAAAATCATGAGTAGTGCAGGAACTTATTATACGTATGTAACTGACGCTGAAGGTAATCCTATTCTGGATACCAACGGCAATAAACAGATTGAAACAACCTGGACCATTACTGAAGAGACTGGCCTATTTGGTGCCAAGACAGGAAACTCGACAGTAACAGTTCAGGATTCTTCGGGACAGACCATTCAAACGCTTACTGGCGTCCCGGACGGTCTCTTGGCTGCACATATCCAGACTGGAGCCAACGCTACAAATGGTAGCCTTCTGAGCGTCCTGGGTGGCCAATGGGTATCCGTTCCTGGATCCAGCGGGACGATTAATATTGTTCTTTCGGCCTTGTCTGCCCCTACTTTTACAATTGGCGGCACGACAGATATCAATTTCGTAGTCAATGCAGCAACCGCTATCACCATAGATATATATGGTGGAACGGCTTCTTTCTCGGGCGGCTTAGTTGCCGGTGCCCTAAGTGGTTCTACCATTAATATTGGCTATGGCGGAACTTATAATGGTAATACGCAACTCATCAGCCTTCTTCAGGGTACAACAGTTAACTTTACCAGCGGCGGCGGGACCCTGGTTTTAAATGGTGGCGGTGTTTTCCTAAACTTATCAGGAACATCAATCACCGGGTATGACCCCAAATACAATACGATAGAAATTGAAAACACAGTCGCTCCAGTTTCGGGCTATGTGATTTCTGGATCTGGAACGTCCCGTACCATTACGCTTCAAGGAAGCGACGGCCAGGATATTGCCAGTTATTCCGTAACTCTTGCAGACGGCGCCAATGTTCCTACAGGTACCTTCGATAACGCTGCAAACTCACAGAATTTGGCAACCAACCCTTTAAGAATCACTTATTCTAATGGGAACACATATATTGGTGCCTGTTTTCTGGCAGGAAGCATGATCAAAACGCCAGATGGCGATGTCGCCGTTGAAGAAATTTTGGCTGGTGACAAAGTCATTGCATTCGATTGGAAAGAAGGCAAAAACGTCGTTCGTCCAGTTGTGTGGGCTGGAAAAACACAGGCGAGTATTCGCTATGGGCTGCCCGACGATGAAGCTGGTTACCCTGTACGCATTCTACAGAATGCGATTAGCGATGGCGTTCCCTATAAAGACATGCTGATCACGCCAGAGCATTGCCTCTTTTTTAATGGCAAGTTCGTACCTGCACGTATGCTGGTAAATGGAGAGACTATTTTTTATGACAAAAGCATTACGTCATATGAATATTACCATTTAGAAACGGACCAACATTCTGTTATCATATCAGATGGTGTTCTCACGGAAAGCTATCTGGACACAGGCAATCGCCATACCTTTCGGCAGGAAGGAAATGTAGTGAATTTTGGAGGGCCTGTAAAAAGCTGGGAAGGCGACGCAGCGGCACCTTTGGATGTTGACCGCTCCTTTGTTGAGCCCCTGTTCCATCAGCTTCAAGAGCGAGCCAACAAAACTGCACAACTGTCGAAATCTGCAAAGCAATCCAATTTAACAAGCAATTCAGATCTTCATCTTGTTACTAATAACGGTACTGTTATTCGCAAGGCTCGTGAAGCCAACGGGCGTATGGTATTTATGATACCGGCCAGTGCCAAAACTGTACGCCTCGTGTCTCGTGCATCGCGCCCGTGCGACACTATCGGCCCTTTCGTTGATGACCGTCGTCAACTTGGAGTCCTCGTAGGCCAAATTACCCTTTTCGAAAACAGCCATTCCAAAAATCTTACGGATCACTATACCTCCGGAATTTTGGATGGCTGGAACAATCTGGAACAGGAAAATTTGCGCTGGACGACTGGAAATGGGTTTCTTGATTTGGGTAAGAGGTCTCCTGACAGTATTGCAATACTGGCTATCCAAGTGTTGGCCAGTGGCCCTTATTTGTTAAATGATACAACAAAAACAACCAGCGCAATTACGGCTTAATTCTAAATCCACAAGTATCCTTGCCCCATCCTTAAAAAGATGGGGCTAATCCAACTATCAGAAAAAATTTATTCCATTAATTTCCGAAGACACTCCAAGGTCAGGACGCATTGATCAGAGCCAGAAGATGACAATGGCAGCGAGTACAATGCCGGAGAAGAAAGTTGTGGGGCATCTGTCGTAGCGGGTCACAACGCGGCGGCAGTCCTTAAGACGTCCGAACATGATCTCGATGCAGTTGTGCCGTCTGTAGCGGCGCCTGTCGTTATTTGACAGCCTTGTTCCGGGACTTTCGGCCCGAGATGCAGGGCTTGATGCCCTTTTCCTGCAAGGCGTCCCTGAACCAGTCAACGTTATAACCCGATCTCTCGGCATCAATTGTGCTGCGGCAAGACTTTCCAGACGGGTATTGACACCGGTATAATTACTGATCAGTCCCTTTTCCATGAAGAAACTGAGCGGTCATATGCCCTGACCGATTTTAGGGTAAGTCGCATCAATCATGATGCTCTACTTTCCTCGCAACTAGGACGCCCATCATCTGAGCGAAAATCGCCGTGGCCCACCAATGACACATCTGTCGTATACTTCGAAAAAAGAAAAAAACGAAGTGGGTCAGTAATGACCCACTCCCCCATAACTCTTTCTTCAGAGCGTGAAGTTGATACGTCCATAGTAATAGCCACCCGTCATCGGGACCTGCGATGAGAAAGTATCATACGGATTGGCGCCAAGCTGGTTCAGTTCGCCTGGCAGCTTACGCGGTCGGATATTGAACACGTTATTCGCACCTACAGCGACATGCCAGCGCGAATTAAAACGATATCCAATCTCAAGATCCGTCAACCACCGGGGTGAATTCTTGAACTGGGCAAAGCAGGAACTGGACTGGGCAAGCTGCTTTCCGTCGATCGGGCAGATTGATGCTGTTGGCGTCCAGTCCTGATACGTCATCATCCCAGTCGTCTCGCCGTAACGCGTCTGACGAACATTGATATCCCAGTTTCCAACAGTCCAGAGAGCGTTCAGAATAATCTTGCTACGCGGATACGCCGTAGTGAGATACGCAATGTTCTGAGCGTTCAGCAACGGAGACCCCGTTGAAGACATACCGTTATGCGTCAAACGCGTGCGGTTCAGATCCAGTGCCATGGACAGCGTCAGATTACCATAACGATGCAAGCGGAACATATAATCCGCCTTGATATCAAGCCCTTGCGTCCGTGTGCTGGCTCCGTTTGTGAAGTAATAGGTCTGCACGGAATTTTCAGAAATCTGTGTTAAGGCTGGTAGCGAAACACCCATTCCTTCAAGAGCTGCAATGGCTGGTGCTCCCGTCACGTTGCCGCCCTGAACAACACGGTCACGAATGTTGATCTGGTAAACATCCGTTTCGATATGAAATCCATCAATTGGTTCTAGTACGATACCACCTGTCGCACTGGTGGAACGTTCAGGCTTCAGGGGTGTGGCGCCCGTCGCACGCGCTTCGGACGACGAAACTGGTAGCAGCCCCAGAACTGATGTCGGGCCAACGTTAATGGCACTGTAATGCTGCTCGGCCATCGTTGGCGCACGGAAGCCATTGCTGATGGTCGCACGCAGGCCAATGCGGCGGGTGATATCGTAACGGGTTGAAACCTTGCCGTTCTCGGTATTGCCGACATCGGTATAGTGCTCAAAACGACCGGCGAAATCCAGATCCCAGTTCTTCAGCGGGTGGAAATCACCATCCAGATATGCCGCCCAGACATCACGGTCCCACTTGCCCGCATCCTGCGGCGTCAGGCCAGCGAGGGCCGAAGTTCCCCCATATTCATAAGATGCGGGTTCACCAGCAAGGATAGTATACTGCTCAAGCCGGTGCTCACCACCAAATGCGAGCGTCATCGGCACGACATTAGCGATATTAAAATTCCGGCGAAAATCGAGATTATTAGTCCATTGGGCTAGTCGGAAGTTCGATGTCCGCACAGTGGTCGGTGAGTAGCCCGTTGTCGCATACATGTTCGGGTTGGTCGTATTCTGGTTGGAAATCTTATCCAGATCCTCGCCCCATGTGCTGCTTAGATCCCAGTCGAACCCGAAGAGATGACGCCCCTTCAGACCGAGGGTTGCCGCATAGTCATTCTCGTCGATCGTCTCCAATGGCGAATAGCCATATGGGAAAAGTTCCGGATTACTCGCGCTGCTCCCAGAAGGAATACGATAGTTCTCGTATGCTTCGGCATGACGGTGCGCGTAAGTGACCTGACCGTAAAAATCGACGTTGTCCGTCAGCTTCTTGCCGAAATCAATCCCGAGGTTCTCCCGCGTCTCCTCGGGCGTGCTCATGATCTTGTTGGAGTTCTTGGGAACCTTGACCGACCCCGTGTAGAGCTCGTTGGCAGCCCCTGCCGGAACATAACCGGCCAAGCGGTTATCTACCGTGTTGGTTACGAAATGATCCGTATGGTACACTTGCCCGGAAATATGAAGATAACCGTCGCGCCCAAGCTTCAGACCTCCGTCAGCATTAAGCTGATACTGCCAACCGTCCCCATTATAAGCATTCGCGCCAGTCTGGGCGCTCATGTTCAGCCCATGATCCTGCTTTCTGGTAATGATGTTCACAACGCCGGCAATGGCGTCGGAGCCATACATTGCCGCAGCACCGTCCTCCAGCACTTCGATATGATCGATCATATTCGAAGGAATCATGTTCAAATCAACTGGAGTGGCACCAAAATTCGGCCCGGCATCAGCATTGATGTTTGCAGTAGTATGACGCCTTTTGCCATCTACCAGAACCAGAACCTGATTCGGATTAAGGCCCCGCATTCGGATGAATGACGTCAACGCACCTGCGTCATTGCCCATCGTACTCATGTTGATGGAAGGATAGGTTTTCGTCAGGGCCTCAGCCAGATTCATCATGCCAGACCGACGCAACGCAGCTCCAGAAAGAACTGTGATGGGACTTGTGCTCTGACGAGCATGGCGGTTGGTGGCGTGAGTACCCGTGACGATCAGACCTTCTTCACCACCAGAAATGGACTTTACTTGATGAGCACGGGCCAGAGCCTTCTGGGCAGCGGGACGCACGGTTGCAGTCTTTTGGGGTGCCTTGTGCGTGGGCGCTTTCACCTGCCCTGCTGGCACGCTCATCGTTTCAGCCAGAAGCGGGCTGGTGCCGAAACTGACTGAAAGGAAGGTGGAATAAAGCGCAAATTTCCTGATGTTCATAATCGGCTCCATTGCCCTGCCCGCGCAGGGATATCAGTCGGTTTTTTCAAGGCGATGCGGAAGTCTTCTCAAACGAGACTCTTTCCGCGTCGAACATTCAAAAGACGTTAAGGATCACGCAGCTTCGGAACGCAGGAGTTGCGAGAGCGCCCCTGCAACCACTTTTGTCGCGCGTCGCATGTCTTCGAGAACCACGTGTTCGTTGGCGCGATGGCCATTGGCATCCTGTAGACAGCGCGGCCCTGCCCCATACAGAACAGTCGGACAGCCCCAATTGCTGTAGATCCGTGCATCGGTGAAGAGCGGCATGCCTTTCTGGGCAATCCGTTCGCCAAAGGCGGCTTCCGCAGCATCCTGTAATGCTTTGATCAGCGGTGCCTGACCTTCTGTAGGCACCAGTGGCAAAGCCAGAAGATGTTGCGACACAACACACTCCACACCGGGCATATCTGCCGCCTGAGCAATCACGCGCCGCAACTCTGCTTCAACGTCAGCAGCCTGTTCGTCAGGCAATATCCGGCGTTCCAAACGGAACTGCGCCTGGGCAGGCACAACGTTGGCGGCAATGCCTCCCTCAATTGTCCCGATCACAAGCGTAGGAGAGTCGATCCCCTCGATGGCACTTCGATGTTCAGACAGACCGTCACGATAAGTATAGAGCGCTGTCATCACCCGACAGGCCGTTTCGATCGCATCCGCACCTGTTTCAGGCCAGGCAGAATGCGCAGACCTGCCCGTGAATATGATATCCAACTGAAGGCTACCATTGTGGGCGATCATCACATCATAGGTAAAACCAGCGCTGATGACGTAATCCGGCTTGCTCAGCCCCTCAGAAAGAAGCCATCCGGGACCGACGTGACCACCTATTTCTTCATCATAGGTCAGATGGAGTTCAACCGTTCCTGACAGATCGGTACAGACTTCCCGCAAAGCCTGAAGCGCGAAAGCATAGGTCGCGAAATCAGACTTTGAAACCGCCGCACCGCGCCCATACAACCGTCCATCCTCAATAACACCCCCATAGGGATCATGAGTCCATCCGTCTCCCGGCGGGACTACATCACCATGTGCATTGAGGGCAACGACCGGCCCAGATCCATCGCCAAAGCGCTCCCGAATGATCAGATTCGTGGCACTCTTCATGCCATACTGCCCCACAACGCTGTGTGGAACAGGATGACACTCGACCTCAAAGCCAAGGTCTTTCAGGCGCTCAGCCGAAAAATAAGCATGCGGCGCGCAGTCGCCGGGTGGATTGTCCGAAGGAACACCGACGAGCGCCTGCAGGAAAGGAACCTGCCGCGCATCGAAGTCACGATCAATGACGCCACCGAGGCGATTGGCCACCGTCTTTTCACAACAGGAATCGTTTCCCAGCATAGCGCCTCCCATCGGATCTTCGTTCCGTCCTCGATTCATATTCTCTTTGTATACCGAATGAATTCGATCAAGAAGCGGAATGTTACGCCCATGCGAAAAATTTTTAACTTTTTTACGAAACCTCTTCGAAGCGTAGAAAAGACTGGGCACGCGGCGAGCATTTTCCTGCAAAGAAATCCTCCGCCGGACAGTCATCAACAATCTCACCCGCGTCCACGAACAGGATCCGTGTCGCTACCTGGCGTGCAAATCCCATTTCGTGCGTCACGCACATCATGGTCATTCCATCGCGCGCCAATTCTGTCATGACCTGAAGGACTTCCTGAACCATCTCTGGATCCAGTGCGGAAGTTGGCTCATCGAACAGCATGACATCCGGCTTCATCGCAAGAGCCCGTGCGATCGCTGCACGCTGCTGCTGGCCACCTGACAACGCAATTGGATACTTGCTCGCATGACGCTCAAGACCAACACGACGCAACAACGCTTCCGCCAAAGGGCGGATTTCGGCGCTGTTACGCTTCTGCACAATGCGCGGCGCCAACATTATGTTTTCCAGAATGGTCAGGTGTGAAAACAGTTCAAAGCTCTGGAAGACCATCCCCGCCTTCGCCCTTAGCGCCGAGTGATTGGTCTGCGCTGAACGAACTGCCATTCCATCCACGTAGATCTGGCCGCTTTCGAACGTTTCGAGCGCATTGATGCATTTGATAAGCGTGGATTTCCCAGAACCGGACGGCCCACAGACAACTACGACCTCCCCTTTGGAGATCTTTGCCGAACATCCTTTGAGCACCTGAAAAGCACCGTAGGATTTTGTCACCTTCTCAAGTGTGATCATGACGGATTTCCATAAAAACGGATTGGAGAAAAGATCCCCAGATCAGCCCGCTCGCAGCGCCCCAACAGCATGTCGGCCACGTGACGACCCATGGCAGGCGCCAGCGTCACGCCGTTGGCTGTCACCGCCGTAAAGAAGCCCGGAACATCCGGGCTTTCCCCAAGAATGGGCGCCCCATCGACATCAATGTTCATGGCAGCCCAACTCCGAACGATATTAACAGCAGCCAGAGCCGGAACCAGGCGCTGAGCAACCCACAGATTGCCTTCAAGATTTTCCCGCAGCGGACGGGGATGACCATGCACAGGATCGAGGCCCGCACTCCAGCCACCGCCGATCAATAGCGAGCCATTCGCCGCCTGCTTAAGCGTCAGGTGACGGCTCGCATGGGCAAGAAGAGAATGTACCAGCGGAGCAACAGGTTCAGTGACAATCATCTGCAACGGAGCTCCAAAAACAGGCAGTGTCCGTCCCACAAGCCCTGCGACCTCACCCGCATAGGCACCCGCCGCATTCACCACGGCACCAGCCGACCATCTCCGCGCGCCTGCCCGGACGGCAAACCGTTTGCCTTCACGATCAATCGCGGACAGCGGCGTCAATTCCTCGATGCACACGCCTGCCTTGCGGGCGTGCGCCAAAACGGCCTGCGTGGCAGCCATCGGATTGATCTTACCTTCCTCGGAACAGTACGCTCCCCCAAGAAACCCCTCACGCAGATTGGGTTCGATCCGCCGCAATTCATCCGGATCCAAGATTCGTGCATCCACGCCCAAAGACTGCTCGACCGCAACCTTGCTCCGCAGGCGCGTCATGTCAGCGTCTGTTTCCGCAACGACCAGTCCTCCGCAGATCTTGATTTCCAGATCCCGGTCAAACCGGCCCCGAAGCGCCTCCCACATTCTGATCGACTCACGCTGCAGTGCCAGTGTCCGGGCAGGCATAGACGGCCCATCACTGTCTGCACTTGCGTCGAAGGCCATAAGTTGAGCATGCAGGCTTCCCGCATTCCCTCCCGAGGCCATGGCTCCTGCACGCCCCTTTTCCAGCACCACGACGGACTTTCCTGCTTCAGCCAGAAAAAGGGCTGCAAAAAGTCCGACGATCCCAGCCCCAACGACGACGACATCCACCATTTCGTCAGAAATTTCGGGTGTCCGCAGCGGCGTTCCGAGACCCGAAGGAATGGTCACACGACGGTGCCCGCGCCACTCAGGCTTCTGACGAGCTAGCGCGGACACTGGCACCGGACGCAATGGAACTTGCGGCGCTGTAAAATCGCGCTCGCTGGTCGCAGAAGGCAGAACTGCCATCAGTGCCGCCTGACAGAAACGTCCCTGACAACGCCCCATTCCCGCCCGCGTCGTGCGCTTGAGAGTGGCCAGATCGTTAATGCCATCTTCTGCCATCCGCCCCAGGACGGTCCCCGCTGAAACGCATTCACATCGACATAGAACCGTTTGGCCTTCCGGTGAGGGCAACGTGATGACAGGACTGTAGAGTTTCCATAGAAGAGATTGGAAACGTTCGCTTCGCCGATAGATCCGCAGGGCCCGTTCCAAGCCCTTCGAAGCCTCCCGTCGCTCCAGTTCCAAAAGTCGTCCCGCACACAGTTCGCCCTGAGCCTGTGCAAGAAAAGCCCCGCCAAAGCGTCCCGCTTCACCGATAATGAAGACATCGTCCTGATCCGTGCGCCCGTCGGGAGTACGCCCGGTTTCAGGATGAATGACTGGCCACGTCCGCACCTGCTGTTGACACCCCAGCAGCCGGGGCAATTCTCCCGCCGGGACAAAGCCGTCACCAAGACAGACCGTCTGTATATCCAACCAACGGTTTTGACCGTCCACGTTTCGTACGCAGGCTCGTTCGACACGCTCGTTTCCTTCAATGCGTGTCACGACACTGCTCCACAGCACGGGAACTCCAGCCCGGCGAAGCGTCAACAGATGCTGCACACCAGCAAGAGCCAGCCGTGGGGAAGCCACTGAAAGCTGGCCAGTTAGAACAGCCCGCGTCATAGGATCAGGCGCGGCTTCCACGACGGCAGCCACCTCAGCACCCCGCCTGACCAGTTCGGCCGCAAGCTGCAGATTGAGCGGACCGTTTCCAGCGACAAGAACCCGGCCGGGCGAAACCGTCTCATAGGCCCGCAGTAATGTCTGAGCAGCACCGGTTGTCATCACGCCCGGAAGCGTCCAACCGGGTCTGGGTTGGGGTGTTTCCTGCCCACCAGTCGCTATGACGATCCGCTTTGGCCGAATATAAAACGCTTCACCATCCCTGAGACCACCGATGACGAGCGCACCTTGTTCGCGATAGGCACACCAGACGAGCGTATCGTGCCACAACTGCGCACCGCTCTGCTGCATGGCTTCAATCAGCGCCCGCCCTCGGCGAGCCTGACTATCCTGATGCTGCGGATTTACGGCATTCTGCTTGAAATACTGACCACCCGGAATATGCCGCTCGTCAAGCAGCAGAACATCCAGCCCCCCCTGAGCCAGTTTTGTCGCTGCGACTAAACCTGCTGGCCCCGCACCAATTACCAGAACGTCACATGTATGCTCGACCAACTGGTTCTGTTCGCCATCGATAACATCCGCAGCCAGTGCCTGCGCGATTGTAACATCCGGCAGGCGTGCATTGCGATGGACCACCATTCCTTCTCGCACTGGCGTCATGCATCCACGGAGGGACATCCGCCCGTCCACGTTTAGCAGACACTCCTGACATGCCCCAATGCCGCACAGCGGTCCGCGTGCCGAACCATCAGGTGCTACGCGATGCACAATCTTTCCCGCCGCCACCAAAGCAGCCGTCAGAGTCTGGCCTGGCTTCGCTGAAAGCGTATTGCCATCAAACGTGAAACTCAGAGTGTCAGCCATTAGCGCGCATCCTGTGTGCTGACAGGCAAACTGATGATATCTTCCGGGATCAGACGCTGCTGTCGGAGATACGGACGCTCAGCATAACGCTCAATCCGGCGCTGAAGAAAATCCCACGCTGTGGTCATTAGTAAGTAATACAACGCCGCTACCGAAAACAGCTCCAGCACCATGAACTGATCCTGCACAAGGATCTGGCTGCGTTGCATGAGTTCTTCCATGGAAATAACGGACGTCACGCTTGTCGTTTTCAGCAGGCCATTCACTGAATTGCCCAAAGGCGGAATAACAAGGCGAAACGCCTGCGGAAATGCGATACGCCAAGCGATCTGTCGTTCGCTCAAACCCAGCGCGCGCGCTGCCGCAATCTGCCCTGCAGACACGGCATTAAGTCCCGAACGTATGATTTCTGCCAGATAGGCCGCTTCATTCAGCGTTAAGCCGATAATCGAGCACGCCATTACGCTCAAACGGATATCCAGCTTAGGCAATCCGGCGTAGATTACCACAAGCTGTACCAGCAAAGGCGTGCCCCTGAAAAACCAGACATAAAAGCGCGCAGGCCAAGACAGCAAAGGGCGGCGAGATCGTTTCATAAGGGCAATAATAAGACCCAAAAGAAACCCTAGCACCATCGCGACCGCCGTCATGTAGACGGTGAGAAGTGCTCCGCGAAAAATATACGGGCTGCCGAGATAGGTGAAGAAGCCCTGCCAACTCCAGATCTGCATGTCGATGCCCCGTTTCAGCGTATGAAAATTAGCGTGTGTTGTCGGAAAAATGAGGCTTGGAAACTGTGATGTGCCCCGGGAACGGAGCAACGCCATAAGGCGCCATGAGACGGGCCAGCGTGCCATCCTGCCGCATACCTTCCAGAACTGAGGCCAGTTGCTGTGCCAGCGCCGGATCGCGGAGCGCTAACGCTACCGGTGTGGGATACAGCCCCGCCAAAACAGGCCGGACGCCTCCCTGATGAGCATTGCGCTGCGCTACAGCATCAATGGAAAGTACGGCTGTAATCTGCTTTGCCCGCAAAGCAGCGAAGGCAATCCCAACATTCTGGAACGTTTTAATTTCAAGTCCTGGCCGGTTGCTCGCTCGGAGCGCCTGATCTGCTTCGCGTGCATGACGCTCTTCGATCCCCCCCATTTCCACCCCAACTGATTTGCCGGAAAGGTCCTCAAGTCGGGCGGGACGAAGGGTCGTATCGTTATTCAGGGATACACTGATCGCCTGAATCTCGTAGGGGATCATCTCCATCAGCTTTGCGCGCTGAGACGTATAGAACATTCCAGTGTTGATAACGTCCCAGCGCTTTTCGAGAAGGCCAAGCGTGAGTTGCGCAAAAGAGGTCGAGAGAAAGACCGGCTTCAGACAGAGCCTGCGAGCCAGTTCGTCTCCCAGTTCCATCCGCATACCGGCAATCCGCCCATCTACCGTCACATATTGCAATGGCGGCAGCGTTGGATTGGTCGCCATGACAAGCTGACCTGGCGAAATCAAGCCAGGGACTACAGTCGGGCATGGTGTGGCCTGCGCTGCCTGCCACCCGAAACACAGAACCGCACAGAACAGCCCTTTGCCTCGCAACACGTGTGACAGAGCCCCCTTAGCCATTTCAGGCACCTTCTTCGAACCGGAGGCCCAGATCCTTAACAATCTGAAGCGCACGGGCATCGTCCGCAGCCGGCAGCGGCAGGCGCGGGGCACGTGGCCCGCCAACATCGAATCCCATATGTTTCAGGAGAGCTTTCGTCCCCGAAACATAGCCCTGCCCGCCTACGAACTGGATCAGCGGCACATGGCGGAAATACATGTCCCGTGCTTTGCCAATGTCCTTGTACCCATCACAGAGATTAAAAATCTCACTCATGACATGTGGCGCCACGTTGGACGCGACAGCGACCCAGCCGATCGCTCCTTCAAGGAAACTCTCGAAGCCCATAATCCCGCCAAAAACTGATAGCCGATCACCACACAGACGAATGATGTCCCGTACGCGGGTGACATCCATCGTGGATTCCTTGATCAGGCAGCAGTTATCAATATGCGACAGACGCGCCACCAGTTCGGGCTTAAGGTCCACATTTGCTGTTGCCGGGTTGTTGTAAAGCATGATCGGCAGACCAATCGCATCCGAGATACGGCGATAGTGAACAAAGAGTTCATCGTCTGTTGGCGTGGAGTAGAATGGCGGAATGATCATCACGCCATCTGCACCCAGACGCTCGGCCTCTTGGCTGTAGCGGATCACGTCATAGGTGTTTTCTGCACCCGTGCCGATAAAGACCGGAACACGTCCTGCGGCTTGTTCGATCACTGTCTGTGCAACAAGCGTGCGCTCATCATCCGTCAGTGACAGGAACTCTCCTGTGGAACCGAGCGGAATAAGACCAGCGATCCCTTGAGCAATCTGCCAATCCGTGAAGCGTCGAAGCCCCGGAACGTCAATACGTCCCTCGCTGTCATACGGCGTGATCATGACGGTGTAAGTGCCACGAAATTTCATGGATTTTTCCTTTATTACTCGAGACATCATTGTTGTGGGCCAAGCTGGCCCACGGGCAGACCAGCCCCGGGGTCACTGCCATGGGCATTCATGAACGCTGCGATATCGGGCTCTTGCGCGGCCTCTCTCAGGCCTTTGCCCACAGCCCGAACGCGCCCCTCCTCCAGCAGGACGATCCGATCTGACAGTGACGAGACGACACTCATCGCATGCGAAACCTGAACCACGGTCATGCCGTCACGCGCGAGGTCGCGCAGCAGCACGCTGACTTCATGAACCTTCCGCGGGTCCAACGCTGATGTCGGCTCGTCCAGAAGCAACAGCGAGGGCCGAAGCATCAAGGCACGTGCGATGGCAACACGTTGCTTCTGACCGCCCGAAAGGTCTGCAGGCAGCGCATCCGCCTTGTCGCCCAGCCCCAGCCGTTCGAGCAGCCCGCGCGCCTCATTCTCAGCCTCCGTGCGCGTTCGTTTCGCCACGACGGTCGGTGCAAGGGTCAGATTGCGCAACACTGACATATGACCAAAGAGGCCGAACTGCTGGAAAACAATCGCCGATTGGTCTCGCAGGATTTTTGCAGCGCCTGCCGCCGACATATCGACGACACGACCATCCACCGTCATGCTTCCCCGCACGACAGGTTGCAGCCCTATCAAGGTTCGCAGCAGAGTGGTCTTTCCTGAACCCGAAGGCCCGATGAAGCTGACGATCTCCCCGCGTTCAGCCACAAACCCGGCCTCCCCGAGCGTCTCGTTCTTTCCATGACGGACACAGACGTCCCGAACATCAATGTACGGCAATGCGTTTCTCCAGAAGACGGCTCAGACAGGTCAGCGGATAGGAAATAACGAAATAAACCAGCAGTACCGCGCAGAAGACCTGCGCTGACGGCAGCCCGCGGCTGGAAAGGATCACACCGGCCTGGCTGAGTTCCACCACGCCGATCTGCGAGGCCAACGCTGTGTCCTTGATAAAGAGCACCAGATATCCCACAGCAGGTGGAATAACGGCCGACATCGCCTGTGGCCCGATCACGTACCGCCAACGCGCCCAGGTTGGCAGGTTCAAGGCCAGTGCAGCCTCAACCTGTTCAACCGGGACCGTATTGATCCCGCCATGCAAAATTTCGCAGAGATATCCCGCTGCGATCAACCCGATTGAGCAGATCGCCACTCCAGTTGCTGAGACGTCTACCCCTGCCATTCCCGTACAGAAGAACAGAATATAAAGCGTCACAATGAACGGAACTCGCCGGATGGTCTGCACATATGCGACCGCCAGAGCCCGAAGCGGGAGCAACGCACGCCCTGCTGAAAGCCGCAGCGCCGTCAGGAGAACCGCTCCGACGATCCCCAGACATCCTCCACCAAGAGACAGAACGATCGTCCGCAGCATCGCGTGCAGCAGTAGCGCCATGTCATAATGCGAGAACGCAATCATACCATGCGCTCCATTGTGCGACGACACAGCACAAAAAAACCTGTCAATGCAAAGGACAGTACGGCGTACAAACCGCCGGTCACGAGCATGACTTCCAGAATGCGAAACGTTGTCGATCCGATATCATAGGCACGGCCCGTGAGGTCCTCGACACCAAAGATAGACGCCATTGCACTTCCCAGAATCATGATCTGAAAGTGATTGGCCAGTGCCGGGAACATCGTGCGTCCGACATGCGGCAATATGACCCGCAGATAGGTCTGACGACGGTTGAGGCCCAGCGTCAGAGCCACTTCATGATAGACTGGGGGCACCCTTGCCATACCAGCCCCAAGAATATCCGCCAGATACGCAGCCGCATTCAGCGTCATTCCAATGACAACGGACAGAAACGGTGACACCATCAGTCCCATCAGGGGTAGACAGTAGAAAACCGCAAAAATCTGAGAGAGCTGCGGTGTATTGGTCAAAGCTGTGCTGAAACTGCGGCTTGCCTTGCACCAGAAGCCCTTATTTTCAAACCGCAAAACGACCAGAAGAACAGCCAGAAACAGCCCCAACCCAAAAGCGAGTGTCGCAATCAAGACTGTGACACCGACACCACCCAGCAAAAAAGGCAGCCGCAACAGAACCGGATGAAAATTTAGCTGACTCATGGAACTGCCTGCGCAGAACCGGGGTCGAACCATTTGCGATAAATCGCCTCAAGCCGCCCGTCCTGCTCCATTGCTTCAAGCACATGATTCACGTCCGCTCGCAGCGTCACGTCTCTACGGGCAAGGCCAATGCAGTCCTCCCCGACAGGCGGTGCAAACCCGCGAATGACAGTCCACTGAACCTGTGATTGCACCGGCAAGTAATGGCCAACATATTCAATGACATCAACCATCGCATCTCCCCGTCCCTGCGCAAGAGCCCGAATTGCATCCGCGTAGCTATCCAGAAGCAGCATCGGCGCTTCTGGAGCATGCTCCCGCAGATACGCCACAGCCGTTGATCCTCGGACCTCCACGAGCTGGTGCATTCCTGAAAGCAGATCAGTAAACGACGAAATACCTCGCTCTTTTGGCGCAATGATTGCGAACTGCTCGGTATAAAGAGGATGGGAAAACGCGATGACCTGCGCTCTCTCCGGGGTGCGCGTCAGCCCGCCTAGAACGATATCAACCTTCCCTGCCAACAGATAGGGAATGCGACCACTGGATGACAGCGTGACAAACCGCGGTTCTACACCCAGCCCCAATGCAATGGCTCGCCCAACATCGACATCATAACCCGCCAGCTCGTTACGGACATCATATTGCCCCAAAGGCGGCAATCCGGCTTCCACGCCGATATTGATATGACCGCTCGCCCGGATGGCAGCGCTCTCCCTCGCTTCGGCTTTACCGAAAGCAAGAACACTGCAGACAGCGCAGAATCCCAGAAACTGGTTGATCCGGATCACTCTCAAGAAAGGTTTCCCTGATGCTGTGCGACTTTAGGGTTGCGGTTGTCAGATCACTGATCTAATTCGAATATACGTTATGTATACGATAGAAAACCCTTTAGAAGAATTTTCTTCTCCGGACCGATCCAGATGAGCAACGAAAACTCCCCGATCACTTTTGTTTTTCAAAGCCGATCGGGCACCCGCACGGTAAATGGCATTGAGGGGGAACCTGTTACAGCGGCGCTCCGTCGCTCAGGCATTCTCGAACTTGGACAATCCGGTATCGACGGCACCCCGCGGGGCGCTTTCTGTTTCATGGGGAGTTGTCAGGAATGCCGCGTTCTTATCAATGGCGCGATCGATTACGCCTGCAAAGCCTCCGTCCTCCCGAACATGACCGTTACGCCTTATGTCCAAGCCTGATCGATCCCCAGTCACCGTGATCGGTGGCGGAGTTGCGGGCAGCACCGCCGCCATTGCGCTTTCCCGCCACGGCCTTCCTGTCACGCTTATCGATGAACAGCCCTCAGCCGGTGGACAGATCTTTCGTGCTCCCTCTTCTTATGCACGTCAGACAGTTCCACCCAACCATGAATTCAGCGGAGGCGACGCCCTTCGCCAGAAGCTGGCCACCTCTAACGTCCGGGTGCGCCTTTCCACCCGCGTCTGGGGCCTGTCTCCCAGCCTGACACTCGACCTACTTGGCCCTGATGGAATGGACCAGATTCCGCCGTCTACGGTGGTAGTGGCCAATGGTGCGACTGAGCGATTCTTTCCTTTTCAAGGCTGGACGACACCCCGCATTACCGGCCTTGCTGGCGCCAGTATTCTCATGCGCAATGGTGGAACATTACCAGGCCAAAGTGTCGTAGTTGCAGGATCCGGGCCGCTTCTCTTTTCGGTCGCCCATCAGGTTCTTGAAATGGGCGGCAAAGTCACTGCGATTATAGATTCAGGCAACCGTGCCGACTGGACCCGGCTGGGTGCCATGCTCACGCTCGATTCCTCTCGCCTCACGCAGGCTGCCGCGTGGATGCTTCGCTTACGCAAAGCTGGAATTCCAGTCCATCACCGCTCGTTCCTGTCGGCCGCGGAGGAAACTGAAACAGGCCTGCTTCTGACGGTTAGCGATATGGACCATCCGGAGCGTCACCACTTTTACACTGCCGAAGCCGCCGCATGTGGCTATGGTCTCAAGCCTTCGACACTCATTACGCGAACCGCTGGTGTTCAGCACCGCTATGATTCACTTGGTGGTTATCTCGAGCCCGTCACAGATGTCGCGGGTCGCACAAGCCATCCCGATTTATACGTCACGGGAGACGCTGCGGGCATCCGTGGCATGGCCGTCGCCCGCCTACGCGGCCTTGTCACGGCTCATGCAGTCGCACACGATCGCGGGCTGATTCCAGCCAAAGCATATGCCAGCCTGACCAGAACGCCGCTCCGGCATCTTCGCCGTCTTGATGCTGTCTCCCGCCGAATGCTGCCGCTTATGAACGCGGGGCGTACGATAGGCGCCCGTTTGCCTGATGATACCATCGTCTGTCGCTGCGAGCGTGTAAAAGCTGGAACATTACGAACCGCCATCCAGTCTGGCGCAGAAGATTTGAACCAGCTCAAGGCATGGACCCGCTGCGGCATGGGGCCCTGTCAAGGACGTATGTGTGAAGACAGTGCGCGTGCTCTTCTTACGACTGCCTGCAACAGCACTCCCGAAGAGGCAGGCAGTTTCACGGCCCGCATACCTTTCTTTCCACTGCCCCTGACCTCCGTAACCGGAGACTTCAGTTATTCCGATATCCCTTTACCAAAGGCGGCTCCGCTATGACCGTCGCATTTCATGAATCACCCGTGATCTATGATGCCATCATCATCGGGGCGGGTGTCATGGGGGCTACTACTGCCCTATTTCTGGCTCGCGCAGGCCTGAAAGTCGCTTTAGTTGACCGGCAAGACATGTTTCGTGCTGCTTCAGGTGTTAACGCTGGAACACTGACTTTGCACATGACACGTGCGCAACTCATTCCTCACGCCATTCGCGGGCGGGAAATGTGGCTCAACAGCGCAGAATGGCTGGGCGAGGATGTCGGTGCCCTAGCCACGCCAGGGCTGTCCATGGCTTTTACCGAAGCAGAAGAAGATCTTCTTCGACAGCGCGCGAGCGTCCGTCAAAATATGGGTGCACCTATTGAGATTATTTCAGCAGAAAAAGCCGTCAGCATTGAACCAGGCGTAAATCCCCGTCTGCGTGCCGCCGCCTATTGTGCGCTGGATGGTCATATCCCGACCTATCGCGTCGGAGGAGCCTATGCCCGCGCATTAAAAGAAGCTGGTATCACTCTCATCGAGAATGCTCCCGTCGAGAGTATCTCCTCCGTAAGGGGACAAGGTCATGAAATCCGCCTTACTGGTCACGCGCGCGCCATACACGGACGCCGTGTGGTTCTTAGTACCGGTGCCTGGCTGGAAAAGATGCTTGGCTGGTTTGGACATGACATTTCAATCCGCTGCCTTATCAACCAGCTCGTCGTTACAGAAACTCTGCCACCTGTCATGGGAAGCGTACTGAGCATCGCCAACGGTCTGCTGTCACTCAAACAGTTCGCCAATGGCAGTGTCCTGATTGGCGGAGGCTGGCAGGGTGAAGGCAACATTCGTGACGGTGGCACCCGCGTCATTCCTGAAAATCTTCAGGGTAACGTCCGCCTCGCCCAGCATGTCGTCCCTCGTCTGAACGAGGCACAGATCCTCCGGGTATGGCTTGGACTGGAATCTGAAACTCCAGATGCCATGCCGCTGATAGGCGCTCTTACACCTGATGATGATGCCTTTGTTGTTGGCTGCGTCCACTCGGGCTTTACCAGTGGCCCCTACATGGGTCGTCTCCTTGCCGAGCGCATTCTCGGCGCCGATCCCGACTTAAGCGCCTTTAATCCCTCTCGTTTCTCCCCCTCTTCAGCCACCAGAGCTCAGCTATGATTCCCGCGTCTCCTACGCCGTTCCGGGGCGTTTACGCCGCCACGCTTGTGCCTTTTCTGGCTGATGGCACGCTGGATGAAGCCCTTTTCAGTCAGCATCTTGCAGAGTGCACTGCTCCCCAAGGCATCGTCGGTATTCTCTGCAACGGTCATGCTGGCGAAAACCATCTTCTGACCCGAGCCGAAAAGCGCCGGGTGGTGGAGCTGGCTGCGGAAACCATCGGAAAAACACGGATCATTGTCTCCGGTGTTCTTTCCGAAGACCTTGATGAAGCCTGCGAGCACGCACGGGACGCCGTAGCTGCCGGCGCTGACGCACTCCTTGTGTTTCCACCCTTTTCCTGGGCCGTCTCACAGGACGCCGATGCCATTATCGCCCATCACACCGCGATCTGTGAAGCGGTTGACGTCCCAATCATGCTCTATCAGTCCTCGATCAGCAGCGGGGGTATGGCCTATTCCCTACCAATTCTCGAAACTTTGTTAAGGCTTCCGGGGGTCGTTGCCGTCAAGGAAGGCAGTTGGGAAGCCAATGCCTATGACCGACACCGCAGACTAGCCGCACGCATTGCGCCACACGTAGACGTTATGGCATCGGGAGACGAACATCTCCTTGCCTGTTTTGCTATCGGCACCACCGGTAGTCTCGTCAGCCTGGCCGCTATTCTGCCAAAGGCCATGGCAGGTCTGTTCAGCGCCATACGTGCAAACGATCTGCCTGCCGCGCAAAAGATCCATGAAGCTGTCCAGCCCCTCGCCAACCTGATCTACGGCCGTGCCCCAGGGGGACGAGCCACCCTACGCTTGAAAGCCTGCCTGGTCATGCAGGATAAATGGCCCTCCTGCCGCACGCGCAAGGCTTCTGATATCATCGCTCCAGAAGAATGGCAGGAACTGTCAACTGCATTGAAAACTGCCATGACAGTGGAAGGACCGTAATGAGCGATTACATGGTGGCCGATCGCGAGCAGAATCTCGCAGAACTGGCTTACACGCAGATTAAACGTATGATCCTTGAGAAAAAGCTACCCAGCGGCATGTCAGTCGTGGAAGGCCGTCTTGCGGACCATCTCGAAATTTCCCGCACACCTGTGCGCGAAGCCCTGATGCGCCTTGCTGCCGAAGACCTCCTGATCAAACAGGGATCGCGCTCTTTTGCCGTCCGTAATGTCTCGGCTATTGAGTTTTTTCAGGCCATTCATATCCGTGAAATTCTAGAGAGCGAAGCCATCGCCCTCTCGTTCGACAAACTCGACCGCGCCACGCTCGAGGAACTGCGTCGCGACATTGTGGAACTGGGAAAAACTCCCGACCAGACAGCCGCCCAATGGCAGCTCGATGACCGGCTTCACCGCATGTTCCCGACAGTTTCAGGAAACAGTGTTCTTCTCCGTACGATCGACGAACTCCGTACCCTTACCCGGCTGTGCGAAGTCACCTACCCCCTCGGTCGCGTCCCCTCTTCCACATCTGAACATCTGGCCATCGTAGATGCCCTGCTTGCAGGCGATCGCGAGGCCGCACGCGCAGCCATGGTTACACATCTGCGCAATGTCGCGGCCGACTGCATGGACATTCTCAGGGGCGGCTAAAACGCCCCATCTTACAGGAGACACCATCATGACGACTTTTGACCTCGTGATCCGGAACGGTATGATCGTGACCGCGACAGACAAATATATCGCCGACCTCGGGATCAACGGCTCAAAAATCGTTGAGATCGGTTCCAATCTCCAAGGACATGAAACGGTCGATGCGACCGGTCTTCTGGTCATGCCAGGCGGGATCGACGGCCATTGCCATATCGAGCAGGAAGAGGCTGACGGCACAATTCATGAAGACGATTTCGTCTCAGCTACCGGGTCGGCCCTGCTTGGAGGCACCACGACAGCGGTTTGCTTTGCCTCGCATGTTCCCGGACGAGGTCTCGTGGAGCAATTTGAGGCTTATCGTGAGAAAGGCGCAAATTCCCGGATCGATTTTGCTATTCACCAGATCATCACCCGTACCGATGACCAGACAATCCATGACGAGATTCCCATTGTAGCCGAACGGGGAGCGGCCGGCCTGAAGGTCTTCATGACCTATGACGACTTTCATCTTGCCGACGGGCAGTTTCTTCAGGTTCTGGAAGCCGCCCGTAAAAGCAGGATCATTGTTTCCGTCCATTGTGAGAACTACGATGCCATCCGTCACCTGATCCTGCGTCACCTGGATGAGGGTCGGACCGAACCTCATGGTCATGCAACCTCGCGTCCCCCCAGTGTAGAACGTGAGGCCACTTACCGCGCGATGACACTGAGTGAACTCGTGAACCAGGAAATTCAGATTTTCCATGTTTCCTGCCCCGAAGTCGCTGAGGAAATCAGCCGGGCCCAGTCACGGGGCGTCAAGGTTGTGGCTGAAACCTGCCCCCATTATCTTACTCTGACCGAAGACGCCCTCAAACGCGACAATTTCGAAGGTACAAAATACATCTGTAGCCCACCGCTGCGCACCCAAGCACAGCAGGAGGGTATGTGGTCTTACCTTCGAAGCGGTGTCATCAGTATCATTTCGTCCGATCATTGTGGTTACACATTTGATGGCGCCGTCGGGAAAGGTCGTCATGGTCGGGATGCCGATTTCTCCCTTATTCCCAATGGCATGCCCGGTCTCGGCACACGCCTGCCAGTCTTTTATGATGCCGCCATCAACAGCGGGAAGCTGGACCTGACCGACTTCGTGCGCCTCACCGCTACGACCCCAGCAAAACGCTATGGTCTCTATCCCGAAAAAGGCACGATCGCCCCCGGTTCTGACGCCGATCTGGTTCTATGGGACCCGAACCGCGTAGTCACGATCACCAATGACCTCTTCCAGAGCAATATTGACTACACCCCTTATGAGGGCCTGACTGTGCGCGGTTGGCCGACAAAAGTTTTTCTACGTGGAACTCTTGCCATGGAAGAAGGAAAGCTTGTCGCCATGCCAGGAGCCGGACAATTTCTCAAGGTTCGGCACGCTTGAAAGGCTCTGGCACTTATACTGCACTTTTCCACATCTATGAACCACGTTCAGAAGAGACAGACTGCACAGAATATTTCTCAACACTGATGCAGCCTGTCCTCTGATCAAGGTTTGGTTAGAGCTATGGGAGGTGAAGACTATTTCCCTCCGAGTTCCCCCGTCAGAAACTGTGCTCTTCCCAGCCCAAAGGACCAGTGCGCATCCTGATTTTCAACCACGGACACCATAACGTCCGACGAAGAAATTCCGCACTCCCGTTCAAGATGTTCTGTTAGCAGTTTGTAGAATAATGCCGTCTTTTCTTCGCCGCGTGGCCGGCTGAACATCTGAACAACCACAACTTTTTCAGTCCGCGGAATTCCAAGACCCGTATCTTCCACGATCATGCGTGAAGGCTTGTACTCAGAAACCAATTGATAGCGGTCTCCACGCGGGACCTCAAAGGCTTCCAGCATCGCTTCATGGGCAGCATCCAGAAGCGTCTTGATCTCCGCATCCGTGCGGCCTTCAAGCATATGAAAGTGAAGTAATGGCATGGTATTTTCTCCAGTTTTAATTGAAACGGATCAGGAAATCGTCTGCCACTGCCTTTGCTGATGTGAGCAAACAGCAGCATCGATGATCTTCTGAATTTCCCATGCCTCCCGGAAATCTGGAGTGCTGGGTTCGCCACGATCAATGGCGCGAATAAATTCTGCCATTTCGATCGTCTTGATATCGTTGAAGCCAAGGTGGTGGCCTTGCGCGACGCAGAATGCGCCGTAAGGCGGATGTTGTGGGCCAGTTTCGATCAGCCGGAAACCGTTTGTCCGGCTATCCTCACCAGCCTTATAATAGAGCAGTTCATTCATGCGTTCCTGAGTGAATGACAATGCTCCCTTACTGCCGGAAATTTCAAATTCCAGCTGCATTTTCCGTCCTGTCGCAAGCCAGTTGGCCTGAAGAGTTCCGGAACATCCACGCTCAAACGTGACAATCATTCTAGCCACGTCATCAATATTAATGTCTCTGAGCTCTGACGCCCCGGCAAAGGCAGGCCGTTTCTTCACTACCGTGTCCAACTGGGCAAAGACCGACGTTATGGGTCCTAACAGAAACCGTGCAACGGAAATAATGTGACTTCCCACGTCTGCCAGCGCCCCCGTCCCTCCCGCAGGATCGCATCGCCAGCTATAGGGGGACAAGGGATCCGACATGAAATCTTCTGCGTGGATGCCATTAAAAGCGTAAATTTCTCCCAACTCCCCTGACTCGATGAAATCACGTGCGTATTTCAGCAGCGGGTTTTTAAGATAATTAAAACCACTCTGTGTCCTCACACCTGCTTTTTCAGCCGCCAGAACAATCTCCCACGCCTCTGACGCGGTAGGAGACAATGGCTTTTCGCAGTGAACGTGTTTGCCCGCAGCAATAGCAGGCAGTGCCATCTGACGATGTAAAAGTGTCGGAGTCGTAATGGAGATGATGTCAATCAATGGATCATCAATGAGCTCCTGCCAATCCTGGGTATAGGACGCAAAACCGAACTGACGCTGGAAAAGGCGTGCGCGTTCTCCATCAATATCGGCGATCTTATGAAGAACGGGCCGGGAAATGTCGTCAAAAACGTTTCCAGCCGCCTGATAAGCAAGGGCATGGGCTTTTCCCATGAAACCCGTGCCAATCAGGCCAATCCTCAATGTATTCACAACCTTTACTCCTGACCAGATACGGCAGGAGCAATCGGCGCACTTACCGGCACAGTTACTGGTGCACCACCCGGACGACGACTAAGCATGACAGATTCGATTTTTTCCAGAGAAACGCCTTTGGTTTCCGGAACAAATTTAAGCACGAACCACATGCATACGAGACACAATCCGGCGAAGAGCCACATGGAGAATGCTCCGTGAAAATGCTCGTTCAGGAACTTGTTTTCACTCAGCATCGGAAATGTCTGGCTGACAACAAAATTCATGGTCCATTGGCATGAAACGGCAATACTCATACCAATGGAGCGAATAGCATTTGGGAAAATTTCGGCGACCAAAACCCATGTTACCGGCCCCCAAGACATGCCGAAAGCAAACATGAAAACCAGCATACCAACCAGCGCCAGCAACCCTGTCGTCTGGGTATAGAGAGCCCAGGAAACTGTCAGCAGGCCAATGCACATGACAACCGATCCTACACGGATCAAGGGTAGACGCCCCTTTCGGTCAATAATCCACGCGCCAAGTATCGCACCGCAGACTGAGACCACACCAATCCAGATCGTCTGGAAGAGTGCCGCCTGAATGCCACCGCTGGTTGTCTTCAAAACCATAGGAGCATAATACATGATGACATTAACGCCTGTGAGCTGCTGCAGCAGAGCAATCATGGCGCCTACGAAAATGATCCACTTGGCTCCGTCGCGTTTCAATACAGAGACGCTATTTCGGGCATCCATTTCGATATTGGCAACAGATTCACGAATTTCACCCAGCAGAGACTGAGCATGCTGCTCATTGGAAATCCGCTTCAGGGTCTTGAGTGCCTCTTCGTCACGGCCACGCAGAACATGCCAACGGGGAGATTCCGGGATCAGGAAAATCGTAGCGCAGAAAATAACGCAGGGTACGATTTCCGAGGCGATCATCCAGCGCCAGCCAACGTCTCTCAACCACTCGGTCGACGCACTTCTCGCGATCAGATAGTTCACGATGAAGACCACAACCTGCCCAAAAACAATAGCGAACTGCTCCATTGTCAGAGCACGACCGCGCATGTCTTTCGGTGAGACTTCCGACATGTACATCGGAGAGACTGCCGAAGCCACACCCACTGCAATGCCACCAATCATGCGGTAAATAACAAACCACATGAAGCTATCAACGAGCGCGGCACCCAGCGCCGAAATCGTAAACAGAATGGCGCACACAAAAAGCGTTACGCGCCGACCCAGCCTGTGCGCCATCCAGCCAGACAGGGCTGCACCGATGATGCATCCAACAACCACATTCGAGACCGCCCACCCTGTCTCTGCCGGAGACAGATGGAAATAGTCGCGAAGTGAGTCAATGGCGCCGGATATGACGGAAGTATCATATCCGAAGAGGATACCCCCAAGCGCTGCAACGGCACAGATACGAAGCACATATTTCACGTCATGCCGCTCAGACTGAACGAACACGACATCCTTGATACTTGCCATGATTTCTACTCCATCACTAAGAAGCATTTCTCTCTTGGTGACTGGTTGGCTTTATCGTTCCTGGTTGAAAACCTGCCTTGCAGGCTTTCTTTATCGTTCAATATGGAAGGTGTGCCTGGTCTGGATCCATGGAGAATTTCCATGCCCGACGCGGGCCGGCCATCACATTGAGATAGTAAAGGTCAAAACCATGCGGCGCCCCGACAGGATGATACCCTTTCGGAACCATAACCGTATCGCGATTGGATATGGCCATGGCCTCATCCAGCGATCCGTCTTTGGTATAAACACGCTGTAAAGCGAAGCCACTTCCCCGTTTCAAGCGATGATAATACGTTTCCTCAAGATAGGTCTCATTGGGGAAATCGTCTGTATCATGCTTGTGTGGTGGATAGCTGGACCAGTGGCCACCAGGGGTAATTACCTCTACGACCAGAAGCGTTTCCGCTGGTGCAGTATCCGGCAGGATATTCCGGATAAACCGCTCGTTTGTCCCGGTTCCGCGAGCAACTTCGCCAGCCTCATCGGGAGGAATAAGCCGTGCAGGGTATTTGCCGGACGCGGGTGAGCGGCAAACTGCCAATTCAACATCCGTCTCGGCTTCCGCCCGCCAGATTGTCCCCGGAGGAAGATATACGGACCATGGAAGCCCATCAAATGGACTCATCCGTTCTCCAATCAAACCGAAATCCTGCTCCGCACCTTCGATACGTGCACGACCGCTCACGAGAACAAGACAGACCTCAGTACGATCCGTAGGTTCAGAAACCGTTTCACCAGCCTTGAGTGACATCACTTCAAAACCAATGTAGTCCCAACCCGCTTTCTCCGGCGTCAGATTGATGATCCGGCAGTTTTCATCGCGAGGGTGAGCGTGAATCAGGAGGCGCGAAGACATGACATGTGCCCCGTCTGTGAGAGGATATTCACCAGATGATTCCGGCCCATCCGAGCGTAAGTCAGAGGGCTGATTTCTTCCGAATACTGTTCGGCTTCAAGAACGACCCAGCCGTAATATTCAGGGATTTCCGAAAATACCTTGGCGTAGTCGATACAACCATCTCCGGGAACGGTAAAAACGTCTCCCATGACTGCCTGCAGAAAACTCCAGTCTTCCCTATCCGCCTTGGCTCGCTTTTCTGGTCGCAGATCCTTCACATGCACGTGCCGGATACGATTACGATAAACTTTCGCCAGTTCTGCAGGATCTGAACCTCCCCACAGAGCGTGCCCGGTATCAAGAAGCAATTTTACGGACGGCCCTGTCAAACGCATCAAGTCATCGATATCCTGCCGGGACTGCACAACAGTGCCCATGTGATGATGATAAACGAAATCCAGGCCTTCAGCAGCGACAGCATCCGCCATGAGCGTCATGCGGCGTCCGAATTCCAGCCACGCCTCATTTTCCAGAACAGGCCGACGGGAAAGCGGAATGCTGACATCCGAGTGAATGGCATTAGATGTTTCCGCGGCGATAAAAACGGGAGCACCCAGCGCCTTAAGAACCTGAAGATGCGGCTGCATGCGCTCAATTTCTTCTTCGGCACTCCGGATCAGAAGCTCTGTCGAATACCATCCGGAAACCAGCTTCAAGCCATAGGACGTGAGCACTGTCTCCAGTTCAGACGCCGTTCTGGGAAACTTGTTCCCTAGTTCCATTCCTTCAATACCTGCCTCTCGCGCTTCGGAAAGACAGGTTTCCAGAGAAATTTTTCCACCCAGAAACGGCATGTCGTCGTTACTCCAGATGATCGGGTTGGCACCAATTCTAACAGACATTGAAGACTCCCGGCCTTCCCTGAAGGCCACACATCCTGTGCAGTTTTAGTTTCCGATGCGCTGTCCCATGCGCAAGCGTTCATAGGTTGCACGCGCATCCCGAACCGATTCACGCGATGACACTTCCGGGACCGCAACGTCCCACCATGTTCCACCGTCATCAGTGATTGCCTTGGGGTCAGTATCAATAACGATCACTGTTGTACGATCTGCAGTTCTTGCCCGCTGCACGGCTTCCGAAAGCTCCGCAGTTCCCGAGACTTTTTCTGCGCGGGCACCAAGCCCCTGCGCCAGCTGGATAAAATCAATTTCCGGCGTCACGACCTGTGTACAATTTTCCAGAAGGTTATTGAACGGCGCACCGCCGACTGCCTGCTGAAGCCTATTGATGCAGCCATAACCCTGATTATTAAGGAGAACGACCGTCAGCTTCTGGCCCAGCATCACGGAAGTTGCGATTTCGGAATTTAGCATGAGGTAAGAACCATCACCGAGCATAACAGTCACATGCCTGTCAGGCTCCGCCATCTTCACGCCAATCGCACCTGCCAGCTCATACCCCATGCAGGAAAAGCCGTATTCCATGTGGTATCCACCTGGCATCCCGGGACGCCAGTGCTTCTGGAGCTCCGCTGGCAATCCTCCGGCAGCACACACAACAATATCGCTCGGCTGGGCCATGCGCTGCACCGCCCCCACCACTTGTGCATCACTGGGTAGGGTTTCCTGCCTGACAGAGGGCTCGGCCTGATAGCCCAGAGAGCTCTCAGACCATGTTGCAAGAGCGTTTCTGGCCTTCTGCATCCAGTCAGGGTCAGCTTTCCATTCTGCAAGATAACTTTCCAGCGCCCGCAATCCTACGCGGGCATCCGCCACAAGTGGGGTTGCGAGATGCTTGGTCGCATCGGCTACCTGCACGTTTAAAGTCACGATCTTTACGGATGGATTACGGAACATCCCCCAGGACCCCGTAGTAAAATCCTGAAGACGGGTCCCGACAGCAATAATAAGATCCGCTTCTTCCGCAAGGTCGTTGGCTGCAGATGTACCAGCCACACCAAGACCTCCCATATTCAACGGATGATCAGGAGACAGAGAGGATTTCCCCGCCTGAGTTTCGCCAGACGGAACCCCATGTCGGGTACAGAACTCCGCTAACGCCTGCTCCGCGCCAGAATAAAGGGTTCCCCCACCTGCAATCACCAGCGGTTTACTGGATGCACGGATGAGCTCCGCCGCTTCCATCAACTCACGTTCATCAGGTTGAACCCGACGAATACGGTGAATACGCTCGACGAAGAAGCTTTCCGGATAATCGAAGGCTTCTGCCTGAACATCCTGACAAAGAGATAGTGTGACTGGACCGCATTCGGCAGGATCAGTCAGAACCGTCATGGCACGATTGAACGCCGGGATGATCTGCTCTGGCCGTGTTATACGGTCAAAATAGCTCGACACTGACCGGAACGCATCATTTGCACTGACTGTACCGTCGCTAAAATCCTCGATCTGCTGAAGCACAGGATCCGGAATACGATTGGCAAACACATCGCCTGGTAAAAGCAGCAGCGGCAAGCGATTGACATGAGCCACAGCCGCCCCCGTCACCATATTCAAGGCACCAGGCCCAATAGAACTCGTGCAGGCCATCGCACGGCGCCGACGAGATGCTTTGGCAAAGGCCGTCGCAATATGCGTCATACCCTGCTCATTATGGGCACGCCAGGTAACCAGGTCATTCTTGGCCTCGTGTAATGCCTCTCCGAGGCCCGCCACATTGCCATGCCCGAAAATTGCCCATACTCCGGCAAAAAACGGCTCTATTCGGCCATCTATTTCAGTCTTCTGTGCGGCCATGGCGCGCACTAATGCCTGAGCCATAGTCAGGCGTATCGTTTTCATGGGGATATCCTTCCGGGCATTCGCTCAGGCTGCACTCTGATGAGGCAGAGGACGCCCCCTGCTTTGCCAAGCCACTACAAAATGCTCGAAACGACGCGCCAACTCGTCACGAGCCTCATTGTCCGACATCTGGCCAGCCAACCACGCCCGGGCCGTGTCACTGAAAATGGTCCGCCCGATTGCAAAACCCTTGACCCAGGGTGTTGCTGTCGTCTTGTGGAATGACTCTTCAAGTTCCGAGACCGGAGCGTCCAGTCCGAGAAGCAAAATGCCCCGGCAGAACGGATCACGCTGTTCAATAACCTCGCCGATCTTTTTCCACGCAGCTTCGGAGGGCTGTGACTCCAGTTTCCACCAGTCTGGCTGAATGCCGATGTCATAGAGCCGCTCAAGCACGCGAGAGACAGTATCCGTCTTGAGTTCACCGTGCCTTCCAGCAATAATTTCCAGCAACAACTCCCGCCCTTGCAAACGACATGCCTCATAAGCGCGGCGGAGTTCACGTTCCTGCCGGAGTTTCAGATCGTCGCTGTCGTCCGGATGGTAAAAACAGAGACATTTGATGATCTGATCCTTCGGCCATTCGATGAGCGACGTACCCAAGCTGCCCTGCCCTTCAAAATCCAGCGGCCTTGAGCCGGTTTTTTCAATAGGACGTGCTGTCCAGAGGCCATTTTCCGCCGCTTGGAACAAAGCATCCTGACCATACCGACCGTCCATGAAGACCCCGAAACCTTCCCGCCCCTTCGCGACCTTCGCCGCTGCTTCGACAGCCAGGATCTTGAAACGGGCAATCCTACTGGATGGTGCTCCGGCTGCGGTGGCCATCTCTTCAAGCTGAACCCTATGATCACAGGCCAAGGCCATGACCGGAAAGGCTTGCTCTGTGCGGGTTGTAACCCAATGAAGATGGTTCAGAGCTTTATCATATCTCAGGGCCCTGTAAGTCGATCCGTGTGAAAGGAAATATTCGAGCTCTTTCCAGCTTGGGATTTCAGACGAGCAGAGCAGACGCGAAACAGCAAAAGCACCACAGGCATTTGCATATCGGCAGCATTCCGATAGGGGCTCATCTTTCAGCCAGCCACGTAGGAAGCCGGACATGAATGCGTCCCCCGCGCCAAGCGTATTATAGACTTCCACAGGAAAACCAGGGCCGCTGATACCTTCCTCAAGACTGCCAGGTATTTCGCCGTCAAAAACGACACATCCCATAGGCCCACGCTTGCAAACAATCGTGGCGTCTGACACCGAACGGATATTCCGGATGGCCTCCAACGTCTCTTCGCTACCACCCGCAATATGAAGCTCTTCTTCCGTGCCAACAATCAGATCGCAATCCGGAAGAATGTCCTGCAAATGAGATGTCACATTCTCAGAACGAACGTAGCGGGCTTCGCCGTCCCCGATCCCAGCCAGTCCCCAGAGGTTCGGCCGATAATCCACATCGAAAGCAATACGACCACCGGCCTGTCGGATCAGACGCATTGCCTTACGTTGTGCTGCGGCAGACCCAGATTGGGCAAAATGTGTTCCGGTTACGACAATTGCCCGCGCGCGCTGGATAAAGGCCGGATCAATATCGTCTTCATTCAATGCAGCATCTGCGCAATCTGTCCGATAGAATAGTAGCGGAAAACTTTCCCTATTTTTGACGCCCAGAATCGCTAAAGCAGTAAACCGGTCCGGATCTGTATGAATTCCTTCAATCGCCACACCTTCACGCTTCATCTGCTCCTGAATAAAGCGTCCAAAATGCTCGTTCCCGACGCGGGTAATGATGCCGGATTTCAATCCAAGACGCGCCGTTCCGATTGCAATATTGGCCGGACACCCCCCGACCGCCTTGCTAAAACTGGCCATGTCTTCAAGCCGACTACCTATCTGCTGTCCGTAAAGGTCCACGGACGCGCGACCAATGGTGATAACATCAAGATCTGTAGACATCGCAGGATCCACCTTCATCGTGTCTGAACATTCCCCGACATGCGGAATATTTGTTCTATTCCCACACTCTGTGATGAGCCTGCAATCTGATTCTCAGTTAAATATATCACTTTATGATGATATATGTCATACGTATCATGTTATATATCTCATTGTTCCGTCTTTTTGTGAGATTGAGAGCCCAATCTTCAGTAAGTATGGAATATATGTTCTCTTTGGAAATGCAGACGTTTTCATAGCTTTCGTCTAAGATTTCCCAGCGGAAAAACCATCGCCTTAACAATGCACATAAGATGGCAAGGAAGGCTTGACTAAATGACCATGACTGACCGGTATCAAACTTTCTCCGATGAACTGGGAAAACGCTATACTTCGCTCCCCCCGCGCCTAAAACAGCTTGCTGATGTGGTTTCCAGCAATCCTGACGACATTGCACACTGGACCGTCAGCATTCTTGCGCATCATGCCAATGTTCAGCCCTCTACGGTCGTCCGCTTCTCAAGGACTTTCGGTTTTCAAGGGTATTCAGATTTCCAGGCAATTTTTAGGGAAAGGCTTCGCGGATTAGCTTCATCCTACCCTGAGCGCCTGCAGGCACTGCAGAGCCCTGACGATACTGCACATTCCACAATTAATTTGTTAACCGGCTTCCACCGCGCAGCAGTTACGTCCCTGAACAGCCTCCAGGAAAAGACAAACCCAGCCCTTCTTGATAAGGCAGTCGATATTCTGGCGAATGCCCGATGCATTCATATTCTTGGCCTCAGACGCTCTATGCCAGTCGCGCGCTATTTCGCTTATCTACTGACAAAAATGGGCATTTCCCATCAGGTTATTGGCACGGAGAGTGGCATGGAAGACGAGGCACTTCTTTCCGCAACACCGTCAGATGCAGCACTTATTATCAGCTACGCAGCGTATGCCCAAAAAACAGTAGAGCTGTTCACCAAATTCGAAGAGCGAAAAGTGCCTATCGTTTCTATGACTGACAATAAAAATAGCCCGATTATACCGAAATCAGGAGTATGGATTCAAGTAACTGAAGCCGATTTCCATGGATTCCGCTCCAATGCTGCTTCAGTTGTGATGATCATGACGCTCGCCATGGCAATCGGAAACTACCGGAGGAATTTATAGATCATTTTCGCTATTTTTTAATTCGGATCTCATAACACAACGCTGATCTCAAAAAATTTGTCCGATACGATAGAAGAATGTACCTCAAGTCGAGAGCAAAGGCTGCCACATCCAAAAAGAACCTAGCTCAGTTGCCCTGCATCCAGCGTTCAGATTCTATATGAGACACCGCCCCTCTCTGCCGGAATAGGCACGCAAAAACATCTGTGTCAGCCCGAAAATCATCCAGTTGATCCACACCTGAACCAACAGAAAAGAGCACTTCAAGATTGGGAAAAACCTCTGCCAGATTTTCCGGTGGCTGCCACGCGGCCAGATAGCGAACCTTCTGCGGATCTCCGGTTCTGGCCAAACATGAAACGCAAGCTCAGGCAGTTCGCTAGCGAACATTGGCCTCCACAGACGTGCACGCTCTTCAGTAGATTTCAGCACAAAAGACACTTCAATAATCCTTAACCAAGAGCCTGACTGGTCAGAGCAAAATATTGCGGAGCACTGTCAGAGATCACCACAGGCTCGGTCGACATTGTGTTGACGACGTCCACGCGGATTAGCCCCATTTCATCCAGCCAGCCTGAGAGACCAGATGAAGTCGGCGTATCAATTCTGATAAATTCTCCACCATACGTACCAATCCAATGAGAAATGAGCGCCTTAGCCTGCTCTGTCGTTTCCGCTGCAACAGGACCAATCAACCATCCCCACCCGAACCGACGGCAGAACGAGTATCCCCGGATCCCCTCTTCCGTATCGATCACCACACCTTTGGCGCTCTGCACCAGTTCTTCAACAAGTGCAGATCGATCCATCCCAGTAGCGGCCCTGTCGAACGTTATGAGATCCTGAAGATCATACTGAACAACCGGCCGCAGCCGCTGGCCCGCCTCAAGAGCGATAATGGGAGAAGACACACCATTACCCTGATGCTGCTCCACAATCCCCGTCGGAACAAAACCCAGTTTTTCATAGAGCGGCTGCCCAGCAGGCGTCGCGTTAAGGGATATTGAACGGCCAGGAAGAAGCCTGCGCACCGTTGTCAGCATGTTTGTGCCGATGCAGTGCCCTTGCCATGCACCATTGACGATAATCAGCCCAACTGTGGCGTGACGTTCCCCAAATGACCACCACATAATGGTGCCAATGATTTCTCCACTTTCCAGTGTCGCCACTAACCCATGACCAAGACGCAGCATGAAATACCAGTCTTCAAGACGGTGTGGCCACCCCAATACCTTTGAAAGACCCGATGCAGCCCCCAGATCTTCCTCGGTCATACTCCGGAGGTTAATGGCCGTCTGTTCACGTACATTCGCATTTTCCAGGCTCATAACGAACGCTCCGTGTTTCTGGTAAGACTTTCGATCAGAAATGCAGGCTTCAGAATGGGAGATTTTATAACAATATAACTAAAGTACTTCTCGATACCGATATTCTGATCCAGAAGAGCTTCGATTGTTTCATGATAATGATCAATGTTTCTGACCATGAATTTCAGAAGGTAATCGTACCCACCACTGATAAGATGCGCCTCCACCAGAGATTCCACTTTCTGCATTGCAGTCTCAAAGCGAAAAAATCATCCCTTCTGTGATCTGACAGTGTGACCTCTGTAAAGACAGTCATGACGCTCGAGATTTTTTGCAGGGCAATCTGCGCCCCATATCCCACAATGTAACCGGCTGCTTCCAGCCGCTTGACGCGGATCAGACATGGACTGGCAGACAGAACCAACGCGGTTTGCCAGTTCCACATTGGTCAGCCGGCCGTTCTTCTGCAGCTGAGCAAGGATTTTAAGATCAATACGATCAAGCTTGGGCGCGATTGCCATAAGTCAGGCCATTTTCTCTTCAACGACGGTCATTGTGCAGTCGCCAGTCCAATGTGAAAGCTCTTCACTTCCAAGAATTCTTCGAGGCCCAGTGCGCCCCCTTCCCGCCCGAGCCCGGACTTCTTCACGCCCCCGAAAGGTGCTGACACAAGGGAGATGGAACCGGTGTTCAGTCCTACCATGCCAAAATCGAGAGCCTCGCCAACCCGCCAACCTCTCGCGATGTCATTCGTGAAGAAATAGCTCGCCAGACCGAAAGGAGTAGCATTGGCCTGCTGAACTGCATCCTGCTCGTTATCGAAGCGGAACACGGGTAGGATCGGACCAAACGTTTCTTCCTGTGCAATCCGCATCTCGGACGTCACATCCGCCAGCAGCACGGGAGAGGCGAACCGACCGTTAATGTCCAGTGGTTTACCAACAATACGAGCGCCCTTGGCCAAAGCGTCTTCCACATGTTCCTTTACCTTGGCAACGGCAGCTTCATTAATCAGCGGTCCAATCTGCGTTTGCGGATCAAATCCGTCGCCGGTCTTCAAAGTCATCACCTCTGCTGCGAGTTTTTCCAGAAACGCATCATGAATCCCGGATTGAACGTAAACGCGGTTCGCGCAGACACAGGTCTGCCCGGCGTTCCGGAATTTACTCAGCATTGTTCCGGACACCGCAACAGAAAGATCGGCGTCATCAAAGACAATGAGAGGAGCGTTTCCGCCTAGTTCAAGACTGAGTTTTTTGATCGTGTCCGCGGACTGACGCATCAGCAACGACCCGACTTTCGTAGAGCCCGTGAAAGACAGCTTGCGCACAACGGGACTTGAAGTCAGTTGCGGGCCAATCTCTTGCGCATAGCCCGTCACAACAGACAGAAGCCCTTTTGGAAGGCCTGCGCGTTCTGCCAAAACGGCTAGAGCCAAAGCAGAATACGGTGTGAGTTCGGACGGTTTGATCACCATGCTGCACCCTGCGGCAAGAGCCGGGGCACATTTGCGGGTAATCATGGCAAGAGGGAAATTCCAGGGCGTAATAGCCGCTGTCACTCCCACTGGCTCTTTCAGGATGATGACCCGGCGGTCGGCTGTCGGCACCAGTGCACTGCCCTGTACGTGCTCGGCTTCAGCCGCGAACCATTTGAGGAAAGATGCAGCATAAGCAACCTCTCCTTTGGCTTCTGTTAGAGGCTTGCCTTGCTCAAGTGTCATGATCTTGGCCAGGTCATCAGCATGGTCCAGCATCAGCTGGTACCATGCCATCAGCAGACCCGCACGATCTGCGGCTGAGCTCCGACGCCACTTGCCCTGCGCAATCCGCGCGCTTTCAATGGCAGCGCGGGTTTCTTCAGCCGTGCAGGCTGGGATACTGCCGATGATCTCACCTGTTGAAGGGTTATCGACCGTCAGGGTCTTACCGCTCGTGGATGCTTTCCAGTCTCCTCCGAGAAAAACGGTCTGACGGAAAAGATCTGGATCATTCAAGGAAAATGTCATGTCGAAAACTCCGAACAGATTGACGCAGGCAAATGACAAAGAACTCTGGGGCCTGCTGGAACAGGACGAACAGGAGGTGGAACCCTGTCGCAGAGGCCGCTCACACGATCAGGGCACCGCTCAAGAAAGCAGCATAGTTCCGGATCTGCAGTTCGTGCGAAGGCCAAGCTAATCCTCTTTTTCTGACCAAGAAGAAACTCCGAGGGCAATCGGGATCCGCAAATGAGCCAAAGCCGCGGCAGACTCAAAAATTCGGTCAAACGCCACACCATAGCCTCGCCCTGCTAACCGCCATAAAAACGGATAACCCATTCGAGGGTTTTCTCAGTCAACTTCGAAGAACTCAGACGCTGTGCGCATCGTGAACGACAAGCTGTCAGTAACACTGCCGTTCTGGCGTGCGCGCTCCACGATTCCCGGAGAACAACGCTTCATTAAGAATCTCCTTTGCGCCCCAAGGTTGAAACTTCACGATGCACAAACAAGCGTACTCTCCCACGCCTTAACTTTCCATTCATACCCAGCACGCCTCTTTTAAAAACGCTAAAGCTGGCATGACTGATAATCACTTCCCCCGCCGACCCGCCCTCGTAGACCGACTCTACCCTATCACCAGATTACGCACGTCCAGCAGGGCGTCTCGTCTCGATCCTTTGACCTTACTGGCTGTCTGGAGCTAGATCTTCGAGACCTTCCCAAAAAGCTGCATCTTTGAAAGCAACGCGCAGTTAGCGGTCTGAACCAGAGCCGCCCAGTTATGGGTTGCATAGATGCCCGCTATGCCTCCCCTGTTCGCAAGAACCTCAACCTGAATTGTAATCTCAAGGTCGGTCGTAAACTCATCGAAACCGACACCTACAGCGCCTGTTATCTGGCGCGACAATTGATTTGTAAAATGCGCGCCCAAGTATCTTTCACTGATTGTTCCCGACACAGGAAGAACCAAAACCCGAACTATCGGCTCTCTCCGCCCAGAAAGAACAAGAGATTTTTATAGACACAAAATTAGTATCGTCCATGGCTGAGCCATCGAGCACAGATTTTATCCGCAGAGTCAGACCATTAAAATTTTTATGCGCTATTAATTAGACACACTAATAATATCATCCGCTTTATGGTGCCTAATCACAAAACATAATGCGGGATAATCTATCTGCCATACCCCGTTGGGCATGAACTCACACTACGAAAGAACAGGCATCTTTTGCTCTCGTAGTCCTGCCCTAACAGCAAACAAACAGAGCACAAGCGCCCTGATACGCTCGAGCTCGATGGAGAAATATAATGGCCACATGGCTCATTACAGGATGTTCCAGCGGATTAGGGCGCGATCTGGCACAGGCTGTGCTGGAACGCGGTCATAACGCCGTCATCACCGCCCGACACCCGGATAGCCTGAAAGAACTCGTTGAGGCCTATCCTAACAATGCTCTGGCTCAGGCGCTTGATGTGAGAAACCAAGACCAGATTGCACAAGCCGTACAGGCTGCCGAGAGGCGGTTCGGCAGCATAGATGTACTGGTCAACAATGCGGGATACGGTTATCGCGCAGCGATCGAAGAAGGCGAGGAAGCGGACGTAACGGCTCTGTTTGCCACTAATGTCTTCGGGCCGGTTTACATCATAAAAGCTGCCCTCCCCGGTATGCGTAAACGCCGGTCCGGAATAATTGTAAACGTCTCATCGGTAGCACCTCGCATCGCTAGCCCTGGATCAGGTTATTACTCCGCAACGAAGCTGGCGCTCGAAGGGATTTCCGCAACTCTGCGCAAGGAAATAGCACCTCTGGGCCTCAAGGTTATGGTTGTGCAACCGGGAGCCTTTCGTACGAATTTTGCGGGTCGTTCCCTGCAGGGCTCAGCAAACACCATTGCCGATTATGATGAAACTGTTGGTCCCCGGCGCAAAGCCGCTGATACAACCAGCGGTAAGGAATTGGGAGACCCGGCCAAGGCCGTTCATGTTCTCGTGGATGTCGTCATGAAAGCAAAGCTACCTGACAGTCTTCTTCTTGGAAGCGATGCCGTGACCTGGGCCATGGAAGCCATCAAAACCGAGCTTCAGGAAATCGATGATTGGAAAGCCGTCAGCACAAGCACGGATTTTGCGTGATTACGCTTTGTATTCCCTAAGTAGCAATTGAGACAGATTACTATGAAATATCGTACATTGGGCAAGGATCTCAAAGTCTCCACACTTGGCCTCGGCTGCATGGGGATGACGGGGGTTTATGGCGAAGCCACTGACCGTGCCTCTATGATCAAACTGATCCACAATGCGTTCGAACATGGCGTCACGTTCTTTGATACCGCCGAAGCCTATGGACCGTTTGTCAACGAGGAGTTGGTAGGCGAAGCCCTTGTCCCTATTCGGGACAAGGTGGTTATCGCCACCAAGTTTGGCTTCGATATTAACCTGAAAACCGGTCAGCGCTCTGGTGGCGTTAATAGTCGCCCCGAGCATATCCGAGCTGTAGCGGAAGCAGCTCTAATGCGCCTGAAGACCGACCGGATTGATCTGTTCTATCAGCACCGTGTCGATCCCGACGTGCCGATCGAAGAGGTCGCTGATACGGTTAAAGAACTAATCTGGGAGGGCAAGGTCAAGCATTTCGGCCTCTCTGAAGCCAGTGTAAAAACAATTCGGAAGGCTCATGCCGTACAACCCGTCACGGCTGTACAGAGCGAATACTCCCTGTTTTGGCGTGCACCAGAAAAAGAACTCCTCCCCGCCCTTGAGGAACTTGGGATCGGTTTCGTGCCCTTCAGTCCACTCGGTGCAGGCTTTCTGACGGGCCAGATCACCATGGACACCAAATTCCCGCCGGGTGACTTTCGCAATCTGGTGCCGCGCTTCTCTCCAGAAGCACGTAAGGCCAACCTGGCTCTTGTGAGTATTGTAAAAGATGTGGCCAAACGTAAAGGAGCCACGTCAGCTCAGGTCGCACTGACGTGGCTTCTGGCTCAGAAACCGTGGATTGCCCCTATTCCCGGAACGACAAAGCTGTCACGCTTGGAAGAGAACCTTGGCGCCGTCGATCTTGTGCTTACTCCATCTGATCTTCAGGAAATCGACGCGGCAACCGCAAGGATCATCGTGCAGGGCGACCGGCTGCCTGAAGCCGTCCTAAAAATGACTGGCCTGTAAAAAGGCCACTTTTTCACAAAAGACCGTGGTAAT
This sequence comes from Gluconobacter sp. P5B12, assembly GCF_018812035.1. NCBI lineage: Bacteria > Pseudomonadati > Pseudomonadota > Alphaproteobacteria > Acetobacterales > Acetobacteraceae > Gluconobacter > Gluconobacter sp. P5B12. The sequence continues at coordinate 5,745 of NZ_JACRVV010000006.1, read as the reverse complement.
CCCGCCCGGGTACCCTTAGCTGGTACCCGAACCTTAACTGGCCACCTGAACGGTAATCCTGACACGTCCCTGCTCCAATACTTACGTGACGAAATCGGTCTTACGGGTACAAAATTCGGTTTAGTATAGCTCTCCGCAGAGCAGCCACCATGCCTGCGCCCGGCCGGTCGTGACTGTCGGTGCCCCGGTTATAGCCATCGAGGCGGTAGCCGAAACATCAATCGCACGCACTGTCGGCAACATGCTTGGCAAGAATTTCCGGGCCCTTAACGCTACACGTGCCGGGGTCTCGGATATCCGCAAGCTGGCTGATGAAGCCCGTATGGTTCCCCTTCTGATCTTCGTTGACAAAGTCCAGAGATTTTCAGCAACCCAGACCGATGACCTTCTTGCCATCTGTGAAGAAGGCACGGCGGATTTTATCGGCGCAACAACTGGCAACCCCTACCACGTCCTTACCCCTGCTCTCGTCTCTCGTTCAACAATTCTGAAACTGGAGCCTCTGAACATTGAGGAGATGGAACTGGTTATCCAACGCGGAATAACCCATCTGCAAAACAACAGTGTAAAGATTGCGCTAACCCCTCCTCAGATCCGACTGATCGCCGGACGTTCCGGCGGCGATGCGCGACGTGCTCTGACAACACTTGAAAGCCTTGCAGTAGGACATACCCAAGCGATAGTGACTGTCACTGATGCCATGCTTGAGGAAGTCTATGCCGCGGCTCCCATCAACCATGACCGTTCGGGAGACGCGCATTATGACATTGTCTCGGCCTTCATTAAATCCATGCGAGGTTCAGACCCGGACGCAACGCTTTACTGGCTGGCATGCCTGATCGACGGAGGCGAGGATCCACGCTATATTGCACGACGGATCATGATCCATGCCTCTGAAGATGTAGGACTTGCCGATAACACCGCTCTGCAAACCGCGATTGCCGCAGCGCAAGCCGTTGAGAAAATCGGTTATCCAGAAGCGCAGATTGTTCTGGCCCATGCAGCGTTACATATCGCACGGGCCCCGAAATCAATGTCGGCATGCCGAGGCATTTCAAGTGCGCTACAGTATGTCGCAACTCAGCCTCCGGCGGCAGTCCCCCTGCATTTACGCGACGCCCATTACAAGGGAGCCGCAGCACTCGGCCATATCGGGTATCGCCTACCACATGACGATCCCAGAGGCTGGGTAGAGCAAGTTTATTCTCCAATACCTAAAGGGACATTTTATCAAAGTGATGCCCGCGATGCCGCAACGTTTGAAAAACGTGCCGACGATTATTGGAAACGCCTCACAGGCAATGCCCACAATCAAGAATGATTAATGATAAAGTCTATAAGCTTATGCGGAATGAACGAACAATCTGAACAGAACCTCTGCGGTCTGGATACGTTAGCTTAGCAGGCGATAGAATGCCCCAATCACCAAGTCAGCACTGAATGACGCTGGTGCCACCTGCTTTTAATGGCGAGCGAGGAACCCGATCATGACCTCTCAGACGATTAAGAGAGCGCGCTTTCCCCGTCGCACGGTTCTGGCAGGCAGCACTGCAACCATCATGGCCTCTGGCGTACCATTTGCTGAGGCTCAAACACAGGTGAGCGAAGGCATGGACGTTACATTCGAAGTCAACGGACGCGCTCACAGCCTTCGCCTGGATCCAAGAACCACACTTCTGGATGCCCTCCGCGAGCACCTGCTTCTGACCGGCACCAAAAAGGGATGCGATCATGGGCAATGCGGGGCCTGCACGGTCATTGTGGACGGTCAGCGCATCAATTCCTGCCTAAGCCTTGCGGTCATGCACGAGGGAGACAGCATTACAACGATCGAGGGTCTCGGGGACCCGGAGCATCTTCATCCGATGCAGGCCGCCTTTATTCAGCATGATGGTTATCAGTGCGGATACTGCACGCCCGGCCAGATATGCTCCGCCGTTGCCGTTCTTGATGAAATCAAGAGCGGCATTCCCAGTCATGTGACGAAGGATCTGCTCGGACCGATGGAGCATAGCGGTCTGGAAATGCGGGAGCGGATGAGCGGCAATATCTGCCGCTGCGGTGCGTATTCGAACATCGCAGAAGCCATGGCTGAAGTCGCGGGAGCGCAACCATGAAAGTATTTACTTATGAGCGTGCCCGGACACCTCACGAAGCGGTCACTGCCCTCGCCCGGACACCGGGAGCGCGTTTCATTGCAGGAGGGACCAACCTCGTTGATCTGATGAAACTGCAGATCGAAACGCCGGAACACCTGATCGATATCGGCCGGATTGGTCTGGACACCATTGATGACACCCCAGACGGGGGGCTCCGTATTGGTGCGCTTGTCCGGAATACGGATCTTGCAACGGATATGCGGGTTCGTCGCCATTACGGCGTCTTGAGCCGTGCCCTTGTTGCAGGTGCTTCAGGACAGCTACGGAACAAGGCAACGACATCCGGCAACCTGCTACAGCGCACACGGTGCTCCTATTTTTATGATCCGAACCAGCCCTGTAACAAACGCCAGCCTGGAGCAGGATGCGCGGCCATTGGGGGCGTCACCCGACAGCTGGGTATTATCGGGACAAGCGAGGCCTGTATTGCGACGCATCCCAGTGACATGGCCGTCGCCATGCGTCTTCTTGACGCCACTGTTGAGACCATAAACGTCCATGGGCAATCGCGTCGTATTCCCATTGCCGATTTTCACCATCTGCCGGGAAAAAGTCCGCATATCGAAACGTCTCTGAACCAGGATGAACTGATCACCTCCGTAACCCTCCCGCCCCCAGTGGGAGGACGTCAGTTCTATCGCAAAGTCCGTGACCGGGCTTCATATGCCTTTGCCCTCGTCTCGGTTGCAGCCATCATCCAGGAAGATGGTACAGGCAGGGTCGCTGTCGGCGGCATCGCGCCGAAACCGTGGCGTATCGAGGCTGCGGATTCAGAAATACCAAAGGGGTCGGAGGCTGTTGCAGCAAAGCTTCTGGCAGGTGCCTCCCCCACTGCGGAGAATGCGTTCAAGGTTTCGCTGGTGGAGCGCACTCTGGCAGCCGTCATTCAGGAGGCCAAGGCATCATGAAGTTCGATAGAGCCGCAGGTCAAAACCCCATTGATCAGTTACATGTTGTCGGCCATCCCCTGGATCGCATTGACGGACGTTTAAAGACAACAGGCACCGCACCTTATGCCTATGAACGGCATGACGTCGTCCCTCATCAGGCCTACGGCTATATTATCGGGAGCGCTTTCGCCAAAGGGCGGATCACCCGCATGGATGTCGCCCATGCAAAAGCCGCACCGGGCGTTCTGGCAATTGTCACAACGCTTGACATGCCCGCCTTGAAAAATGGCCCCATGAATACGGCAAAGCTCTTTGGTGGACCCGACATAACACATTACCATCAGGCCACTGCGATTGTGGTGGCCGAAACCTTCGAACAGGCACGCGCGGCAGCAGCTCTGATCGAAACAGAATATGACCACGATGAGGGTCAGTTCGATTTGAAACAGGCGCAACATGCCGCTCGCCCGGTGCAGGGTGCCAATGGATCTCGTGCGGACCGTGTTGGAGACTTTGAAAGGGCGTTTTCGGCTTCTGCAACGCGCTTGGATGAGACGTACACCACCCCCGATCAGACGCATGCCATGATGGAGCCCCATGCAACACTTGCCGCATGGGAAGGCGAAAAACTGACACTCTGGACGTCAAACCAGATGATTGCCTGGAACCGGCGCGATATTGCGACCGCCCTTGGCCTGTCGAAGGAAAATGTCCGGGTTGATTCCCCTTATATCGGGGGCGGTTTCGGCGGGAAGCTATTTTTGCGCTCTGACGCCGTGCTGGCGGCTCTCGGCGCCAAAGCTGCAGGACGTCCCGTCAAGGTTGCGCTCACCCGCCCCTTTATCATGAACAATACAACGCATCGGTCTGCGACGATCCAGCGCATCCGAATCGGTACGGATCGTGACGGCAGGATCACGGCTATTGCCCATGAAAGCACGTCGGGCAATCTTCCTCACGGGCGTCCGGAAGCCGCGATAGATCAAACCAAGCTGCTGTATGCGGGTGCCAATCGACTGACGGCGATGCGACTGGCTGTTTTGGATCTGCCTGAAGGGAATGCGATGCGGGCGCCTGGCGAAGCGTCAGGCCTGATGGCACTTGAAATTGCCATGGACGAGATGGCGGAACGGCTGCGCATGGATCCTGTGCGTTTCCGAATTCTGAATGACACGCAGGTCGATCCTGAAAAACTAGGACGGCCGTTTTCTCAGCGGCATCTCGTCGAGTGCCTGGAACATGGAGCCGAGAAATTTGGCTGGAGCCGTCGGAACCCCCGCCCCGCATCCGTGCGGGAGGGAGAATGGCTCATCGGCATGGGCGTCGCGGCAGGCTTCCGCAACAATCTCCTGACAAAATCCGGGGCACGCGTGCGTCTTGATTCGCAGGGGATCGTGACGGTCGAGACCGACATGACCGATATTGGCACAGGCACCTATACCATTCTTGCCCAGACAGCGGCGGAAATGATGGGAGTTTGCATCGATCAGGTCCGGGTCATTCTTGGTGATTCGGATTTCCCTGTATCGGCAGGATCCGGAGGCCAGTGGGGGGCCAACAATTCGGCTGCGGGCGTATATGCCGCATGCGTCAAACTGCGAGAAAATGTTGCGGAGAAACTGGGATTACCACCAGCCGAAGCGCAGTTCTCAGGCGGAAATGTCCATGTCGGTAACAGTGTTTTCCCCCTTGGACAGGCTGCACATGAGAGTGAACTGGTTGCCGAGGACACCATTGAATATGCTGACGTAGACAAACGATACCAGCAGTCCACCTTTGCAAGCCATTTCGTCGAAGTCGGTGTCAATGGATTTACCGGCGAAGTCCGTATCCGGCGGATGCTGGCCGTCTGCTCCGCAGGCCGCATTCTGAACCCCAAAACCGCCCGAAGCCAGGTCATCGGTGCCATGACCATGGGCGCTGGCGCAGCCCTCATGGAAGAACTGGCAGTCGATACTCGACGTGGCTTCTTCGTCAATCACGATCTGGCCGGTTACGAAGTCCCCGTACACGCTGATATTCCTCATCAGGACGTGATTTTTCTTGATGAAGTCGACCCCCTGTCCTCTCCCATGAAAGCAAAAGGGGTCGGGGAACTGGGGCTTTGTGGCGTGGCAGCAGCGATTGCCAATGCCGTGTATAATGCAACAGGGGTCCGTGTCCGTGATTACCCCGTCACGTTAGACAAGCATCTGGCTCACCTACCGCGTATGACTTGAACACTTCCGTAAAAGTTACACAACCCGGCCAACCACGAGTGGTTCAAACAGATTGATGTCTCTTTCCGAAGTGCCCTTTACTCTCTAACGCAAGAACAAATCAGCCTGTCGTTTGAAGCGTTCGAACATCATTTGAGAGCCATTAAGGGCTTGATGGTCTTCTTCAAGACTGATGGGGAAGCCGAGGCTTCCCCATCAGTACCCAGAGGCTGTTATCCGACCTGACGGAGTTCGGACAGAGCAGAGCGATCCTCCATCAGATAGGGTCCGCTGGACACGACCTGAATGGAAAGAATACCCGGTTCCCTGCTGCTATTTCCGCTTTGCAGCGGCAACGTCGCATCGCCATCTGTCCAGCGGTATGTGGAAGATTCCAGCCCATGCCAGCCTGACAGGTTGGACAGGGACAGATGAGCGGTCAGACTGACTGTCTGACGAGACGCAAACAGGGAAACATCCCCGACAAGAACGCCGAGA